>DATKKF010000034.1:0-46819 GCA_035543115.1 Myxococcaceae bacterium
ACGCTGGGAAACCTCTTCGCCGGGCTCGCCATCCAGCTGGAGCGCCCGTTCCAGGTGGGCGACATCATCTCGGTCGGGAACGACATCTTCGGCCGCATCGTCCAGATCGGCTGGCGCGCCACCCGGGTGGAGAACAAGCGCCGGGAGATCATCTCCCTTCCCAACACCACCTTCAGCAAGCAGGGGGTGAAGAACTACTCGCGGGGGAGCGAGCCGGTGGGCTTCGACACCTTCGTCACCCTGACCTACGACACGCCGCCGAACCGGGTGAAGGGGGTGGTACGCGACACGCTGGCCGAGGTGCCGCTCATCCTCGCCGAGCCCGCGGCCCGGGTGCGGACCTGGTCCTACGAGCAGTCGGGCGTCAGGTACCGGATCCGGTTCTACGTCTCGGACGTGGCGCGGGCGAACGGGGTGCGAGACGAGATCCTGACCCGCCTCTGGTATCGGCTCCGGCGCGAGGGCATCGAGGTGCCCTACGAGCAGCGGGTCCTTCACCACCGCTTCCCGGACCAGCAGGCGCAGGAGTTCCCGGTGTCCAGCCGGATCGCGCTGCTCGACGAGGTGGACCTCTTCCGGGTGCTCGGGCCGGGCGAGCGCGAGCGGGTGGCACACGAGATGGTGCCCCGCCGGTTCGGGCGCGGGGAGCGCATCATCGAGCAGGGAGCCCCGGGCCGGACGTTCTACGTGGTGGCCTCGGGGAGCGTCTCCATCCTGACCGCCCGCGGCGTGGAGGTGACCCGGCTCGGGCGTGGGCAGTACTTCGGCGAGATGTCACTGCTCACCGGCGAGCCCCGCGCGGCGACGGTGGTCGCGGCCGAGGACGCGGTGCTCTTCGAGCTGGACCGGCCCACGTTCGCCCAGCTGTTCGACGAGCAGCCGGCGCTGGCAGGGCTGCTCTCGGAGGCGCTGGCCCACCGGCGGGGGCAGCTCCGCGCGGTGGCGGAGGCCAACGGCACGGTGGTCGAGGTCCGGGAGGCAAACTGGATCCTCGATCGCCTCCGGTCGATCTTCGGGCTCCGCGCCTGAGGCTCAGGCGAGCCGGACCAGACCGCCCGCGGCCAGCCACTCGCCTTCCACCACGCCGCGATCGGTGACCAGCGAGGTGACCAGTGAGGCGGGGGTGACGTCGAACGCGGGGTTGAAGACCGGCGCATCGGCCGCCGCCCAGCGTACGCCGCGGGCGCCCCGCACCTCCTCCGCCGCGCGCTGCTCGATGGGGATGGCGCCGCCGGCCGGGCAGTCGAGGTCCACCGTCGACCAGGGGGCCACCACGTGGAAGGGCACGCCGTGCGCACGGGCGAGGACCGCCACCGCGTAGGTGCCAATCTTGTTCGCGAAGTCGCCGTTCCGGGCGACCCGGTCGGCGCCGACCAGGACCCGGCTCACCCTCCCGGCCTGGAAGAGCGTCCCCGCCATGCCGTCGGTGACCAGCGTGTACGGGACGCCCAGCCGGCCCAGCTCCCAGGCGGTCAGCCGGGCGCCCTGGAGCAATGGCCGGGTCTCGTCCACCCAGACGTGAACGTCGAGCCCGCGGGCATGGGCGCGGTGGATGACGCCCAGCGCGGTGCCGATCCCCGCGGTC
The DNA here is from genome assembly GCA_035543115.1 of Myxococcaceae bacterium. GTDB lineage: Bacteria > Myxococcota > Myxococcia > Myxococcales > Myxococcaceae > RPRB01. The sequence goes on from DATKKF010000034.1 coordinate 1,586, forward strand.
GCCAGCGCCCCGGCGTTGCAGTGGGTGAGCAGCTGCTCGCCGGGCCTCACCAGATCCGCGCCGAGCTCGCCCATCCGGGCGCAGGCGGCCACGTCCTCGTCGTGGATCGCCTCGGCCTCCCGCACCAGGTCCGCCGTGCTCCCGCCGGCGTCGAGCACCGCCCCGAGCCGGTCCATCGCCCAGGCGAGGTTCACCGCCGTGGGCCGCGCCGCGCGCAGCCCGGCGATGGCGCTCCGGAGCGATGCCGTGTCCGCTCCGCGCCCGGCGGCCGCGGCGACGCTCAGGGCCGCGGCCACGCCGATGAGCGGCGCCCCCCGGACCGAGAGGCGCTGGAGGTGGCCCACCATCTCTCCGGGCTCGCTCCCATCGAGCCACACCTCGTCATCCGGAAGGCGCGTCTGGTCCAGGACCTCGAGGCGGGACCCGTCCGAGCGGAGCGCCAGCCCCTCGATGCGCTTCACAGGAGCCTCGGGCCGATGCGTGCCCGGAGCGTCCGGAGCGCCTCCAGCTCGAGCGGTGGGAGCGGCGTTGACCCCCCGAGCTCCTCGGCGGCCTTGAGGATCAGCGCGCTGTGCTCGACACGCTCGATGCCGTTGATCGCCTCCTCCATCGACTCACCCCAGGCCAGCGCGCCGTGGCGCGAGAGCAGCAGGAGCCGGTGTCCCGGGAGGAACGGCAGGAGCACCGCCCCCATCTCCTCGGTTCCGGGGCGGGCATAGGGGGCGATCGGTACGCGGCCGGCGGCGAGGAGCAGCTCGGGAAGCGCGTCCGCCGGAAGCTCGGTCAGCTCGGGCCTGGCCAGCGTCCAGGCGATCGCGGTGGGCGGGTGGGCGTGGACCACCACCCGCGCCTCGGGACTGGCGCGGTACACCGTCAGGTGCATCGCCCGCTCGGTCGAGGGCTTCCCCTCGAGGATGCGTCCGTCCAGCGTGACCCGCGCGAGCGACCCGGGACGGAGCCGGGCCTTGTTCACTCCCGCCGGAGTGAGGACGATGCTGTCGTCCGGCAGCCGGATGCTGACGTTTCCATCCGCCGCGGCGAGCAGCCCGCGCGCGTGCAGATGCACACAGGCCTCGCGGATCTCCTCGAAGTGGTGCTCGGGCATCGCCATCGCAAGGGCCCCCGAGCACCGTGCCATGGCCTCGGCGCAAGGACAACGCCGCTGGTCAGCGGGTGATGACCGCGCAGGCGATGCGGTCACCCGAGTCACCCGAGGGCTGGGTGTGGTGGTCGTCCTCCCCGCCGTCCAGCAGCGTGTCCGGACCGCCGGTCAGGCTGACCGCGTCGGTGAAGAGCTCGAAGTCCAGCGGCCTGGGGAGGGGGGCGACTGGGGGTCCGCCGAGGGCGCCGAAGTGGCGGGCGCGGGGTGGAGCGCGAGGAGGACGGCCAGGGCGAGGGTCCGGGTGGAGGCAGCCATCGTCTCGGGGGATGGTCGCTGGCACGGGTTCCGTCACCGGCGGTGAAACCCTGCGAGAATGCTGGCCTGACCCCCGCAATGAGCACTCCCCAGGCGATCGCCCGCACCATCCTGGACGGTTTCGAGAAGCGCTGGGCTCAGTTCCGGGAGCAGAGCGCGGCGGCCAAGGAGTGCTTCGAACAGGGCGACCGCGAGGGGGCTCACGCGCTGAACCGGCTGGGCATCGGAACCTACGACGCGCGGGTCCGCGAGTCCGTCGAGTCCGTCCTGCGGCTCCATCCGGACGCGCGCACCGACGAGACGTTGTGGCCGCAGGTGAAGCAGGCGCTCATTGGCCTTCTGTACGAGCACAAGCGGCCGGAGTGCGCCGAGACCTTCTACAACTCCGTCGCCTGCCGGGTGCTCGACCGCACCTACTACCGGAACGAGTACATCTTCTGGCGCCAGGCGGTGGCCACCGAGTTCATCGAGGCGGACGAGCTGACCTGGAGGTCCTGGTACCCCACCGCCACGAATCTGATGTCCACCTTCACCGCCATCGCCCGGAGCCTCGGGCTGTCGGTGCCCTTCGAGAACCTGCGGCGCGATCTCCGCAAGGTGCTGATCGCCTTCGGCGAGCATCTGCCCGGCCACCGCGAGCGCCAGCTCAACTTCCAGGTGCAGCTGCTGTCCTCGCTCTTCTTCCGCGACATGGGGGCGTACGTGGTGGGCCGGCTGCTGAACGGGAACCAGCAGACGCCATTCGTGGCCTGCATCCGGCACGCACAGTCGGGCCGCGGGCTGTACGTGGACGCGCTGCTGCTCAAGGGCGAGCACCTGGCCGCGCTGTTCAGCCTCTCTCGGGCCTGCTTCATCGTCGACATGGACGTGCCTTCCGAGTTCGTCACCTTCCTCAACCAGCTGATGCCGGGGAAGTCGAAGGCCGAGCTGTACACCTCGGTGGGGCTGCAGAAGCAGGGCAAGACGCTCTTCTACCGGGACCTCCACTGGAGCCTGAAGCACTCCACCGACGCCTTCGTGCCGGCGCCGGGCGTGCGGGGGATGGTGATGATGGTCTTCACCCTCCCCTCGTTCCCCTGGGTGTTCAAGGTCATCCGGGACGAGTTCCCCCCGCCGAAGCAGATCAGTCGCGAGGAGGTCCGGGCGAAGTATCTGCTGGTGAAGTACCACGACCGGGTGGGGCGGCTCCCCGACGCCCTGGAGTACTCGGACGTGCTGTTTCCCGCCGAGCGCATGCACCCCGCGGTGATCGAGGAGCTGGAGCGCTCCTGCGCCCGGAGCGTGGAGCGCGAGGGGGACCGGCTGGTGCTGAAGCACCTGTACGTCGAGCGCCGGATGACGCCGCTCGACCTCTGGCTCGACCACGCCGACCCGGCGCAGCGGAGCCACGGGGTGCGCGAGTTCGGCTGGGCGATCCGCGACCTCGCCGAGGCGAACATCTTCCCCGGAGATCTCCTGCTCAAGAACTTCGGGATGACCGGGCGCGGGCGGGTGGTCTTCTACGACTACGACGAGATCTCGCTCCTCACCGACGTCACCTTCCGCCGGATGCCGAGCGCCCGCGACGAGGCCGAGGAGTCGTCCGCCGAGCCCTGGTTCCACGTGGGCCCACGCGACGTGTTCCCCGAGGAGTTCCTCCGCTTCCTCTTCCCGCCGGGACGGCTGCGGGACCTGTTCGTCGAGATGCACGGGGAGCTGCTCGACCCGGCCTGGTGGATCGCGCGGCAAGAGGACATCCGCGCCGGGCGGCAGCCAGACCCCATTCCGTACCCGGACGAGGTACGGCTGGGGCGGGTCCTGGGGTAGCGCTCCAGCGCCCGCCAGCCGTGCCTTTCGCCACCCTCGGACGCGCACCGTCGGCGGTAACGCGCGCCGACCACCGTCGCTCACCAGTGGGGCCCGCCGTGACGCCATTTTCTCCTCCCCAGAGGGCCGGAATCGCTACAGTCCAGTCGTGGACTCATCCGGCACCCACGACGACCCGGAGCAGCCGGATGACGAGTTTCCCCAGGCCCTGGCTGCCCACGACTTTCGCGCGGCGGTGGCTGCTCTGATGCGGAGGCACGGGACGAACGTGTTCCGCTTTTGCCTCGAGCTGCTGCGAGACCGGGACGCCGCCGAGGACACCCTCCAGGTCGTATTCCTCCAGGCCTTCGAGGCGCTCCCCCGGTACGAGCCGCGCACCAGCGCGCGCGCCTGGCTGTTCGGCATCGCCCGGCACCGCTGCCTGGACGCCCTCAAGGGTCGGCGGTCCCACCTGCGAGTCGTTAGCCCGGAGGCATCCCTCCCCGACGCACCCGACCCGAACGAGGGCGGTGAGAGTTCGCTGCTTCGGGGCGAGCTCGAGGCGGCACTCCGGGCCTGCCTGGACGAGCTTCCCGTGACGGCGAGGGAAATCGTCTATCTCCGGTACTCCGCACAGCTCGGGTACGACGAGATCGCCGAGCTCTGCGATGAGCGGCCCGGGACGCTCCGGGTGAGGGTCGCCCGGGCATTGCCGCTCCTCCGCGAGTGTCTCGAGCGAAAGGGGCTGGCGGCGTGAACGAACCTTGCCAGCGCTTCGAGGACGAGGCCCTGGAGAGGCTCGAGTCAGGTCTCCCCCTCGACGAGCACTTCGGGCACTGCCCGGACTGCGTGCGGCGGATGGCCCAGCACCGGCAGGTCGCCGAGGGGCTCCGGTCGTTGCACGCCACTGCGCCTGGCGCCGGCTGGGAGGAGCGCGTCCTGGCACGGATCTCCGAGACGGCGCGAAGGAAGGCCTCCCGACGGAGGACCGTCCTGGCCAGCGTGACGGCGATGCTCGCCGCGGCGGCCGCCGGCTACGTCTTCTTCCTCCGGGGTCCGCCGCCCGCGGCCCACCCCACGTTGGCGGCCATCGTCCGCCCCGGGCGCGCGGGGCAGCTTCGCGGCCTGGGGGTCCAGCCGGGCGACGTCATTGAGCTGACCGCCAACCGCGGCGGCGCGTCCTCGGCGGAGATCCGGCTCTACCGCAACGACGCCGATCTGGTCTTCCGCTGCCCGGATCCGGCTCGCCCTCTCGAGCTTGGACGGACCTGCTTCGTCCGCACGCAGCTGCTGGTGGGCACGGTCCCGGTGCCCGGCGTGGGGGTCTACCAGCCGCTCCTCGTCACCTCGACGCGACCCGTCCCCGAGCCGACCGGGAGCCTGCAAACGGACAGCGCCCGGCTCCTCGAGTCGGGCGCTGCGGTGCTCCTCGGCCCGTCGATCCGCGCGTACTAGCGGCCCACTTGCAGGCCAATGAGCTTCTCGCCCGGGCGCACCGACACCTGGAGGTTCATGAAGAGCTCGTCGAACGGCGGGTCTCCCTTCCAGCGCGGAGGACCGGGCGGATTGCAGATGGCCGGGTTGCAGACCACGACTGCCGCGGGGACGACCTTCACCATGCACTCCGAACCGACCCAGACTCCGTTGCAGGGTCGGTCGCCAGCCGCAGCCAAGGCCATGCTCGACGCCGAGCCTCCATCCGTCGCCCCAGCCTTGGAGGCTGAGCCGGCCGTGGGAACAGGAGCGGTCGCAAAGCCCACGTAAACGAACCCGGCGCGCTTTCCCTTGTCCTTGTCCTCCAGGAAGACGCGCTCGCCGCTGGACGTGGTGCCCACCACGAAATAGTGCGGGGTCGGGGAATCGCTCTTCGGGGCAGCGAGGGCGAGCCCCAGACCCAGTGCCAGACCGAGGACCACGAGCTTCAAGACGGGTTTCATGCGTTTGGCTCCTCTCTTCGACGGTCAGACGGATTACAGCCCCAGCACTACGAAGGCGGCCCAGGTCGAGGCCGGCGCACCCTGCTCGGCCAGCCATCGCTGAGTCCGAGCCAGGGCGCTCGCTGGTCGGCGCGCACCGCCCTCGGCGTAGAAGCGCTCGACGAAGGCGCGCGTTTCAGCATCCTGGACGGACCAGAGCGCGCCGAGGACGTCGCGTGCTCCCCCAGCGAGAAAGGCGGCGCTCATCGAGCCCCAGAGATCGGGCACCCTCGTCGCCGCCGAGGCGCACGCGCTCAGCACCGCCAGCCGGGGCTGGAGCCGGAGCGCGAGCACGTCGCTCGCCCGCAGCTCCCCGTCGGCCAGGCTCAGCCAGGAGCCCAGAGGCCCGACGCCGCCGTGGAGCGCGAGATGAATGACCGACGGCTGGGACTCGCCCTGGAGCTCGTCCCGCCGCGCCCGCGGGCCGAGCAGAGGCTTCACGCCGAGGACACGGCCCGCCGTCACCCCCTCGTCGCGTGCGCCCGGGAGATCTCCCGCCGCATCCGCCATGACCACCGGCGCCCCGACGGCCTGAGGTGGCGCGTCCATCAGCGCAGCGAGGGTGCCCAGGCTCGGCACGTACGCGACCGCGTGACGCTGGAACAGAGGCTGGCCGTCCGTCCGGAGGAGGCAGAATGGCAATCCGGAGAAGGCGTCGCTCGCGACGACCGTGAGCTCCTCTCCGGTGGTGGCCAGGCTCCGCGGGAGCAGCGCCCCTCCCAGCTCGGTGGCCGTCGTCGCGTCCGCGGGCTGGCTCCGGAGCTTGCCCACTCCGGTTGCGAGCGCGTCGAGACCGAGTGCCAGGCGCTCCAGCATCGGTCGGCCGTCGCGGATGTCGAAGCGCCAGACCGCCTCTCCCGCCGTGAGGTAGACTAGGACGTGGCGGTGCCGGATCTGACGGAGAACCTGGGCGATCGGCCCCGGCCGGGTGACCGGCCCAGCTCTCAGGGCAGGGATGAGGTCGCGCAGGATCTCCGCCCTGGCCAGCGCCTCCCCGCTCGACTGCGGCCCCGGAGTGGACGCCGCCGTCCGCGTGGCGATGAACGCGTCCAGGAGCGTGCGCCCGAGGGAGAGCTCGGCGGTTTCAAGCGCGCTCAGAGTGTCACCCTGTTCGGCCTGGAGCCGGAAGCGGAGCTCGAAGGGCTTCCTGCGCGTGGGTAGCAGCCACGCCTTGAGCTCGTCGAGGCCGAGCTCGGTCCGGAGCCGCTCCAGGGCGTCGATGGAGGCCCGGGTCGCCGCGAGCGCCGTGGGACGATCTCCGGCCTCGGCGGCGTTCTGCGCCCGCTCGAGCTCCAGCATCCAGGCCCAGTCGTCGCTTGGCCCGAGCTCCAGCGCCCGGCCGATTTCCTCCGTGGCTGCCCGGTGGTCCCCCTGCGCCCGAAGAAGCCAGGCCCGGTAGTAGCGGTAGGCGAGCTCGGAGTTGCCCCGGCCCCGAACTTCAGGGAGCAGGCTCTCGGCCCTGCCGAGCTCGAGCGCCGCCTCGTCCGGGTGCCCGTCCTGGAGCGCGATCTCCACCAGATTGAGGCGCGCCGACCATTGCACCGGCATCGAGGAGGGCGCCTTGGCCGCCTCCAGCGCACGGAGGTACGCCCGTCGAGCCAGCGCGTTCCGCCCCCGCACCTGCTGCAGCACGCCCTCCTTCAGCGCCAGGTAAGGCGCACGGAGTTGGTCGTCCGGCTTGAGCTCGGTGATCGCCCACATCACCCGTTCGGCGCCCTCGGCGTCTCCGAGCGCCAGCAAGACGTCGAACACTCCGGTGAGCGCACGGGAGGCGAGGACAGGGTCCTCCTTCGCCGCGGGTTCGTCGGCGGCCCGGTTCGACGCCTCCAGAGCCGCCCGGTGCTCGCCCCGGGTGAGGGCCAGGGCCGCCGTCTCCAGCTCCGCGCGCGTCGCGCAGACCGAGTCCCCCGAGGTCCTGCAGGCCCTCGCCGCCCGCCCGAGGCGTTCGGCCGCGCCCTCCGTCTTCCCCGAGCGCCAGTCGAGCCCCGCCGCCGCCAGCTGCAGAAGCCCGGTCGGCGTTCCGTACCTCGCGAGCAGCGCTCGCGCCTGCTCCGGCTGCCCGGCGGCATAGTGGCTGTATGCGAGGGCCCCCGCCTCCTGCACGCCGCGGGTCCGGGCGAGGGCCCCCGTGCAGGCCGCCACGGCCTCGGCCGGGCGCGCTCCACGGTATGCGCGGGAGCACTCGTCCACCGCGCGTCTGGTGCACGCTCCCAGTCCGAGCAGCACCAGAACCTGCACCCACGGGCGCAGGAAGTGACGTGGCATCCGGCTCCCCCTAGAGCGGGAGTGCGGCACGGGGGAGAGCTGGGTGTCAACCTCCGCGGCGACGCGGTCCAGCGGGAATCCAGCGCCGCCGTAACGCCAACCGTTCCCGGGCGCTGATGGTCAAGCAGCCCGAATTCCCCGGGTCGGCCTTCGTCGTTCCGAGCGTCAGATGTTGCAGGATGACATCACCGAAGCGTTGCCTGCGGCCGGAGAGCTCCCGGAGGCCAAGCCGGAGGCCTCGGTGCAGACGGTCTTGCCGACGAGCTCCGTGCTCGCCGACCGCTTCCACCTCGTCCGGCACTTGGCGACCGGCGGGATGAGCGAGGTCTTCGAGGCCTTCGACGTGGCCCTCCGGATCCCGGTCGCGCTGAAGCACCTCCGACGCGACCTCCACCGCGGGCTGCACGCCGCGCGGCTGGAGCACGAGGTGCGCCTCGCTCGCCGGGTCTCGCATCCCAACGTGCTCCGGGTCTTCGAGTTCTTCCCGGCGCAGGGCACCGCGCCGGCCTTCTTCACCATGGAGCTCCTCGAGGGGGAGACGCTGGGCTCGCTTCTGGCCAGGGTGGGCCGGCTCGCCCCCCTCGATGCCCTGCCGATCGCGGAGCAGATCGCCGCCGCGCTGGCGGGGATCCACGCCCGCTGCGTGGTCCACCGGGACCTCAAGACCCGGAACATCTTCCTTTCTCCCGAGGTCGGGAAGGGCGGAGTTCCTCGCGTCGTGGTGGGCGACTTCGGTGTCGCCCGGGCCCTGGTGGCGGATCCCCGCGACGCTGCGGATCCCACCGAGCCCCGCTTCGGCTCGCCGCACTACATGGCGCCCGAGCAGCTCACCTCGGGGCCCATCGACGAGCGGGCGGACATCTACGCGCTGGGAGTGATCCTCTTCGAGATGGTCACCGGCGAGCTGCCGTTCAGTGGGGAGACCGCTCTGGCCGCGGCGGCGAAGCGGCTGGAAGGGCCCGCGCCGTCCGCCCGGAGCCGGGTCCAGACGATTCCCATGGCGTGGGATCGCGCCATCCGGGCCTGCCTCGAACGCGACCCCCGGCGACGGCCTCAGCACGCGACCCTGGTCGCGGAGCGCCTCAAGGAGGGCCGCGCGCGGTGGTTGAACACCGGAGCCCGGACCTCGACCCTTGCGCCGCCCACGCCGCCTGGACTCGAGCCGTAGGCGCTCAGGGGCGGACGATCTCGACCGGCGCCCGGGAGACCCCCCGCGGAGGAGCGAGCCGCCGACCCACGCTGCACTCTGGCCGGAGCACGCACCGCGCACACAGCTCGGCCCGGGCGCGCGGCGGACAGGCCCCGCTCATCCCGTGGTGACAGAGCACGAAGTCGAACCGCACCGGGTCCACCGGGTCGATGACCGCCAGGTTCCGGGTGATGTCCTCCGCCGCCGCCCAGCCCATCGTCCGCCGACGCACCAGGCCCAGCCGCCAGGCGAGCCGCGCGACGTGAGTGTCCAGGGGGACGAGCAGGGTGCTCGGCGGGACCCGGGTCCATACCCCGAAATCGACACCGTCCGGACCACGCACCATCCAGCGGAGGAAGAGGTGGAGCCGCTTCGCCGCGCCTGCCCCGAGCTGGACAGGAAGCAGATGGTCGAGTCCGCGCGTCTTCCCCAGCGCCCGCTTCACCGCCCTGACGTCCACGTCCCGAAGCTCCCGGACGAATCGCCCGAGCGCCTCGTGCAGCGCGCCCCCGGATGACGCCCGCGCCGCGAGGAAGCCGGCCTCGAGCGAGCCGCGCCGCCGGAGCATCTGGCCCATCCCGAGGAGCAGCACCGCCACGTCCGCGCCGACGTTGAAGCGGTAGACGAAGCCCGAGAGCAGCTCCCGCGCGCCCGCGACGTCGACCGCGCGGACAAACCCCGCCGGCGACGGGCCCATCGCCGACAGCAGGCGCTCGACCTTGGGGAGGAACAGATCGGCCCGTCCGTAGGCGAGCGAGGCCGCCAGGAGCGCCGCGACCTCGATGTCGCGCGGATCCCGGTAGCGGTGTGGCAAGGAGACGGGATCCAGCGGCACCCGGCGCCGGGGCGGCGACGTCCGCTCGAGGCGGTCGAGCGCCCGTCGCAGGCGCGCGGCCCGCTCGGGCGACAGCCGTTGGGTCCGGCCCGGTCGAGGCACTACCGGCTCAGCTCGCGCACGGCGTGGCCGAGCTCGGGGAGGATGAGGCGCTCCAGCGCGAGCCGGACCGCGTTGGGGCTCCCCGGCAGGACGAAGACCAGCGCACCACGCACCGTCCCGGCGAGCGTCCGCGACAGCCAGGCGGCGCTGCCGATCTCCTGGAACGACAGCATCCGGAACAGCTCGCCGAAACCCGGGATCTCCTTGTCCAGGAGTGGGCGGATGGCCTCCACCGTCTGATCGCGGCGGGTGATGCCGGTGCCGCCGGTGATGAGCACCGCCCGGGCACCGCCCTCCAGACCGCCCTCCACCGCCGCCCGGATGGCGTCCGGCTCGTCGCGCACCACCGTCTGGCCCACGACGCTGTGCCCCGCCGCCTCGAGCCCCTCGCGCAGCGCCCGGCCGCTCACGTCGTCGGCGTGGGCCCGGGAGTCCGAGCAGGTCAGGACGAAGCAGGCGACATGCGTCGGGGCGTCGCGGCGGTGCTCCCGCGCCGGGCTCTCCCCGTGCGCCGGGGTTCCCTGGCCGTGCGAGTGCTCTCCCCGGTGCCCGTGCTCGTGATCGTGCCCCTGTCCCATGCTCAGCCCTCCTCCACCTCCAAGAGCAGCCGTCCGGCCTCCACCGTCACCTGGGCCGTGGGCTGGTCGTCGCACACGCCGGGCGAGGTGGCGTTGGCCCCGGTGTCGAGGTCGAACCCCACCTCGTGGCACGGGCAGACGACCAAGTTGCCCTCTACCCGACCGCCGGAGAGCAGGCATCCTGCATGGTTGCACCAGTCATCCAGGGCCTTGTACCGCCCGTTCACCCGCGCGACGCAGATCGCGCGCTTTCCCAGGTCGTACCCCCGCAGCTCCCCTTCTTCCAGGTCCGCGGCTCCGAGCTCGATTCGCATCTGTCGGCCCGAGACATTAACAAGAGGGGCTCCGAACACATGGATCCTCTGAGCATCGCCCGCGCACTGCGCGAGGTGTCGCAGTACCTCCAGCTGAAGGGCGACGATTTCTACAAGTCACGCGCCTACGACCTCGGCGCCGACCGGATGGCCGGCTTCAGCGGCGATCTGGACGCGCTGGTGCGCGAGGGCCGCCTCACCGAGCTGCCCAACATCGGCCCGGCACTGGCGGAGAAGATCTCCGAGCTGCACCGCACCGGCGGCCTCACGCTCCTCGAGCAGCTCCGTGCCGAGTTCCCGCCGGGAATCCTCGCGCTGCTCCGGCTCCCGGACCTGGGGGCCAAGAAGGCCGCCGCCCTCCACCGCGCGCTGGGCATCGGGAGCATCGACCAGCTGGAGCAAGCCTGCCGGGACCAGCGGGTCCGGGGGCTCAAAGGGTTCGGGGAGCGGAGCGAGCACAAGATCCTCGCCGGCATCGAGCAGTACCGCTCGGCGCACGCCCGCCGGCGGCTCGGGGACGTGCTGCCGGTCGCCCAGGCGCTCCTCTCAGAGGTCCGGGCGGCCCCCGGGGTCGTCCGGGCGGAGGTGGCCGGCAGCGTGCGCCGCTGGTGCGAGCTGGTCTCGGACGTGGACATCGTCGCCTCGGCCCCGGAGGCCGCGCCGGTCCTCGTGCTCCTCGCCCGGCAGTCGGGCGTCCGCGAGGTCCTGGCCCAGGGCGAGAGCAAGTGCTCGGTCCGGATGGAGGACGGACTTCAGGTCGACCTGCGCGTGCTCCCGGACGAGGACTACGCGACGGCACTCCACCACTTCACCGGGTCCAAGTCGCACCACGTCCGGCTCCGCGGCCGGGCCCGCGACCTCGGGCTCACCATCAGCGAATGGGGAGTGTTCCGGGGCGAGGAGAAGCAATCGGTCCCGACCGAGGAGGCGCTCTACGCGCTCCTGGGAATGGCCTACATCCCGCCGGAACTCAGGGAGGACGTGGGCGAGTTCGAGGCCGCGCTCTCGGGCAGCCTGCCAGCGGACCTCCTCCAGCCCTCGGCGGTGCAGGGGGTGGTGCACAGCCACAGCACCTGGAGCGACGGGAAGTCCACCCTCGAGGACATGGCCCGGGCAGCGGCGGCGTTGGGCCTGCGCTACCTCACCGTCACCGACCACAGCGCCGCCGCCGCTTATGCCGGGGGGCTGGACGAGGCCCGGGTCCGCTCGCAGTGGGAGGAGATCTCCTGGGTGCAGGAGGCCGTTCCCGGGGTCCGGCTCTTCAAGGGGCTGGAGGTGGACATCCTCGAGGACGGGGCGCTGGACCTCTCCGACCGGCTCCTCTCCGAGCTGGACGTGGTCATTGCCTCGGTGCACGTCCGGCACGGCCAGGACGAGGCGGCGATGACCGCCCGGGTCCTGAAGGCCCTGGACCACCCCTGCACCGACGTGCTCGGACATCCCACCGGTCGGCTCCTGCAGAAGCGCGAGCCGTCGCCCTTGAACATGGCGGCGGTCGTGGAGCGCGCGGCGAAGCGGGGCGTTCTGCTGGAGGTGAACGGCAACCCCGACCGGCTGGACCTCTCGGCCGAGCACGTCCGGCTGGCGCTCCAGGCCGGAGCGCGCCTGGTGGTCTCGGCGGACGCGCACAGCACGTTCGCCCTGCAGAACGTGGCGTTCGCCATCCACACCGCCCGGAAGGGTGGCGCGCGGACCTCGGACGTGCTGAACACCCGTGGGCCGGAGGAGTTCCTGGCGGAGATCCGCCGCCGCCGCGCCGGCTGAGAGCGGTCGCTGGCGCGCCGGTCGCTTTGCACCTGTCATCCGGGCGTGGGACATTTTCGGTCCGTTCCCCCCGATGGCCTCGACCCCTGCGACCAGCGCGCCCGACCCTCTCCTGGGCACCACGGTGGGCAGCTTCCGCCTCGTCCGGCGGATCGGCCACGGCGGGATGGGCTCGGTCTACCTCGGCGAGCAGACGCTCATCGGCAGCAAGGTCGCGGTGAAGGTGCTGCACGAGCACCTCGCGTCGGACGCCTCGCTGGTCCAGCGGTTCTACGCCGAGGCGCGGGCGGTCAACCTCATCGGCCACCCGAACATCGTCAACATCTTCGACATGAACGTGGTGCCGCCGCGGCGGTACTACCTCATCATGGAGTACCTGGAGGGCGAACCGCTCTCCGCCGCGCCGGCCGGACCGATGCCACCCGAGCGCGCGCTCCCCATCCTCATCCAGGTCTGCCAGGCGCTCCAGGCCGCCCACGCCCGCGGGGTGGTGCACCGAGACCTCAAGCCCGAGAACATCTTCCTCTGCCGCCGCGACGGCCCGCCGTTCGTGAAGATCCTCGACTTCGGCATCGCCAAGCTGTTCGGCGGCGAGACGCAGGAGGGGCAGACCCACGCCGGGTGGATCGTCGGCACGCCCGAGTACATGGCCCCGGAGCAGGGCTCGGGCGAGGCGCTGGACGGCCGCGCCGACCTGTACGCGCTGGGGGTCATCGCCTACCGCCTGGCCACCGGGCGGCTGCCGTTCACCGGCGGCGGGGTCACCGGCATCCTGCTCGCCCACCGCGACACCCCACCCCTCCCGCCGCGTGAGCTGAACCCGCGGCTGAGCGAGGCTTGGTCCGAGGCGATCCTCGGCGCGCTCGCCAAGCGGCGCGAGGATCGCTTCCCCGACGCCGACGCGTTCCGGACCGCGCTGGAGCGGGCCCTCACCCGCACCGCGGCGAGCAGCGGAGCGGCGGCGGCCCAGGGCGGACCGGTCGCGACCCAGCCCACGCCGCGGGTGCCCACTCCCCACGTCACGCACGCGCCCGCACCGTCGAGCCCGACCCCGACGCCGGTGATGTTCCGCGGGACCCTGATCATCGACGGCGCGGTCTGCGCGGTGGACCTCCGCGACCTCTCCCGCGCCGGGGTGTACGCCTGCGTTCCCGAACCGCTCCCGGCGCTCTTCACCCGGGTCCAGGTGTCGCTCGAGAACCCCCCGGGGGCGTTGACCCGGGCCGAGGTGGTGCGGCAGGTCCCCGAGCTGCAGGCCCGGGCCTGGGGATTCGCCGCCGGGGTCGCGCTCCAGTTCCTCGAGCCGGCCTCGCCGTTCCGCGAGGCGGTGTCGCGCCGGCTGAAGGGCCTGGCGCCGCTCACCCCGAAGGGGGCCGGCGACCCCGAGACCGAGCGCATCCTCGCCCGCGCACGCACCGCACCGGGCGACCCGTACGTCCGGCTCGGACTGCCTCCGGACGCCGAGTTCGACGACATCCGCTCGCGGTGGCGCGAGCTGCGGGCGGAGCTGGAGGGGGTCCAGGCCGGCGGCGCCACCCCCGGGCAGCAGGACGAGGCGCGGCGGCTCCTGGCGAAGCTCGCCGAGTCGGTGGAGCGCATCGCGACGCCGGCACGGCGGGCGGAGACCGACGCCGAGGCGGGGAACTTTCGCGGCGTGGCCCGCTGCATCTCCGGTGGTCTGACCGTGACCGCGCTCGAGCAGCACCGGGTGCGCTTCCTCGCCACGCACCCCGGCGCCGAGGCCCGGGCGCACCTGCAGGCCGCGGCGGGGCGGGCCTTCGAATCGAGCGGGCAGCGCCTCCAGGCGCTCGAGGCCTACGAGCGGGCGCTGGAGCTGGATCCGCTGAACCTGGGGCTGCAGCAGCGGTTCTGGGCGCTGCGCCAGCGCGGAGGCGCCGGTGGATGAAGAGCTTCCTCCTCTCCACCTTGCTGCCGGAGCTGGACCTGCGCGACGAGGTGGCCTTCGCCCGCGCCCATCCGCACCCCTGGCTGCTGCGCGAGCCCACCGCCTGGCACGCCACCCACCCGGACGGGAACCAGACGCTGCTCATGCCGGCCACGGTGGCCGCGCCGCTCGAGGGCTCGGCGCTGGCCATCGCGCTCGAACCGGTGGTGCGGGACGCGACGCAGATCACCCTCGGCCGGAGCCCCTCCTGCGACCTCCAGATCGAGGAGGGGACCGTCAGCCAGGTCCACCTCGTCTTCCGGCAGGCAGGTGCTGACGGCTGGACAGTGGAGGACTCCGGGTCCACCAACGGGTCCTGGCTGGACGGCGTGCGCCTGGAGAAGGCCGTCCCGCACCGGCTGGCCGAGGGAGCGCGGCTGCAGACCGCGCAGGTGCTGTTCACCTTCGCCTCCTCGTCGGGCCTGTGGCGCCGGCTGGAAGCCGAGGCGCTGCGGCATTGAGCTCGCCGCTGGTCGCCGTGCTCACGGCCCTCGCGCTCGGCGAGCCGGCCACCTCGCCGCCCCCGTCGTCGAGCGCGCTCCACCGCACCGCCGAGGCCGGTGGCCGGGCGTGGGTCCGCGTGCTCGGAAGCGGCACCGGCGCCGGCGTGCTGGTGGGGGCCGGGGGTCAGGTCCTCACCCTGGGGGGCCTGGTGCACGGCACGGCGGCGCTGGTGGAGGTCGGCGAGTCACGGCGGACCGCGCACGTCGTGGAGCGGCTGACGGCGCTCGGCCTCGTGCTCCTGGCCATCGACGGCGACGGGCCCTTCCCTGCCCCCGCGGCCCGGCTCGAGCCGCTCGCGCCGGGCGAGTGGGTGGTGGGCATCGGCGAGGACGGGAAGTCGCCGCAGCTCGGAAAGGTGAGCCACGCGGCGAGCGGCCCGTGGTTCGAGGTGTCGCTACGGCTCCCGCCGGGGAGCCCGGTGCTGGACGGTCAGGCGCGGCTCGCGGGCGTTGTCACCGCGCGCCGGAGCTCGTCCTCGCGGGTCGCCACCCTGTCCTCGGTGCTCGCCCAGCTGGGGCGGCCGCCGTGAGCCGCGAAGGCGTCCTCCGGCAAGCGCTTCTCCTCTGGGCGCTGGCGTTCGCCGCCATCGTGGTGGTGTCGCTGCTCGCGCCGCCGCCCTGGGCCAAGGTGACGGCCGTGGTGGCCTTCCTCTACCTTCCGCTGGCGGCGATGCGCGGCACGGGCGAGGACACGCGCGACTACGGTGTGACCCTGGCACACTGGCGCACCGACCTCCTGCTGGCGCTCGGGCTACTGGTCGTCGTCGCGCCGCTCTTCGTGCTCGGGTACGAGGCCTGGCTCGGCCATCTGCCGGGCCACGCGCCCGGCGGGCCTCCCCCGGGGCTCGCCTTCCGCCCACGGGTGCCGGCGGGCTACGGCTGGAGCAACGTGGTGGACGAGGTCTTCGTCACCGCGCTGCCCGAGGAATTCTTCTACCGCGGCTGGCTGCAGACCCGGCTCAAGCGCGTGTGGCCGGGCGGGGCGCGCATCGCCGGGGTGGCGGTGGGTCCCGCGTTCCTCCTGACCGCCGCGCTCTTCGCCGTCGGACACCTTGCCATCTTCCAGGCGTCACGGCTGGCGGTGTTCTTCCCCGCGCTGCTCTTCGGCTGGCTCCGCGAGCGCACCGGCACCGTGGTGGGCAGCACGCTCTTCCACGCCGGCTGCAACATCCTCGCGAAGATCGTGGCGGCGTCCGTCAATCCCCTCTGGGACGCGCGCTAGGTCAGAGCAGCTCGGGCTCGAGGCTCGGCCCCACTCCGAGCGCCCCGCCGTCCGGAATCGGGAGCCAGTGCGCGCCCGGCCCCAGGGGGACGGAGGTGACGGCGACGGAACGGGAGCGGAGGTGCGCCCGGACGAGGGCACGCGACTTGGAGTGCTCGTCCAGCGCGCAGCGCCGGCACCGGCCCTCGCCCTCGAGCAGGCGCATCTGGGCCGGCAGGTCGCCGACCCGGGCTGCCAGGAACACGCGCCCGTCGGTGGCCATCATCAGGAGACGCGCAGCGCGCGCGGCGCCCTCCGCCGCCGAGCGCTGGGCCAGGACGCGGGCCACCTGGCCCAGCATCCGCGCTCCGTCCCGCGCGGCGAGCGGCCGGTTCTGGTCCGGCGGCGGGAGCGCGCCGAGGAAGAGGGCGAAGCTCGCCGCGGCCACGGTGCGCGTCCCCACCGCCCGGACGAGGTGTGGGGGCAGCTCGGCATCGAGCCAGGCCTGAACACGGGGAAAGGCCTCGAGGTCCCCCTCGCAGGAGAAGATCCAGCTTCCATGCCGGAGCGGCTGGACGTCCTCGTCGAGCGAGGCGCCCGGCCCGAACGTCTGTGCCCGGTAGAGCAGCGCCGAGGCGGGAGCGGCGAGCTCCGGGTCGGCGAGCGAGCGCGGCGCCACCCGGACTGCCCAGCGGCGAAGCAAGGTCTCGCCGGCAGACACCGTTCCGAGTCCCACCAGGGTGGTCGAGTGTGTGCTGGCGCCCAGCTGGACTTGCGCGTCCAGCCGGAGGAGCTGGCACCCGAGGAGGTCCGGGTGCGAGGTGAGAATACCGAAGCTTCCGCCCATTCTGGTTCCGTCGTGCCTCCGCCATAAGGGTAACATCTGGGACCGCCGCGAGCCGGGGGGCCACGGGTGGAGCGCCCCCGAGCGCCCATCGCCCCGGTCCGCGTCAGGGCCTCGACACTGGAGGGTGCATGGCGGACGACATCGCGATCGGCATCGACCTCGGGACCTCGTACTCCTGTGTGTCGATCGTCGAGAACGGTGAGCCGGTGGTCCTCCCCAACGAGTGGGGCGAGGTCAACCACGCCTCGGTGGTCTCGTTCCTCGAGGACGGGACGGTGCTGGTCGGCAACACCGCCAAGCGCAACATCATCACCCGCGCCGAGAGCACCGTGTACTCGGCCAAGCGCTTGATCGGCCGCTACTTCTTCTCGGACGAGGTCAAGAAGGCGATGGCGGTGATGCCCTACCGCATCGCCGAGGGGGAGAACAACTCGGTGCGCATCCAGGTGCGCGACCAGCTGTACTCGCTGCCCGAGATCTCCGCCCTGGTGCTCAAGGAGATGAGGGCCATCGCCGAGCAGTACCTCGGCCGGCCGGTCACCAAGGCGGTCATCACCGTCCCCGCCTACTTCAACGACAACCAGCGCCAGGCGACCAAGGACGCGGGCCGCATCGCCGGCCTGAACGTCCTCCGCATCCTGAACGAGCCCACCGCGGCGGCGCTGGCCTATGGGTTCGGCCGGGACGTCAACCAGCGGGTGGTGATCTACGACCTGGGCGGCGGCACCTTCGACATCTCCATCCTGGAGATTGGCAAGGACGTCTTCGAGGTGCTCTCCACCGCCGGCGACACATACCTCGGCGGCGACGACTTCGACGACCGGATCATGACCTGGCTGGCGGACGACTTCCTCGCCCGCACCCGGCTGGACCTCCGCCAGTCCAAGTACTGCTTGCAGATGCTCAAGGAGGCGGCAGAGCAGGCGAAGATCGACGTGGGCCAGAACGGCACCGCGGAGATCCTCTGCCCGCACATCTGCCAGGACGCGTCCGGGCAGGTGATGGACCTCAAGGCCACGCTCAGCCAGGATCAGTTCAACCGCATGGTGATGGACCTGGTCCAGCGCACCTTCAAGGTGTGCGATGAGGCGCTGCAGAGCGCGCGGCTCACCGCGGCGGACGTGGACGCGGTCATCCTGGTGGGCGGGCCGACGCGGCTGCCCATCGTCCAGAACTCGGTGCGCCACTACTTCCAGAAGGAGCCGCTGGAGGGAATCAACCCGGACCAGGTGGTGGCGATGGGGGCCGCGCTCCAGGCCCACGCGCTGATGGACGCCAAGACCGAGACCTTCCTGGTCGACGTCACCCCGCTCACCCTGCGCATCGGAACGGTGGGCGGCTTCACCGAGCGGATCATCGAGAAGAACACCCCGGTGCCCATCGACCGCAGCAAGACCTTCACCACCAGCCGCGATGGGCAGGAGCGGGTGAAGATCCGCGTCTACCAGGGCGAGTCGAACCGCGCCGACGAGTGCGAGATGCTCGGCGAGTTCGAGTTCGCCGGGTTCCGGGTGGGCTACCGCGGGGAGGTGAAAATCGAGGTCACCTTCGAGATCAACACCGACGGCATCGTGAACGTGTCGGCCGCTGACGTCGAGACTGGCCAGAAGACCTCCACCACCATCTCCCTGTCCTCGGGCCTGAGCGAGGCGGACATCCAGCGGTCTATCCAGCTGAACCGCCAGACGCGGCTGGCCCGTGGCATGGTGCACCCGATCCCGCCCGGCACCTCGCGTGACGTCCTGCCCGAGTTGCCGAGCGCCGTGGAGGGATGAGCGAGAGCCGTGAGCGACCCGCCCGACAAGCCGGGCCCTGCTGCCCCGGTGCCCCCCGGCGGACCGCTGCGCCCGACGACGACGCAGCCGATCGCTCCGGTGGAGCCGTCCGAGGCGCAGGCCGAGTTCGAGACCACCGGCTCGTTCCGCACCGGGGCTGCGGGCGTCCCGGTCCTCGACGCGCCCTTCCCCACCGCTCCCCGGCCCGCCGCGCCGTCGCGCCCACCGCAGAGCAGTTCCGCCCCGGCCGATGCCAGGCCCGCTCCCGGGGCGACGCCTCCCGGGCCACCCCGGACGCGCAGCGCGTCGCCGAGCCCCCCCGCGACCGGCGCGGGCCCGGCGTCGCGGCCCGCCTCGCCAGCCATCCCGCACGGGCCGCTCCCGCGCTCCGCTGCCCCACCCCCTCGCGCGGCCACGACCGGCGTTGCCCCCGCCGGTACCTTGGGAGCGGGGGCCGGAGCCTCCGTGCCTCCTGCCGCGCCACGTCCGCCGACCCGCGAGCAGCCCGCCACCCCCGCGCGCCAGGGTCCGCCTGCTCCGCTCCACTCGCCCACCGGTGAGTTCCTGACCGAGCAGGCGCGCGCAGCCGGCCCGCCGCCGCAGCCGGGGGTCGTGCCGGCGCGGGTGTTCCGGCCCGCGGCCAGCGCGCCCCCCAATCCGCCCCTGCCCTCGCTGGGAGTGAGGATCGCGCCGGTCATCCCTCCGCTCGCGCCGGTGAAGGAAGTCATGCGCCGCGCGCAGCCGGCCGCCCCGGCGCCGCGCGTCCCGCACCGCCCGACGCGGGACCCGATGAGCGAGACGAGCCTCGGCATCCCGGTGATGCCGCCGCTGCCGCCCGTCGCGGCCGGACCGCTCCCTCCGCTCGACCTGCGAATCGCCCCGCTGGTGCCGTCCATGGCCCCGGTCTCCCCCACCGCGCCGCCCGCGGATCCGGTGGCCCTGCTGGCGTGGAAGGCCGAGCGGCTGGACGCGCTCGACTACTTCGAGCTGCTCGGCGTGCCCACCACCGCCAGCGCCGCCGAGGTGAAGCGGGCCTTCTACCGGGAGAGCCGCGCCTACCACCCCGACCGCTTCTTCCATCTCACCGACGAGGCGTTCAAGACCCGGGTCCACGAGGTCTACAAGCGCGTCACCGAGGCCTACTACGTGCTCCGCGACGACCTGCGCCGGCACAAGTACCTGGCCGACGTGACCGGCCCGGACCGCGCCCACAAGCTCCGCTTCGACGAGCTGGCCGAGCAGGAGACCAAGGCCGCGGTGAAGCAGCAGGCCGCCGAGCAGATCGGCCTCAACCCCAAGGCACGGCAGCTGTTCCAGACCGCGATGACCGATCTGGAGAGGGGCAACCTCCAGGCCGCCGAGCGCGGACTGAAGATGGCTCTCACCTACGAGCGGGAGAACGCGCTGTACAAGGACAAGCTCGCGCAGGTGCAGGGGCGTCTCTACGAGGAGTCCCGGGCGAAGGCCTTCAAGATCACATGACCGTCGACCTGGTCGTGCTCGCGCTGGTGGCGGTGGGGGCGGTGTTTGGCGCCCGGGCCGGTGCCTCCCGCCAGCTCGCCAGCTGGGGCGCGCTGGTGCTGGGGGCGCTCGCCGCCCGCCCCGGAGGCGCGCTCCTCGGCGGGGCCTTCGGGAGGTTCTTCCACACCTCGGAGGCCCTCGGGTCGGTGGCGGCGAGCTTCGCCACCTTCATCGTGGTAGCGGTGGGGGTGCGGCTGGTGGGCACGCAGCTGCTCCAGGGGGTGCTCGGGGGAAGTGACCCGGGCGAGCGGGGCACGGACCGGGCCCTGGGCGCCCTCCTCGGCGGGGGCAAGGTGGCGGCGGTGGCCTGGGTGGCGCTGTCCGCGCTGGCCTTCGTGGAGGCGAACGTCCAGCTCGCCGGCAAGGGGCTCGGGCTGTCGCCGAAGGACTCGACCGCCTTCGCCATCGCCCGGCGGTGGAACCTGTTCTCCGCCCCCTTCTTCTCCAAAGCCACGGACCTGGTGGCCGTCGAGCGCGTCTTCCGCTCCCCGGAGCTGTTCCAGCATGTGGCCGGGAACCCGGCGGTGACCGCGCTGGAGAAGAACGCTCACTTCCGGGCGGTGTTCGCCGACCCCGAGGTGAAGGAGGCGCTGGAGAACGGGGACACGGTGGCACTCCTGCGGAGCGCGTCGGTCCACAAGTTGCTCCAGGACCCCGAGGCGCTGGCGCAGCTGGCCAAGCTCCGGCAGGCGGTGGAGCAGGCGCAGGAGCGCGGGCCCACGAATCCGGTTGCTCCGCGGCCCACCCGGGTTAAGTGAGGCGCCCCATGGCGATGCCCGACGTCGGCGACAAGGCCCCCGCGTTCAGTCTCGAGGACCAGTCCGGGAAGACGGTGAAGCTCTCAGACTTCAAGGGCAAGAAGGTGGTCCTCTACTTCTACCCGAAGGACGACACCCCGGGCTGCACCCGGGAAGCGTGCGCCTTCCGCGACGAGCACTCGGCGCTGCTGAAGGCGGGCGCGGTGGTGCTGGGCATCAGCCCGGACTCCGGGGCGAGCCACGCCAGGTTCGCGGGGAAGTACCGGCTTCCGTTCCCCCTCCTCGCCGACACCGGCCACGGCGTCTCGGAGAAGTATGGGGCGTGGGGCGAGAAGTCGATGTATGGGCGGAAGTTCATGGGCATCACCCGCTCCACGTTCCTGATCGACGATTCGGGCAAGGTGGCCCGGGTGTGGCCCAAGGTGAAGGTCGACGGGCACGTGGACGAGGTGCTCGAGGCGATCCGGGAGAGCTGAACGGTCTCCTCCGGGCCCCCCCGGTCCGGAGTCACATCCATGTTTCCGCGGTGCCCGGGCGGGAGTGTTGACGGCCCCGTGTGTTTCTCTATTGTGCGCCGGACGCCAAGATGCCCACCTCACCCCCGCAACCCTGGACCCTGGCCGATGCCTTCGAGACGTATGGCGTCCGCAGCTGGGGCGCGGGGTACTTCGGCATCAACGACAAGGGCAACGTCACCGTCCACGCGGACGGGAACGGCCACTCGATGGACCTCAAGGAGCTGGTGGAGGAGGTCCGCCGGCGCGGCATCGGTCTGCCGCTCCTGATCCGCTTCACCGACGTGCTGCGAAACCGGGTGGTGCACCTCAACGAGGCGTTCCGCCGGGCGATCGTCGAGCACGGCTATCGGGGCGCGTACAAGGGCGTCTACCCCATCAAGGTGAACCAGCACCGCTACGTGGCCGAGACCATCGTCGAGGCAGGCAGGCCGTACGACTACGGGCTCGAGGCGGGCAGCAAGCCCGAGCTGTTGGCGGTGATGGCGCTCCTGGACAGCCCCGAGGCCCTGATCGTCTGCAACGGCTACAAGGACGAGGAGTACATCGAGACCGCGCTCTACACCTCGCGTCTCGGTCGCAAGGTGGTGCTGGTGGTCGAGAAGCCGAGCGAGATTCCCCTCATCGCCGAGGTGTCGCGGCGGGTGGGCATCCGGCCGCGCATCGGCATCCGGGTGAAGCTGTCGACCCGTGGAGCCGGGAAGTGGGAGGCCTCGGGCGGCGACCGGAGCAAGTTCGGGCTCTCCTCGAGCGAGCTGCTGGACTCGATGGAGTTCATGCGGAGGGTGGGGATCCTCGACTGCTTCGAACTGCTGCACTTTCACCTCGGGAGCCAGGTCTCGAACATCCGGAACTTCAAGAATGCGCTCCGCGAGGCGAGCCGGTTCTACGTCGAGCTGGCGCAGGCGGGCGCGCCGCTGAAGTACCTCGACGTCGGCGGTGGCCTGGGCGTCGACTACGACGGCAGCCAGACCAACTTCACCTCCTCGATGAACTACACCACCCAGGAGTACGCCAACGACGTGGTGTTCAGCGTTCTCGAGGCGTGCAACGAGGCCCAGGTGGAGCATCCGACGCTGGTCTCCGAGTCGGGGCGGGCGGTCGTCGCACACCACGCGGTGCTGGTGACCGAGGTGCTCGGGATCAGCGAGTTCGACGCCCACGGCGTGCCAGAGGCGCTGCCCGAGGACGCCTCGCCAGTGGTACGGAAGCTCTGGGCGACCTACCGGGAGCTGACGCGGAAGAACGTGCTCGAGGCGTACCACGACGCCACCGAGTACAAGGAGGAGTGCCTCACCCTCTTCTCGCTGGGGCACCTCACGCTCGCCGACCGGGTGGCGGCCGAGAACCTCTTCTGGGCGCTGTGCCAGAAGATTCTGCGCACCGCGCGCGAGCTGGACGAGATGCCGGAGGAGCTGGAGACGCTGGAGCGCCAGCTCGCCGACACCTACTTCTGCAACTTCTCGGTGTTCCAGTCGCTCCCCGACAGCTGGGCCATCGACCAGCTCTTCCCGATCATGCCGATCCACCGGCTGACCGAGCGGCCGACCCGGCGGGCAGTGCTGGCGGACATCACCTGCGACTCGGATGGGAAGATCGAGCACTTCATCGACCGGCGCGACGTGAAGGACGTGCTCGAGCTCCACCCCCTCAACCAGGACGACTACTACATCGGCATCTTCCTGGTGGGCGCGTACCAGGAGATCCTCGGCGACCTGCACAACCTGTTCGGCGACACCAACGCGGTGCAGGTGTCCCTGGGACCGAGCGGCGGCTACCTCATCGACCACGTCGTCTCGGGCGACACCGTCACCGAGGTGCTGAACTACGTCAGCTACTCCAAGGACGACCTGGTCGCCCGGGTGCGCCGCTTCGCCGAGGAGGCGCTCCGGAAGGGGGCGATGACGCTCGACCAGTCGCGGCAGCTGCTCCGGGCGTACGAGGACGGGCTCGCCGGGTACACCTACCTCGAGCGCGAGGTGGACGCCCCGGCCCTCGCGGCCTCCGGCCAGCTCCGGCTGGTGGAGAAGGTCGAGCCGGGCCGATCCTCCACCGGAACCTGACGCTCTCGCTGCCCCGAGGGCGGTCCTAGTAGTGGAACCGGAGGTCGACCTTCACCTCCGGATGGAGACTTCGCTGGACGGGGCAGGTGTGCGCGATGCGCTCCATCCGCTCGCGCTTGTCCTCGGGGAGCTCCGCCGGCATCCACAGGTCCACCACCAGGGTGCCGATGCGCCGGGGCGAGGGGTGCATGTGCTTCTCCACCCGACCGCGGAGCTTGCCCCAGGGGATGCTCTCGCGCTTCGCCGCGATGCTCATGGTGGTGAGGATGCAGTCGAGGAGACCGGTGGCGACCAGGTCCGTGGGCGAGAAGCCCGAGGCGTCACCGCCGTTGTCCTTCGGCGCGTCGGTCACGAAGCTCGCCCCGCTCGGGCCGTGGGTGACGCGGACGTGCAATCCCCCGATGGACTCGGCGGTGATCTCGACGAAGTGCGGTTGCTCGGACATGCCCGGGACCTCCGGAGGGCGACTCCCGGCCACGCTAACTCGCGGCGAGGTTCGGTTCAGCCCGATCGCGGGCCGCGGATCGCGACTGCTCGCGTCACGACACCTCGTGCGGTCGGGGGCGGGGGGGCGCCATCTCCCGGCAGGACCGGGCCCGGGGTCAGCGAACGACCATCTCGTGGCGGCCCCGGGGGGCCGCGACGGTGTCCGGGCTCCAGTCGATCGTGGCCATGAGCTTCTTCCGGCGTCGCGCGACGTCGCCATCGAGGAAGGCGATGGCGTCGGTCAGCCGGTCCATCAGCCGCTGCGGCGGCCGCTTCGCCCCGGCGGAGAACAGGGCGTGGGTCAGCCAGGGGAACACCGCGGTCACGTCGGTGTGCACGTAGACCGAGCCGGACTCCACCGCCTCCACCGAGACCTTGCCCCAGGTGTGGCCCTCCCCGGCCGGACAGCTGGAGAGCGCGCCGTTGTCCACCGGGTCCACGCAGAATTGAAGATCGATGTCGAAGCCGGTGGTGGGAACGGAGAGGATCTGGTCGAGCAGCGGCTCGCCCTGCAGGGTGTAGTTCTTCGGCACCCCGCCCCCGAGGATCCAGATCGCCAGCCTCTTGCTCCCGTTGTGCCGGCAGAAATGCTGCATCGCGGCCATCGAGTAGACATCGTCGTTGATGTCCAGCTCGAACTTGAACGCGTCTCCCAGCAGCCGCTTCAGCTTCACCACGTTGAGGAAGATGCTTCCGTCCTGCACCGCACCCACCCAGATGGGGACCGCGTGCTTGAAGGCGGTGGCGAGGAG
This sequence comes from Myxococcaceae bacterium, assembly GCA_035543115.1. GTDB lineage: Bacteria > Myxococcota > Myxococcia > Myxococcales > Myxococcaceae > RPRB01. The sequence continues at coordinate 26,177 of DATKKF010000034.1, forward strand.
CGAGGGCTTCTTCACCCCCAGCGACCGCTCGATGCCGTGCACCGCCCTCCCGAGCAGGTGGTGGAATTCGGGGGTGGTCATCTTCCGCTGGAACTCGGGGCGGCGGATGATCGCGCTGAAGAGCCGGTCGGTGTCCAGCAGCGCCTCCTCCCAGAAGCCCAGGTCGTAGATGCGGATGATGCGGGCCAGCCGCATCTGGAGGTCGCCGGCGTTGGGGTTCACCTCGCGGATGGCGTGGCCGATGATCCGGTGCGCGTCGTGGTACAGGTTGGCGCCGGTGGTGGTGAGCGCGCTGACGATGCCCCGCTCGATGAGCGGGATGAGGCAGCTCTGGTGCAGCCCCGCCGGGGTCATCGCCCCGGACAGGGTGAGGAAGATGCTGCAGTCCTCGGCCACGCTCCGCTCCATCAGCTCGAAGGCCGTCCGCTCCTGACGGCCCACGTAGGCGCCGAAGGCGTGGGCGAGGAGCTCCGCCGGCTTCTCCCGTCCGGTGATGGGCCGGGGATCGACGCTCCGGGACTTGGCATGGGCGGCGCGCAGGCCGCGGCGCTGGGAGGGCTTGGGCATGGCCGGGCCGAGTATCACGAATGCCTTTGCTCCGGGTCGGCGGATGCGGAACCATCCGGGCCCTTCCAGGGAGGGCGGGACATGCCCGTTCGTCGTGGGTGGATGCTGGTGCTGTCACTCGTCTGTCGCGCGGCGCTGGCCGCCGAGCCAGCTCCGGCCCCGCAGCCGGTGACGGTCATCCGGGCCGGGGTGCTGATCGACGGGGTCTCGAGCTCCCCGAGGACGAACCAGGTCATCGTCGTCCACGGCAACCGGATCGAGAGCGTGGGCGGCACCATCCCCGCCGGCGCCCGGGTGATCGATCTCTCCAGGGCCACGGTCCTTCCGGGGATGATCGACGCGCACACCCATGTCTTCCTCCAGGGCGAGGACCCGGCCGAGGGTGGATACGACGTGCAGCTGCTGAAGCAGCCCATCGCCTATCGCGCCGCCCGGGCGACGGTGGCCGCCCGGCGTGCCCTGGAGCAGGGCTTCACCACCATCCGCGACGTGGAGACCGAGGGGGCCGGATACGGAGACGTGGGCATCAAGCAGGCCATCGACGAGGGGCTCATCCCCGGGCCCCGGATGTTCGTCTCCACCCGGGCGATCTCCACCACCGGTGGCTACCCGCTGGAGGGGTACGCCCCGGAGGTCGTCGTGCCGAAGGGAGCGCAGCTCATCGACGGACCGGTGGAGGCGCGCAAGGCGGCCCGCGAGCAGCTGGAGAACGGCGCAGACTGGCTCAAGGTCTACATGACCCACCGCTCGTGGGTGGATGGCGCGGGGAATCTCGTCTCGCAGCCCACGCTGACCGTCGAGGAGCTCCGGGCCATCGTCGACGAGGCCCACGGCTGGGGGAAGAAGGTCGCCTGCCACGCCTACGGAGGCATCGGGCTCAAGCGGGCGCTCGACGGCGGGTGCGACTCGATCGAGCACGGGCTCGAGCTCGACGACGCGACCGTCGCACAGATGGTGAAGCAGGGGACCTGGCTCTGCGCGACCCTGTCGCCGTACTACAAGATCTGGGCTCCCGAGGGGACGCCCGAGGGGCGCCGCGACCGCAAACGCGCCGAGGTGCATGGCCCGTCCTTCCGCCGGGCGGTGAAGGCCGGGGTGAAGATCGCCTTCGGCACCGACGTGGGCGGCTTCCCCTGGAGCGAGCCGATCGCCCAGGAGTTCCCCCGGATGGTCGAGTTCGGGATGACCCCGATGCAGGCCATTCAGTCGGCCACCGCGCGCGCAGCCGAGATGCTGGGCATGAAGGGCCAGCTCGGGGTGGTGGCCCCCGGCGCCTACGCGGACCTCGTCGCAGTGACCGGCGACCCCCTCAAGGACGTGCGGGTCCTCGAGCAGATCGGGTTCGTGATGAAGAACGGGAAGGTCTTTAGGGAGATGCCCACTTCTCGCTGAGCGTCGCGCCTTCCAGGAAGAGTTCGAGCGGGTCCACGCACCACCTCCCAGAAGGCCAGGTGTTGCGTTGACCGCCTGAGCTGGCAAGCCGCTCGCGAGACCGCGATCAGCCCTTCGCGCGGGGAACGCGCCGCTTCGGGCCGATGCGTCGTCGGATGTCCTGCGGCACGCGGTGGAGAATCTCGCGGTGGTCCCGCAGCCCCACCGTCTCGCGCTGCACCAGCAGCCACCACAGCCGCTCCGCGGCGAGATCGCGGAGCTCGGAACGGCGATCCACCTCTGCCTGGGCCGACGACAGCGGCGGCAACTCGCCGGCCTCGAGCGCCTCCCAGGCCTCGAGCGCCTTCGCGAACAGGTCGTTGATGCGCGCCAGGGCCGAGGCGCGCTCGGCCTGGAGGTCGCGCTCCAGGGCCTGCATCGGGTCACGGCCCATCGGGCGGGTCCCTAGGCTCCCGCCGCCGCGGCGGGAGGCGAAGGCACCACCGCCAGGTCCGAGGCCTTCAGCTCGGCCATGGCCAGCTGGTCCAGCGTGGCAGTGCGGTACACGTCCAGCATCCGCTCCTGGCCGCGCTTCCAGACCCCGTACAGCGTGCAGCCCCGCGACAGCCGGCAGGCGTCGTGCCCGTCCTGGCAGAGGTTCACCACCACCGGGCCCTCGACCGCCTCGATCACCTCGAGGAAGGAGATCTCCCGCGCCGGCCGGCCGAGCCGGTACCCACCGCGGGCGCCCCGGGTGCTCACCGCCAGCTCGCGGGTGACGAGCTGCTTGAGGATCTTCGCCAGAAAGTCCTGGGGGACGTTCATCCGCCGGGCAATCTCCCGGAATGGCATCACCCGGCCCTCCGGCTGGGCAGCCAGGCACACCATGGCCCGGAGGCCGTACTCGATGCGGCGAGAGATCTGCAGGGGGTGCTGCATGGCGGAATCCGCTTGAGAATTCGAGCAGTTGAGGAATTATAGGCCTCGGCGGTCCACATTTCAACGCGATGAGCCGCCCGAGCCCGGATGATTGACCTGCATTCGCACACCACGGCGAGCGACGGGGAGCTGTCCCCGGAGGAGCTGCTCGCCCGCGCGCGGTCGTCCGGAATCACCACGCTGGCGGTGACCGACCACGACACGGTCAAGGGCCTCGCCCGCGCCCAGGCCGCCGCCGACGCCCAGGGCATCCGGCTGGTCCCCGGGATCGAGGTCTCCACCGAGGCCGAGGGCCGGGAAGTCCACGTGCTCGGCCACTTCGTGAATCCGACCGAGCCCGAGCTGGCCCGCTTCTCCGACCGGCTCCGTGACGAGCGTGCCGAGCGCATGGGCCGGATGGTCGAGCGGATGAACCAGCTCGGGTTTCCGGTGACGTTCGCCGAAGTGGAACGGATTGCCGCCGGCGCGCACTTCGGACGTCCCCATCTGGCACTGGCGCTGCTCGCCCGCGGGTACGTGACCTCCAGCCGCGAGGCATTCGACCGGTTCCTCGGCGACGGCAAGCCGGGCTGGGTGGACCGCTTCCGGCTCCCCGCCGAGGAGGCCATCGCCATGCTCCACCGCGCCGGCGGCACCGCGACCATCGCCCACCCGGGCTCGAGCAAGGTCTCGAGCTACACCCTGGAGCGCCTGGCGAGGGCCGGCCTGGACGGGCTGGAGATCTTCCACCCCGACCACGTCCCGAGCCAGCGCGACGCCTTTCTCCGCCAGGCCGACGCGCTCGGACTGGTCCCCACGGCCGGGAGCGACTTCCACGGACCTCGGGTGACCCCTGACAGGCAGCTCGGGATGGTGTCGCTCGACCCCGCACACCTCGCACGATTGGAGGCCCGGGCCGCTTCCCGGCGTTGACACCCCTGGGTGCCCCGTCGTTCTATCCGCCCGCCCCGATGAACCCCGCCGACCCGCTGGCCCCCTACTTGCCGCTGCTCGCAGTCCTGCTCCTCTCCGGCGGGATGGGCGCGCTGGTCAGCTTCACCTCCGCCCTGCTCGGGCCGCGGCGCCCGTCGGTGGTGAAGTCCACGGTGTTCGAGGCGGGGAGCGAGCCCTCGCCCGGCACCGCGCGCCAGCGGTTCGCGGTCAAGTTCTACGTGGTCGCCCTGCTCTTCATCGTCTTCGACGTGGAGACGGTGTTCCTCTACCCCTGGGCAGTGAACTTCAAGGCGCTCGGCTGGTTCGGATACGTGGAGATGCTGATCTTCGCCGTCACCCTGGTCATCGGTCTGGCCTACGTGTGGAAGAAGGGCGCGCTGGACTGGGAGAGTTAGGAGAGACCATGGCCGACGCGGACATCACTCCAGCGATCACCACCCGTCGTGACGACGCGATGGGCTTCCTCGAACGCATGGTCAGCAAGGGGCTCGGCTGGGCGCGGAAGTACTCGCTCTTCACCTACCCCTTTGCCACCGCGTGCTGCGGCATGGAGTACATGTCGGTGGCCGCCAGCCGGTACGACATCGCGCGCTTCGGCGCCGAGTTCCCCCGCTTCTCGCCCCGCCAGGCGGACATGCTGATGGTGGTGGGGACCATCAACCTCAAGCAGGCGCCCATCCTCAAGCGCGTCTACGAGCAGATGGCCGAACCGAAGTGGGTGGTCAGCTTCGGCGTGTGCGCCTCCTCGGGCGGCTTCTACGACAACTACGCGGTGCTCCAGGGCATCGACCGCATCCTCCCGGTCGACGTGTACATCCCCGGATGTCCGCCTCGACCCGAGCAGGTGCTCGACGGGCTGATGCTGCTCCAGGACAAGATCCAGCGGCAGGTGCACCGCATCGGCGGCACCGGCCCCAGCGAGGTCGGGCTCGACTTGCTGAAGACGTCCCCCCACGAGAAGGGCCTGGGCTCCGGCAAGCGGTGAGCCCGAGCCCCGTCGCCCGGACGGCGGCGCTCCTCGTGGTGTTGGCGGTCGGGTGCGCGACCTCGGCGCCCTCGACGGTGGCGCCCCCGCAGCCTGTCCCGGCTGGCGCCGCGGACAAGGTCTACTCGCTGCTTGCGGGCCGGTTCGACTCGGCGGACCAGGCGCGGAGCTCGCCGGGGTTCTCGGCGATCCAGCTCGTCGCCTGCCCCGCGGACGTCCCGGCGCTCGGCCCTCGCGTCCTCTACGTCGAGCAGGCCCAGATGGACTCCCCGGATGCGCCGTACCGCCAGCGGGTCTACAGCATCGAGCCGGGCGAGCCCATGGAGTCCGCGGCGATGTCGCGGGTGTTCGAGCTCGCGGTCCCCGGCTCCTCCGTGGGCGGGTGCGGGCTGTCCGTCCGGCCCCGCTTCACCCGGGAGGAGCTGGTGGAGCGCGTTGGGTGCGCCGTCTCGCTGCACGCCGACGGCAAGGTCTTCCGCGGAGGCACGAGTGGCCGGGGCTGCCCGAGCTCGCTCAAGGGCGCGACCTACGCCACGAGCGAGTTGGTCCTCGACACGCTGGGCTTTCGCCTGTGGGACCGGGGCTTCGACCCGGGCGGGACACAGACGTGGGGCAGCGGGTCGGGCCCATCCGTCTTCGTCCGCCGCACTCCGCTTCCCTCCCGCCGAGCGCGCGTCCGCGAGGGAGTGGAGATCAAGCCGGATCCCCGGGACCAGGTGCTGCTGCGCTTCGTCTCGATCCGCAAGTGAGATCGGTTACCCTCCGTCGACGAGCCGACCCGACGCCGGATCGAGGAGGGGAGCCTTTGCGTTTCTCGCGTGCTGCGGTGCTGCTGGGCGTGCTGTTCGCCGCCGAGACCGGATGGGGGCAGACCTTCCGCTACGCCTCGACCGGAGATCTCCTCACCCTCGATCCCCACTCGGCGGACGAGGCGCTGTCCAACTCCTTCAAGAACAACGTCTACGAGGGGCTGGTCCGCTTCAACGAGAAGCTCGAGCCCGAGCCGGCGCTGGCGGTGAGCTGGAAGGCAGTCAACCCCACTACCTGGCGCTTCCAGCTGCGCAAGGGAGTGACCTTCCACGACGGGACGCCGTTCACCGCCGACGACGTGGTCTTCTCCTACGGGAGGCAGCGGTCGAAGAACTCGGTGATGGCCTCCCACCTCTCGTCGATCAAGAGCGTGCGGAAGATTGACGACAACACCATCGAGTACCTCACCGACGGCCCGGATCCCATCCTGCTCCGGAACCTCACCGAGCACTTCATCATGTCGAAGAAGTGGTCGGAACAGCACGCCACCACCGAGCCGGTGGCGGGCTTGAGCGAGGAGACCTACGCCACCCGCCACGAGAACGGCACCGGGCCCTTCCAGGTCGTGGAGCGAGTCCCCGACACCCGCACCGTGCTGGTCCCTTTCAACAAATGGTGGGACCTCTCGAACAAGCAGTACGCCATCACCCGCGCCGAGTTTCGCCCGATCGCCAACGCCGCTACCCGGCTGGCGGCGCTCGTCTCCGGCGAGGTCGACCTGGCCTACCCGGTGGCGCCGCAGGACGTGGCGCGGGTCGAGAGCCAGAAGGGGTTCCGGATCATCAAGCGACCCGAGCTGCGGGTCGTCTTCCTGGGCATGGACCAGTGGCGGGACGAGTCGCTGGACATGCCCGGCTCGAAGAAGAATCCCTTCCGGGACGTCCGCGTGCGGCGCGCGGTGTACCAGGCCATCGACGAGGAGGCGATCCGGGCCAAGGTGATGCGGGGCATGGCCGCGCCCACCGGGCTGATCATCCCCGAGGGCACCGAGGGATACGACCCCAAGCTGCGCGAGCGCTACCCGTACGATCCGGGGGCCTCGCGGAAGCTGCTCGCCGAGGCGGGCTACCCCGACGGCTTCCCGGTGACGCTCGATTGCCCCAACGACCGGTACATCAACGACGAGGCGATCTGCCAGTCGCTGGTGCCGATGCTCGCCCGGGTGGGCGTCAAGGTCACCCTGAACGCCCAGACCAAGTCGAAGCACTTCGACAAGATCCTCAAGAAGTCGAACAACAACACCAGCTTCTTCCTGCTCGGCTTCAGCCCCGAGACCGCGGACGCCATGGCCACCCTGCTTCCGGTCATGACCATGAAGCTCGAGGGCAGCGGCGCCTGGAACGGCGGCCGGTACACGAATCCCAGGGTCGAGGAGCTGGTGACCCGGATCCGCGTGGAGATGGACCCCGAGAAGCGGAGGAAGCTGATCTCCGAGGCGCTGCGGATCCACAGGGAGGACTTCGGCCACCTCCCGCTCCACGAGCAGCTGGTGATCTGGGGAGCGCGCGATGCGGTGGAGGTGGTCCCCGATCCGCGCGACCGGGTGCAGCTCCGCTTCGTGAAGATGCGCCAGTGATCGCCGGGATCCTCACCCGCCTCCTTCAAGGGCTGGGCGTGATGCTGGTGGTGGGCCTGCTGGCGTTCGCGGTCTCCACCAAGCTCGGCGACCCGGTGAACAACATGCTGGGGCAGAGCGCCACCAGTGAGGAGCGGGAGGCGATGCGCCGGGAGCTGGGGCTCGACCGGCCCTTCGTGGTGCAGTACGGGCGGTACCTGGGGCGGGTCACCCGCGGACAGCTCGGCGTTTCCTATCGGTTGGGCATCCCGGTGGGAGAGCTCCTCGCCGAGCGGCTCCCGGCGAGCGTGGAGCTGTCCGGGGTGGCGATGCTGCTCACGCTCCTGTTCGGGGTGCCGATGGGGATCTACACCGCGCTCCGGCGTGGCTCCGTGGTGAGCAAGGTCATCCTCGGGGGCTCGCTGGCCGGGCTCTCGGTCCCGACGTTCCTGATCGGCCTTCTCTTGATCTTCCTCTTCGCCGTCCAGCTGCAGTGGCTCCCCTCGTCCGGACGGGGCCAGGTGGTGTCGGTCGGGCCCTGGACCACCGGCCTGTTGACCGCGAGCGGGCTGCGCTCGCTCCTCCTCCCCTCCATCACCCTGGCCCTCTACTCGCTGGCGCTGCTGCTCCGGCTGGTCCGGGGAGAGCTCCTGGACGTGCTCCAGTCCGACCACGTCCGCTTCGCCCGGGCGCGGGGGCTGCCCGAGCGGTCGATCCATTTCCGGCATGGACTCCGGAACGCGCTGCTCCCGGTCATCACCGTGGCCGCCTTGCAGCTCGGCAGTCTCCTGGCCTTCTCGGTGGTGACGGAGACGGTGTTCCAGTGGCCCGGGATGGGCTTGCTGTTCCTCCAGGCCGTGCAGTTCGTCGACGTGCCAGTCATCTCCAGCTACCTGCTCCTGGCGGCGGTGGCCTTCGTGCTCATCAACCTGGTGGTCGACCTGAGCTACCGGGTGCTGGACCCGCGGGTCCGGTCGACGCTCGGTGGAACGTAGGGAGCGCTCCGGATGCTTCTCCTCGAGGGCACGCGACGGGGCACGCGCATCGCGCTGGGGGTGGTGGCCGCCTACGTGCTCCTCGCAGCGGGCGCGCGCTGGGTCGCGCCGCAGCCGGTGTCGGATCTCCGGACGCTGGATCTCATGAACGCCTCGCTCCCGCCGGCGTGGCAGCCGGAGGGCAACCGCGCCTTCCTGCTCGGCACCGACGAGCAGGGCCGGGACGTCCTCTCCGGCGTCCTCTTCGGGCTCCGGCTCTCGATGGGGGTCGGCTTCGCGGCGGTGGCGCTGGCGATGCTCCTCGGGCTCGCGGCAGGGCTGGTCAGCGGCTACCGCGGCGGCTGGCTCGACGCGCTCCTGATGCGCGCCGCCGACGCGCAGCTGACCTTCCCGGCGATCCTGGTGGCGATGCTGCTGGACGGCGTGGCGCGGAGCGTTCTCCCCCGGTCGGCCCACCCGACCCTCGGCGTGCCGGTGGTGATCGGCGCCATCGCCCTGGCCCAGTGGGTTCCCTTCGCCCGCGCGGCGCGGGTGGGCACGCTGGTCGAGCGGGAGAAGGGCTACGTGCAGGCGGCGCAGGTGATGGCCCGGCCCTGGTGGGCCATTCTGCTCTCGCACGTGCTGCCCAACGTGATGGGGCCCATCGTGGTCATCGCCACCGTGGGGCTGGGGAACGCCATCCTCACCGAGGCCACCCTGTCGTTCCTCGGCGTCGGCATCCCGCCGACCTCGCCCTCGCTGGGGGCGCTGGTCCGCAACGGCAGCGCGTACCTACCCTCGGGAGCGTGGTGGATGGTGGTGTTCCCCGGGCTGGCGCTCGCCGGACTGGTCCTGGCGGTCAACGTCGCCGGCGACGGCCTCCGGGACGGGCTGGACCCGAAGCAGCGGAGCGCGGTGTCGTGACCGGCCCGGTGGCGCTGGAGGGCCTGTACGTCGCACTGGGGAGGCCGGACGGGGAGATCCCGCTGGTGCAGGACGTGTCCTTCCGGATCGAGCCCGGCCGGGTGCTCGGGCTGGTCGGCGAGTCAGGCGCCGGGAAATCCCTGACCGCCGCGGCCCTCATCGGGCTCGTCGCGGCACCAGTGAGAATCACCTCCGGCCGGCTGGGGGTGCGCGGGCGCCAGGTGACCCTCCACGACGCCGATGCGATCCGACCGCTGCGCGGGAAGGAGGTGGGCTTCGTCCCGCAGGATCCGTTCACCAGCCTCGACCCCCTGTTCCGGGTGGGTGACCAGCTGGTGGAGACGCTCCGGGCGCACACCCCGCTGGACCGGGCGGCGGCGCGCGAGCGGGCGATCCAGCTCCTGGCCGACGTGGGCCTGCCCTCGCCCGCCGAGCGTTTCGAGCACTACCCCCACCAGCTCTCGGGAGGGATGCGGCAGCGGGTGGCCATCGCGCTGGCGATCTGCGCCGGGCCGCCGCTGGTGGTGGCCGACGAGTGCACCACCGCGCTCGACGTGTCGACGCAGGCGCAGATCGTCGCTCTGCTGGCGCGGCTGGTCGAGGAGCACGGCACCTCGGTGCTGCTCATCACCCACGACCTGGGCGTGGTGGCCGAGCTGGCGACGGAGGTGGCGATCATGTACGCGGGGCGGATCGTCGAGCGGGCGCCGGTCGCGCGGCTGCTCCGGGCGCCGGGTCACCCCTACACCCGGGCGCTCCTCGATGCGGTGCCGCGGATCCACGCCGACGGGGGCGGTGCGCTGCCGGCGATCCCCGGCAACATGCCCCGGCCGGGCGAGCTCCCTGATGGGTGCGCGTTCCACCCCCGCTGCCGGCGCGCCTCCGACCGGTGCCGCATCGAGCGACCACCGCTGGAGCGCAGCGGAGACTCCGAGCTGGCCTGCTGGCACCCGCTCGAGACCGGGAGGAGCGGTGGCTGAGACCGCGGCGCCGTTCCTCGAGCTCCGGGGGCTGACCAAGCACTTCGAGGTGCCGCGGCCGCTGCTCGCCCGCGTGGCGTCGCGCAGGCCGCCGGCCGTGGTGCGCGCGGTCGACGGCGTGAGCCTCACCCTCCGGGCCGGGGAGACGCTCGGGGTGGTGGGGGAGTCCGGGTGCGGCAAGACCACGCTCGGGCGATTGCTGGTCGGCCTGGAGATCCCGAGCGCCGGGGAGATTCGCCTCCGTGGTCAGCCGCTCGAAGGCGGCGCCCACCGCCGGCCCCGCGCGTTCCAGCGGCGGATCCAGATGGTGTTCCAGGACCCGTACGCCTCGCTCGATCCGCGGTGGCGTGTCCGGGACATCATCACCGAGCCGGTGCGGGGAGCGCTGCCGGCGGCGGCCCGGCGCGAGCGGGCGGTCCAGCTCCTCGGGCAGGTGGGGCTCTCCGCGGCGGATCTGGACAAGCATCCGCACCAGTTCTCGGGCGGGCAGCGGCAGCGCCTGGCCATCGCCCGGGCGCTGTGCGCAGAGCCGGAGCTGGTGGTCTGCGATGAGCCGACCTCGGCGCTGGACGTCTCGGTGCAGGCGCAGGTGCTGAATCTGCTCGGGGAGACGCAAGCGCGGCTCGGCATCTCGCTGGTCTTCATCAGCCACGACCTGGCGGTGGTCTCGCACGTCTCGACCAGCGTGGCGGTGATGTACCTGGGCCGGCTGGTGGAGTGGGCGCCAAGGAGTGTGCTCTTCGGCGCGCCGGCGCATCCGTACACCCGGGCTCTGCTGGAGACCATTCCCGATGTGGGCCGGCCGGGGCGGCGCCGGGCGGCGATCCCCGGGGAAGTGCCGAGCGCGCTCACCCCGCCGCCGGGGTGCGCGTTCCACCCCCGCTGCCCACTGGCCGAACCGCGCTGCCGGGTGGAACGGCCGGAGCTGCGGCCCCTGGGGAACGGGACCCTGGTGGCCTGTCACGTGGTGGGGGCGGACGCCCCGGGCGGGGCGGAGCGGAGGTGACGGGGCGCCGGCGGCAGGCGGAGCCACCAGCAGAGCCGGTGTCCACGCCCGCGGTCGGTCGGTCCATGCCCCGCGACTGCGGGGCGGGCGTCTTGCCCTGGATCAGCGCCGCGCACGGTCCTTGCTGAGGCCCGCGGGAACGCCGTGACCACCCCGGTCGCGGCACGGGGGGGGGCCTCACATGAGCCGGGTGCAGTCCGCGGGCGCAGCGACGCCGATCGATCCGTACGTCGAGGAGCACGACGAGCCGGCATCGCCGTCGACCCACAGCCGGCGCTTCGAGCCGGCAGATCCGGACCGGATCGAGCTCGATGACCTGCAGCCGAGGCCCTCGGCAGGAGGGGCGGGGGCGACCAACGTCGAGACCGGCCATCTCACGTTCCATCGCGGCAAGGTGCTCCGCTCACCCGACGTGGTCCCGGTGTACGTGGGCGGCTACTGGCAGACGCTTCAGGGCCAGCACGAGCGGGCGCGAAACGACGCGGCGATGGCGGCGCTGGTGAAGGACCCCGGCCAGACGGGCCTCTGGCGGGAGTACGGGGGTGGGCCGGGGATGACCTCCCCGTCGAAGGTGCTGGCGGCCGTCTCGCGGCGGGACTTCTCGAAGGAGGACGTGGAGGCGCTGGTCCAGGCACAGGTTCGCTCAGGCGCGTTCGACGCCTCGGATCCCGAGCGCATCTTCACCCTGGTGCTCCCTCCGGGTGCCACGCTCCACGACGGCGAGGCCAGCTCGCTCTCGGGCCTCGGCGGATTCCACGGCAACGTGACCGCGAAGGACGGACACCCGGTCTATTACGCGGTGGTGGTCCACTCGCAGCGCACCGGGTCGCAGGTGAACGGCATCGACTTCACCGGGACACCGATCGACAACGTCACCATCACCGAGAGCCACGAGGTGACCGAGGCGGTGACCGACCCCGACGTGGGGCTGGCCATCGAGACCGGGGATCCGCATCTGCTCGGCTGGTACGACGACACGACACCCGTCCGCCGGCGCGATGGAACGGCCGTGCTCGACGGAATGGGGCGCCCGATGCGGGGCAAGGGGGAGATCGGTGACATCCCGGTGCTCAACGCCGAGCTCGAGGGAGACACGACCTTGAAGACCGTCTGGGGCCGCCGGAACGGGTTCGCTTTTCAGACCGAGTGGAGCAACCGGGACGGGAAGGCCGAGCTCTCTCCCTCGGGGAACTGAGGTCGCCCGGTCAGCCTCCGGCCACCCGGGTCATCCCGTCAGCGCTCCAGTCCTCGCTGCCCACCCCGTGGTGGACGACGAACAGACCACTCGGGTCGTACTTCTTCTTCACCGCGCGGAGCCGGGGGTAATTCCTTCCCCAGAACGCCCGCTGCCAGCTGGGCTCGAAGTAGCTGCTCTCCAGGACGTACGAGCCGGGGTCGGGCACCACCTTCCTCAGCTCCGCCATCGCCCGGTGGATCGCCTGGGCGTCGTTGCGCGCTTCGTCCGGCTCGGGCTCGTGGCCCGCCACGCCCGGGTACACCGGCGGACCGCTCCCGGCGATGATCGCCAGGGCGAAGGCGTCGAGCACCGCGGGGTTGATGGGGGTGTCTCGCGCGGCGGTGACCGCCTCGGACGGCGCGCCGGCGAGCCCCTTGTTGAAGTGCAGCCCCACCGTCCAGTGCCTCGAGGCGGCGAAGAGTGCGGTGACCAGCGCCTCCTGGCGTCCGGCCGACAGGAGCGATGCCGGGAGCCAGGTCGACTCGTACCCGTGCCAGTACGCACCGAGCTCCTCCTCGTTGCTCGCCCACCAGACGTTGTCGAAGCGCCCCCCGCTGGGCCGATCGTCGGTCCGGACGTAGGGGCCGAGCTTCGTCCGCAGGAACTCGGGGTTCCAGAAGTCACGCGCCGGCAGGGTGACGATGGTCCGGTCGGTGCCGACGCTGACCCCGCTCCCCGGCTTCGCCGCCTCGGCGAGGAAAGGCTGCCAGATCTCCTCTGCCTGGGCGCCGTCCAGCCCCTCGAAGAGCATCTGCACCGCCATCCGGTTGCGGGAATACAGCCGGACCTGCTCTCCCCAGTGCGGGTTCATGAGGGAGGCTGCATAGAAGGCCACGAATCGGCGGATCAGCCGCTTGAACGCCGCATCCGAATCCGCGGTCAGGGTCAGCAGCGCCGCACCGAACGTCGGCGGCAGGGCGTGGGTTCGCAGCGTCAGCCGGATGACGACGCCGAAGCTCGGGCCACCACCTCCCTTCAGCGCCCAGAAGAGATCTGGATGGGTGCAGCCGTTCGCCACCCGGACCACCCCGTCCGCGGTCACCACCTCGGCCTCGAGCAGGCTCGCGGCGGCGATGCCGAACCGCTTGGAGAAGCTCCCGAACCCTCCGCCTTGCACCAGCCCGGCGACTCCCACCGTGGCGCATCCCCCGCCCTGCACGTACCGGCCGCCCCGCGTGGTCACCGCGTCGTAGGCGTGAAACCAGAGCGCGCCCGCCCCCACGCTCACCGCCGGCACCGGGTGCAGCATCCCCTCGCAGCCGCGCGGAACGAAGGCGTCATGCAGGGTGACGTCCTCCATGGCCCGGGTCCAGATGAGGAGCGAGTCGGGCGCGTTAGACCCGCCGTGGTAGCTGTGTCCGCCGCCCTTCACCACCAGCCGCAGCCGGTGCGAGCGGGCGAAGTCGACCGCCGCCGACACGTCCCCCGCGCTCTTCGCGGTGACGGCGTACGCGCTCGGGCTCGAGGTCCACGCGCCCGCCCATCCGGTGCTCTGGGTACCCCAGACCTGGTCCCCGATGAAGTAGGGGTTCTGCATCTGCTTCACCAGCTCCGGACTCGCCTTCTCCAGCGGCGAGCCGACCCGGAGCAGTCGCCCCTGCACCCGTTCGGAGAGCGCGTTCCAAGCTCCCTCGTCCGGCCATCCAGTGTCGCCGGGGCGCACGCGACGCGCCGCCGGCCCGGCGACGGCCGAAGGCAGCGCCGGCCCGAGGACGCCAGCTGCTGCGCCCCCCGCGAGAAGCTCGAGAAATCGGCGGCGCCTCATCGGGCTCCCTTCCCGTCCGCGCTTCCGCTCACCACCGGTGGTACGCGGGGTGGCCGGGCTTCACCGCCACGAACGTCCCCCGGCAGGTGGCGGTCACCTTCCCCTCGGCGGTGACCGTCGCCTCCACGGTCGCGCGGTCGCCCTGGATGTCCACCGCCTTCGCCCAGAGCACCAGCTCCGGCCCCATCGGCGTGGGCCGCTTGAGGGTCACCGCGAAGTCGGAGGTCACCGTGCAGGGCGGCGACGGGAGATTCTGTGCGCGCATCAGCGCCACCGTGGCCGCCCAGTTGGAATGGCAGTCGAGCAGCGCTCCGACGATGCCCCCGTTCAGCACCCCGGGGAACGCCTGGTGGTGCTCCTCGGGGCTCCAGCGGGCGACGAGGTGGTCCCCCTCCTCGAAGCTGCGAATCCGCAGTCCTTTCGGGTTCGACGGGCCACACCCAAAGCATGCGTTGTGGGGGGCGAACCGCTCCTGGACGCTCGGGCCTTCCATTGCCGGCCACCCTACTCCCAGGCCGGCGCCCGCGGCTGCCCTGACTTCACCTGCTCAGCTCGGTAAGTGCCCCAACTTCTTCGGGGTTGTCCGTTGACGTGCCCCGCGGCAGGCCAGTAGAACCCGCGGCGCCGTTCGGCACGCTCCCTCGTCCCGGAAAGGCCGTCCCGACCCCCGTGAGCCTCCGCGCCCTCACCCTCGTGCACGAGAAGCACCCCGACGCCTTCGTCGAGCAGTACACCGACCGCACCGGTGGAAGCTGGGGCGTCCTCAAGCCCGAGTCGCTCCGCGCCGTCCTCGGCCACGTCAAGGACGACGCGCAGCTCGACTTCAAGCTCTTCCTCTCCATCGACGCGGTGGACCGGCTGCAGCTGCCGGACAACACCCCGCGATTCGAGGTGGTCTACTTCCTCTACTCGGTGACCTGGAACGAGCACCTTCGCCTCAAGGTGCGCGTCGGCGAGGACCACCCCGAGGTTCCGAGCGTCACCTCCATCTTCCAGGGCGCGAACTGGTGGGAGCGGTTCGTCTGGGACTTCTACGGCATCCGCTTCGCCGGCCACCCCGACCTGCGCCGGATCCTCATGTACGAGGAGTTCAAGGGGCACCCGCTGCGCAAGGACTACCCGCTCCGCGAGCGCCAGCCGCTCATCCCCGAGCGCCCCATCCGGGACATCTTCCGCGGCCCCGGCACCTCCGGCACCGCCTGACCCGACCCAATGGCCCACGCCGACGAACGACAGACCGAGGACGTCGCCCAGGACGAGGAGTCCGAGCTCGAGGCGCACCTCCAGACCAAGCGGATGATGATCAACCTGGGGCCGTCGCATCCAGCGATGCACGGCACCGTGCGGATGAAGGTGGAGCTCGAGGGCGAGACCATCATCCACGCCGATCCGGAGATCGGCTTCCTCCACCGCGGGTTCCAGAAGAGCTGCGAGAATGTCACCTGGAACCAGTGCCTGCCCTACACCGATCGCCTGAACTACGTGTCGGCGATCATGAACAACCTCGGCTTCCTCAAGGCGGTGGAGAAGCTGGTCGGCGTGGAGATCCCCGAGCGCGCCCAGTACATCCGCGTCGCCGCGTCCGAGCTGCACCGGATGCACGACCACCTCACCTGCGTCGGCGCCATCGGCCTGGAGCTGGGCGGCTTCTCCGCCTTCCTCTATGCCATCGAGGGCCGTGAGCAGATCATGGACCGGGTGAGCGAGCTCACCGGCGCCCGGCTCACCACCTCCTTCGGCCGGGTCGGCGGGCTGAACCGCGACCTTCCCGAGGGCTGGATCGATCGGGTGGGCAAGACGCTGGACAAGATCCACGAGCTGCTCGGCGAGGTGGACGGCCTCCTCACCAACAACCGCATCTTCGTGGACCGGATGCGCGGCACCGGGGTCATCACCGCCCAGGACGCGCTGGACTTCGGCTTCACCGGCCCGTGTCTCCGTGCCAATGGCATCGGCTACGACGTGCGCAAGGCGCGTCCGTACTGGGTCTACGACCGGATGGACTTCGACGTCCCCGTCGGCCAGAACGGCGACAACTACGACCGATATCTCATGAGGATGGAGGAGCTGAAGCAGTCGGAGAAGATCGTCCGGCAGTCGCTCCGGGAGATCCCGCCGGGGCCGATCATCGTCGACGACTGGCGCATCGCGCTCCCGCCGAAGGCCGAGGTCTACGGGACCATCGAGGGGGTCATCTCCCACTTCAAGCTGGTGATGGAGGGAGTCCCGGTGCCCCCGGGCGAGGTCTACGACTGCACCGAGGCGGCCAACGGCGAGCTGGGCTGGTACCTGGTGAGCGACGGGTCGGGCCGGCCGTACAAGGTCCACGTCCGCGCGCCGGGGTTCGCCATCCTCTCGGGTGTCCACCGGATGATCGAGGGGAAGATGCTGGCGGATCTGATCCCGACGTTCGACACCATCAACATGATCGGCGGCGAGGTGGAGCAGTGAGCGAGAGCGACGGCAAGAAGCCCACCGGGGACGCGCAGCCGCCTCGCCCCGGCGCGCCCACCACCCACCCCGCGGCCGAGGCCGGCCCCAGCCCGGGTAACCCACCGCCCGCGGCCAAGCCGCCTCCCCCGCCTCCCGGCAAGCCCGCGCCCAAGCACCCTGGCTTCGTCACGGTGACGGTCGACGGCAAGGAGCTGGTCGCCAAGCCCGGCGCCAACATGGTGGACGCGGTCAAGAAGGTCGGCTCCGAGATCCCGTACTACTGCTACCACCCGCGCCTGAGCATCGCGGCCAACTGCCGGATGTGCCTGGTGGAGGTGAACAACTCGCCCAAGCTCGTCCCGGCCTGCCAGACGTCGATGACCGAGGGCATGGTCATCCAGACCAGGAGCGCCCGCGTCCAGGAGAGCCAGCGGGCGGTGATGGAGTTCCTCCTCCTCAGCCACCCGGTGGACTGCTCCATCTGCGACCAAGCGGGAGAGTGCAAGCTTCAAGACTACTACCAGCGCTACGACTTCCGCCCCTCGCGGCTCGAGGGCGAGAAGCTCATGAAGTCCAAACGGAAGGTGCTCGGGCCCACGGTGGTGCTCGACCAGGAGCGCTGCATCCTCTGCACCCGCTGCGTCCGCTTCATGACCGAGGTGGCCAAGGAGCCGCAGCTCGGCGTCTTCGGGCGCGGCAGCGCCGAGCTCATCGACACCTTCCCGGGCAAGGAGCTGACCAGCAACTACTCCGGGAACACGGTCGACATCTGCCCGGTGGGCGCGCTGCTCAACCGGGACTTCCGCTTCCGCGCCCGGAGCTGGTTCCTCTCCGCGGCGCCGAGCGTCTGCACCGGCTGCTCGCGCGGCTGCAACACCTTCGTCGACTTCATGGGGCAGGACACCTACCGGTACCGCCCGCGTGAGAACGAGGCGATCAACAAGAGCTGGATGTGCGACCAGGGCCGGCTCTCGTACAAGTCCCTGAACCAGAACCGCCTGGCGGTGGCGATGCTCGGGCGCGGCGAGGACCGGCGCGAGGCCGCGGTGCCCGAGGCGCTCAAGTCCGTCGCCGAGCAGTTCAAGGCGCTGGCCGGGACCGAGGGCCTGGCGGTGCTCGCCTCGCCCCTGGCCTCCAACGAGGACCTGCTCGCCGCGCTGGCCTTCGCCCGGGATGCGCTCGGCGTGCGGTCGGTCTACGCCGGCGGCCGGGCCGACGGCGCCGGCGATCATTATCTGATGACGCCGGACAAGAACCCCAACCGGCGGGGACTGGAGTGGGTGGCGCGCGGTCTCGAGCTCTCGCTCAAGCCGTTCGCCGAGCTGACCGAGCGGATTGCGGGAGGCACGGTGAAGGCGCTCTACGCGATCGGCGGGGAGGTCCCCACGGATCCGGCGGTCGCGGCGGAGGCGTTCGGGCGGCTGGAGTACTTCGTCCTCCAGGCCTCGAACGAGTCGCCGGTCACGCAGCAGGCGCACGTGCTCCTGCCAGCCGCGGTCCACGTCGAGGACGAGGGGACCTTCACCAACCTCGACGGCATCACCCAGCGCTTCCGGCGCGCCTACCCCCCGCGCGCGGACAGCAAGGCGCACTGGGCATGGGCGGTCCACCTGGCCCAGGAGTTCGGGTTCCCCTGGATCCAGACCAGCGCCCGTGACGTGTTCCGCGAGTGGGGCCCGAGGGTGGTCGAGCTGGCCAGCTTCGACTGGGACGGGGCGGCGCCCCCGCTGAAGGTCACCCGGGGTCTCAACCCCATCGCCACCGGCGCGGACGGACGGCCGCCCGGGTACCGTGAGTTCGGCGTCCCGCGCGTCCGGGGGATCTGACCGCCATGAAAGCCTTCTCGGTCTTCATCGCCATCGGCGTCATCCTGGTCACCGTCTTCTGGCTGAGCGCGCTCGCCTACGCACTGGGAGCGGTCCTCGGCGACTGGGCGTGGATCAGCAACCTCGCGATTCTGCTGCTCGGGTTCGTGATGATCATCGCCACCTTGCTCACGCTCGCCGAGCGCAAGTGGAGCGCGATGATCCAGGACCGCATCGGTCCCAACCGCGCGACCATCGACGTTCCGGGCCTGCGGGGCCGCGCCTTCGGCGGGCTGTTCCACGTGGCGACGGACGCCTTGAAGATGCTCTTCAAGGAGGACTTCCGGCCGAAGAACGCGGATCCGCTGCTCTTCAACCTCGGACCGATCCTGGCCTTCGCACCGGTCCTCGCGCTCTTCGCCGTGGTTCCAGTCGGCCCGCAGGTCACTGCTCGCATCTTCGGCTTCTCGCACCAGGTGGGACTCCAGGTTTCCAACCCGGACTTCGGGATGCTCTGGGTGCTCGCCATCGCCTCGCTGGCGGTGTACGGGACCTCGCTCGCTGGCTGGGCCAGCAACAACAAGTTCGCGCTGCTCGGTGGCGTCCGCGCGTCCTCGCAGATGATCTCCTACGAGGTCGCGCTCGGACTCGGGCTGGTCGGGGTGATGATGGCCTTCTCCAGCGTCCGGCTCCCGGAGATCATCGGCGGGCAGGCCACCCACCTCTGGGGCGGGGTGACGAATGTGCCGGGCCTGGGAGCGATCGACTTTGGAATCCCCGCCTGGGGCATCCTCCTCCAGCCCATCGGCTTCGTGGTCTTCTTCACCGCGGCCTTCGCCGAGACGAAGCGCGCCCCGTTCGACGTTCCCGAGGGCGAGAGCGAGATCATCGGCTACTTCGTCGAGTACTCGGGGATGAAGTTCGGCCTGTTCATGATCTCCGAGTTCGCCGAGGTGGTGATCCTCTCCGCCATCACCACCGACATCTTCTTTGGCGGCTGGCAGCTCGGCTTCGGCGGCGACGCGGCGCTCACCAGAGCTCTGGGCCCCGAACACGGAATCCTGCTCGGGTCGCTCTACGCGACCATCTTCTGGATCAAGGTCCTCGTCCTCTGCTACGTGCAGCTCGCGATCCGCTGGACGTTCCCCCGCTTCCGGTACGACCAGATCCAGAACCTTGGCTGGAAGATCCTCCTTCCCCAGGCGCTGGCGAACGTCTTCGTCACCGGGGCGCTGCTGCTGTTCGATCCCTCCCTCAAGATGCTGGCCATCGTCGGCTTCCTGGAGATCGGCTTCGTCCTCGCCCTGGCGGCGAAGACCAGCACGGACGAGACCGACCACGCCGGTGACGACGCCCACCTCCCCGCCGATGCGCACGGCCAGGCTTCCACGGCAGCTCTCCCCGGAGCGGCCGCCGCCTCGCATCACTGACCGGACCCCGAATGGCCTACGACGCGAGCAAGAACCCGAGTGGCGACCTCCGCGAGCGGCTCTACCTGCCGGAGCTGATCCGCGGCCTGGCCATCACCACCCGGCACTTCCTCCGCAACCTCTTCAACCCCCGGGACGTCAACAGCGAGGTCCAGGAGCGGAAGGGCGCCAACCTCGTCTCCACGGTCAGCTACCCCGAGGAGAAGACGCCCTACCCGCCCGGGTACCGGGGCCTGCACCGGCTGGTGCCGCGGGAGGACGGCAAGCCCCGCTGCGTGGCCTGCTACATGTGCGCCACCATCTGCCCCGCGCAGTGCATCTACATCGAGGCCGGCGAGTACGCCACCCAGGACCCCGCCAGCGAGAGCCGGGTCATCGAGAAGTTCCCCACCCAGTTCGTCATCGACGAGCTGCGGTGCATCGTGTGCGGGCTGTGCGTCGACGCCTGCCCCAAGGACGCGATCCGGATGGACACCGGGCTCCACACGCCCTCCGAGTACAACCGCGCGGGCTTCGTCTGGGACATCCCCAAGCTGCTCCAGGGTCCTCCAGTCAGCCACCCCTCGGATCCGTGGAGCAAGCGTCCTTCCTCGGCACCGCCGCCGCACCAGCACGCCGAGGCGCACACCCGCATCGGCGAGGGGCTGGTCCAGCTGAAGCTGCCGCCCGGCGAGCACCACAAGCGCACCGAGGTGACGGACCAGCCGGTCCCCGTCACCCGCTTCCTCAAGGACTGACCGCGGCCGCCGGACGGGCGGCGAGCCGGTCCCGCACCTCCGCCAGCAGCGCGTACGAGCGCAGGCGCGCGGGGTGGTCGTGGATCTGGGCGGAGACGATGACTTCGTCCGCCCCGGTTCGGGAGAGGAATCCCTCGAGGCCCCGCTGGACCGTGTCCGGCCCCCCCACGAAGGCGCAGGACAGCGCCTCGT
>DATKKF010000035.1:0-19809 GCA_035543115.1 Myxococcaceae bacterium
AACCGCCCCGAGGCCCGCGTGTACTCGGGCGAGGGCTCCTTGCGCCCGCAGGCGGGCAGGACCAGCAGCAGCACGACGGCGAGGGAACGGGTCGTCACGGGTCAGACCCCCAGGAAGAGACGGCGGCCGAAGTTCGGCGCCAGCTCGGCCTCGAAGATGCGGCGGGCGGCGCCCTCGATGTCGTACTCCACGCGGACGTACTCCACCGTCCGGGCGGTGGTGTCACAGACGACGAAGCAGGCACGGTTGTCGTAGTCGCGGGGCTGGCCCACGCTCCCCACCGAGATGAGGTACTGGTAGCCGCGGCGGAAGGCGAACTTCTGCGCCACCACGTCGTTGACCTCGCCGTTGCCCAGGGCGAACGCCTTGCAGAGGTGGCTGTGGCCGATGAAGGTCACCTCCGGCAGGTCCTGCATCGCCGGCACCAGCTCGCGGGCCTGCTCAAGGGCGAAGACGTACTCGTAGGCGCGCGGCTCCACCGGCGAGCCGTGGCAGAAGCCGATCTCCCCCACCCGGTAGGTGTAGGGCAGGCTCCGGAGCCAGGCGTGGTTCTCCTCGGTGAGCACCTCCGCCGACCAGTCCAGGGCGTGCCGGGCGCCCTCGTAATAGAAGGAGTAGTCCATCCGGCCGGCGACCGCGGCGTCGTGGTTCCCGAGCAGCGTCACCTCCGCCACGCTCCGCACCAGATCGCAGCAGGCGTTGGGCGAGGCGCCGTAGCCGACGATGTCCCCGAGCGACACCACCCGGTCCACCTTCTGGGTCTCGACGGCGCGCAGGACCTCGGTGAGGGCCTCGAGGTTGGAGTGGATGTCCGAGATGACGGCGAAGCGCATCGGCCTCCTGGACGGCTGACATTACACGACCTTGCCGATCCAGGGGCCTCCATGCTTTGGGGGCACCCATGCGCATCGTCGTCACCGGCTCGCTGGCCTACGACTACCTGATGACCTTCCCCGGGAGGTTCCGGGAGCACTTCCTGTCGGACCGGATGCACCGGCTGACGGTGAGCTTTCTGGTCGACGACATGCGCCGGCTCCGGGGCGGCGTGGCGGGCAACATCGCCTGGACGCTGGCGCTGCTCGGGGGGCGGCCGCTCCTGGTGGCCACCGCCGGTGAGGACTTCGCCGAATACCGGGCGGCGCTGGACCAGGCCGGCGTGGATACCTCGGGGGTGACGGTGATCCGAGGTGAGTTCACCGCCTCCTGCTTCATCAACACCGACCTGGACGCCAACCAGATCGTCGCCTTCTACGCGGGGGCGCTGTCCCACGGGCACCGGCTGGAGCTCGGCGGCCGCGGGCTCGGTCCCGGGGACCTGGTGGTCATCAGCCCCACCGACCCCGAGTCGATGCTGAAGGCCGTGGAGGCTTGCCGGGCGGCGCGGGTGCCCTACCTGTTCGACCCGGGGAAGCAAACGCCCCGGCTGGAGCCGCGGCAGATCCTGGACGGAATGGAGTCGGCGGCAGCGGTCATTGGCAACGACTACGAGTTCGCGCTCATGTCCCAGAAGACCGGGCGGAGCGAGGCGGTGCTCCAGTCGATCGCCCGGGTGACCATCGTCACCCGCGGTGAGCAGGGCTCGACGGTGCTCGAGCACGGCAAGTCGCCGGTCGACGTCCCGGTCGCCCCCATCTCGTCCCTGGTGGACCCGACCGGCGCCGGGGACGCCTACCTGGGCGGGCTGGTCTACGGCATGGCGCGGGCGCTGCCGTGGCCGGTGGCGGGGCGCATCGGCGCGGTGGCCGCGGCGTATGCGATCGAGGTCCGCGGCTGCCAGGAGCACCGGTACACCCGGGGCGAGTTCCTGGCCCGGTACCGCGCGGCGTTCGGAGACTCGGACGAGGTCGCTGCCGCTCTGGACTAGCCGGACCAGGAGTCCGCTTCAGAGCGCGCTCACCGCCCGACGCCGGACGGCACCACCGGGATGAGCGCCTTCAGATCGTCGTCGGTGAAGACGATGCCCGCGCCGAGGAAGAAATCGCGGCCGGCGAGCACTCGGTTGTCGAGCTGGCTGTAGATGGGCCGGTTGAAGATGTCGTCCACCCCGGCGTTCAGGTACAGGTGCTGGAAGAAGGTGAACTGGAAACTGGTCCGGACCCGCGGCCAGCGCAGCCGCTGGTTGGCGAAGTCGAAGATGTCGGTCTTCAGCGCGAGCTGGTCCTTCCAGAAGTACAGGTCCACCCCGACGCCGCCGGTGCTCTCGATGATGCCGAAGCGGAAAGTCGCCCAGTAGAACCGCTTGGCGAACTCGGCCGAGAACTTGAGCGAGTTGATGCTGGTGACGGTGCGCTTCTGGAGCGCGGGGTCCCCCTGCGACGGCGGGTTGGTCTGGATGTACTCCGTGGTCTCGACGCCCCGCGGATCGCTGATCAGCGAGATGATGTAGTACTTGTCGGGCCGGGCGATGATCCGCAGCGTCGCGTCGATCTTCGCCGCCCCGGCGTTGAACAGGTAGTCGCTGTGGATGTTGGCCTCGAGCTTCAGGCCGACCAGCCGCTGGGCGTAGTCAGAGACATCCTCGATGGTCTCCCCCACCTTCCGCCCGAGCTTCTCGTCCGAGACGATCTCCCCCACCGCCCCCCTGCCCTCGCGGATGTTCTCGGTGACGGTCTGGAGGTTGCTCAGGGTGGCGTCGAGCTTCTGGAGCGAGCTACCGATCGACGAGAGCTGCTCGGCTCCGCCGTCCGTCCCCAGGTTCGTCCGGACGTCCGCCACCATCCGCCGCACGTCGCCAGTGAGGACCCGGACGTTCTCCACGATCTCCCGGAAGCTGGAGGACTCGCCCTCGGTCGCGCTCCGCATCGAGGCGGTCACGTCGCGCACGTTCTCCAGGATCGCCTCGATGTTCTGGCTCGAGCGCTGCGCCGTGTCGTTGACCGACTGGCTGAGCTCGGTGAGGTTCCGGACGATGGTCTGGAGCGACTCGGTCCCGGCGTCGCCGCCCAGGGCCTCGCGGAGCGAGGTGGTCACCGACTGGATGTCGAGGGTGATCTTCCCCAGGGTGTCGAAGAGTGCCTGGAGGCCCTGCTGGTCGATGACGTGGGTGATCTCCCCGCCATCCGGCATGAGCGGCGCGTTCGGCGAGCCCACCTGGAGGTCGAGGAGGTAGTCACCGAGGAACGACTCGGTCCGCTTGATGATCGTGGCGTCGGTCCGAAGCCCGATGTCCTTCCGGAGCCGGAGCGTGAGCCGGGCCCGGGTGCCGACCAAGGTGATCTCCCGGATCTCTCCCACCGCGATGCCCGCCACCTGAACCCGGCTCCGGTTCCCCAGGCCCGATGCGTCGCGGAACATCGCGTACACGGTGATGGTGTCCGCCCCCATCGTCCCCCGCCGGACGAAGATCAGGAAGGCGATCAGGAAGCCCACCGCGGCGAGCACCAGCAGCCCGACCCGGAAGGGGGTGACGAACGTCTTCAAGTTCCGTCTGCTCCGAGGCCGGCCAGAGGCACCACCTTACCTGGCCCTCACGACTTGCCGAACCACATCTGCAGGAAGTGTTTGAGCTCCGGATGCTGGCTGTGCCTCAGCTCCTGGGGGGGGCCCTCGGCGACGATCTGCCCCTTGAACAGGAAGGCCACCTTGTCCGCCACCTTGAAGGAGGAGGCGATGTCGTGGCTGATGACCACCTGGGTCACCTGGAGCTCGCGCTTGGCGGTGAGGATCATGTCGTCCACGTAGTCGGTGGTGATGGGATCCAGCCCGGTGGTGGGCTCGTCGTAGAGGACGATCTTCGGGTCGAGGACGATGGCCCGGGCCAGGCCCACGCGCTTGCGCATGCCCCCGGACAGCTCGGCCGGGTAGCGCTCCTCGACGCCCTCGAGGCCCACCAGGGCCAGCTTCTCCCGGACCTTGGCCCGGATCTGCTCCTCGGACAGGTCGGCGTGCTCCCGCAGGGCGAAGCTGACGTTCTCGTACACCGTCATCGAGTCGAACAGCGCCGCGCCCTGGAACACCATCCCGAACTTGCGGCGCACCCGCTCGAGATCCCGTTCGTCGAGGGGGACGATGTCCTCGCCGTCCACGATGACCTTTCCTCGGTCCGGCTTGAGCAGGCCGATCATGTGCTTCATCAGCACCGTCTTCCCCGAGCCCGAGCCTCCGAGGATGACGCAGGTGCTCCCCTCCTCGATGTCCAGGTTGATGCCGGTGAGCACGTGATTGGACCCGAAGGACTTCCAGAGGTCCTGGACCGAGATCATCGGAGGCTTTTTCGCGTCGGCGCTCATGGGTGGAACATAAGCCCCATGAAGTAGTCCTCGATGAAGATGGCCACCGCGGCGTCCACCATGGCCCGGGTGGTGGCCTGACCGACGCCCTTGGCGCCGCCGCGGGCGTTGTAGCCCCGGTAGCATGCGATGAGCGTCACGGTGAAGCCGAAGACTGCGCCCTTGGTCAGTCCCTCCCAGATGTCCTTCGGAGCCAGGAGGTTCTGGGTCCGGAGGACGAAGGTCCCGACCGACAAGCCCTTGAGCGGCACGGCGACGAAGAAGCCGCCGCTCAGTCCCGCGGCGTCGAAGATCATGGTGAGCAGCGGTACCATGCACAGGCCGGCGAGCACCCGCGGCACGAGCAGGTACTGGACCGGGTTGACGGCCATGGTCTCCAGCGCGTCCACCTGCTCGGTCACCCGCATGGTGCCGAGCTCGGTGCACATGGCGGAGCAGGCCCTCATGGTCACCATCAGCGCGCTGAACACCGGGGCCAGCTCGCGGGTCACGGTCAGAGCCACCGTGGGGCCGACCAGGCTCTCCGCACCGAAGAGCTCGAACGCGCTCCACGACTGGGTGGCGAACACCATCCCCGAGAAGGTCCCGGTCAGCGTCACCAGGAGGATGGAGCCCACCCCCACGAAGTCGAACTGGGCGAGGACGTTCTGGATCCGGAAGGGGGGCCGGAAGGTCCAGGCCACCACCGAGACGCCCAGCCCGAACAGCCCGGCGAGGGTGTCGAACACGCCCAGCACCCCATTGCCGACACCCTCCACCAGGCCGACGAGCGGGTTCCTCTTGGGCGCGGACTCGAGGTCGGAGGTGGTCATCGGAGGGCGCGGGACATCCTAGGGCACGCTGCCCACCCCGGCATCCCCCAGAACGGCGGCTTCAGCTCCCGACGACGACCCGCGGCACCCGCGCCCCGATGGCGCACAGCACGTCGTAGGCGATGGTGCCCTCGAGCGCCGCGAGCTGGTGCGCATCCTGGACCTCGGGGCCCTGACGGCCGAGGAGGACCACCTCGTCCCCCACCTCCGCTCCGGGGACATCGGTCACATCGACCATGCACAGGTCCATGCAGACGCGACCGACGATGGGCGCGCGGCGGCCCCGCACCAGCACCGCACCCCGGTTGGAGAGCAGACGCGACCAGCCATCGGCGTAGCCCACCGGGAGCGTGGCGATGCGCGAGGGCCGGGGCGCGGTCCAGGTGCTGCCGTAGGAGATGGGCGTGCCGCTGGGCACCGATTTCACATGCACCACCGCGGTCTTCCAGCTCAGGACCGGCTCGAGCCTCCTCGGCGGCCGCAGCCACGGCGCGGGCACCAGGCCGTAGAGCGCCAGCCCCGGACGGGCGAGGTTCATCTCCACGCCGTCGCGGGCCTCGGGCAAGGCGAGCAGGCCGGCGCTGTTCGACAGGTGGCGCCAGCGTGGGTCGAAGCCGGCCGCCCGCATTTGCCCGAGCGCGGTCCGGAAGCGGGAAATCTGGAGTGCGGTGAGCGCGGCGTCGGCCAGGTCGGCGTTGGCGAAGTGGGAGCAGAGCCCCTCGAGCTCCACCCGCGGACACGCCCGGGCCGCCTCGAGGAAGGCCGGCACGTCGGCCGGGAGCACGCCCAGCCGTCCCATCCCGGTGTCCACCTTGAGGTGGGCCCGCGCGGTCGTCCCCCGGGCGCGTGCCGCGGCCTCGAGCGCGGTCAGGTGCTCGGGCCGGAAGACCACCGGGATCATCCGCTGCTCGAGCATCGCGTCCCAGCCGCCGTCGTAGGCCCCCCCGAGGACCAGGATGTCGCTCCGGAGCCCAGCCGCGCGGAGCTCGAGCCCCTCCTCCACCAGCGCCACGCCGAGGAAGCGGACGCCCGCCGTCTCGAGCGCCCGCGAGACCGGCACCGCCCCGTGCCCGTAGGCGTCGGCCTTGACCACCGCCAGCACGTCCACGCCGGTCGCGGCGGCGCGCAGGGTCTGATGGTTGCGGGTCAGGGCCCCGAGGTCGATCTCGGCTCTGGTGGGGCGGATGGGCACGGGGGTTCTCGCTCCTGCAGGATGGCTGTCGGTCGATCCCGAGGCTACTCTGCCTCACGGACCCCAGGGCGCGTTCTGCATCACGCAGGCCGGCGCGGCGCTTCCCCTGGCTGCCCCCAGGCCGGACAGGCGAGGACGACACGACATGGCGACGCATCGGGTGGGCGGCGAGGTGGATGCCACGTGCACGCGCTGCAAGATGGAGCTGGCGCACACCATCCTGGCGATGGTGGGGCCGAAGGTCGCCCGCGTGCGCTGCAACACGTGTGGGAGCGACCACGTCTACCGCGGCACGCAGACCGCGTCCCGCTCCGCGGCCGCACGGCCGCGCGCCGCCGCATCCGAGAAGACCGTGGTCGGGTGGGACGCCCAGCTGGCCGCGCTCGACGTCTCCGGCGCGCAGGACTACCGGCCGGACCAGAGTTACGCGGTGGACCAGGTGGTCCGTCACCCCACCTTCGGCCTGGGCATCGTGCGGGCCCTGCGGCAGGACAAGATGGACGTGGCGTTCAAGACCGCGGTGCGCACACTGGTGCAGGGACGCGGCGCGGGCACCGCTCGCCCCTCCTTCGTCCCACCTCATCGGCCCGCCGAGGCGCCCGACGGCGGCGACGAAGGCTGAGCTGGCGGCAAAGGCTGCTAGCCTCGGGCGCCGACGCCACGTGCGCCCCGTTCCCCTCCCCGCGCTCCTGACCCTCGCCGTCTTCACCTCCGCGCAGGCCGCGCCGGTGGTGGAGGCGGAGCCGTCTCGCCTGGTGCTCGGGCCGCGCGCCCGGGCGGAGATCACCGTCCGCAACCCCGGGCCCGGCCTCCATGCCGCGGTCTCCATGGGCACGCTGACCGCCGGCACGTCCGGCGGGGACTTCACGCGCTTCCTCTGGGCCCCGCCGGTCGACGCGCGCGCCCCGACGCTGGTGCTCTTCGCCTTCTGGAGCGGCGACGCTCCTTCGCTGTCCGAGGTCACGGTGCTCAGCCTCCCCTGCGCCGGGCGCACCGAGCTGGCGATCGAGACCGAGCCCTCCGCCCAGGTGACGGTCGAGGTGGCGGGGGCCCGCTTCGGCCCGCGCCGCGCAGACCGGCAGGGCCGGCTGAAGATGCCGGTGGAGGTCGGCCCCAACGCCCACGAGGCCCGGGTCATCGCGGAGCTGTCCGACCAGAGCAAGATCCGCGTGCTTCCGCTCAACCTGCCGCCTTCCCCCTGGCTGCTGGCGCTGGACCCGGAGTCGAGCGTCGAGGGCGCACCGGTGCACGCGCTGGTGGTGGTGCCCGACACCGAGGAGTCCGCCGGCACCGAGCTCGTGGCCGAGGGCGCGAAGGTGGAGCGCGAGCAAGAGGCCGGCAGACGGCTCCTCCTCCGCGTCGTTCCGGAGCGAAGCCGGAGCTCGGTCGCGCTCGTGGCGCGCACCCTGGACGGGTCCGTCCGGGCCCAGGCGACGCTGGAGGTGGTCCGGGCCGTCGCGCCGGCCCCGGTCGACACCCCTCCTCCGCCGCCCCCGTCCGGCCGCTGGGTGCTCGGTGGCGCCGTCGGAGGCTATGTCGGGGGCGGGTCCAACGCCGGTCCCCAGGGGGCGCTGACCGTGGGCTACGGTCTCTCGCACCTCCCGCTGGTGATGGAGCTGGAGATCGGCGTCCGCGCGCAGTCGATGAGCGCCCAGGTCGGCACGCTGGGCGTCCAGAAGTCCACCCTCCTCGTCTTCCCCATCGAGCTGGCGGTCCGCTGGGAGGCGCTGGCAGCCGGAAGCTTCCGGCTCGCCTTCCGGGGCGGCGGCGGGTTGCTCGTCGCCAGCCATCACCTGTCGAGCACCTTCGACGCCGAGCTGAGCGAGGCCGCGCTCGGATGGGAGCTGTTCGCGGCGGGGCAGGCCGGGCTCCAGGTCGGCCCGGTGGAGCCTTACCTCGAGGTCCGGCCCGCGCTGTCGAAGGTGAGCACCGACCACCTCGAGGCCCGTCCGGGCGGCGGGGTCTTCTCGGTGGGCGTCCGGGGGGAGCTGCGGTGAACCGCGTGCCGCGCATCCTCTTGGGCCTCTGCCTGAGCGCGTGCAGCGGCGCGACCCTCCCGCCGCCCACGGTCGTCTCGGTCAGCCCGCCCGAGCGCCCGGCGTCGTCCAGCGGCCCGGTGACGGTGACCCTGGACGCGGTGCTGCCCACGCTCGTCGACCACGGCGCAGGAACGGCCACGGTGGACGACCGGCTCACGCTGAAGATCGGCCCGCGCCCGTTCGGGTCCTCCCGCTGGACCGACGCCGGAGTGGTGACCGACTTCCTCCCCTCGGTGCTCCCCGAGGGAACCTACGACGTGACGGTCGCGCTCGGGGACGGACGGCTGACCACGGCCGCCGATGCATTCCGGGTCACCGCCGGGGACTGGCCGGTCGGGTACACCCTGGACACCATCGGCGACCAGACCTCCAGCGTTCCCTTCGGGGTCACCATCCGCGCCCGCGGCGCGCCGGACGGCGGCTATGGCGGAACGGTGAACCTCTCCGTCCCCGGCGCCCGGGTCAGCCCGGACATCACCGGGGCCTTCGTCGACGGCGTCCGGGTGGAGGTCATCACCGTGACCGTGGACAACCCAGGCCTGTACCACCTCGACGTCTCGGACCTCGCCGGGCGCACCGGTCGGTCGCTGAACTTCGCCGTCAGTCAGTGACGGAGCAGCGCCACCGCCCGGGCCATGTCCTCGGGCAGCGGGGCACGCACGTCCACCGCCGGCAGCCCGTCGCCAGCCGGCAGGACGAGCCGCGCGGCGTGCAGCGGAGTGCGGCCGAGCACGACCGCGTCGGAGGCGCCCCCGAGCCGCTCTTCGGTCACCGGTTCGGGCCGGCCGTACTGCGGATCGACCAGCAGTGGCGCGCCGGCGTGGCGCAGGTGCACGCGGATCTGGTGGGTGCGCCCGGTGAGCGGCCGGGCCTCCACCAGCGCGACGTCGTCGAAGGACTCCACTGGGGTGAGCTCGGTCACCGCCGCCTTCCCCGCTTCGCCCGGCCTCGCCATCCGCATCCGGCCACGGCGGGCGGGCACCAGCGCCGCGTCCACTCGCAGCTGTCCCCGCAGCGGCGGCGAGACCAGCGCCAGGTAGCGCTTGTCGGCGAGCCCCTGCTCGAAGGCCAGGCTCGCGGCCCGGTGGGTGGCTGCGTCGAGCGCGAAGAGGAGGACGCCCGAGGTGTCCCGGTCCAGCCGGTGCACGACCCACAGCGGGCGCCCGAGCTGGGCCTCGAGGGTGGCACGGAGGGGGGGGCCACCCACCGCGCTCCGCCCGGGGATGACCGGCACACCCGGGGGCTTGTCCACCGCCACGAGGCCGCCCCCGGACCAGAGGACGGGAATCACAGCACGTCGTCGGCCGAGAGGACCTCCACCGGGCCGAAGCGCTCGAGCTGCGGACGGAGCCGCTCCGCCGGACCCACCACCACCGTCAGGGGCGGCTCGGGGAAGCAATACCGGGCCGCGGCCTCCCTGGCCTCGGCGCGGGTGACGGCACGGACCCGGTCGCGGTAGCGATCGAGCCAGTCGTCTCCGAGGGCGTACAGCGCCATGTCGGCCAGCACCGCCGCCAGCGACTCGTTGGTCTCGGTGCGCAGGGGGAAGAGTCCGGCGAGGTAGCGCTGGGCCTTCTCCACCTCGGCCTGGGTGGGCCCCTTCTCCCGCATGCGGTCCACCTCCTGCCGCATGACCGAGAGCAGCTGCCCGGTGGCCTCCACCTTGGTGAAGCTCGAGACCGAGAAGAGCCCGCCAGCGCGCAGGGTGTCGAACGACGAGCCGACGCCGTAGGAGAGCCCCCGCTTCACCCGGACCTCCCGCACCAGCCGGGAGGTGAAGCCGGCGCCGAGCGTGACGTTCACCACCTGGGCGGCGAACTGCACCGGGGCGCCGCGGCGGTACGCCGGGCCGGCGAGGCGAACCTGGCTCTGGGTCTGGTCCGGCCGGTCCACCACCACCACCTTGCCGGCCTCCCCCACGCCCGTGGGCGGGGGCACCTCCGGGCCGCGCTCGGGTCCCCCGGCCCAGGAGCCGAAGGCCTCGTCGACCTGCGCGGCGGCGACGGCGGGGTCCACCGCCCCGACGACGAAGAGGCTCGCCGACCGGGGCCCGAAGTGGTCGGCGTGGAAGCGGACGGTGTCTTCCCGGGTGAAGCGCGAGACGGACGCCCGGGTGCCCGAGACGTCGTGCCCGTAGGGGTGGTGGGCCCAGGCGGTGCGGATCAGCGCCCGGTCGGCCAGGAGCGAGGGATCGTCCACGTCGTTGGCGAACTGCCCGAGACTCCGCTCCCGCTCGGTGCGGACCTCCTGCTCGGGAAAGCTGGGAGCGCGCACCAACTCGGCCAGCACTCCGAGCATCGCCGGGAGGTGCTCTGCCGGCGTGGTGAGGGCGACCGCCACCTGGTCCTCGCCGGCGAAGAGCCCCAGCGAGGCGCCCACGAACTCGATGGCCTCGTCCAGCGCGTGCGCGTCGCGGTGGGCGGTGCCGCGCCGGAGGAGCCGCATGGTGAAGTCCGCGAGCCCCTCCTTGCCCTCGGAGTCGGCCGCCGCGCCGGACGAGAGGACCAGGCGCACGGCGACCAGCGGGATGCGTCCCCGCGGGGCGACGGTGACCAACAGGCCGCCCGGGGTCTGGAAGCGGTGGAGCCGGAGCCCTCGACCGGCCGCGGTGGCGCGGGCGCCACGCTGCTTGGCGGCGTTCACCTCTGGCCGTCCTCGGGGACCAGGGTCACCACCGAGCGCTGGGTGGGGTCGAGCCAGCGGCGGGCGGCGGCCTGCACCTTCGCCGCGTCGATGCGGCCGTAGGCCTCGGGCAGCGCGAGCCCGTGCGCCCAGCTCCCGAGGAACAGCTCGTAGGTCCCGAGCCCGTGCGCCCGGCCGGAGTTGGAGGTGAACTCGCGGAGCAGGTGGGCGCGGAGGTTGTTCCGTGCCTTCTCCACCTCGCGGGGCTCGACCCCGTGCTCG
Organism: Myxococcaceae bacterium; assembly: GCA_035543115.1. Taxonomy (GTDB): domain Bacteria; phylum Myxococcota; class Myxococcia; order Myxococcales; family Myxococcaceae; genus RPRB01. Next base: position 11,177 of record DATKKF010000035.1, read on the forward strand.
GCCACCCGCAGCAGCTCGGCGTAGAGCGCGTCCTCGGCGGCGCGCACGTTGGCGTCGGGCTGCAGCTCGAGGTGGAAGGCGAAGAGTCCCGGGTCCCGGCGCCAGCTCCAGTCGACGCCCACGTTGACCGCGAGCCGCTTGCCGTAGACCAGCGCCCGCTGCAGCCGGCTCCCCTCCCCCACCCCGAGGATGAACTGCAGCAGGTCCAGGGTGAGCGTGTCGGGGTCGGTGACCTGGGGCCCGCGGTAGGCGACGAGCAGGGACGGCGCGCGGGAGGGGTGGCGCAGCTCGGCCCGGCGCTCGCCCCGCTGAGGCGGCTCGGCGTTCACGAAGCCGGGGACGGAGGGACCCTTGGGGATGTCGCCGTAGGCCTTGCGGATACGCTTGAGCAGCGAGTCGGGCTCGAAGTCGCCCGACACCCACAGCGTCGCGTTGTTGGGGGCGTAGAAGGTGTGGAAGTACCCCTGGCAGTCCTCGCGGCGGATGGCCTCGATGTCCGCCATCCAGCCGATGACCGGCCAGCGGTACGGGTGCTCCTGGTAGACCAGGGCGTGAAGCGTCTCGTCCATCAGGCCCGCGGGCTCGTTGTCCACCCGGAGCCGCCGCTCCTCCTTCACCACCTCGCGCTCGCTCCGGAGCGAACGGTCGTCAATGGTGAGCGAGCGCATCCGGTCCGACTCGAGGTCCAGCACGGTGTCCAGCGCCTCGGCGGCGAAGTCCTCGTAATACACGGTGACGTCGTGGGTGGTGTAGGCGTTTGACCGCCCGCCGCTGGACTCCAGGACCTCGTCGAACTCCTTGGGGCCGTACTTCTCCGCCCCGTTGAACATCATGTGCTCGAAGAGGTGACTGATGCCGGTGATGCCGGGCCGCTCGTTCCGAGAACCAACCTGGAAGAAGGTGTAGAGGCTCACCACCGGGGCGTCGTGGTCGGGGACCATCCGGACGCGCAGTCCGTTGGAGAGGCGGGCCTCGTGGACGGGGAAGAGGTCAGCCGGCTCAGTCTTTTTGCGAGGGTTCACGGGGAGGGCCCTGCATACCGCCCCCCCGCCGCCTTCGCACCGACTTCGCGCGGGTTCCGCGCACCGCGGCGAAGACGAAGCCGCACCAGACGCACTCCGTCCCACGCGGGCCGGGAGGCAGCTCCAGGAGGCACCCCGGGCAGCGGTGCGCCGCGGTGGCGGGGCTGGGCGGCTGGGCCCCCCTCGACGCTCGCCGGCGCGCGGGCCTCTGGCCCAGCTGCCGCTCGAGGGTGCGCAGCCGGTCCTCGAGCTCGGCGATGCGGTCCAGGAGCGCGCTGTCCTCGATTCGACGGGCACGGGCGCGCGCGTTCACCACCCGCGCTACGCTGCCAGCGGGGAGGCCCTCCCGCAAGAAACCGGACTTCCCGGGCACCCACCACCGATGCTCCGCCGCGACAAACTGCCCACCCTCCCCGACCAGCCCCTCCACGGCGGTGTTCACACCCGTCCCTCCCAGCCAGAGGCGATCCACGCCCTGGAGGAGGCGCTCCGGGTGCTCTCCGACGCAGAGCTTGCCCGCCTGCTGGACGGGGCGGCGCGCATGCCGGCGGAGCGCGCGCGACAGGTGTTCGTGAACCGGAATCTCCGGATGGGGAACGTGGAGATGGTGGGGTTCGACATGGACTACACCCTGGCCATCTACCACCTGCGTCGGATCGAGCAGCTCTCGTTCGACCTGACGCTGTCGCGGCTGGTGACCGAGTTCGGCTATCCGCCGGAGGTGGGATTGCTCCAGTACGACCACGGCTTCGTGATGCGGGGCCTGGTGGTGGACAGGTCCCACGGTAACCTCATCAAGATGGACCGGTTCGGGAGCGTGGGGCGCGCATACCACGGGCTGTCGCCGCTGCCGGCAGAGGTGTGCCACAAGCTGTACCGCAACGAGCGCATCCGGCTGACGAGTGAGCGGTACGCGTGGATCGACACGTTGTTCTCTCTGCCCGAGGCCTGGCTCTACGCGGCGATCATCGACCTGCTCGAGCGGCAGGGCCGCAGCGTGGAGTACGCCCGGCTCTACGACGACGTGCGCGAGGCCATCGACGCGGTTCACCGGGACGACTCGCTCAAGCGCGAGGTGCGCAAGGACATCGGCCGCTACATCTTCCGCGACCCGGAGCTGGGTCCTGCGCTGCACAAGCTCCGCTCGGGGGGGAAGAAGCTGTTCCTCCTCACCAACTCGCTCTGGGACTACACCGACGTGGTGATGTCGTTCCTGCTGGACGGGGTGGTGGGCGAGTACCCGTCGTGGCGGAACTACTTCGACGTGGTGATCACCGGGGCGTCGAAGCCCGCCTTCTTCACCGAGGGACGGCCCTTTCTGGAGATCGACGCCAGCACCCGGGAGAACACGGTGGTCGCCGAGGCGAAGGCGCTCGAGCGGTGGAAGGTGTACCAGGGCGGGAACCTCCCGGCGCTGGAGCGGATGACCGGCATCGGCGGGGAGAAGGTGCTCTACGTCGGAGATCACATCTACGGCGACATCCTCCGCAGCCGGAAGGCGTCGCTGTGGCGGACGTGCATGATCGTCCAGGAGCTGGAGGACGAGATCCGCTACACCGAGGGCCGCGGCGAGGAGATTACCCGGCTGGGCGACGTGGAGCTGCTCATCGCGCGGCTGGACGACGAGCTGAACGTGCGGAAGGGCATGCTCAATGCGCTCGATCGGCGGCTGGACCGGAACGGCGGCGGGAACGGAGAGCGGGCCGCGCTCGAGGAGGACCGGCGCCGGGCCAAGTCGGAGCTGGAGCGGCTCCGGCGGGCGCTGCGGACCAGCACCGCCATCGCGGACGTGCTGGAGCGCGACGTGGAGCTGGGCTTCAACCCGTTCTGGGGCCTGATGTTCAAGGAGGGGAACGAGAACAGCCGCTTTGGCTCGCAGGTGGAGCAGTACGCCTGCCTCTATACCTCGCGGGTCAGCAACTTCCTCTACGTGTCGCCGATGCAGTACCTGCGGGCGCAGCGGGACAGGATGCCGCACGAGATGGCCGGAGCGCCGACGGGGCAGCTGTCCCCGCTGGGGAGCGAGGGGCCGCCCAAGGGCGCGCAGCGCGGGTGAAGCTCGCCAGTACGACGCGGGCGTGCGCTGGCTCAACGCGATCGTCCTCGAGCTGGCTCGGTAGATGAGCGCGCGGGCAAACCACCGCCGGGCCCAGTCGCGAGGCGCGCCCACACGACGGGAGCGCTCCGAGACGCCCATTCGGGCCGGAGCCCGAGCACCCGCAGCGCGGGGCCATACCGCGCCGCCTTGATCAGCACGACCCGACGGGCCACGCGGCAGGCCTCGGCCAGAACCTGTGCCGTGAGCGGTGATGGATTGGCGAGGCGCCGGAGCATCTCGAAGCCAGGCTGCGAGGGGAGCGCCCGGCTGAACATCGGGTCGAAGAGCACCACGTCCACGCTTCTCGTCGGCATCGATCGCAGCACCGCGCCCGAATCGGCGTGCCGGACCTCGATTGGTTCCGCCGAGCCCGAGCCCTCGCGGCGCAACGTCGCGTCCGCAAGGACGGCGAGCGGCAGGCTCGACTCGAGGCCGAGCACCGAACCAGAGGGCCCGACCAGGCGCGAGGCCACCCGCGCATCCTGGGCGAAGCCGAGCGTCGCATCGAGCACTCGTTCACCGGGGGCGAGGTCGCCCACGCGCTGCAGCGGGTCGTTGGTGTGCCCCTTGGCGATCTCCTTGAGTCGCAGAGCTGCGAGTCCGGCGCCTCCGCGGACGTGCCCGAGACGGTCGCGGAGGGACACTCCGTCCTCGCCGAAGACCATCAGCACCTGCGCCTGCCCGAGCAACCCGCGCACTGGCGCCTTCGGCCCGCGGAGCAGGAGCGGGAGGTGCCAGCGCGCGGCGCACGCCTCGGCCTCGGCGCGGAGGACGGCGTCCGTGGATCCGCTCAGGGCCACCGCGAGTGGATGCGCGGGCTCCATCGACGGCGACTTACGCCGTCCGGCGCGCCGACTCCATCAGCTGCGGCAGGACGGAGCGGTTCCGGCCGTTTCGCTTGGCGAAGTACAGGCACTGGTCGGCGAGGTCGATGAGCTCCTGCTTGCCGGTCCCATTCGCTGGCCCAGCCGCGATGCCCACCGAGATGGTGATCTGGAGCGGGCCGAGCTCGGTCTGGAAGACCTTCGCCTGCACTGCCTCGCGGATGCGCTCGGCGATGACCAGGGCACCCTTCCCGTCGGTCTCCGGCATGATGACCGCGAACTCCTCGCCTCCATAGCGGGCGACCAGGTCCGTGTCGCGCGCCTTCTCCCGGAGGATCTGCGCCACGCCCTTGAGCACCTGGTCCCCGATGGGGTGGCCGTGGGTGTCGTTCACCGACTTGAAGTGGTCGACGTCGGTGAGGAGCACCGCGCAGGCGCGGCCGTAGCGGCGGGCCTGGGCGAGGGCCTCGTCCGCGCGGGCCTGGAATGCCCGGTGGTTCAGGAGGCCGGTGAGGCCGTCCGTCGTCGCCAGACGCTCGGTCTGGTCGAAGAGCTGCGCCCGGAGGACGGCCTGTCCGGCCTGCAGCGCGATGACCTCGAGCATCCGGAGCGCATCCTCATCGAGCGAGGCCTTGCGCTTCGCCCCGGCCACCAGCGTGCCCAGGATGCGGTCGCCGGCGCCGAGCGGGAGAATCTTCAGCGCTGCGAGCCCGCGGAGCCGGGTGTCGTCGTCGAACACCACCTGGCGGTCCATCGCCTTGAGGTCGCGCCCGGGCAGCGGGGTGCCATAGCGGACGACGTTGGCCACCAGGCCGTTGTTGTCCGGGAAGACCCGGCCCTCGAGCGTCTTGCCCGCCGGGCTCGCGCCGCTGATGCGGGCCACGCGGTGCTCGCGCTTCCCTTCGTGCTCGCTCACCAGGGTGATGGCGGCGAAATCGAGGCCGGTGAGCTGCCGGGCCCCGTCGAGCACCGCGCCGAAGACCGCGTCGAGGTTCCCCGCGCGGTTGAGGTCCTCGATGGCCTTGAAGAAGCGGCCCTTCTCGTCGCGGGCGCGGCGGATCTCCACCAGCACCCGCTCGACCTCGATGGCCCGCAGCACCTCGCTGGCCAGGGTGCGGAGCAGCGCCTCGTCGCGGTCCTCGAAGGGCTCGGGCTCCATCCGGTCGGCGAGGAGCACGCCGCGGAGCTGCCCCCCGGGCTCGACCAGCGGGACGGCGCACACGCTCCTCGGAGCAGGAGCTCCGTCGTACCAGGTCACGCCGCGGAGGCCCGCGGGGGAAAGCATCCGCACCGGCACCGAGCGCTTCAGCACCCCGGCCAGGATGCCCTCCCCGGCGAGCACCGCGCCGCGCTGCACCCGCTCCGAGCTGCTCCGGCAGTCGTGCAGCACGAGCGTGCGGTCATCCGGCGCGAGCAGGAACGCCGCGCAGGTGTGGGTCCGTAGCGCGAGCTCGCCGATCTCGAGGACGGAGCCGACGGCACCCTCCACCTGCTTCACCGCAGCCATCATCCACTGGCTGCCGCTGTCGGCCGGAGGCTCGGCGCTTCCGGCGCTCGCCAGCCGGTAGGTCCGCGCCCGCTCCTCGACCTCGCGGATGCGCGCCTTCACCGCCTCCTGCTCTGCGTGTCGGGCGAGCGCGAGCCGGGCGTTGAGCACCACGCGGTAGATGACCGCGAACAGCGCGAGGAAGGCGGCATGCGTCGCGAAGGGAACCCACCCCGAGCGCAGGGTGAGCAGCGCCTCGAAGCCGAGCGTGAGACCGAGAAGCAGCGCCGCGGGCAGCGCGTCGAAGAAGCCCACCAGCCCGGCCATCACCACGTAGACCAGCGGATGCACGCCCGGCCCCGCCAGGGCGATGACCAGGTACGCTGCGGCCACCAGGGGCGCCCCGAGCTCGAGGTCATCACGGACGCGGGGCCGCGTGCCCACCGGAATCCGGAGCGCCCGGCGGACTCCAGCCACGCAGAGCCCCGCGACGAGGCCCGCCGCGGCGGCGACCTCGTCCCACCGGGGGTCGACCACTCCGCGGAGCCGACCTTCCGCGAGTAGCCAGGCCACGGCGAGTACCGAGAGGGGCCCGATCGAGCGGAAGAGCCACCGCGCAGTGCGCGGCATCCATGCGGGTCGTGGGCTCATTCGAGGTGGATGATGATCTCGCCGGGCTTCACGAACCCCAGCTCCTCGCGGGCGGCGCGCTCGATGGCCGCAGGCTCGCTCCGGAGCGCCTCGATCTCTCGCCCGAGCCGGAGGTTCTCCTCCCGGAGCTGGGCGTTTCGCTTGGACAGCGTTTCGGCCTGGGCCCGGAGCCGGGCGTGGCGGCGGAAGCCTCGCGGCTCGAGCGCGCTCACCAGGGCGAGGACCAGGGACACCGCCGCCGCCAGCCGCCAGCCGTATCGCCGCATCCACTCCATCGCCGACACAGGACGGTAGCAGTGGCCCGACCCCCCGCAAGAAAGCCGCTGCGAGAGTCGGGACCGCCGTGAGAGCGAGGCGACGTGCTGGGCGGGCGTGGACGTGGGCGGGCCGCGGAAGGGGTTCCACCTCGCGGTCGTCGACGACAGGGGGCGGCTGCGGGCCGCAGGCGAGCGCATCCCCACGGCCGCTGGGGTCGCACCGCTCCAGATGCCGGGCACTCCCGTCCGGCTCGGGCAGGATGCGCGAGACGCGATCGCTGCGGCGCTCACCGCGCGCGTTCACACGCACGCGTGATCCGCCGACCGGCAGGCAGGCGAATGGCTGCACTCCCGACTCGTCCCAGGATCCAGCCGGGAAGGTGCTCCCTGCGCCGAGTCCGCGACCCGCCCGCCCCGGGGCGGTCCGATCAGCTGACGAGAGGCCATCGCAACAACCTTGACGCACCGTGAACTCAGCGCACGAGGTTCCGCAGGCTTATCCGAGCGCCCTACTCACTCGCGGTCACAGTTGTGGCGATAGCCTCTCGGCACCGACGAGCGGCGCCCCGCCCGCAGGCTCCGTCCCGAGCCCCACCGCTCCCGCCGTGAGGACCTCAGGACCCACGGCCGGCGGTGAGCGCCGAGAGTCGCGCAGGCCGGTCGGGACGGGCGGCCACCCCAGGTCCCGGCCGACTCGACTCCCCTCCCCGCAACAGGCAAAGCGTGCCGATCGCCTCGCGCGTCGCGGACCTCACCGCGGCGGCGTCTTCCGGAGCGCCTCGTCGATCAGCGGCTCCAGCGTCCCCTGCTCCGCCACCCCGGCGTAGACCGTCACCACCCGGCCATCTCTCCCGATGATCAGCGTGGTCGGCAGCAACGCCACCTTCCCGAACGCGGTCTGGCCGTTCCGCAGCGCGTCGTCCGCCACCAGCACCGGGAAGCGCAGCCCCAGCTGATCCGCAAAGGGCCGGAGGACCTGCGGCCCCTCCAGGTCCATGCCCACCGCGATCGCCACCAGCCCCCGTCCCTGATCGTGGTCGTAGATCTCCTGGAGGCGGGGCGCGGTGGCGATGCAGGGGAAGCACCAGGTGGCGAGGAACTGCACCACCACCACCTTGCCCCCCAGCTGACTCCCGTCGAGCCAGCCGCCGCCGAGCACCGGCAACCGCTGAAGCTCCGCCAGGTACGGCGAGGCGTCCAGCTTCGGCGGAGGCTTGCCCGACTGCCCCGCGCATCCGCCAACCAAGAGCCCGAGCGCGACGACGGCCCCGGCCGCATGGCGCCACGAGGACCTCGTGGTCACGCCCGTGGCGAGTCTCCGCCGGAGATTCCCCGCTGGCACGACTCGCAGAAACCGTAGAGCTCCATCTTGTGCGAGGTGACCTGGAACCCGTGCTGGCGCGCCACCTTGTCCTGGAGCGCCTCGATGCGGTCGTTCTCGAACTCGACGATGGTCCCGCACCGGGTGCAGATGAGATGGTCGTGGTGGTGCCGGCCCACCGCCGCCTCGTACCGGGTCTGTCCATCGCCGAAGTTCCGCGCGTGGGCCAGGCCACACTCATTCAGGAGCTTCATCGTCCGGTACACCGTGGCGACCGAGACCCGCGCGTCGTGCTCACGCACCTTGGCCCAGAGCTCCTCCACGGACAGGTGCCCACCCAGGGAGAAGAAGGTGTCGATGATCAGGCTCCGCTGCCGCGTGCTCTTCAGGCCGTGCTCGGCCATGTAGCGAGTGAGGAGCTCCGATTTGCTGTCGGAATGGCTCACGGGTAACGCCGCCTCCACGCCTCCAAGGCTCCCGGGTCGTCTGGCGACCCGAGGTCCATCCCCGTCAACCGGACGAGGGACGCGTGCGCCTGGGCGCGCACGGTCGGGTCCGGGTCGGAGAGCGCCTGGACCAGGGCCGGAACATACCCCCGTCCCTCCGGCCGGTAGCGCGCCACCTCGGCCGCCAGGGCCCGGAGCCGCGGGTCGGGGTCGGCCAGCGCCTGTCCCAGCGCTGTTCCCGCCGGGACGTAGACGGCCCGAGACGACGGGAGCAGGAGGAGGAGCACCACCACCGCGAGGCCCACCTGGAAAAACGCCTTGCTGGCCGGGTACTTACGCGCGCTGGCCAGCCCGAAGCGGTACACCGCGAAGCAGGCCACGAAGATCGCGAAGACCCAGGGGGTCACGCGCTCCAGAGCCATCGGCAGCCGTCCGGGGAAGCTCCGGCCAAAGAAGGCGAGCCCGGCCGAGGCGACCAGGAGGACGTACAGGGCCACCCCGAGCCCCGGGCCCAGGGGAAGCCCCCCC
>DATKKF010000036.1:0-3611 GCA_035543115.1 Myxococcaceae bacterium
CCACCTCGTCGATGTAGCGGGCGATGGCCAGCTCGTCGTCCGTGCCGAGCGCGGTGAACCGGATGTGGAGGCCCGAGTCGCGCCGGCCGACGATGAGGCCGCGGGCGTGGATCTCGCTGTGCTCGCCCGGCAGCACCACCCGCACTTCCACCTCGGGACCGTGCGGCTCGTGACCGGTGCCCCAGAAGACCCCACCGATGCTCAGGTCTCCTCGGGTCTCCTCGTAAGGCTCGCCATCCACCGCGCAGCGGGCGAGGAAGCGAAAGGGCACGCGCGGCGAGTCCCGCCGGTCGTTGGGCCGCTGTGCAGTGCTACCGGTCTGTTCCACGGAACCGGCCTCCATACAGGCCGGAAGCTTACACGGGGGGCAGACGAGCAAGGAAGGTCCATCGGCGATGACCCCCGCCGAGGTGGGGTGTCTGCTCACCCCGGTCCTGGCGACCCCGCCAGCATCTCGAGGAAGCCCCGGAGGATGCGCACGCCCCCCTCCTCCGCTCCTCGCGCGGTGGCCTCCACCTCGGCATGCGAGAGGGCGCCGCCGAGGCCCGCCGCGGGGTTGGTGATGCAGCTGAGACAGGCGACCCGGGCCCCCATGTGCACCGCGGCGATGACCTCGGGAACGGTGCTCATGCCCACCGCGTCCGCGCCGAGCAGCTGGAGCATCCGGATCTCCGCCGGGGTCTCGTAGGATGGCCCGGACATCATCGCGTAGACGCCTTCCTGGAGCACGACGCCCGCGGCATCGGCGGCGCGGAGGAGGAGCGCCCGCAGCCCGGGGTCATAGGCGTGCGAGAGGTCCGGGAAGCGGGGCCCGAGCCTCGCGTCGTTCGGCCCCTCGAGCGGGTTCTTACCCGAGAGGTTCAGGTGGTCGGTGACCACCATCCAGTCGCCGGCAGCCAGCCCCTGGCGCAACCCGCCCGAGGCATTGGTGAGCACCACCACCCGTGCGCCGAGGGTGACCAGGAGCCGCACCGGGAAGGCGGTCTCGGCGGCGCTCCAGCCCTCGTAGGTGTGGAGCCGGCCCTGGAGCACGCCGACGCGCAGCTGCCCGACGCGGCCGAAGACCAGCCGGCCCGGGTGTCCGGAGACGCTCGGCGTCCGCACGTGCGGGACTTCTTCGAGAGGGATGGACCCGGGCGCATCGAGCAGCCGCACCGCTCCGGCGAGGCCGCTCCCCAGCACCAGCGCCACCTCGGGCGCCGCACCCGGCAGCCGCGCGCGCACCGCCGCGGCCGACTCCTCCAGCTGGTCGAAGAGGGCGCTCATGGCCGGCGGGCCTCCAGCCGGGCGACGAGGAGCGGCGGCGAGGGCTCGACGCCGTCGCCGATGCGGAAGGCCGCGGTGAGTCGGCGGCACACCTCGGCGACGTCCTGGCCGGGCCGGTGGTGCACCGTCACCAGCGGCTCGCCCTGCTCCACCCGCTCGCCCGGGCGCCGGCGCACGGTGAAGCCCACCCCCGGGTCGATGGTGTCGTCGCTCTGGGTCCGGCCCGCGCCGAGCACGACCGCGGCCAGCCCCACCGCCAGCGTGTCGACATGGGAGAGGTGGCCCGTCCGCGGCGCGCGGACCTCGGTCGTCGCCAGCGGCCCGAGCAGCCGGTCCGGCGTGTCGAGCAGGGCCGGATCTCCGCCCTGGGCCCGGACGAGCGCCCGGAAGCGTTCCAGCCCCGAGCCATCTGCGATGGCCGCGGCGAGCCGGCGTTCCGCCTCGGGCACGCTCCCGGCCGCCCTCCCCAGCACCAGCATCTCCGCCCCTAGCCGCAGCGTCAGCGCCCGGACGTCCGCGGGGCCGTCGCCGTGCAGCACGTCCACCGCCTCGAGCAGCTCGCTGGCGTTGCCCACCGCGGCTCCGAGCGGGGCGTCCATAGAGGTGAGCCAGGCCACCGCCGGGCAGCCCATGTCCGCCGCGAGCTCCACCAGGGTGCGCGCCAGCCGCTCGGCGTCACTGCGGCTGCGCATGAACGCCCCCGAGCCGACCTTGACGTCGAGCACCAGCCCCTCCAGGTCCTCGGCCAGCTTCTTGCTCAGGATGCTCGCCGCGATGAGCGGGATGGAGTCCACCGTCGCGGTGACGTCTCGGAGCGCGTACAGCCGCCGGTCGGCCGGAGCGAGCTCCTCGGTCTGCCCGAGCATGCAGACCCCGAGTTCGCCCAGGACCCGGTCCGCCTCGGCGAGCGACAGGTCGGTGCGGAACCCTGGAATTGCCGCGAGCTTGTCCAGCGTGCCGCCGGTGTGACCGAGCCCCCGGCCACTCACCATCGGCACCGCCACGCCGCACGCCGCCACCAGTGGGGCCAGGCAAAGCGAGACCTTGTCCCCCACGCCGCCGGTGGAGTGCTTGTCGACCCGAGGGGGCGAGCCGGCCCGGCGCCGGAGCGTGCTCCCCGAGTGGAGCATCGCGTCGGTCCAGGTGCGCAGCTCGACCGGGTCGAGCCCCCGGAAGAAGACGGCCATGCACAGGGCGGCCATCTGGTGGTCGGGGACTTCCCCGCGTCCGTACGCGGTCACGAAGTCGCGCAGCGCCTCGGCCGGCACGGTGCCGCCGTCGCGCTTGGCCCGGATGAGCTCGTACGGGGTCATCCGGGCGTCATCACAGCACGGCCTGGCCGTCCGCTACATCTTGTAGGCCACGCCGAACAGCGCGTAGAAGGCGAAGTTCGTCGAGCTGAAGTCGCCGAAGCCGATGTCCGGGCCGAGCTTCAGCTTGAAGGTCAGCGCGAGGTTCGGCTCCAGCAGGTACTCGACTCCGCCGCCGAAGAGCAGCGGCATGTGGAAGCTGGAGAACGAACCGAAGGTCACCCAGAACGGGATGTCGAACGAGGCGTTGATCGTCACCTTGTTGTCGATCGGGATGCCGAGCTGGACGCCGACCGGGAAGGTGAGGCCGCTCGTGGTACCTCCCCCGGTGTAGAGGAGGAAGCCCGGGTCGAAGGTGCCGGCCAGCTTGAGCTTGCCGGTGTCCATGAACTGCTTGCGCAGCGTCAGCTGGATCTTCCATTCGAACTGGGTGGAGTTGGTGATGCCCTCGATCGCGTAGTTCAGCCACATGCGCCCACCGATGTCGAAGGTGGGGTCGAGCCCGTGGATGAAGTCGCCGGCGAAACCTGGGAAGCCCACCTGGCCTCGCAGCACGTTCACCCCGGTTCCCACGGTTTCGCCCGAATCCACCGTCCAGTGGTTCGTGGCGTGTGCGCCGGTGACGGTGGGCTCGGACTGCGCGCGGGCCAGACCTGCGTGGCACAGCGCGAAGACCGCGGTCCAGCAGACTGCAGAACTCAGTTTCGCAACTCTCACATGTCCTCCCCTTGTGTCAGCGCGATCATCAACCGTCCGGGCCTCGCGGGCCCCAGGCGCCGCTGACCGGGCTCCGCCCGTCCGGTGCCTTCCCCATCGGTTGCGGGCGGACCGTAGGCCGCGCGGGGACACAGGTACAACGAGAAACGCGTGTCACCGGCTGCCTCGAACCGATGGACGTCCCGGTTCCCCGCGTCTGTCCCACCCTCACTTTTCCGGTGAGCACCAGATGTCGAAGATCGGACGGCGTCAGCCCTGGGGTTGACCGCGGGCGGTGGCCAGCGCCAGGAAGTCGCGCTCGAGCACCTCGAGCCCCAG
>DATKKF010000037.1:0-107083 GCA_035543115.1 Myxococcaceae bacterium
GGACGCGTTTCATCAGCTCGAGTGTCGCGGGGGACATGCGTTCACCGATGACCTGCCATGCCGTATCAATGTCATCAGGCATGGCCTCGAAGAGCGCTATCCAAGCCTCGTGCGCTTTCTGGCCATCGGGCTCGAGCCCGAGAAGCGTCGCCTCCACCATTGCCCTGCCCCGGGTCGTCAGCCCGTCGGAGCGAGCCCGGACACGTTGCCATGCCTCGCGCGCTGCCTTCAGGTCCCCCTGAAACTCCCAGCTCTGCGCAATGCGTCGCTGCGGATCGAGGAAGCCCGGGGATGCCGTCAGCGCCGCCTCGAAGTGGCTGCGAGCGTCGCTGCCTTCCCAGTTGTAGAGCCGGACGATACCCTCCGCATAGGCCTGGGCCGCGTCCAGATTTCTTGGCAGAGAAGCGGAGAGCGCTGCCTCCTCTTCAGTCGACAGGCTGGCGCCGAGGGCCTCCCGCAGGCGGGCACCCAAGTCAGGCAGTGCCTCCAGAAGGCGTGTCGCTCCTGAACCGAGGTCCACGTCGACGCTCGCTCGCTGCATCCGTGTCTCCGCGTCGAGCGCCTCCACGTGAAGATGGACGGCGTCCGAGCCAGGCTCCGGGGGAGTGAGCGTCCCGTGCACGAGGACATCGGCTCCAAGCACTGCCGCAAGTCGGCGCTGCTCCTTCTCCTCGCCGACCATGCTCTCCGACACGCCCAGTGACCGCAGGCCTCTGTAGTTGAGTTCTTCCGGGTCCGAGACGCGAAGCGACTGCTCCGCCGCGGCAAGCTCCTGCACGAGCAGCTCCGTGACGGCCGTGGGAAGCCACTTCAGCTTCGGCGAGGGCAATTCGTTCCTGAAGCCGAGAACAGCCACCAGAAGACGGGGAGCAGAAAGGACCGTGCTGCGCTCGGGAGCCCTCGGCCGCAGCGAGGGCCGGTAGCGGACCAACGCGAAGGCCCCCAGGAGGACGACGACGACCGCGCTCCAGGCGAGGGCACGCGTACGCCTCCGGTGGCCGGGGAGCCTCTCGATGGCCGGAATGACGTCGCGGGCACTCTTGAAGCGGCGCTCGGGCTGACGGGCGAGGCAGCGAAGGATGGCTTCCGCCCACCGCTTGTCGAGGCCGGGCAGTGACGCATCGGGCCGCGGTGGCGCCTCGTCCAGCCGGCGGGCGGCGGCAGCGAGGGGCGTGTCGCCCACGAAGGGCAACTTCCCGGTCACCATCTCGTACAGAACGACGCCGAGCGCGTAGATGTCCGATGCGGCGGTCACCTCTCCGCCCGTCACCTGCTCCGGGGCCATGTACTCCGGCGTCCCCAGAATGCCCGCCCGCCCGGTGAGCGGCTCCTCCTCGGCCTCCTCGCTGACCAGGTGCACCGCGCGGGCGACTCCAAAGTCAGTGATGACGACGCGCGTCGACGCCGTCGTCGCCTCTCCCGTTCCCCCCGCCCGGGGGACGAGCATGACGTTGCTGCTCTTGAAGTCGCGGTGGACGACTCCCTCGGCGTGCGCCGCCGCCAGGCCCTCGCACATCTGCCGCACCAGCGGGAGCGCCTCGTCGGTCGTCAGGCGTCCGGTGCGGGCGAGGCGACTCCCGAGCGACTCCCCCTCGAGCAGCTCCATGGTCAGGAAGAGGATGGGCGCGCCGGTTGACGTCGTCCCTTCGTACAGCTCGTACACCCGGCAGACGTTGGGGTGGCTCACCCGCCGGGCGAGCAGCACCTCCCGGCGAAACCGCTCCAGCGCCCCGGCATCAGCGGAGATGCCACGGATGACCTTGAGGGCCACCCGCGTCTTCAGCAGGCTGTCGCTCGCCTCGTAGACCGCGCCCATGCCCCCCTGGGCGATGAAGCGCGTCACCTGAAAGCGACCGACGAGGACGTCCCCGACCTGAAGCCTTGGGCTGCTGACCTCCGTCCCCGCGGCAACCGCGGGACCGACCATTCTCAACGTCGATTCGTCGGGAGTTCGGCGCCACGGGGCAGACTCGCCCCCGAGAGCCTCGGTCCGCTCCCCATCATCGGCCGGACGCTGGTCCACCATGCCGCCCCCAGAACAGACGGCGCAACTTTCCGGAATCGTCGCACCGGAGGAGTGCAGGTGGCAAACCGTGAGGCCGACACCTCACGTCGCATCGGGGCGGCCAGCCCAGGACGACGCGAGCCACTCGGGGTAGCTCATCGACGAGGAGCTCGTCAGCTGGACCGCAAGCCCCGAGTCGGCAGCGGCCCGGCAAGCAGCGTCGAGGGAGGCCTTCAGGGTTGACTCCGGACCGAACGCCTCGATGCCCACTGTGAAGCAGACCTGGGGCGGTGCGCCGCCCTCCTCGGACACCACGACGCGGGTCAGCTCGACGCCACAGCCCGCGTCGAGTCGGCCCGAGCCCCGGACTTCGCGGGCCAATCCGCCGGCGAAGGCGAAGGTCCGGAGCCGGCGCTCCTTGGCCAGGGCCACCCAGCGTCCCCGTCTACCGAGCTCGGGAGCGTCGACCGGCAGCGAGAGCTTCGTCCAGCGTTCCAGGTGACCGACCATCCCGGGGGCGACCTCGGCCACGCCGAGCGATCGGACGAGGTACTTCACCTCCAGCTGGGTCGGCGCCGCATCGACGCCCCGGGCCTTGATCCCGAGGTCGCGGCGACCCGTCCAGAGGTAGTCGTCCCTCCGGCCACGCTCCACGATCGCCGATGCGAACCACGGGCCGACCATGCCGAGCACGGAATCGCCCGCGGCGAGGAACCAACGGACCTCGAGGCTCTCCAGAACGTCCACCGGTCTCCCCAGTCGTTCGAGTTGTACAACGCAATGGCAGAGTCCGAGCGAAGGCGCGGGACACCTCGTCCTCGGGCCGACGGCGACTCGCCCCAGACCCGGTGAGCAGGTTCACCGGGCACCTTCGTCCCTGCAGACAGAGGGGTCACAGGGTGTCCGGCCCCGGGAGAGGTCCCAATGCTGCGACGTCACGCAATGTCCTTGGCCCTGCTACTCGCAGTGGCCTGCGGCGGAGGCACTCCGACTCCACCCAAGCAGCCCGACAACGTTCCCGCCCCGTCGCCGGTTCCTGCTTCGATCGCTGGCCCACTGGCGGGAAGCCTGAGCGGCGCCTCCGCCAGCCTCGCCGCTCAGTCCTCCCAGAACGCGCTCGCCGTCCAGGCCGCCGCGCTCGCGCTCCAGGCCGGAGTTCAGGCCAACGCCGTCACGCTGACCGCGAGCCTGGTGGCAGCGCCGCCCGGGCGCGCGGCACTCACCAGCGGATCGGCGCAGGCGTTCGGGTTCCAGCTCGTGGTCCTGAACCTGCCTGGCACCAGCTCTGCCCAGACCTTCTCGGGGGTAGTGGTCTTCCAGGGCGCATCCGACTGGGTCCTCGTCGGAGGTCCCTCGTCTGGAGCACCGATTCCCCCCGGGGTCGGCACCTTGGACGCGGGCGGCCAGCTCTGGACGGCGACCGCGGGACAGGAGAGCGCGCAGCTCCTGACCGAGGGCAGCACCTGCCCGAACACCTCGCTGCCGGCCGCAGTCACCTCCTGCAAGCTCGCCACCTTCCACAACGCAGGCTTCAGCATCACCAGCGCCACGCCGTACTCGGGCGGTGCCACCGGCTCGAAGACCGCATCCCTGGCTACGACGAGCCTCGGGGGTGGGGTGTCCTTGATCATCGACTGCGCGCTCGGCGCGCTCTGTCCGGGCGGATCGTCGAGCGGCGGCGTGCGGGTGGCGGTCACCCCGACTCCGGTCACCCTGTCCACCAACGGCGTCCAGCAGTTCGCCGCGGTGGTGACCGGGACGACCAACTCCGCGGTGACCTGGAGCGTGGAGGAAGCGGGAGGGGGCACCGTGAGCACTTCCGGCCGCTACACGGCCCCTTCTGCCCCCGGCGTCTTCCACGTGCGGGCCACCAGCCAGCAGGACACCAGCCAGTTCGGCCGCGCGACGGTCACGGTGAGCGCTCCGGCGACAGTGACCGTGTCCCCCAGCTCGACCACCGTTGCCACGCTTGGAATCGTGGGCTTCACCGCGTCGGTGAGTGGGCTGTCGAGCAGCGCGGTCACCTGGACGGTGGACGAGAACAACGGTGACTTCGCCGCCGGGAAGGTGTCCGCCTCCGGCAGCTACACGGCGCCGGCGACCCCCGGCACGTACCACGTTCGCGCCCGCAGCGCGGTCAACCCCGGCGTCTCCGGCACGGCGACGGTCACCGTGACTGCCGGATGCATGGAGGCGCTGCCCCCGATCAGACCCGCGACCGGAAAGACCATCGTCCTGGGAGGCTGGTACCTCCCGCTGAAGCTGGACTCGAGGGGGCGCCTGCTGGCGGCGTGGGTGGAGGTCGACGCGACGACCGGGGTGCACGTCGCCTACGTCAGCCGGTACGAGGCCGGAACCTGGAGCGTGCTCGGGAGCGCAGGAGTGACGGTCAACGCCCCGTTCTACATGGACCTGGCGATCGATTCCCTGGATCGCCCGGTGCTTGCCTACGAGCTCTTCAACACGACGACCTCGGGGCTTGAGATCCACCTGGCGAGGTGGACCGCCGCGAGCGGGTGGGCCGAGTTCACCACTCCGATCCTTGGCTCGGTCCAGAACACCGGGTTCGGGATGGCCCTCGTCGGAGACCAGCCCGCAGTGGCGGTGGCCCGGTTCCTGGCGACGGCCCCCTACTACGATCTCGCCGTCGAGCAGTGGAACGGGTCGTCATGGGCGATCACCGGTGGAGCCCAGCTCAGCACGACAGAGTACATGGCCAACCCCACTCTGATCGTCGACGCCCTGGGAGACATCACCGTGGCATGGGACGAGCCGTTCGTGTCCGGCAACCACAGCGGGTACGCGCCGATCGCCAGGAAGCTCAGCGGGCCCGGGGCCGGACCGATCGCCTCACCCAACACCGGGAACGACGTCCTCCCCGGCTTGCCGAGTCTCGCCTTCGATGCGGCGGGCAAGCTGGTCATGGGGTGGAGCAATTATCCGGATGCGACCGCCGGCCTGGCGGACGGGCTCGAGGTCACGGTGTACGGAGCGCCCGGGTGGACCCAGCTGGGAACCACTTTGCCAGGCCTCACCGGGGTGGTCGTGCCCGAGCGCGGAGTCGGTGCCTGGAGGCACCCGCTGGTCTTGAACGGCAACACCGGGCACATGGCCGCGGCGACGGTGACCACCGCGTCCAACAACTGGGCGGTCTACGAGCACGACGCCACGGGAGCCTGGCCCATGGTGTGCGCTCCCGTGCAGGACCCGGCTACCGGGGGCACCGCGAGCGCCACGCTCGCCACCGGGATGACCTACGACGGGGCGAGCCAAGCGTTCGTGCTCGGGGTCGTCGTCTACGACAAGATCCTGGTCGCTCGCGTCCGACACTGAGAGCGGTGGTAGAGCCCCGGGCGTGCGCGTCTGGCTCGTGCTCGGGGCCCTCGTCTTGGCGGTGGGCCTGGTCTGGTGGAGGTCCCGCCCCGATGACGCGCGCCGGGCCGGGGCCTGGGACACTCTCGCCCGGGCGTTCATGCTCGGGTTCGACGGCGGGAGCCAGAGCATCCGCGGGAAGTACCGACTGCTCCGACTGGACATCACCGCGCGCCGGGTGCTGCTCGGCGTCGGGCCCTGGAGGACGCAGGTCTCTGCCCGGTACGAGGGCGTGGTCCCCGAGGGCCTGAGGCTCGCGCTGGACCGCCGCGGCGAGCTCCGGGCGTCGGCGCGGACTCCCGAGACGCTCGGGCGGTGGCTCGACGCCCACCGCCGACGCGAGCTGCTCCCCGCGCTGCTCCAGGGCGGAGTGCGCGTCTCCGGACACACCGCAGCCGTCGAGACGCCCGGTCTGCTGACGGATCCGCAGGCGCTGCGCGCCGTGCTCGGTCAGCTGGCGGAGCTGGCGAAGCTCCTCGCCCTGCGCTGACCGAACGCCGGGCCTTCGCTCAGGTCCCCTGGTTCCAGCTGTTGAGGTACGTCTCCTGCTCGTCGGTGAGGACGTCGATCTTCACGCCCATCGCCTTGAGCTTCAGCCGGGCGATCTCCTTGTCGATCTTCTCCGGCACCGAGTAGACGCGGTTCTCCAGCGTACGGTGGTGCTTCACCATCCACTCGCTGCACAGCGCCTGGTTGGCGAAGGACATGTCCATCACGCTCGAGGGGTGACCCTCGGCGGCGGCCAGGTTCACCAGCCGGCCCTCACCGAGCACGATGACCCGCTTGCCGTTCTTCAGGGTGTACTGCTCGACGAACTCGCGGACGGTGCTCCGGTCCTTGGCGATCTTCCCCAGCGTCTCGAGGTCCAGCTCGACGTTGAAGTGGCCGCTGTTGGCGACGATGGCCCCGTCCTTCATCGACTCGAAGTGCTCGCGCCGGATGACGTTCACGTTGCCGGTGACGGTGCAGAAGAAGTCGCCGATCTTCGCCGCGTCCTTCATCGGCATCACCCGGTAGCCGTCCATCACCGCCTCCAGCGCCTTGTGGGGGTCGATCTCGGTGACCACCACGTCGGCGCCCAGACCCTTGGCGCGCATCGCCAGGCCACGGCCGCACCAGCCGTAGCCGGCGACCACGAACACGCTGCCCGCCACCAGGCGGTTGGTGGCCCGGATGATCCCGTCGATGGTGGACTGGCCGGTGCCGTAACGGTTGTCGAACATGTGCTTGGTGAGCGCGTCGTTCACCGCCACGATCGGGTAGCCGAGCACGCCCTCGCGGGCCATCGCCCGGAGGCGGATGACGCCGGTGGTGGTCTCCTCGGTGCCGCCGATCACCTGGGCGAGGAGATCCTTGCGCTCGCTGTGGAGCACTCCGACCACGTCCGCGCCGTCGTCCATGGTGAGATTCGGACGGTGCTCGATCGCCGCGTGGATGTGCCGGTAGTAGGTCTTGTTGTCCTCACCCTTGATGGCAAAAACGCTGATCCCGTGGTCGACCACCAGCGCGGCGGCGACATCGTCCTGAGTGGAGAGCGGGTTGCTCGCGCAGAGGACCAGGTCCGCGCCGCCGGCTTTCAGGGCGATGGCCAGGTTGGCGGTCTCGGCGGTGACGTGGAGGCACGCCGCCATCCGCATGCCCTTCAGGGGCTTCTGCTTGGCGAAGCGCTCGCGGATCTGGTGCACCACCGGCATCGACCGGCCGGACCACTCGATCCGCCCGCGCCCCTTCTCGGCCAGCGCGAGGTTCTTCACGTCGCAGGGCACGGAGGCGGAAGGCTTCTTCAGGGACGTCAGCTTCTTGGCAGGAACGGCCATGTGTCGTTCGACCTCTCTGGGGGAACATCGGGGGCGGCGGCGCGCCCCCCCGGGCGTGGGAGCCTGTACGCCGGGCCGTGCTCCGAGGGCAAGCGCCCCTCCCGGGCCAGCCGTACAGTTCCGACAGCGTCGCTACTCGCGGCGGGTGCTCCGGCCTGCGCGCACCCGCGCATAGTGACGGCGGGCCTTGTACTTGTTGCCGCACGTCGCCATCTCGCACCAGCGGCGAGTTCCGTTCCGGCTGGTGTCCAGGAACATCCAGCCGCACCCGTCCAGAGCCGTGGCCTCGCACAGCCGGATGCGCCGGCGGTCAGGGCCGGTGAGGAGGTCCGAGGCAGCCAGGGCCAGCCCTGGAACGAACGACTCGAGCCGCGCCGACTCGGGGGAGACCCAGCGGTAGGCCTGCTCCGGCGCGCGCACCAGCCGGCGCTCCGCCCAGGCCCGGCGCACCTCCCGCTCGAAGGCCTCGAGGGGCTCGGGCGCCGGCTGGGCGTCCTCGGAGACGGCGAGGAACACTCGGAAAAGCGCCTCCCGGAACGCACGGACACGCGCCAGGGCGGCACGGGCCTCGGCGGGGCGGAGCTGGATCTCCACCAGCATCGGGTGGGCGCGCTCCTGGTCCAGCCACCCGGACTGGAGCCCCCACGAGACCAGGTCCTCGGGCGTGGCGAGGTCCTCGCGAGGATGGGTCAACCGGTGTCCACCCAGGGTGTTGAGGAAGTCGAGCACCGGGTGCCCGCCGGCCAGCTTGAAGCGATGGGTGCCCGGAAGGAGCATGCTCACACTCTAACCCCCCACGACCACTTGACAGGTGACAATCGACGGTTCCATCCTCCAACCATCAAAACTCATTTTGACGGTTACTGAGGAGCGTCCGATGAAGCTGTACTGGCGGCCGCAGACGCGGGCCTCGCGGGTGGAGTGGGTGCTGGCCGAGCTGGGAGAGCCGGTGGAACGGGTCCTGGCCCCGGAGAGCGGGGCGCCTGGACGCTTCCGGCTCCATCCGCTCGGACGCGTGCCGGTGCTGGAGGACGAGACCGGAGTGCAGCGGTTCGAGTCGGTGGCGCTCTGCACCTGGCTCGCCGACCGGCGCTCGGAGCGCGGGCTCATCCCCGCTGCCGGGAGCCCGGAGCGGGCCACGCACGACCAGTGGCTGATGCTTGCCGTGACCGAGGTGGAGCCGCTGCTCGACCTCATCTGCCTCCACACCGAGGAGCTACCGGCCACGGAACGGAACGCCGCGGTCGTGCCATGGGCCGCCGCACGCCTCGCGGCCCCACTGGCGGTGCTCGAGCGCGCCGTGGCCGGACGCGACACGCTGGTCGGCGATCGGCCGCAGGTGGTGGACCTGGTCCTCGCGGCGATGCTCGCCTGGGCCGGCCGACAGGGGCACCTCGGGCCCTTCCGGGCGCTGCGGGACTACCGGGACCGGCTGCTGCAACGCCCCACCGCGCGCCGGCTCTTCGCGGAGGCGCCGCCATGCTGATCGGCGGACCCAGGCCCCCGCGCGGTGCTGATGCTCCGTTGAACCTGGAGCTCGCCCCACCCGCGCCCAGACGGGAGCCCGGCACCCGGCGCATGCCGGACCTGCTGCGCTGGATCGGGCTGCGTCCCCGGGCGATCGCCGCCCGCGTCCCCGAGCGGCTGGACCATCACCCGGGAGTCTGGATCCACGTGGACGCCGACGTGCTCGACGACGAACGGATGCCCGCGGTGGACTCGCGCGTCCCGGTGGACTGTCGTACGAGGTGCCGGTGGGATTGCTCCGTCCACTCCTCGCCTCGCCGCGCGCGCTCGGGGTCGAGTTCACCATCTACGGCCCGGACCTCGATCCCGAGGGCACCGTGGCCGGGAATTGACCGCCGCGCTGGTGGAGGCACTTCGACCGTGAACCACGACGCACGGGCCTGGGCCGAGGGCCACCGGGCCTTCTTCGAGGAACGGCTCCGCACGCTCGTCGAGCTGCCCACCATCAGCATGGACCCCAGCCGGGGACCGGAGATGGAGGCCTGCGCGGAGGCGGCGCTGGCCGTCATCCGCCACCTCGGCGGGACGGCGACGCTCCTCCGGGCCGGCGGCAAGCCGTACGTCCACGGCCGCTTCGGCGACCCGCGCGGGGCATCGGTGCTGGTCTACAACCACCTCGACGTCCAGCCCGCGGAGGAACCCGAGTGGAAGGGCGAGCCGTTCCGGATGCGCATCGACGGCGAGCGCTACCTCGGACGTGGCACCACCGACGACAAGGGACCGGCGCTGACCTGCCTCCTGGCCATCGCCCAGGCCGCCCGCCGCGGGTCGCCGCTCGGCTTCCAGCTGCTCTGGGAGTTCGAGGAGGAGGTGGGCAGCCCCCATTTTGCGGAGCTGCTCCGGGAGCACCGGCCGACGCTCGGTCCGGTCCGGGCGGTGCTGGTCTCGGACACCCTGTGGGTCTCGGCCGAGCAGCCCTCGATGGACGTGGGTCTGCGCGGCTACCAGGGGCTGGTGCTCAAGCTCAGGACCGCCGAGGTGGACGCGCACTCCGGCGTGGTGGGCGGAGGCGCGCCCAATCCCATCGCCGGGCTGGTGCGGGTGCTCGCCGCGTGCTTCGACGCGCGGAGCGGCCACATCCTCGTCCCCGGCATCCGCGACGGCATCGTCCCGGTGAGCGAGGAGGAGATGGACCTCTACCTCCGGAGCGGCTTCGACGTGGAGCGGTTCCGGAGCACCTACGGGTTCCGGCGGCTGATGGCGAACGAGCCGCGCGAGCTGCTCCGGCGGCTCTGGACCGAGCCCACGTTCGAGGTCCACGGCATCTGCGGTGGGTACCAGGGCCCGGGCATCAAGAGCATCGTCCCGGCGTGGGCGGAGGCCAAGGTGAGCCTCCGCCTGGTCCCCGCCCAGTCGCCGGCACGGGTGGTCGACTGCATCCGCCGCTTCGTGGCGGAGTTGGATCCCCTGGTCGAGGTCGTCCCGCTCGGGTCGGCGCCGGCCTTCGTCACCTCGGTCGACGCGCCGGAGTGCGCCGCGATGGACCGCGCGTCGGAGCGGGTGCTCGGGAAGAGCCTCGCCCTGACCCGTGGCGGCGGCTCCATCCCCGCGGTGGCGACCATGGCCGAGGTGCTGCGCGCCCCGGTGCTCCTGATGGGCCTGAGTCTCCCCGAGCACGGCTACCACGCGCCGAACGAGTTCTTCGACTGGACGCAGGCCCGGCGCGGCGTGGAGCTGTACGCGTCGTGGTTCGAGGAGCTGGAGCGGCTTCCGGAGAAGTCCTGAGCCTTCGACAGTCCGCCGCCGCGGCGAGGCCCGCCACCCATGCTCAGGCGCGCTCGATGCGCTCGGCGCCGGAGAGCCGGCGGTGCGCCTCGAGCGCGCGATCGAGCGCGGCGTCGAGCTCCAGCCGCTCTGAGCGGCGCATCCGATGCTCCAGCCGCGGGGCCGGCACGCGGAGCACGCCCGCCTTGCGGTCGATGCGCGGCTCGATGCGTCCCACCAGCCGATCGCCCCAGAGCAGCGGCAGGACGTAGTACCCGTGCTTGCGCGCCTTCGCCGGGACGTACACCTCCCACACGTAGTCGAAGTCGAACAGCTGCCGGAGCAGCTCCCGGTCCCAGACCAGCGGATCGAGCGGGGCGAGCAGCGCGACACCGCGGGTGCGGAGTGCGCCCCCGCGGAGGAAGCGGGCGTCGGCGGCGAGCATGAACCGCTCGTCGCGAACGCCCTGGACACGCACCCGGCGGAGCGTCCCGTCGGCGACCATCGCCTCGGTGAGCCGGAGCCGCTGGCGCGCGGGCACCGTGCCGGACCAGATCTCCGCCCCTGCGCGCAGCCCGAGCAGCCCCACGCCGCGGAACCGGCTCAGGAGCTGATGCCGCCGGACCTCCTCGTCCGGCAACCGGGTGTCGAGCAGGGCACCAGGGAAGAGGCGCTCGATCCGGTCGTACACCCGCACGTTTCCCACCCGGCGGGCGATGCCGATCTGCCCGGTCCGGAACAGCGCGTAGAGCACCGCGCGGGGCACGGTCACTGACCCCCAGCCCCAGAGCAGGCGCTGCCCGCCCCGCTCCACGAACGCGCTCCCGGGAAGGGCGCCCTCGCGCTCGAGTCGCTCCAGAATTGCCTGGGCGATGTCGGCATGCCGGTGGAGGAGACCCTGGTACGCGCCGTCGCGGCGGTGCCACTGCTCCCAGTCCACCCGGTGCACCGGCAGCTCCTCCACCGGGAGAATGTTGAGCGACTTGTTGTAGGCCTCGAAGAGCTGCCGCTCGGCGCGCGCTCCGTAGAGCCACCGCTCCATCCAGCCGCGGCGGTAGTTGCGGATCCGCGCGGCGAGGACCAGGTCGTCGTTCCGCGCGCCGGTGACCTCCAGCGGATCGAACTGCACCGAGCCGAGCTCCCGGACGACCCGGAGCACCGATTCGGCGCGCGCCGGCAGCGCCCGTGGCGGCGCCAGGAAGTGACGGCGGACGAGGAACCTGCGCGCCTGCTCGGCGGTGAGCTCGAGGGTGTCGTGGCCCGAGGCCTCCTCAACCCCCGCCGCACGTCTTCCAGGCGAGCGTGGCGCACCCGGGCCACGTTCTGGATGACCTCGCGCTGCCTGCTCCACGCGCATCGGTCAGCCGTCGTCCTGCTCGGCCAGCACCTGCGCGCGCGTCTTCCCGTAAGGCCAGAAGCGCGCCTTCTCCCCCACGGCCCAGGCCTGGCGCAGCGCGGGGTCCGAGAGGTCCCAGTCGGGGCGGCAGCGCTGGAGCACCAGGCGGAGGTCCCGGCGGAGCTCCTCCACCGTGGGTCGGCCGAAGAACCAGTAGCCGTTGTACACGCTGAAGACCTTGAGCCCGGGCTCAAGCACCAGGGTGTGCGGGATCATCGGGTTGTGGGTCGGGTCGGTGTACTCGGCGATGTCCAGGTCCCTCTGCACCTTCCGCGCGGCGTCGGAGAGGAAGGTCCAGTGCGCGCCCACGCCGCTGCGGAACTCGTTCAGCTCGAGCAGCGTGTCCGTCGACACCGTGACCATCCGGCAGTAGCCGACCTCCATCTCGCGGTGGAGCTGCACCAGCCCCTCGTGCTGCCGGCGGTCCTTGGGGCAGAAGCCTCCGCGGCTCAGGACGAGGACCAGCGGGTCGGGGCCCTGCAGCTCGGAGAGCTTCCGCCGCTTGCCGGTGTGGTCGGTGAGCTCGTAATCGGGGAACGACGCTCCGGGGATGATGTCGGCTCGCACGGCGGGGGAACTTGGACCGAAGCGCGAGCGCAGGTCCAGCACCCGTCAGAGCGGCTGGAGAGCCACTGTCGTGATCTGAGGGATGTACGGAGGTCCGACCCCGCAGCACCCATCATCCGCGGGCTGCGTCGCCGGCACGTCGACCGTCAGGGAACGGGTCTCATACCCCTGGGCCGCCACGGTCAAGCTGACCGGACCGGCACTCGCCGGGCCGCCATCGGGCTTGCTCCGGAACGCGCAGACGCCCTCGAAACCGCGCGGGACGTCGTTCACCCGGGCGGTGCCGATGGGACCAGCGTCGACGCCATCCACGACCCTGACCGTCAGGAACGGAAGTGGCCCGGCGCAGTCACAGGTCTCCACGCACGCTGGAGGCGAGGCGACGACGAGCGCTAGGGGCACTCCCACGAAGGCCACGAGCGCTGACGAGAGACGACGACGCATCCAGGGAGCGTCGGCCTGGCTCATAGGGGCCTCAACGCGACGTCTCGCGTCTGCGGTACGAACCCCGACCTGACAGGTGCAGGCGTCCGCGTTCGCTACCGGGACCTCGACCTCGAGCGCGGCGTGGGCGTAGCCCGGGGCGGTCACGTCGAGGGAGAACGTTCCGGCCCCGAGCTGGCCTCCATCGCGACCGCTCTCGAACCCATCCCCCGGAACATGCTCAGCGAGAGAGGACCACCAGACCCGGTGGTCGGGCAATCGGAGCGGACTGGCCCCGTCCAGCTGCTCGGACGCCGCTCAGCCCCCGACGGCGCGCAGCGCCCGGGCGCCCACCGCTTCCCGGAGCGCATCCTTCTTGTCGGTGCGCTCCCAGGTGAACTCCTTCTCCGTGCGCCCGAAGTGACCGTAGCTCGCGGTCTTCTGGTAGATGGGGCGGAGCAGGTCGAGGTGGTCGATGATCTCCCGCGGCTTCAGGCTAAACGTCCTGCGGATCGCCTCGGCAATGCGCTCCTCGGGGACCTTCGCCGTCCCGAAAGTCTCCACCATGACCGAGACCGGGTCGGCGACGCCAATGGCGTAGCTCACCTGGACCTCGCAGCGCTCGGCGAGCCCGGCGGCCACCACGTTCTTGGCGATGTAGCGGCCCATGTACGCCGCCGAGCGGTCCACCTTGCTGGGGTCCTTGCCACTGAATGCGCCGCCCCCGTGCCGGCCCATGCCACCGTAGGTGTCCACGATGATCTTCCGGCCGGTGACGCCCGAGTCGCCCATCGGGCCGCCGATGACGAACCGCCCCGTGGGGTTGATGAAGAAGCGGGTCTTCTTGTCGAGCAGCTTCTTCGGCAGCGCCTTGAGGATGACCTCCTCGCGCACCGCCTCGTGGATCTTCTTGTTGGAGACGCTGTCGGCGTGCTGGGTCGAGACGACGACGGTGTCGATGCGCACCGGCTTGCCATTCACGTACTGCACCGTCACCTGGCTCTTCCCGTCGGGCCGGAGCCAGGGGAGCGACTTGCGCCGCACGTCCGCGAGCCGCCGGGTCAGGGCGTGCGCGTAGTGGATGGGCGCCGGCATCAGCTCGGCCGTCTCGTTGCAGGCGTAGCCGAACATCATCCCCTGGTCGCCCGCGCCCTGCTCCTTGTCGTTGTCCACGCCGCGGGCGATGTCCTGGCTCTGGCCCTCGATGGCCACCATCACGCCACAGGTGTGGCCGTCGTAACCCATGTCGCTGTGGGTGTAGCCGATGCGGACGATGGTGCTGCGGACGATGCTCGGGATGTCGACGTAGGTGCTGGTGGTGACCTCGCCGGCCACGATGGCCAGACCGGTCTTCACCAGCGTCTCCACGGCCACCCGGCCGCGCGGGTCCCCGGCGATGATCGCGTCGAGGACGCCGTCGCTGATCTGATCGGCCACCTTGTCCGGGTGGCCCTCGGTGACCGACTCGGAGGTGAACAGGAAATCCTTGGGCATGGCGATGTCTTCCGTGTGCTCCTGAAAGGGCGCGGGACACTATCGATCCGTCGCTCCCTCCGTCAAACCAGTCAAAGCTAAGGCGGGATTCCGAGGATCTCCAGGCTCATTGGCTCGAACAGCGCGCTCGGATCGGCCCGTAACCAGGCGTAAACCACCTCGCGAATCGAGAGCCGCCCCCGGAGCCGGGGCCAGCTGGCGAGGGGGACGAGCCGCGCAGTCACCGCGGGAGGTAGCTCCGTCCGCTCCTCCCGGGTGACCAGGAGCGCCTCACCCTCCTGCAGTGCACGGAGCATCTGGGCCTCCCCGGACGCACGGTGCACCGAGCGCCCCACCAGGAACGAGTAGAGGCCCGGGTTCTGCGTGGCGGTGAACAGCGGCCGTGACCCCGCCCGCTCCCCGACCCAGGACGGGACCGGGGGCGGAACGGCGCGGGGGAGGACGCTGGCGAAGAGGAGCACCGCCGCACCGGCAAAGCCCACCGTGCTCGCCAGCACGGCGCCACGGCCCATCGCCGCCGCCGAGAGCGCAAGCAGCGAGATCGCGCACCCCAGCCCGAGCCGGACCGGGGCGGCGAGCGGGAACCGCAGCGCGAGAGCCCCGGCCACCGCGAGGGCGAGCAGGAGCACCATGCTGCCGATGCGCCGCGATCCGGGTTGCGCCCCGCTGGCCAGCACCGCCATGGGCGCGAGCGCCGGCAAGACGTAGTGCGGGTGCTTCAGCCCGGGCAGGCTGTAGACGAAGAGCAAACCCACGACCCACGGCCAGGCGAGAGCGGCGCCGGGCCCGCGCACCCGCACCAGCGGCGTCCAGGGGAGGAGAAGCACCGGGGCGGCGAGCAGGAGCCCGAGCTCGCCTTCCACGGTCCAGGCGAAGCGGAACTTGCCCAGGTTCTCGGTGCCGAAGAAGCGGCCGACGAAGGCCTCGCCGTACCGGCCCGCCATCGCCACGTACCAGGGCGCGGCGAGCAGAAGCGCGAGCACGCCGGCCGCGACCAGCCAGGGCACGAGGGCCCTCGGCCAGCCGCGCCGCGAGAGGTACACGGTCGCCGGTGGAACCATGAGAAGCGGCCCCACCGGGCCCTTGAGCAGCGTCGCCGCCGCCGCGGCCACCCCTGTCAGCAGCAACAGCCGTGGCGAGCCGCCCTCGGCCGCGCGCCAGAGCGTCCACAGCCCGACGGCGAGGGCCAGGGCCAGGGGGACGTCCATCAGGTCGACGCGGGCGTAGCGGAGGACCCCGAGGCAGGTCCCGACGACGAGGATCGCCACCGGCTCGGCGGCCTCTCCCGCGACGCGACGGGCGAGGCGCCCCGTCACCCAGGCCAGGGCCAGCGCAGCGAGCGCGACCGGCAGCCGCGCCGCCCAGAGCGTCTCTCCGAACAGGGAGAAGGCGAGCCCCATCGCCCAGTAGAGCAGGGGCGGCTTGGTGAAGTCCGGGCCGCCGTCGACGGTGGGGGTGAGCCAGTCGCCGCGGTCGTGCATCTCGCGCGCGGCTTGAAGGTACAGGCCCTCGTCCGGATGGGTCCCGCCCGCAGGGCTGCCCAGGCCCGAGAAGAGCACCGCCGCCACCACCAGCAGGGGGACCGCGCTACGCACGGCACCTGGCCCGATGCCAGGAGCGCGGCCGCCCGGAAGGGCATCGGTCGTCGCAGGTCGCTGGGGGACACCGGCTGCGCATGGGGATGACCGGACCTCTACCAGAACCCCCCGCCGGCCTCCCATTTCAAGACGTGACCGCGTGGACGAAGAGGGCCGGCCGAGCCCGCCATCCGCGGAAGAGCCCTTGTCGAGGAGGCCGTCCGGAGACTACGAGCCCCCCCGCCATGAGGATTCTCTTCTGCCTGTCGCTCGCCCTCGCGCTCGGGTGCGCGCATTCCCCGGCGGCACCCGCGCCGGCACCCGCTCCGGCTCCCGCCGCCCCGACGCCCAGCCCGCCGCCGGCGGCAGACGCCGCGGCCGCACGGTTCGTCCCGCCCGACGCGCGGCCGGCGTTCGAGATCCCGGTCGAGTTCTACACCCTGACCAATGGGCTCAAGGTGGTGCTCTCGCGCGACACCACCGCGCCGATCGTGACGGTCGGCGTCTACTACCACATCGGGTTCCGCATCGAGCCGCGCAACCGCACCGGCTTCGCGCATCTGTTCGAGCACATGATGTTCCAGGGCAGCGAGAACCTCGGGAAGCTCGCCTTCATCCAGCTGGTGCAGCGGAACGGCGGCATCCTCAACGGCTCCACCCGCTTCGACTTCACCAACTACTTCGAGGTGGTCCCGGCCAACGTGTTGGAGACGATGCTCTGGGCCGAGGCGGACCGGATGCGTGGCCTCAAGGTGACCCAGGACAACCTCACCAACCAGCAGGGCGTGGTGAAGAGCGAGGTGCGGGTCAACGTGCTCAACCGGCCCTACGGCGGCTGGCCGTGGCTCACCGTGCCGCAGCTGGCGAACAAGAACTGGTACAACGCCCACAACTTCTACGGCGACCTGGGCGACCTCGACGCGGCCACGCTCCAGGACGTCCAGCAGTTCTTCACGACCTACTACGCGCCCAACAACGCCGCGCTGGTGGTGAGCGGCAACTTCGACCCGGGCCCGGTGAAGGCCTGGGTGTCGAAGTACTTCGAGGGGATTCCCCGCGCCGACGTGCCGCCGGTTCCCGACCTCACCGAGCCCCCGCAGACCGAGGAGCAGTGGAAGACCGTGGACGACAAGCTGGCGCAGCGGCCGGCGCTGGCCGTCGCCTACCACATGCCTCCGCGCGGCTCTCCCGAGTTCTGGGCCATGGCCTTGCTGCAGCAGATCCTCGTCGAGGGTCCGGACAGCCGGCTGTACCAGGAGCTGGTGCAGAAGCGCGGGCTGACCGGCGAAGTGGAGGGCGGCGCGAACCTCCTCGGCAACCAGTACGACTACCAGGGCCCGATGCTCTGGATGGCCTCTCTCTTCCACGACACCGGGCACTCGCCGAAGGAGATCGTCGCGGCCATCGACACGGCCATCGAGCCGCTGCGCCGAGCGCCCGTCGATCAGGAGACGCTGGACCGCGCACGGGTCAAGGCCCGGAGCGCCTATTACGCAGACCTCGAGCGACTGTACGGCTTCGGCCGGGCAGATCTGCTCGCCACCCATGCCCTGTTCGACGGCGACCCTGCGGCGGTGAACCGCATCGAGCCCAGCCTGCTCGCGGTGACGCCCGAGCTCATCCAGAGGACGGCCCAGGAGTGGCTCCGCCCCACCAACCGCACCGTGGTCGCCCTGCAGCCGGCGGGAGGCAAGTGATGCTGCGCACCCTGGCCGGCCTCTCGCTGCTCGGCTCCACCCTCGCCCTCGCCGCGCCGGAGACCCCGCCGGTCCCCGGACCGACCCCGCCCTTCGAGCTCCCGGCCACCACGCGGTTCAAGCTCCGGAACGGAGTCCAGGTCACGCTGGTCCCGTACGGCGCCGTGCCCAAGTCGAACGTCTCGCTGGTGGTGCGTCTCGGAAACGTGGACGAGCCCGCGGGGCAGACCGGCCTGACCGACCTCACCGGCAAGCTGCTGCTCCAGGGCACCGGGACGAAGAGCGCGATCCAGGTCGCCGAGGTTGCGGCGAAGCTCGGCGGTGCGGTGGCGGTGAACGTGCGCGAGGACGAGACCTCGCTGGAGATGGAATGCCTCGGCGACTCGACCGCCGAGGCGGTGAGGCTGGTCGCGGAGGTCGCGCGCACCCCGTCCTTCCCCGCGGCCGAGCTGGCGCGTCTCAAGGGCGACCTCCTGCGCGAGGTGGCGATCCAGCGGAGTCAGCCACAGCCCCTGGCCGAGGAGGCGTTCGCCCGGGCCATCTATGGAAGCCACCCCTACGGCCGGGTGCTCCCGGTCGCCGCGGAGGTGGAGACGTTCACCCTGGAGCAGGCGCGCCAGCTGTGGACGCGATACGCGGGCGCGGACCGGGCGCACCTCTACGTGGTGGGGCGCTTCGATCCGGCCGCGGTGCGCGCGGCCATCGAGGAGGCATTCGGCGGCTGGGGCAAGGCGAAGGCGCCGGCCAGGCCCAGGCCCACTCCGCACGCGGGCAAGCGGGTCTTCCTCGTGGACCGGCCGGGCGCGGTCCAGTCGACGGTGCGCATCGGCTTGCCGGTCGTGCCCCCCACCTCGCCGGACTACATCCCGCTGGTGGTCACCGACACGCTGCTCGGCGGAAGCTTCGGCAGCCGCATCACCGCCAACATCCGGGAGAAGCACGGCTACACCTACTCGCCGCGGAGCGCGCTGGGAGTCCACCCCGGCGTGGGCGTCTGGGTCGAGCAGGCGGACGTCACCACCAAGGACACGGCCGCCGCGCTGCGGGAGGTGCTGGCGGAGGTCGAGCATCTCCGGAAGGAGCCTCCCACCGCCGAGGAGCTCACCGGGATCCAGAAGTACGTCGCTGGAACGTTCGTGCTCCGCAACAGCAGCCGCGCCGGCATCATCGCCCAGCTGCGCTTCGTCGACCTGTACGGGCTCCCTGCGGACTGGCTCCAGACCTACCTGCCTCGGGTGGAGGCCCTGAAGCCGGCAGACATCACCCGGGTCACTCGCCAGTACCTGGACCCATCCCGGATGACGCTGGTGGTGGTGGGCGACCGCACCGTGGTCGAGGACTCGCTGAAGCAGTTCGGCCCGGTGAAGATCGAGGCCCCGCGCTGAGCACCGGGGAGCGGCGCGCTCAGCGTCCCCGCTCCAGCGCCGCCGCCATCACGTCGGCGCAGAGCCGCAGCACCTCCAGCCTGGCGTGGTGCTTGTCGTTTGCGGAGATCGGCACCCACGGCGCGTCCGGGCGGTGGGTGCGGTCGAGCATCTCGGTGACCGCGGCCTCGTAGTCCTTCCACTTGCGCCGGTTGCGCCAGTCGTCGGGGCCAATCTTGTAGTTCTTGAACCGGTCGGTCTCCCGGGCCTTGAACCGCTCGAGCTGGGTCTTCTGGTCGATGTGGAGGAAGAACTTGGTCATCTGCACGCCGTCCGAGGTGAGCATCCGCTCGAAGGCGTTGATCTCGTCGTAGGCCCGCCTCCACTCCGCCTTCTTCGCCAGCCCATCCACCCGCTCCACCAGCACCCGGCCGTACCAGCTGCGGTCGAACACCGCGACCTCGCCGCGGCCCGGGAGCCGGTTCCAGAATCGCCAGAGGTAGTGGTGGCGGCGGCTTTCCTCGTCCGGCGGGCCGATGGGCCACACCTTGTACCCTCGGGGGTCGAGCTCGGCGGTGAGCCGCTTGATGCAGCCGCCCTTCCCCGCCGCATCCCACCCCTCGAAGACGAAGATCGCGCGGTGGCCGCCCTGGAACATCCTGACTTGAAGGCCGAAGACCTCGCGCTGCCGCCGCTTCAGCTCCTGCTCGTAGGCCTCGTCGCCCGGGACGCGGATGGAGAGGTCCACCTCGCCGAGCGAGACCGTGCCCGGCGGGTAGACCTCGTACTGGTACGCCTCGTCGACCTTCGGCTTCCGGCGGCGCTTGGCCATGGCGGCTCCGTGGGTTCCCACAGCACAGCCCAGCCGGACCGCTGCTCGCCAGTCCTTTTCCACTGCAGAGCCCGTTGCGGCCAGCCCGGTCCGCCGTCGAGAGTGCCCGCGGAGCGCATGCCCCGACCGTCCCTCGCCCTTCTCCTCCTCCCCATCTGCCTCGGCTGCGCGGCACCCGGCAGCCAGGGGTCTCGCCCGGCTGCGCCCCCCCGGCCCGAGGCGTCGCGCGCGTACGACGCCCGCTTCCCGGACCCCGGCACGCCGCTCGACGTCCAGGTGCTCTCGGCCTCCGACCGCGCGGGGACGAGCGTCGTCGAGCTGACCTACGCCGGCGCGCCCGGCACGCCCCCCGTGCCCGCGACGCTGGTCCGCCCTCTCGAGGGAGCGAAGCGTGGGCCCGCCGTCCTCTGGGTGCACTGGCTCGGCGAGCCCGCGACGAGCAACCGGACCGAGTTCCTCGACGAGGCGGTGGCGCTGGCCCAGCTCGGCGCGGTGTCGCTCCTCGTCGACACGCTGTGGAGTCAGCCCGGGTGGTACGAGCAGCGGGCGATGGACGAGGATCCTGCGGCGTTCACCACCCAGGTGGTCTCGCTCCGGCGTGGGCTGGATCTCCTCGGACAGGAGCCCGGGGTCGACCCGGGCAAGCTGGCGGTGGTCGGTCACGATTTCGGGGGAATGACGGGGGTGCTGGCCGCGGGGGCCGATGGTCGGCCGCGCTGTCACGTGCTGCTCGCGCTCACCCCGCGCTTCGAGCAATGGATGTTCTACGATTCGAAGAAGCGGCCCACCGACGAACAGGAGTACCGGCGCCGGCTCGCCCCCCTCGATCCCATCGACGCGCTGCCGGCGCTCGAGGGTCCCCTCCTCGTCCAGCTCGCCCAGCAGGACTTCTACGTCCCCGCGGAGCAGATCGAGGTCTGGCGCAAGGCGACTGCCGGGCGCGGCGAGCTCCGCACCTACGCCACCAGCCACGCCATGGAAGCGCCCCAGGTCCGCAGGGATCGGGAGGAGTGGCTCCGTCGCACGCTGGGCGTCGCGCATTCGAGACAGGAATAGCCCGTGCGGGCAAGACGCAACCCCTTGGAGCCCCGGGGCGGCTCGCCCTGCAGAGGGAGTCTCACGCCTCAGTCCGTCGGCCTCGGGGGTGCCGCGCCTCCGGAGAGGAGATCCGGCAGGGGTGAGAGCGATGAGAGCGTCGCGACCGGAGGGACGCCGAGCTCGTCGCCCGCGACGCCGAGGCGGTTGATCCAGTACGTGGGGAAGCCGAACCACCCGGCACCCGCGGCGTCCCAGCCGCCATGGGCGACGAAGGCGATGCGCTCCTTCGGCAGCCGGAACGCGTCGACCGCGAGCTGGTAGGCCCTCGGGGCCGGCTTGTAGCTGCGGACCGAGTCCGTGCTCAGCGGCGCGTCCATCAGCCGGTCGAGCCCCGTGCCCTGGCTGACCGAGGCCAGCATCCCCGGCGTGAAGTTGGAGAGGAAGGCGAGCTTCAGTCCGATCGCCCGGAGCCGCGTCACCGTGGCCACGGCCTCGGGCCAGGGGGAGAGATGAACGAGGGTCTCGAGGAACTCGCGGCGAACCCCGGCGGGGGGCGAGAGCTTCAGCATCGCGGAGGCGAAGCCGAACGCATCGGCGCTCACCGCCTCGAAGTCGCGATACTGCCCACCCAGCACGCGGAGCCAGCTGTACTCGAAGACCCGGGTGCGCCACAGCTCCTCCAGGCGCAGGCCCTGCCCAGGGAAGAGACGCTCCGCCGTCGCTGGGAGCTGGCGGAAGTCGAGCAGCGTGAAGGCGTCGAAGGCCACGGCTTCCACCGGTCCGGCCGCCGACTGCCGGCCCGCCAAACCAGCGCCCGCTGGGCCAATCTCGCGCGCGGGGAAGCGGACATCGCGCTCCGCCCCGCGGCCTTCCAGCAGCAGGCCGTCTTCCAGCGGGAAGTGGCCCGCATCGCCTATGGCCTCTTCGCCGCCCGCGACTACCTGAGAGCGCGTGGCCAGCCCGACTTCGCGCTCGGCTGCGCAGGGCACCTGCTTCTCACGATGGACGAGGAGGTGCCGACGGCCGACCGGCCCTGGTTGCGCGAGGTGGCTGGCGAGGCGCAGCCCGGCGCTCGTACCAACGGGCGCGAGGGGCTCGCGGCGATGGCCGCCGCGGGTCTCGGTCTCGCCTGCCTGCCGCGCCTCGTCGGGGACGCCACGCCCGGACTCGAGCGGCTCGACCCGCCCGTCCCCCCTCCCGAGCGGCGGCTGTGGCTCGGAGTCCACCGCGAGGTCCGCGCCCTGCCCAGGGTCCGGGCCGCGATCGACCACCTGACCGAGCTCCTCCGGCGAGATCAGCCCAGCCTGCGGGGTGAGCAGCCGCGCCGGCCCTGACCGAGGAACGCCGTGAGCGGGCTCCGAGGGCCGCGCCCCCGGAACGTCAGCCGATCTCGATTCCCAGCCGCGCCTCCATTGCCCGGAGGTGCCGGTCGATCTCCTCGGCGGTGGTGAGCTTCATCGCTTCGTCCAGCGCCTGCACCGCGTCCGCTCGCGAGCAGCGGCGGATCAGCTCCTTCACCACCGGGATCTGCCCGGCAGGCATCGACAGCTCGTCGAGGCCCAGCGCGAGCAGCATCAGGGTGAAGCGACGGTCTCCCGCCACCTCCCCGCACATGGACACGGGGATGCCAGCAGCCTGGCCCGCGTCGGCGATGGCCTTCAAGGAGCGCAGGACCGCCAGGTGCAGCGGCTTGTACAGGTATGCGACGTCGCGGTTCTGCCGGTCGATGGCCAGCGTGTACTGGATGAGGTCGTTGGTCCCGATGCTGAAGAAGTCCGCCTCCTGGGCGAGCCGGTCGGCGATCCACGCCGCGCTGGGCGTCTCGACCATGATGCCCACCGGGAACCGGCCGCTCATCGGCACCCCCTCGCGCGACAGCTCGGACCGGCAATGCTCCAGCTCGCTCCGAGCCTCCCGTAGCTCCGCGACTCCTGACACCAGCGGAAACATGATCCGGAGGTTGCCGTGCACGCTCGCCCGGAGCAGCGCCCGCAGCTGCGAGCGGAACATCTCCCGCTGCCGGAGCGAGTAGCGGATGGCCCGCAGCCCCATCGCCGGGTTGGGCTCGCGTTCGGCCTTCCGGAAGCCAGGCATCTTGTCTCCGCCCAGGTCGACGGTGCGGATGGTCACCGGCCGCCCGCCGAGCTTCTCCAGCACGCTCCGGTAGGCGAGGTAGTGCTCCTCCTCGTTCGGCGCTTCCAGCCGGTCGAGGAAGAGGAACTCGGTCCGGTAGAGCCCGATGCCCTCGGCGCCGGCGGCGAGCAGCTCGGGGATCTCCTCCAGGAACTCCATGTTCCCGTGCATCCGCACCCGGAACCCGTCGGTGGTCACCGCCGGCAGCTGCGCCCCCTGGAGCGCCTCGCGCCCCCGCGCCAGGAGCTTCTCCAGATCCGCCCGGATGTCGGTCAACGTCCCCGCCGGCGGGTTCACCCAGAGCAGCCCGCGCGACCCGTCCACGGCGACGATGTCGCCAGGGGAGATCTGCTCGGACACCCGCCCCGCGCCGACGACCGCAGGCGTGCTCCGCGCCCGGGCCACGATGGCGGTGTGGCTGGTCGAGCCGCCCACGTCGGTGACGAACGCCGCCACCCGCCCGGTCCGGGCCAGCATCGCCGCGTCCGCCGGGGAGAGATCGTGGGCGACGATGACCGCGCCCTCGGGGACCTCCTCCTCGACGTCCACCACCTGGCCGAGCAGGTTCCGGACGATGCGGTCGGCGATGAAGTCCACGTCCGCCCGGCGCTCGCGGAAGTACTCGTCGGGGATCTCGTCGAAGAGGTGCTTGATCTTCCGCGTCACCCGGCGAACCGCCCACTCGGCGTTGATCTGATCCGAGGCGATGAGCTTGTTCACCTCGTCGACCAGCATCGGGTCGCGGAGCATCAGCCGATGGGCCTCGAGGATGAGCGCGTGGTCCTTGCCATCGCTCTGCTCCAGCCGCTCCTTGAGCTCGCGCAGCTGGTGCTCGGAGAGGTCGATGGCGGTCTTGAACCGCATCAGCTCCCGCTCGACCTCCTGGACCCCGAGCTTCAGCTTCGGAGTCCGCACCCGCCGGCGGTCGAGGACGAACGCCCGCCCCACGGCCATGCCCGGGCTCGCGCCGATGGCCTGGAGCTTGAGACTGATCGCCTGGGTGCTCACCGGGCCATCCTCACTGCGCCTCCCCGAAGCGGGTGGCGATGAGCTCTCCGATCTCCCGGACGCAGTCCGCCGCGTCCGGGCCCACCGCCGACACCGTGAGCACCTGCCCCTGGGCCGCCGCCAGCATCAGCACACCCATGATCGACTTTCCGTTCACCGTTTCCGAATCGGTCCTGAGGGTGACCTCGCACTTGCAGCGGTTGGCGAGCTGCACCAGCTGGGCGGCCGCCCGGGCGTGGAGCCCGAGTTGGTTGATGATGGTGAACTCGCCTTCCGCGCTCTCCGACGACATCACCTCTCCCCATGCATCCTACAGCCAGGCCCCGAGGCACCCCGCCAGCAACGCCGCCACGGCCGTGAGCACCGCGGTGGGAACCTTCCTGGCGACGAGAACGTAACTGAGCGCCCCCAGGGCGAGACAACCACCAGCGAGGAGCCACCCCCCGACGCCCCCCTGTTGCGCCCCGAAGGCGAAGGCCAGGTACGTTGCCGCCGCACCCGCGCTGGCCGCGGCCACCGCCCGGAGGCGAGCACCCCGCGACGGAAGCCGGGCCCGGGCCACCGCCTCCACCAGACGGTCGCCCAGCTGGAGCCCCATCCGGAACAGCTGGGCGCGCAGCGTGAAGTGCACCACGTTGTACAGGACGAGAAACAGCACGGCCGCCCAGGCCCCCAGCCAGGGCACCAGCGCCGCGCACACCGCGCCTGCCGCAGGCCGGAGCGAGAGCCAGAAGAACCCGTCGCCCAGCGCCGCCAGGGGGCCCATCAGCGCGCTCTTGAACTCGTTGACCCGGCGCGCATCCTCCTCGCCGGCTGCGATGCGCTCCTCGTGGTAGAGCACCCCGCCCACGATGGCCGCGGCGACGTAGGGGTGGGTGTTGAAGAAGGTCAGATGGCGCTGCACCGCCTCCCGCCGCCTCTGGGGATCGGGGTAGAGCCGGAGGAGCGCGGGGTAGAGCGCGTACACCAGGCCGAGGTTCTGCATCCCCTTGGGGTTCCAGCTGGCCTGGAGCAGGAGCGAGCGCAGGAAGACGCGCAGCTTCACCGAGCGCGGCAGGTGCGTTCCGGGGCCGATCATCCGGTCACCCAGGCGAGGACCAGCGTGGCCGCGGTCATCGTGGCGGCGCCCACCAGTCCCCAGAGCGCAGCGTTCCGGGCGTGCGAGCCCCGTGCCGCGATGGCCGCGGCCACCGAGGCCATCGCGGGAAACGCCCAGGCGAGCCCGCGCAGCACCACCAGCGGGACCCGCGGAAGGAGGGTGCCGATCCACAGCCCCAGCCCGGCGCAGGCGAGGTTGAGCACGAAGTAGACGAGGGCGTAGGGCCAGATGCCCCAGAGGTTCTGGCGCACCGCCCGCTCGAGCTCACCGTGCTCGGCGAGCTCCAGCCCGTGCACGCTCAGGGTCGCAGAGTAGGCCTCGACGCGGCGGTCCACCGCCCGGCCGAGCAGCCCGAGCCCGGAGAACAGGATGAGGGACAGGCTCCAGATGGCCGGTGTTCCCCCGCCGCCGGTCTGCGCGGCCATCATCGCCGCCGCGGCGGTGGTGCCGCTGGCAGCGAGGGTGTCGTTCTCGGGAAGCGCCGCGCCGAGCGAGGCCGTGCCCAGGTAGAACAGCTCGAGGATCATCCCCAGGTAGAGCCCCGTCTGGAGCTGCCCGAGCAGCAGCCCCATCCCGGTGGCGGCCACCAGCGGACGGCTGAACATCGCCTGAAGGAATGCCCGCCGTTCGAGGCTGACCAGCGTGCCCCAGGCCCCGGCGAGCGCGAGGTGGCTCCAGCCGACCTGCATGGGAGCGCTGTCTAGCCCTTCCCGAAGCGCTCCACCATCTCGGTGAAGGTCACCGGGCGCTCCGATGGGACTCCGCGGGCCTCGATCTCCCAGCCGGCATCATGGAGCGCCTTGAGCTGCTCCATCTCCTCGACGTTGAGGAACACCGAGGCGGACACCTGCCGGCGCATCGGGCCGTGGTGGACGTTGCCCAGGTTCACCCGGGTCGGCGGAAGACCGGCCTTCTTCGCCTCCATGAGCGCCTGGATGTCACGGAGCAGGAGCAATGTGCGGACGCTGTCGGCGGCAATGGCCGGGTAGGGCACCGCGCGCAGCGGGCGGATGTCCACCTCGAGCTCGGGCGGGACCGCCAGGCCCATCGCGGTCTTCATCAACGGGCTGTGCGCCGCCTCGTCGTCCGCCACCACCACCCGCGCGACCTTGAGCCCCGGCAGCCAGGCCTCGACCACCTGGCCGTGGATGAGCCGGCCGTCGATGCGAAGAAAGGAGATCACGTGGGCTCGGGGTCTCGAACGGGGCGGACTGTACGGATCCGCCCTGACGGTCTCCTCAGGAGGCGACGTGGCGCCCGGCGGCGTCGCGTACCAGCTCGGAGGCGAAGCGGATGTTGCGCTGGGCGTAGGTGAGCAGCGACTCGGCCAGGTCGTGCAACGGAAGGTGCTCCTTCCGGAGCGAGGCCGCCTTCATCAGCATGGGTAGATTCACCCCGGCGAGCACCTCGACGTTTTCCTTCCCGCACAGCAGCAGCGACTCCTTGCACGGCGTGCCACCGAACAGGTCGGCGAGGACGAGCACGCCCTCCCCATGGTCCAGCTCCTTCACCGCCGCGCGCATCTGGGCGCGAATGCTCTCCGCCGAGGTGCCCGGCTCGATGCTCACCGTCGCCACCTCGGGCAAAGACCCCATGATCTGTTCGGCGGTCGCCACCAGCTCCTGCGCCAGACGACCATGGGCTGCAACCACGAGCCCGACCATGTGACACCTCTCTGCAGTCCGCCGCGGCTCCCTACTCCCACGATGCCGTGGGCTGCAACCATTCGACACGCGCCGCGCATCGGATCTTCACGCCATGCAGAGAATAAGGCGCTGACGGGGGGTGTCCAGCCGGCGTCCCGAGGGACCCCTGGGTGAGAACGACCTCGGCGAAACTTCTGCGCGCCAGTAACAGACCTGGATCGCTCTCCGTCGAGCTTGCTCGCTTACTCCTTCTCGATGTCCCGGTGCTGGAGCTGCACCCCGGCCCCGCCGGCGCCCAGACGCTGGGCGAGGGCTGCGGCCACCGCGACGCTCCGGTGCTTCCCGCCGGTGCAGCCGAGGGCGACGGTCAGGTACGCCTTCCCCTCGCGCTGGTACCGCGGGAAGAGGAACTGCGCCAGGTCCACGATGCGGTCGAGGAACTCCTGGGTCTCCGACCGGTCGAGCACGTGGCGGGCGACCCGCGGGTCCTCCCCGGTCAGCGGCTTGAGCTCGGGCACGAAGTACGGGTTGGGCAGGAACCGCAGGTCGAAGACCAGGTCGGCCTGGGGCGGAACCCCGTAGCGGTAGCCGAAGGAGATGACGGTGAGGCTCGGGACCGACGCGCTGGACTCGCCGAAGCGGGCCATCACCAGCCGCTTGAGGTCGTGAACGTTGAGCTGCGAGGTGTCGATGACCTGGTCCGCCAGGTCACGGAGGTCGGCGAGGAGCTCCCGCTCCCGGGCGATGCCGGCCGGAACGCTGTCCTCGGGCGCCAGGGGATGCCGCCGCCGGGTCTCCGAGAAGCGGCGAACCAGGCTCTCGTCCGAGGCGTCGAGGAACACCAGCTCCACGTGGTGCCCCTCGGCCCTGAGCCGGGCGAGGATGCCGGGCGCCTTGCGCAGCATCTCTCCCTCGCGAGCGTCGACGACCAGGGCGAGCCGGGTGTCCGGCTGTGCCAGCTCGGCGAGCCCGGTGAGCTGCGGCAGCAGGACCACCGGGAGGTTGTCGATGCAGAAGTACCCTGCGTCCTCCAGCGCCCGGACGGCGGTGGACTTCCCGGACCCCGACACCCCGGTGAGGATGACGATGCGCCGGCGCTCGTTCGCCGGGACGTCCATCACTCCACCTCCTCGCCCAGGGTCCTCCGCATGGCGCCCTCGGCGATGGCGCGGTTGAGCTGCTCGGCGAACTCCTTGGCGCTGTGGTGGCCCTGGAGCTTGAGCAGGTGGTTGCGGGCCGCCACCTCGATCAGGGTGGTGATGTTCCGGCCCGGCCGGACCGGGATGGTGGAGAGCGGCAGGTCCACCCCCACCACGTTGAAGAAGCGCTCCTCGACGCCCAGCCGGTCGTACTCTCGATGGGGGTCCCATTCGACCAGCTCGATGACCAGCTCGATCTTCTTCCGGTCACGCACCGCCGCGACGCCGAAGAGGTCCTTGATGTTGATGATTCCGAGGCCGCGAATCTCCATGTGGTGCTTGATGATGGGGTTGCCGGATCCGTAGACCGTGTCCTGCTTCCGGCGGGTGACCTCGACGATGTCGTCGGCGACGAGCCGGTGGCCGCGGGTGACCAGATCCAGGGCGATCTCGCTCTTGCCGATGCCCGACTTGCCCAACAACAGAATTCCCACCCCGATGACGTCCATCAGCACGCCGTGCAGGCTGGCGGACTCGGTGAGCGCCTCCTCCAGGAAGGCGGTGACCTGCTGGATGAAGGTGGACGAGAGCAGCGGGGTCTTCATCAGCGCGAGCTGCGCGGCGCTGCAGGCGTCCACCAGCGAGCGGGGAATGGCCAGGTCCTTGGTGACCACGACGCACGCCAGGTTCGAGTCGCTGAGCTTCTTGAGCGCCTCGCGCTGGGTCCCCTCGTCCAGGGTGTTCAGGTAGGCGATCTCGGTGTTGCCGAAGACCTGCACCCGCTCGGGGTGGAGGTGCTCGGTGTATCCGGCCAGCGCCAGGCCCGGCTTCTGGATGCGGGAGCTGGTGATGACCCGGCCCAGCCCCTCCGCCCCGGTGACCAGGGTCAGCTGGAGCCCGTAATCCCGGTCCTCGAGCAGCCGCGCGATCTTGATCGAGCCCATGGACGGATGCGCTTGATGTATCACGGGGCTCCCCCAAGTGCCGCTCGACGCTCCAGCTGACACGGCCGACGACACGAGGCGCGCCGGGTGGATCCTGCTCGCGGCGCTGGCAGCCGGGGCGGCGCTGCGCAGCTGGCTGGCCCTGACCGACCAGGGCATCGCCTGGCCAGACGAGATCTACCAGTCACTGGAGCCGGCGCACCGCCTGGTCTGGGGGCGTGGCTGGGTGCCGCTCGAGTTCCGCGAGGGCCTGCGCACCTGGGCGCTGCCGGGCCTCGTCGCCGGCGTGCTGGAGCTCTTCCGCGGCGCCGGCCTCTCCCGGCCGGCGCTCTACGTGCCCGCGGCCAAGCTTGTCTTCGCGCTGGTGGGCGTCCTGACGGCGTGGGCCACCGCGCGACTCGCGCGCCGCATGGGCGCAGCGCCCCTCGAGTCGGCCGCGGCCGGGGCGCTCTGGGCGCTCGCTGCGCCGGCCATCTACTTCGCGCCGCGGGGGCTGTCCGAGCCGCTGTCGGCCTTGCCGGTGACGCTCGGTCTCGCCTGGGCGCTGCCCCGTGACGCGTCCGGCCGCGCGCGGGTGCTCGGGGCCTCGCTGCTCGGGTTTGCGGTGCTCCTCCGGCTGCAGGATTCGCTGCTCTGCGCGGCGCTGGTGGGAGCCTGGCTCGCGCGGCGGCGATGGCGGGAGGCGGCGGAGGTCACGGCGGTGCTCCTCGGCTGGGCGCTGCTCCTCGGCCTCCTCGACCGGCTGACCTGGGGCAGCTGGTTCCACTCGCCGGTGGCGTACTGGCGCTACAACTGGG
Organism: Myxococcaceae bacterium; assembly: GCA_035543115.1. Taxonomy (GTDB): domain Bacteria; phylum Myxococcota; class Myxococcia; order Myxococcales; family Myxococcaceae; genus RPRB01. The sequence goes on from DATKKF010000037.1 coordinate 29,580, forward strand.
TGCAGGGGCGGGGCGCGCTCTTCGGCGCGTCGCCGCCCGGCTACTACCTGCGCGCCCTCTGGACGTCCATGGCGGTGGTCTCGGCGGTGTTGGTACCCGCGGTCCTCCTCGGGGCGCGGCGGGCTCCCGCGCTCGCGGCCGCGGTGCTCGTGTTCCTGGCGGTGCACAGCGCCATCCCGCACAAGGAGCTCCGGTTCATCCTCCCGGTGTTGCCGGCGGCGATGGCGCTCGCGGGCGTGGGGCTCACCGCGGCGGGGACCCGGGTGGACCGCCGCTTCCCGGTGGGGCTCGCGCTCCTCGCCGCCGTCGTGTCCGGCGCCCGCTTCCACACCCTGACCTTTGGTCAGCTCGGGGCCTATGACGGCCAGCGGGACGCGGTGAGCGCGTACGACGACTTCGGGCCGGTGAACCGCCTCCTGCTCGTGGCCAGCGAGCTCCCCGCGCTGTGCGGCCTCAAGGTGGAGGCGACGCACATCGCCTGGGCCGGGGGCTACACGTACTTCCATCGAGACGCGCCGATGTACTCGCACCTCGGTCCACCGCGCGGAGCACGGCACTACAATGTCGTCCTCACCGTGCCCTCTGCGGTGCCTCCCCAGACCGTGGTGGCCCGCGACGGGCCGGTGGTGCTCGCCCGTCTCTTCGATGGGCCGTGCCTCCCGGACCCTGCGTACCGGTCCGACCTGCCCTGAACGGCCGATCACGGTGAGACCGGCACGAGCCGCAGGTCGTAGGTGACGGTCACCGCGTCGCCGACCTTGATCTCCGCGAACAGCACCTTGGTCGGCCTCACCTGCACGCCGTGCTCGGCGAGGTTCACGGTGGAGCGGCCGCGTGCCCGGAGCCCCGCGCCGTCCCGGAGCACACGCACCAGCTCCCGCCCGGGACGCGCCACGCCGTGAAGGGTCCAGCGCACGTCGAGCTCGACCCGCACCGGCTTCCCGGCCTCGAGCAGCGCCAGCTCATCCAGCGGCCGCGACCCGAGCACCTCGAGCCGGATGTCGGGGAAGGCCACCGCCTCGGCACCACTCGCCGGGAGCCGGTCCTGGCCGTCGCAGACGTGCTCCTTGGGGAAGCGGCCACCCGCGGCGTAGTCCAGCCCGAGCGCCTCGCGCATGTGGCAGTCGCGGGTGCCTCCATCGCCGCGGATGCCGGCGATGGGGACGACCACCGCGCCCGACCCCGAGGCGAGCGTCGTGGGGTCCAGCGTCACCCCGCCGCGGATCTCCTGGGCGACCTGGGTGTGCGAGCCGAGGCTGTACACCACCACCGCCTCGGCCTTGCTCCCCTCGGCCGGGGAGGCCACCCGGTACGTCCGGGGCTCGGCCAGCCCCGCGGCCGGAAGGAGCGCGGCGAGGATGAGCCATCGCCCGCCCCTCACGGGCGTACCGTGACCGCGAAGAGGACATCCGGTACCGGACCGCTCCACCGCGGGCCATCCTGACGCCTCCGGAGGCCGGTGTCCGATCGAGGGCGCCGGGTGACGATGCCGCGGTGAGTTACCGGATGAGGCCTTGGCCCGCGGGAGTGGCCCAGGGCAGAGTCAGCGCCATGTCCGATTGCGTGTTCTGCAAGATCAGGGACGGGCAGATCCCCGCCAAGCTGGTGATGCGCGACGACCGATGCCTCGCCTTCGAGGACATCAATCCGCAGGCCCCGGTGCACGTGCTCTTCGTGCCGCTCCAGCACATCCCCTCCAACGACGCCGTCACCCCCGAGGACCGGGAGCTGATCGGCCACCTCGTCCTCACCGCCTCGCGGGTCGCGGCGGAGCGTGGAATCGCCGAGTCTGGCTATCGCCTGGTGATGAACAACGGGCCGGATGCGGGTCAGGCCGTCTTCCATCTGCACCTCCACCTGCTCGGGGGCCGGCGGTTCAAGGGAGGGATGGGGTAGCAGCATAAGATGTCATTCGCTTGCATCAGCGAATGTGAGGCGTTTGAACTTCGCGACGCGCTCTCGATCCAAGCGCCTGGAATCGCTGAGCTTGGCGTTGGCGACTCCCTTGCTTCGGGCAACACACCTGAACGCCCCGGGGCTCCGGGGTCTTGCGAGGGAGGAGACCATGGCCAGCCCCGAGACCGCGTCCTGGACCAATGGCGAGCACCCGGGCGGCACGATGGTGCGCGGCATGGACGCGCGTCGGGCCCTGCGCGAGGCCGGACTCCGGGTGACAGAGCAACGGCTGCGCGTCTACGAGGCGCTGCAGAAGGCCGTCCGGCCCATGAGCCACCCCGAGATGGTGGCACTGCTCCCTCAGGACGGGATGGACCGCACCACGGTCTACCGCATCCTGATGGACCTGACCGAGCGTGGCCTGGCGCACCGGCGGGACCTCGGCGACCACGTGTGGCGGTTCGACCTGCGGGGGCTGGACACGCGGCGCCACGAGCAGAACCACCCCCACTTCAGCTGCACCGAGTGCGGGGCGCTGGAGTGCCTCCCAATCGACGCGGTGACGCTCTCCCCGGCACTGGCCGCGCGGTCCTCGGCAGAGATCCACGTCCGCGGCCGCTGTGCGCGCTGCGCCTCCTAGGACTCCTCCGATCATCCAGCTGTGGCCAAGCGACCCCGGACCGGCTAGGAGAGCCGACCGGAAGCGCCTCGGGAGCCACTGCACAGGATGGAAACGATGCACCGTTGGGTCGTGGTGTGCGCCGCCGTCATCGTCGCGGCATGTGACCAGTACAGGGACCCCCCCCCGTCGCGCGACGTCCAGCCGCTGACCACCCGCGACCGGGAGATGGCCTGGTCGGGCATCGACTACGCGGGGACCGGTCACGGGCGGGACCAGCGGAACGGCACCGCCGGCGTCAACTCGGACATGAACGACACCCAGGAGCAGGCGGTCGACCGGGAGATGGACCCCGGGCCTCCCGCGGGCAAGGGCGTGTTCGGTCCGGGCACGGGCATCACCGAGTCGGCCCCGGGACGGGGCTCGACCGCGGCAGCGGCGGACCTCGACGAGCCCGAGATGCGCAACGCCCAGCGCGGCGGTCGGGTGTACCGCCCGAGCGACCACTACTTCCTCAACGGCGTCGACATGGGGCCGAGCGGGGACGCGGCGCCGGGCACGGGCGGTCCGAACAAGTCGAAGCTGAAGCAGCCGTAGTCGGCCTGACCGCAGGCGCAGGGCGAGGCGTACGCCGACGGCTCACCCACGAATCGGAAAGCGGACCTCGACGGTGTAGCAGCCCGGGGCGGGGGGGAGTGGCAGCGCTCCGGGGACCACGCAGTCCCGCGCGGCGCGATCGAGCTGCTCCGAGCCCGTGGTCCCGAGCAGGCCCACGTCGCTCGGCCGACCGGCGGCGTCCAGACAGAAGTGGAGCGGGACGCCCGGGATGGTGTGCCGCGCGGCACGGACGAAGGTGGCGGGGGTGCACCGCGCCGCGGACCACGCCAGCCGCTGCGAGAGCTCGGCGAGGAGCGACACGCCGGCCGAGCCGCCCGCGCCGGTCCCCGGGCGACCGTCCGCGTCGCCGGAGCCCTGTCCTTTCGGTCCGGCGGCATCTCCCGGGGCCCCCCGACCACCATGCCTCCCCGCCGACGGAGAATCGCCTCCGGGCTCCTCTGCGGGGACGGACCGAGCGGCGAGCATCCACACGTCCGATTGCACCGGCGTCACGAGCGCCGCTCGCGCTGGACCCTCGGAGTCGCTGCCGCCGGCCCGGCCCGGCTGCGGCTCGGTCCGACGCGTCCCGACGGAGATCGCCCGGGTCGGAGGTGCCAGCACCGCGAGGGCAGCGGCCCCGAGCTTGGCGGGCTCGCGGGGCGCTCGACTCCAGCTCGCCCCCGACTCGCCGGGTGCCGAGGCCGACGACGCTGCCCTCTCCACCAGCGACACCCGCATCGGCGGCGCCGGCGAGAGACCGGGATGCGCCAGCGCCAGCAGCCCGGCGAGCGCTCCGAGGTGCGCCGCGGCCGAGGCGGCCAGCGCCCGGGAGAGGCGCGGCGCGCTCAGGGCGTCCCCCGCGGGGCGAAGAGACGGTGCCCGGTCTCGGTCCGGGCCTCGGCGAGCCCGAGCCCGTAGAGCTGGCCCAGCCGCCCGGCGTCGAGCAGCTCGGCCGAGGCGCCCTGGCCCAGGACTTGACCGTCGCGGAGGAGCAGGCCCTGGTCGGCGAAGGCCGCCGCGAGGTTCGGGTCATGGAGCACCGCCACCGCGGCGAGGCCGCCGCGCACCCGTGATCGGACACGTTCCAGCACCTGCGCCTGGTGCTGCAGGTCGAGGAACGCCGTGGGCTCGTCGAGGAGCAGCAGCGCGGGCTCCTGGGCCAGCGCGCGGGCGACCAGCAGGAGCCGCCGCTCGCCGCCGGACAGGCGCGAGACCACCCGGCCCGCCAGGTGGGCGATGCCGAGCTCGGCCAGCGCAGCGCGGGCCACGGCGAGGTCCTTGGGGCCCGGCAGGCCCCACCCTCCCTGGTGGGGGGCGCGGCCCATCAGCACCAGCTCGAGCCCGGTGAAGCCAGCGTCCCCGTCGAACGCCTGGGGCACCCAGGCCACGCGCCGGGCGAGCGCGCGCCGCTCCCAGCGGACGAGCGGCGTGCCGAAGAGGCTCACCTCTCCGGCGAGCGGCCGGAGCAGGCCGAGCACGGTCCGGAGAAGGGTGCTCTTCCCCGAGCCGTTGGGGCCGAGCACCGCCCAGAGCGTGCCCGGGGCGATGGCGACCGACACCCCGGACACCACCGGGCAGGCGCCGTACCCGACGGCGAGCCCCGCCGTCTCGAGCGCGGGGACGTTCATGCCGGATGCTCCCCCCGGTTGAGGAGCCACACGAAGAGCGGTCCACCGAGCACGGCGGTCACCACCCCCACCGGCGGCTCGGCGTGGAACAGGGGGAAGAGCATCCGGGTGGCCACGTCGGCCAGCACCAGGAACGCCGCGCCGCCGAGCGCGCTCGCCGGGATCAGCAGGCGCTGGTCCGGCCCGAGCCACAGCCGGAGCAGGTGCGGCACGATGAGCCCCACGAAGCCCACCAGCCCCGCGAGCGCGACCGCGCCGGCGACGCTCAGCGATGCGGCGAGCAGCACCAGCGCGCGGGTGCGCCGCACCGGCACCCCGAGCGAGGCCGCCTCGTCGTCTCCGAGGGAGAGGAGGTTGAGCCGGGCGGACTCGGCCCACAGGACTCCCAGCGCCAGGAGCTGGAGCCCACCACCGACGAGCAGGGTGCGCGGCCGCTCGTAGCCCAGGCTCCCCGCGAGCCAGGTCAGCACCTCGCCCAGCCGGTCCGGAGTGAGGAGGGTCTTGATGCAGGTGATGACCGCGGCGGCAAAGGCGTTGAACACCACGCCGGTGAGCAGCGCCGCGTAGGGCGAGCTCCGCGCCCGCCCCGCGGCCAGGACCAGCGTCATCGCCGCCACCGCTCCGACGAAGGCAAGGAGCGACGGCCCGGCCAGCGCCTGCAGCCCGAGCGCCAGGGCCAGCGTCGCCCCGAGCGCCGCGCCCCCGGACACCCCGAGGACGAAGGGATCGGCGAGCGGGTTCCTGAGCAGCGCCTGGAGCGCGCTGCCGCTCGCGGCCAGGGAGGCGCCCACCAGCGCCCCGAGCACCGCCCGTGGGATGCGCAGCCCGAAGAGCACCCGGCCATCCGCCGAGGCGGGCTCGGCCAGAGCGCGGAGGAGGTGGACCGGGTATTCGCCGAGCAGCACCGACGCCCCGAGGGCCACGATGGCGAGCGCGAGCAGGCCGCCCAGGACGAGGCTCGCCCGGGCGGGCGTGAAGCGCACCGCCAAGGGGACCCGGAGCGGCCGGGCCACGGTGGTCATCGCCCCGCCCCTGGGTGCAGCAGCGAGAAGAGCTGCTCGAGCCCCCGCCCGAGCGCCGGGCCCGGGTGGAGCAGCGCCTGCCCCGGCACCTGGGCCCAGCGCGCCTCGGCCAGACCCGGGAGCGCGCGGATCCGGTCACGGCCAGCCGGCGTGTCGGCTGCGTCCAGGATGACTTCGGGGCGGCTCCGAAGCGCGCGCTCCACCGAGTAGACCGGGTACGGGCTCGCGGCGTCGCGGGCCACGTTCACCGCCCCTGCGTCGGTGAGCAGCTCGTCGGCGAAGCCGCCGGGACCGGCGACCACCAGCGGCTCGAAGCCATAGACCAGGAGGACCCGGACCGGCCGCTCGGCGCGGGCCCGCTGGCGGATGCGCGCGCGCGTCGCCTCGAGCTCGCGGGCCAGCGCCTCGCCCTGCGCCGGCCGCCCGAGCACCTTCCCGGTGGCACGCTCGGCGGCGATGACGTCCTCCACCGTCCCCAGCGACAGCAGCAGCACCGGCGCTCCGAGCTCGGCCATCGTCTCCACCGCCCGCCGGTTACCGGGGCCGGGCTGGGCGAGGACGAGATCGGGGTGGAGCGCCATCACCGCCTCCACGCTCGGGTCGACGTATCCGCCCACCCGCGGCAGCCGCGCCACCTCGGGCCGCTCGTCGAAGCGCGACACGCCCACCAGCCGGTCTCCGGCGCCCAGCGCCAGCACCACCTCGGTCAAGGACGGGGCGAGCGTCACCACCCGGCGCAACTCTCCCCTCGGCGCGGGCCCGAGCATCCGGAGCGGACCTGGGTCCGCACCGGCTCCGAGCAGGGCGAGCGAGAGGAGGGCGGCGATCACGGCGCGGGCACCACCTTGAGGTCGGTGATGTACGCAGGGCAAATCTGGGGGGGCGTTCCGCCGTCGACGTAGCCCACCCGCTCGACGAAGGAGTTCGTCCCGTAGTCCAGGACGTACAGCCGGCTCGCGGTCTCGTCCGCCACGTACACGGTGGTGTTCTGGGTCACCGCGCGTCCGACGCTCGGGGGACGCTGCCCCGGCCCGTTGCTCGGGACCCAGGCGGCGACCTGCTGGTCCGTGCCGTTCAGGAGCAGCAGCGCGGTGTGCTGCACCGAGGTGACGTTGAAGGTGCTGTCGTAGGTCCGCGCGCCGGCGCAGCTGACCAGCATCGGAGTGGCCGCCGTGCCGAGCGGGAGTGAGGCCAGCCACTCGACGTTCTGACAGGTGCCCGCGTCGGCACCGAGGCCAGCCACCGCCGAGAGCGCGGCCTGCCCGGTCTTCGTCGGATCGATCCGGACCACCAGCGGGGGCCCATAGTCCGCCCCGCTGAAGTCGGCGTAGGAGCGGAGCACGTTGGCGGCGACGTAGACGTACCCGTTCCGGGCGATGGCCTGGGTGGGGGAGGGCAGGAAGGGACCGGCGTCCGGGGCCAGGCCGCCGCCCGGGGCCGCGGCCACCAGCGGCTGGAGGTCGTAGGTGTCCTTCACCACCGCGTTCGCCGGGTTGCTCACGTCCACCCGGAGCACCTTGCCGGTCGCGTTGAGCGGGACGAAGACGTCCGAGCCGATCTTCCCGAAGGCCTCGGGGAAGCTCCCTGGATCGAACGCGGCGCCGCCCAGGTCCTTCAATCCCAGCGCGCCGACCGCGCCGGAACCGGCGTCGAGGAGCTGTCCGGCGAGCGCGGCGGCGGGGCCGTCGAAGATGCGCAGCGCGTTCACGTTGCTCCCCATGGCGTAGATGCGCGTGCCGGCGTCGGTGGGCTCGGCGTACACCTGCGTCGTGCCCGCCTTGCTGCCGGTGGTGGAGCCAACGAGCGAGAGCCGCTCGGCGCTGGCACTGGACAGCGAGCCGATGGGGATCTCGAGCAGGGTCGAGCTGTCGTGGTCGGCGTAGAGCAGGACCGTGCCGAGCAGGCCGAGCGCGTCCGGGAAGGTCGCCACGCTCGGATTGGCTGGCGCCTCGAGCAGCAGGCCCCCCGGCGCGTCCTGGATGCGCTGGAGGTAGCCACCGCCGGAGGAGGCGATGCACCCGGCGAGGACCGCGGTCCGGCAGCCGTCGGACGAGCAGTCCTGGCACACGCCCGCGCTGCATCCCTGGCTCGGGCCGCACTTCAGTCCACACGAGCCGCAGTTGTTCGAGTCGAGCGCCACGTTGCTGCACAGGCCGTTGCAGACGGCCTGACCCTTCGGGCACACGCAGGCCCCAGCCACGCAGACGTTTCCACCGCTGCAGGCCGCGCCGCACGCGCCGCAGTTGTTGTTGTCGGTCTGCGTCGCGACGCAGGTGTCGCCGCAGCGCACGGTGCCCGAGACGCACTCGACCTGGATCGACGAGAGACACCCCGGAAGCAGCGCGGCGCCAGTCAGGAGGAGAGCGGCCAGGGCCACTCGGGGAGACGACGTCATGGAGACCCCTCGGAGGAGACGGACGGCGTGGTGAAAGCAGAAGCGCGCGCCAGATCGAGGCGCACGGTCAGGGTGGCGAGGAAGGCGCGACCGGGCAGAGGGTAGGCGTCGAGGTCGCGGGTCTGCACGTCGCCGACGTTGGTGGCGTTGACCGAGAGGACGGCCTCCGGACGCCGGACGGCCATCACGTCGATGCCCGCCTCCACCAGTACCCGGCCGGCGATGGCCTGGGTGTTCGACCGGTTCAGCCACACCTGCGACTGGGCCCGCATCGTGGCGTGCAGGTGGATCCGCTCGGGCCCGAGGACCAGGCGCAGCGTCCCCCGGTGCCGCGGCCGGTACGGAATCTCCTTGAGGAAGTAGGCCTGGATGGCGCGGATGTTCTCGGTGAAGAGCAGGCCGTAGCTCCCGCTGAGCTCCAGCCACCGCACGGGCTGGAGCCGCCCCTCGGCCTCGAGACCGGCCGCGCGCGCCGCGGACGCGTTCTGGGGCCGAGTCGGGAGCGGCGGCTCGTACTCGTAGGTGATGAGGTTCTCGTACTGCGCGGCAAAGCCCGCCACCCGGACCATCCCCGGCCTGCCGGCCACGCCCGCTCCGGCGTCGACGAAGACGCCCCGCTCGGGCTGGAGTTCCGGGTTGGCGAGCTGCGTGCCGCTCGGGATGTAGAGCTCGAGGAACGAGGGCACCCGGTAGGACTGGCCCAGGTTGGCCTGCAGGGTGACGCCTGCGGGGAGTGCCCAGGAGACTCCGAGCTTGGGGGAGACCCCCAGGAAGGGCCCCGCCTGGTCCAGGCGAACCGAGGGAACGACGGACACCCGCCCCTGGGCCAGGCGCCACTCGTCCTGGAGGGAAACCGAGGTGACCGCCCAGCGCGGCGCCTGCCCCCCGGCATCGGCGAAGGACAGGCCCACCGAGGCGGAGGCCGAGAGCCAGTGGTCCCCCACCGGCAGCGTCCCATCCCAGCTCAGCGAGGCCTGCCACCACTGCGTGTCCTGCGAGAAGAACCCGCCCCGGAAGGTGTTGGTCTCGCGGCGGGCGTCGAGCCGGACCGAGGTGTCGGCGCCCGAGCCGAACGCGCGCGACAGGCGAACCCCGCCCTGCAGCCCGAGGAAGTCCTGATGCGCGTCCGGGGACGGATTGTCCACGGTGCCGGCGAGTCCGCGGGCCAGCGTGTTGAGCTGGAACAGCCCGTCGACCCGCCACGGGCCGAGGCGCCCCCCACCCTTGGCCAGGCCGCCCACCCAGGTCGCCTGGTTGTTCTGGCGGACCAGCGTCTGGGGCCTGCTGGCCGGGGTCCCGGCGAGCGGATCGTAGACGTAGGTGAAGTCGCCGTCGGTGTGGCCGGCGTGCAGCTCGAGCAGCCCGGAGCCGCCGAGCACCGGGCCGGAGGCGCTCGCGCTTCCCTGCAAGGTCCCGAAGCTCCCGACCCCGAAGTCACCGGAGACGGCGGGTTCGGCGGCGCTCCGGGTGACCAGGTTGACCACGCCTCCCAGCGCCCCGGCGCCATAGCGGGCACCCGCGCCGCCCCGGAGCACCTCCGCCTGCTGCACCGCCGGCAGCGGGATCAGGCTCAGGTCGGCGATGCCTCCGAGCCCGTTCAGCGGCACGCCGTCGAGCAGCACCAGCACCCCGGTGCTCGACGCGCCACGCAGGGTGAGCTGCTCGCTCTGCCCGAGGCCGCCGCTCTGCTGCAACACCACGCCCGGCGCCTCGCCGACGAGCACGCCCACCGTGGAGACCTCGGCGCGCCGCGAGCCGACTTCCACCACCGTCGTCAGCCCCGTCGGGTCACGGACCAGCGGCGACTCGGGCGGCGGAGGTGCGGCCGGGACGGGCACGTCCACGGGCGGCAGCTCCACCGCCGCCGGGGACTGAGCCCAGGCGATCGACGCCACGCTCAACGCCGGACCGAGACAGGCTCGGGCCCACCGCCATCCGCCCATCGTCCGCCTTCCACTCTCTTCTCCGAAGAGAGAAGGCTGCTGCGGTCGCCGGGGCCTCCGGCGCCGCACCCTCGGGCAGGTCTCCTGGCTCACGGATCCGGACGGTGGGCGGCGCCCCGATGGCGCCTTCACGTCCGCGTTCGTCCTCCCACCTTCCCGCGGAGCATGCTGTCCGCAGTGGCGACCGACGGAGGATGTCGAACCGGCCCGGTTCCTCGGGCCGCTCCGTTCACAGTGGCGGGACCGCGCCGGACTCTCACCGGCTTCCCTGTTGGGCCCGACATGGGCACCCGGGGGCAAGCGGGTGTGTGACACAGCGGCTGGTCGCCGCGCAAGCCTCTGCGACTCCTGGTGAAGGGTTTGGCATTGACCGGGGTCGGCGCGTCACCGACGCTGGCCGGACGATGCGCGTTCGATCCGCTGTCCTGTTGCTCGCGGCCACCGGTTGCGTCGGGTTCAACCCGGTCGCGGTCAAGCACTGGTATCCGCCGCCAGACACCGACACCCAGCAGCTCTGCACCGGTGAACGGGCACACCGCTGCACCGACCAGGCGCTGGCGCTCATCGACGCGAGCGCCCCGCAGAAGGAGCCCGACCGGGCCGCCCGCCTGCTCGGGGCCGCCTGCGAGCAGGGGGACGCCCGCGCCTGCAGCACGCTGGACACCCGGTACACCGCGCCGAAGCGGCTCGACCCGCTGCCGAACGACATCGGGCACGGGCTCCCGAAGGCCTCGGCCTCGTACGGCGAGGTGGCCTGCACGGTCACCGTGCAGGGCGAGGCCATCAGGTGCCGGGGGCTGAAGAACGGCGGCTACAACGCGACCTATACCGAGCATCTGCTCCGGAACCGCTACACCCCGGCCAAGCTCGACGGCCAGCCGTTCGAGAGCGAGTACATCGAGCGGTACGTCATCCAGGGCGATTGACCCTGGCTCACCAGACTCGGCAGACCTTCTCCACCGGCTTGGTCATCGGCTGCCCCGGCTTGCATGAGAAGGCCTGGCTGAACTCGGGCATGTTCACCATCAGGCCATTCACCCGGTACTTCGCCGGGGAGTGGGGATCGGTCCGGGCGAGGAGTCGCGCGGTCTGCGGCCGGATGTTGGTGCACGCCCACTGGGCGTAGCCGACGAAGAACCGTTGCTCCGGCGTCAGCCCGTCGATGGGCACCAGGCGCTGGTTCGCGGTGCCGGTGCGCCAGGCCCGGTAGGCCAGGATGAGCCCGCCCAGGTCGGCCACGTCCTCACCGAGGGTCAGGGCGCCGTTCACGTGGACGTCGTCGATCGCGATGTAGCTCGAGTACTGGTCGGAGACGCACTTCGCTCGCCGGGAGAACTCGGCGGTGTCCTCCTCGGTCCACCAGTTCCTGAGGTTGCCGTGGGCGTCGTACTGCCGACCCTGGTCGTCGAAACCATGGGTGAGCTCGTGCCCGATGGTCATCCCGGTGTCCCCGTACCCCGGGGCGGCGTCCATCTTCGGGTCGTAGAGCGGCGGCAGGAGGGTGGCCGCGGCGAAAGTCATGTCGTTCATCGTCGGGTTGTACTCGGCGTTCACCGTCTGGGGCGTCATCCCCCACTCGGCGCGGTCGACCGGCTTGCCGATCTTCGCCAACTGCCGCGCGGTCTCGAACTGCCCCGCGCGGGCGACGTTGCCGTAGAGATCGTCGCGGGCGAGCCGGATCGACGAGTAGTCCCGCCAGCGATCGGGATAGCCAATCTTGTTGGCCATCGCCGCCAGCTTCTCCAGCGCCCGTGCGCGGGTGGGCTGCGACATCCAGCTCAGCGTCTGGAGGTCCTTCTCCATCTCCTTCTCGATGCCCAGCACCATCTCCAGAATCTTCTGCTTGAGCTCGGGCGAGAAGTTCTTCTGGACGAAGACCTGGCCCAGCGCCTCACCGAGATCCCGGTCCACCCAGCGCACGCAGCGCTTCCAGCGCGGGGTCATCGCCTCGCTGCCCAGGAGGTACTTGGAGTAGAAGGCGAAGTCCTGCTCCACGAACCGCCGGGGGAGGTAGCGGGCGCTGACGTTGACCAGCTGCCAGCGCAAGTAGCGCTTCCAGTCGGCCAGCGGGCGACGCTTCAGCTCCCGGCTCAGGGCCTGGAAGAACTTCGGCTGGCTCACGTTCAGAACCTGGGTCGACGGGGCGCCCACCGTGGCCAGGTACGTCCTCCAGTCGAAGGCCGGGGCGAGGGTCAGCAGCTTCTCCAGCGGCAGCCGGTGGAAGGTCTTGTAGGGATCGCGCTGCTCGACGAGGGTGAGCGTCGCCCGGGCCAGCGCCGTCTCGAGGTCGAGCACCGTCGCCGCGGTCTTCCTGGCGGTGGCCAGGTCGTCGCCCAGGAGCTGGAGCGTCTTGGCGATGTGCTCGCGATAGCGCTGGCGCAGCTCCTTCGAGCGCTTGTCCTGATCGAGGTAGTCGTCGCGGTCGGGGAGCCCGATGCCGGCGGCGTACACCGCGGCGATGAACTGGGTAGCGTCGGAGGAGTCCTGCTCCGAGTCGAACCAGAACATCAGCCGGCTGGCCCGGAGCGAACGGTGGACCCCTGCCAGCCACTGGGCGAGTCCCCTCGGGTCCTTCACCTGGGCCAGGGCATCGAGCGCGGGCTGGAGCGGCGCGGTCCCGAGTGACTCGACCCGCGCCTCGTCCATGCAGGCGGCGAAGTCGTCGCCGATCTGCGCCTGGACCGGGCTCCGCGCGGCGGAGGGGTCCGCCGCCGCCTGCAGCAGCCCCCACAGGTGGCGCTCGATCTCGTTGGAGAGCTTGCCGTAGACGCTCAACGAGGATTGGTCCGCGGGAATGGGGTTCTTCGCCATCCACCCGGCACACGAATACGCGTAGAAGTCCACGCACGGATCCACGCTGCGGTCCATCGCCGCGGGGTCGAGCCCGGGGGTGTAGGGGAGCGTCGGAAGCGGCGTCTCGGCGGCGGGCGGCGCAGGCTCGGCGGCGACTGTGGCGGCAGCGAGCAGCGGGGCGAGCAGGAGAAGTCGACGCATGGCGTGTCCTTGGCGTGGACGGAGCGCTGCCGACCGTACCCGCTGCCTTGCCCCGCCCGTCATCCGCCCTTGGTCCTACGGCCTCACCAGACCTTGCAGACCTTCTCCGGCGGCTTGGTCATCGGCTGGCCCGGCTTGCACGAGAAGGCCTGGGAGAACTGGGGCATGTTCACCACCAGGCCATTCACCCGGTACTTCGGCGGGGAGTGGGGGTTGGTCCGCGCCAGGAGCCGCATGGTCTGGGGACGGATGTTGGCGCAATCCCACTGGGCGTAGCCCACGAAGAACCGCTGCTCGGGGGTGAGGCCGTCGGCGGGTGCGAGGCCCTGGCTCGCCGTGGCCGCCTTCCATGCCCGGTAGGCGAGGATGAGCCCGCCGAGGTCCGCCACGTCCTCGCCCAGGGTGAGCCTTCCGTTCACGTGGATGTCGTCCACCGCGATGTAGCTCGAGTACTGGTCGGAGATGCACGAGGCCCGCCGGGTGAACTCGGCCGCGTCCTCCTGGGTCCACCAGTCCTTGAGGTTGCCCTGGGCATCGAACTGGCGCCCCTCGTCGTCGAAGCCGTGGGTCAGCTCGTGCCCGATGGTGCCGCCGGTGTTCCCGTAGCCCGGCGCCGCGTCCATCTTCGGATCGAAGAGCGGCGGCTGGAGGACGGCGGCCGGGAAGTTCATGTCGTTCATCGTGGGGCTGTAGTAGGCGTTCACCGTCTGCGGCGTGATGTCCCATTCGCCGTGGTCCACCGGCTTGCCGATGCGGGCCAGCTGCCGCGCACTCTCGAAGCGCAGTGACCGGCCGACGTTCCCGTGGAAGTCGTCGCGCGCGAGCCGGATGGACGCGTAGTCGCGCCACCGGTCCGGGTAGCCGATCTTGTTGGCCATCGCCGCCATCTTCTCCAGTGCACGCGCCCGCGTCGGCGGGGACATCCAGTCCAGCGTCCTGAGGTCGTCCTCCATCTCCCGTTCGATGAGCCGCACCATCTCCACGGCCTTCTGCTTGAGCTCGGGCGAGAAGTTCTTCTGGACGAACTGCTGTCCGAGCGCTTCGCCAAGGTCGCGGTCAACCCAGCGGACGCAGCGCTTCCAGCGCGGAGCCAGCTCCTCGGTTCCCCGGAGGTACTTGCTGTTGAAGGCGAAGTCTTCCTCGACGAAGGCCCGGGAGAGGTCGCGGGCCTGCGAGTTCACGAGGTGCCAGCGGAGGTACCGCTTCCAGTCGGCGAGCGGCCGCTTCTTCAGCTCGGCGTTCAGCGCCTCGACGAACTTCGGCTGGCTCACGTTGAGCACCTGCGTGCCGGGGACGCCCGCCGCCGCGAGGTAGGTCTTCCAGTCGAACGCCGGGGACAGCTTTCCGAGCTCCTCCACCCGCATCCGGTGAAAGACCTTGTACGGGTCCCGGCGCTCGACGCGGGTGAGGCTCGCCCGCGCCAGCGCGGTCTCCATGTCCATCACCAGCGCCGCGGTGCGCTTCGCCCCGCCGGCGTCGTCCCCGAGCAGCTGGAGGAGCTTCACCACGTGTTCGCGGTACCGCTCGCGCAGCTCCTTCGACTTCGCGTCCTGGTCCAGGTAGTCGTCCCGGTCGGGGAGCCCGAGCCCGCCGGCGTAGACCGCAGCGATGAACTGCGTCGCGTCCGAGGCGTCCTGCTCCGAGCCGAACCCGAAGAGGAGCTCTCCGGTCGCGCTGGACAGGTGCTGCTCGGCGAGCCACGCCGCCAGCCCCCGTTGGTCCATCACCCGGGCGAGCGCCCCGAGTGCCGGCTGGAGCGGCTTGCTCCCCAGCGCCTCTACCCGGCCCTCGTCCATGCACGCCGCGAAGTAGTCGCCGGTCTGGGCCTGGACCGGGCTGCGTTCCGTCGACGGGTCCGCGGAGGTCTGGAGCAGACCCCAGAGGTGCTGCTGGATTTCCTGCTGGAGCTTTCCGTACACGCTCCACACCGACTGGTCCGGCGGGATGGGGTTGAGCTTCTGCCAGCCACCGCAGGAGAACGCGTACAGGTCCACGCACGGGTCCACGGTCCGGTCCATGAAGCGCGGTTCCAGCCCCGGCGTGTAGGGGAGCGTCGCGAGTGGAGCCTCGCGTCTCGACGGCTCCGCCGCGAGCGCGCCGAGGAAGAGAACAGAGAGAAGAAGACGTGGCATCGGTGTCCTGGCCTGAGGAGGAGGCGGGACCGTAGCCAAGCCTCCCTACCCGCCGACACCGGGGATGCAGCGAGCGGACCAGCACGTGTTCGCCGACCTGACCTGAACATCCGTCCAGCATTCTGGAAGGCTGGTCTCGAACCGCGGATGCCGTCGCCGTCGCTCGCCCGAGGGAGAGGCGCTGGCATGCCCGCTGCTCGGGGCCGGTGGCGTGCGGTCCGCTTCGACGGGCCGACTCCCGGGCCATTCCGGTCCGGTGCGAAGGCGTGGAGGTGGAAGGTGCTGACGACAGGAAAGCGGCTGGCGGTGTTCTCCATCCGCGAGGGGAAGGGTGGAACGGTGTGGGTCCGGGCCGGCTCGGCGTTCGTGAACCGCGATGGCTCCCTGAACGTGCTCCTCGACGTGCTGCCGCTCGACGGCAAGCTGCACGTGCGGGAGGCGGGCGACCGCCGAGAGGCTCCCGAGACGGCGGCCGAGCCCAAGCTGGCGGCGGTGGGAGGTGCCCCGTGAAGGCGCGCGGACTGGTGCTCGCCGCGGTGCTCTCGGCAGCCTGGGCGCAGGCCGCCCCGGTGCCGCCTGGCTCGGCCACGGCCGGGAAGGCCAAGCGGGCCGTCGGGATGAAGGTGCTGAACCTGAACACCGCCACCCTGGACCAGCTCGACGCGCTCCCGGGCATCAGCCCGAAGGTCGCCGCGGCCGTGGTGGCGGAGCGCGCCACGCGCCCCTTCAGCCGGCCAGAGGATGTGATGCGGGTCCGGGGCGTCAGCAGGAAGCGCTTCGAGCGGCTCCGGCAACATCTGACCGTGACCGGCCCGACCAGCTTCGTCCCCGCCTCGGGGCGGCCGACGTCCGGGAGTCCGCAGGCCCGGGCGCGCCAGCGTCCGGCGGGCACCCACCCCTGAGCCACGGCGGCGCCTCCGGCACGGCCCGGGAGCGCCCTGCCAGCGGCGCCCAGTGAACCGCTCGTCTTCTGGGCGCGGTCAGCGGCTGGCAGCCCGGCCGGCCGCACCACTTCCCAGGACACCCCACCACAAGCCATGCTCTGGAGGGTCCATCCAGGAAGGACGGAGCGGGGTCCGGGGTTGTCGACCGGCTCCCTCGCTCGGCACCCTCCGAATCTGCCGTGAATCTGCTGCACTCCGCTCCGGAGCCCGACTCCGCCCCCAACCCGTCGCCGGAGGCAGCGGCGGGCGCGACCGTCGACCGTTTCCTGCTGTCCGTCCGGCGCCGCCAGGCACGCGCCGTGGGGCTCGAGTCGCTCCTTCTCGCCGCGGCCAGCCTGGGCTACGGGGCGGCGGTGGGGGGGCTCTTGGCCGGGGCCTGGCCGCGCGGGGTTCGCTGGGTCCTCGCGGCCGCAGTGGTCGCGGCCGTGGCGCTGGTGGCCGAGCGCATGTGGCGCCACTGGACGCGCTCGGCGGGGAATCCGTTCCGCACCGCGCGCCTCGTGGCCGCCCGGATGCCGGGCGTGTCGCTCGACCTGCTCGCGGTGCTCGAGCTCCGCCGGGCCATGGCGCACGACCCGTCCTTCTCCACCGAGCTCGCGCTCGCCCACCTCCGGGCGGTGGACGCACGGACGGCCCAGCTCGACGCGCAGGCCGTGGTCGACCGCGCAGCGACGCGCCGGGCCGGCCTCGTCGCGCTCGGCGCGCTCGCGGCGCTGGCGCTCGTCTCCGGGGTCTGGCCGGACCGCATGCGGGCTCTGGTGCTCGCGCTGAGGCCCGCCGCGGCATCCGGCGGCCAGAGCGCACGCGAGCCCATCACCGGCGAGCTCGAGCTGCTCTACCAGTATCCGGCCTACACCGGGCTCGCGCCCCGGACCGTCACCAGCACCGGCGACCTCGCCGGACCGAAGGGGACGGTGGTCCAGCTCCGCACCCGCGCGGACCGCACCGTCAACGGGGCCGAACTCGTTCTCGGCGGCGGCGCGGTGGTGCCCCTCCGCGTCGAGCACGGCCGGGACCTGAGCGGCAGCCTGGTGCTCCAGGCCACCGGCACCTACGCCATCGTCTTCACCGGACGGAACGGACGTGAGATGGCCCGTGGCCCGGAGTTCCCGCTCACCGTCGACCCGGACGCTCCGCCCCAGGTCTCGGTCCTCTTGCCGGGGTCCGAGCTGGAGGTCGACCCCGAGCAGGAGGTGCTGCTCCGCTGGGAGGCCTCGGACGACTACGGGCTCTCGGACGTGGCCCTGGTGTGGACGGGCCCCGACGGCCAGAGCCATCGCCAGAAGCTCGCCCACGACGACGGCAGGAAGAGCTCCGGCCAGTACCGCTGGCCGCTCTCCGCCCTGAAGCTCGCCGCCGGGGACCGGGTGACGTACGCGGTCGAGGCGCTGGACAACGACGCGGTGGACGGCCCCCAGAAGGGCACCAGCCGCCAGCAGACGCTGGTGGTCTACAGCGCCGCCGAGCACCGCCGCGAGGCGCTCCGGCGGGCCGCCGAGCTCTGGGAGCGGCTCCTCGCGCACCTCGCCACGCGCATGGAGGGGCCGGACCGCGACGGCCGGAAGTCCGAGGACAAGGTCCGCGCGCAGGAGCCGGTGGACACCTCGGGGCTGGCGCTCGCCGGCGACATCGTGAGCACCGGCCGGGCGCTGGCCCGTGAGCGCGACCGCAACGAGGCGCTGGTGGCGGCGCTGGAGCACGTGGGCCGCGACGTGGCAGCGCGCGTCCGGGCGACGGCCGACTCCCGCAAGCTCTGGCTGCGACTCGCTGGCCGCCGCACCGAGCTTGACATGGACGGGCGACTCTCGCGGGTGGCCCAGGAGGAGATCTCCGCGCTGGAGAAGGACGCGCTGTATCTCGAGTCGCTGCTCGACCAGCAGCGGCTGGAGGAGCTGCGCGAGCTGGCCGCCCAGATGGCGCGCGAGCAGCGCGAGCTGGCGAAGCTCATCGAGCAGTTCCAGAGCACCCGCGATCCGGGGCTTCAGGAAAAGATCCTCCGCCAGGTCTCCGCGCTCCGGAAGCGCGTGGAGGAGCTGGCCCGGCGGATGGCCGAGCTCCAGAAGAGCATCCGGGACGAGCACTACAACCTCGAGGCGCTGAGGGAGATGGCCCACCAGCAGGACATGCAGGGTGGCCTGGACGACATCGAGAAGCTCCTCAAGGAGGGCAAGACCGAGGAGGCCCTGCAGCGGCTCCAGCAGCTCCAGGCCCAGATGAGCGAGCTGCAGAAGCGCCTCGACGACGACGCCGAGAGCATGGGCAGCCGCATCAACCCGGAGCTGGTGAAGCGCTACCGCGAGTTCAGCGAGGCGCTCAAGTCCACCACCGAGGAGCAGCGGCAGCTCGCCGAGCAGACCCGTCAGGTGCGCGACCGGTACCGCGAGCAGATGCGCCAGCGGATGAAGCAGGCGGCGGCCGGGCTCAAGGAGACGCTCCAGAAGAAGGCGGAGCAAGTGGCGCAGGACTACCAGCGGGTGGGCCCCAACGACCTGAGCCCGCGGGCAGACCTCCCGCTCGAGCAGGCGAAGTCCGAGCTGGAGAACCTCAAGTCCGCGTTGAAGTCCGAGGACTTCGACCTCGCGGCCGAGGCGGCGCAGCGGGCGGTGCGCCAGTCCGAGGAGCTCTCACGCGCCGGCGAGCAGCAGCGCGCGCTGGACGAGGCGTACCAGAACCCTCCCGACGTGCGCGAGAAGTCACGGAAGCTCGCCCAGCGCCTGGAGAAGGATGCGGAGACCGTGCGTGACATCCGGAAGAAGCTCGACCAGCTCTTCCCCCCCCTCTCCTCCCAGCTGGGCCAGGCCGACCGGCAGAAGCTCCAGGAGCTCTCGCAGGGGCAGCGGAAGCTCGGGCAGCGAGCGCAGGACCTCCAGCAGAAGATGCGCCAGCTCGAGCAGATGGCGCCGCTCTTCGGAGAGCAGGGCGAGGAGGCGCTGCAGCAGATCTCCGACCGCATGGCCGGGGCCACCGAGCGGCTGGAGGGCAAGGACCCGCAGCGGGGCTACGGCGAGCAGAAGGCGGCGCTGGACTCGCTGGAGCAGCTGCAGCAGTCCATGCAGCAGAGCCAGCGGGGCGGCGGCAAGGGCGGCCTGCCGCTCCCGCTGCTCGCGGGCGGCGAGCAGGAGGGCGGCAACGAGCTCAGCCGGCAGAAGGTCGAGGTCCCCGACGCCGACCCCAACGGCGCTCCACGCGAGTTCCGCAAGGATCTGCTGGACGCGATGAAGCAGGGCACGCCCGAGCGCTACCGGGACCAGGTGAAGCAGTACTACGAGGAGCTGGTGAAGTGAGGCGCGCCGCCGCCACCGTCCTCCTCCTCCTCCTCCTCCTCGCCGGGGTGGCGTGGGGCGCGCCGGCGGAAGTCCGCGCCCGGGTGCGCGCGCTGGAGGAGCTCCTGGACGAGGAGGACTACGTCGCCGCGCGCGCCGAGCTGGAGCGTCTCAGACAAGGGCACGAGCAGAACGAGTCGTTCGACTTCTTCGCCGGGCGGGTGGCCTTCGGCGAGGGACGCTACGCGGACGCGGTCTCGGCGCTCGAGCTGGCCGGAGTGGAGGACCGTCCCGGCAGCTACCTCCGGCTCGCCCGCGACACGCTGGCCATCACCCGCGACCACGAGCGGGCGGAGAGCGAGCACTTCCTGTTCCTGTACCCCAAGGGCAAGGACGCGGTGCTCGCCCCCTACGCGCTCGAGGCGCTCGAGGCGCAGCGAGCGGCGCTGGAGAAGGACCTGGGGCACGCTCCGCCGGGCAAGGTGCGGGTCGAGGTGGTGAGCGACGCCTCGGAGCTCGCCCGGGTCTCCACGCTCTCGCAGAAGGAGATCGACCAGACAGGCACCATCGCCATCTGCAAGTTCAACAAGCTGATGGTGACCTCGCCCAAGGCGTTGCTGCGCGGCTACGACTGGCTGGACACGCTGGCCCACGAGTACACGCACCTGGTCGTCACCCAGACCGGGCACAACTCGGTGCCCATCTGGCTGCAGGAGGCGCTGGCCAAGTACCTCGAGTCGCGCTGGCGCGGGCCCGCGGGCAGGGCGCTCCCGCCATCCTCGCGCACCCTGCTCAACGAGCGGGTGCAGAAGAACGACCTCATCCCCTTCTCCAAGATGCACCCCTCGATGGCCAAGCTCCCCACCTGGAAGGACGCGGCCACCGCCTTTGCCGAGGTGTTCTTCGCCGCCGAGTACCTCCACAAGGAGCATGGGATGCGGTCGCTCCGGACCATCGTCGAGGCGATGGGCGCAGGCGCCACCGACCAGCAGGCGGTGGAGAAGGCCACCGGACGGCCGTTCCCCGCCTTCGAAAAGGGCTGGATGACCTACCTCCGGGCACAGCCCGCACCGGCGACCCGGGCTCCGGCCACCGCCGAGCGGCCGATCCTCAAGGGAAAGAACACCCCGCCGGACGAGGGCAAGAAAGGCCGGGAGATCTCCTTCGGCGATTTCGACGAGGTGGAGAACCCGGCCGCACGGCGCTGGGCGCACCTCGGCGAGCTGTTCCGCGAGCG
This sequence comes from Myxococcaceae bacterium, assembly GCA_035543115.1. Taxonomy (GTDB): domain Bacteria; phylum Myxococcota; class Myxococcia; order Myxococcales; family Myxococcaceae; genus RPRB01. The sequence continues at coordinate 50,250 of DATKKF010000037.1, forward strand.
TGGGCGCTTCCTGGCCGCCGCCGAGGAGTACGGGAAGGCGCATTCCCTGGTGGGCAATGCCTACGAGACCATCTCCAACAAGTACGCGCTGGCACTCATGGCGGTGAAGCGGCTGGACGAGGCGGAGAAGGTGCTGCTCGGTTCGCTCGAGGCACATCCCGGCTTCGCCTCGACGGAGGTCCACCTCGGCCGCATCTACCTGAGCCGGGGGCAGTGGGCAGAGGCGCGTGGCGCGTACCGGGCCGCGCTGGCCCAGGACCCGTTCGACCCGGAGATTCACCTCGCGCTGCTCAAGTGCGCCGAGTCGCTCGGGGACGCCGGGCTCGCCGACCGCGCCCGGAACGCCTCTTCCGTCCTGACCGGGGTCCCCGCCGAGCACCTGTCCGAGCTGCTGGCCCGGCTGCCAGGTCCGCAGTCCGACCCGTCCGACGTCGCGCTGCCGCGCGGCCCCGCCGAGCCTCCCCGCCCGCCCCGGCCGGCCCCCAAGAAGGCCGCCAAAGCGTCCGAACCCACGGCCTCCGAACGGCTATGACCTCTCCCATGTCCTCGTCCCCCCTGACTGCCGTGGAGCCCGGCGCCGACCTGCGCGCGGTGGAGGCGCTCGCCCGGGCGCGGGCGGCCATCGTCGAGCAGATCGAGAAGCGGGTGGTCGGTCAGCGGGAGGTGGTCGAGCACCTCCTCATCGCGCTCTTCTCCCGCGGGCACTGCCTCTTCGTGGGTGTGCCGGGCCTGGCCAAGACGCTGCTCATCTCCACCCTGGCCGAGGTGCTGAACCTCACCTTCAACCGTGTGCAGTTCACCCCGGACCTGATGCCCTCGGACATCACCGGGACGGACATCCTGGAGGAGGACCGGGCCACCGGCCACCGCGACTTCCGCTTCGTCCGCGGCCCGCTGTTCGCCAACATCATCCTCGCCGACGAGGTGAACCGGACGCCGCCCAAGACCCAGGCGGCGCTGCTCCAGGCGATGCAGGAGTACCGGGTGACGGCGGGCGGCGAGACCTACCCTCTGGACCTGCCCTTCCTCGTCTTCGCCACCCAGAACCCCATCGAGCAGGAGGGCACGTACCCCTTGCCCGAGGCGCAGCTCGATCGGTTCATGTTCCTGGTCGACGTGGGGTACCCCACCGCCGAGGAGGAATTCCAGATCGTCAAGAGCACCACCTCGGGCACGACCCCGCGGCTGACCAAGGTGCTCTCGCCGGAGCAGATCCTCGCCCTCCAGGAGCTGGTCCGCCGCGTCCCGGTGCCGGACCACGTGGTGCGCTACGCGGTGGAGCTGGTGCGCCAGACCCGGCCGAAGGAGCCCGGCGCCCCCGAGCTGGTCCGCAAGCACGTGAACTGGGGGGCGGGTCCTCGGGCGAGCCAGTACCTGGTGGTGGCGGCGAAGGCCCGGGCGGTGCTCCAGGGCAGGTTCGCAGCGACGGTCGAGGACGTGCGCGCGCTGGCCCTCCCGGTGCTACGCCACCGCGTGCTCCCCAACTTCGCCGCCGAGAGCGAGGGCATCACCAGCTCGCGCATCGTCCAGCAGCTGCTGGAGCTGGTGAAGGGCTAGGTCCATGCCCTGCAGGCTCCTCGTGGGGGCGTTCCGTTGATCTCGCTCGACGCGGCAACGCTGGCCAAGCTCGCCGGGGTGAAGCTGCGCGCCCGCGCGGTGATGGAGGGCGTGCTCTCCGGTCTGCACAAGAGCCCGCACCAGGGGCAGAGCGTCGAGTTCTCCGAGCACAAGGAGTACGCGCCCGGCGACGAGCTGCGGCACCTGGACTGGAAGGCCTTCGGCAAGTTCGACCGCTACTACGTGAAGCGCTACGAGCACGAGACCAACCTCAAGGCCACCTTGGTGGTGGACGCCAGCGGCTCGATGGGCTACCGGAGCGGCCCCCTCTCGAAGCTCGAGGTGGCCACCACCCTCGCCGGGACGCTGGCCTATCTCTTGGTCCGGCAGCAGGACGCGGTGGGTCTGAGCGTGGTCACCAGGGGGCACGCCGCGGACGTCCCCCCGCGGGCGGCGGCCGGAAATCTGAAGGCGCTGCTCGACTCGCTCGACACGCTCCAGCCCGGGGGGGGAACCGACCTCTTCGCCGCGGCCGAGCACCTGGCCGAGCGGGTGCGCCGCGGGCAGCTGGTGGTCGTCTTCTCCGACCTGTTCGACGACCGCGACGAGGCCCTCTCGCGCATCCTCGCGCTCCGGGTCCGGCGCAACGACCTGGCCATCTTCCAGGTGCTCGATCCGGCCGAGCTCGACTTCCCCTTCGACGATCCGACGCTCTTCCTCTCCCTCGAGGACGAGCGGAGGATCGAGGTGAACGCCCGGGAGATTCGAGAGAGCTACCTCGAGGAGTTCCGCGCCTTCCTCGAGGGAACCCGCGCCGCCTGCACCGAGGCGGACGTGGACTACACGCTGGTGCGGACCGACGAGCCGCTGGACGCGGTCCTGCTGCGCTTCCTCGGCCGGCGGCAGCGGAGGGCGGCGTGACCTTCGGCCAGCCGTGGCTCCTGCTCGGCGCCCTGGCCGGGCTCATCCCCCTGGCGGTGCACCTCTTCGACCGGCGGAAGCCGCGGCCGCATCCGTTCGCGGCCATCGCCTTCGTGCTCCGGAGCCAGCGGCGTACGGCCTCGCGGCTGAAGCTCAAGCGCATCATCCTCTACACGCTCCGGACGCTCATCCTGCTCGCCATCCCCGTGGCGCTGGCGCGACCCGAGCTCCGCCGCCCCGGCACCGCGGTGTCGAAGGCGGCCGGGCCCGCGGCGACGGTGGTGGTGGTGGACCGCGGGCTGGCGATGCGGTTCGTGGACGGCCAGAGCCTCTTCGAGAAGGCGCGGAGCGAGGCCCGGAGCGCCATCGCCACGCTCGGCCCCGAGGACCCGGTGACCGTGCTCCCCTGCGGTCCCGACCTGACGCCTCCCACCGCGCCCGGACTCGACCGCCGCGAGGCCCGCGAGACGCTGGACCGCCTGCTGCCGGCGTGGTCGACGGCGGACCTGGGCCGCTGCTTCGAGGCGGCGGCCCGCGTGCTCGAGGAGAGCCCCGCCACCGGCAAGCGCATCGTCGTCGTCTCGGCGTTCACCGCGGGCTCGCTCCGGCTCGAGACGCCGCTGCCGACGCTCCGTGGGCCGGGCGAGAAGCGGATCCGTCCGGAGATGGTGCTGCGGGACGTGGCGCGGGGCCGGAAGGTGCTCCCCAACCACTTCCTCGCCGACCTCAGGGCCGAGCCCGCGCCGCAGGCGGGCACCGGGGCAGTGCTGGTGAGCTTCACGGTGCGGAACGTGTCCGATGCCCCGGCGAAGGAGATCCAGGCCACGGTGGAGCTCGCCGGACGGGTGGTGGGGAAGACGTTCCTCGCGCTCACCCCCGGCGGCACGGCGCAGAAGACGCTCACCGTGCGCTCGGAGGCGGGCGGACCGGTGGCAGGCGCGGTCACGCTCTCGCCGGACGGGCTCGCCGAGGACGACCGTCGCGACTTCGTGGTGCAGGTGCCGCGCGAGCTGCGGGCGCTGGTGGTGGACGGGTCGCCGAGCCCGGTGCGCTACCGGGACGAGGTCTTCTTCCTCGAGGCGGCGCTGAGCGCGCCCAGCTCGCCCATCCGCCCGGTGGTGAAGGACGCCTCGGCCGGGTTGCGCGAGCCGCTGGACGGCTACGACGTGGTGATGCTGGCCAACGTGCCGGCGCCGGTGCCCGAGGAGGTGGCACGGCTGAAGACCTTCGTCGAGCGTGGAGGGGGGCTCCTGGTCTCCATGGGGGACAAGGTCGAGCCCGAGCCCTGGACGGCGCGGATGGGCGAGCTGCTCCCGCGGCCGCTGCGCCTGGTGAAGGCCGCAGGCTCGGAGGCCGGCGCCGGGGAGGGGCGGGCCGCGAAGCTCGGGGACGTCCGGTGGAGCGACCCGCTGTTCGCACCGTTCTCCGGGCGCGGACGGGAGGGGCTCATGGGCGCGCGGTTCCAGCGCTACATGCTGGTGGAGGGCGGGGCGAAGTCGGACGGCTCGGAGGTGCTCGCCGCGTTCGACGATGGCGCTCCGGCCTTCATCACCGCGCGCCGTGGACGGGGACGGGTGCTGCTCTTCGCCAGCACGCTCGACCGCGACTGGGGCGACTTCGCCATCCGGACCAGCTACCTGCCGCTGGTGCAGCGGGCCGCGTCGTGGCTCGCCGGTGCGCTGGACGAGCGCGAGACGCTCGAGGGGCGCGTGGGGCAGACGGTGACCCTCCATCCGGACCCTCAGGCCCAGGTGACCTCGGTGAAGTCGCCGTCGGGCGCAGCGGTGCCGGTGCGGACCGAGTCCGACCGGGGGCTCCAGGTCGGCCCTCTTCCCGAGCCGGGTCTGTACAAGACGTTCGACGCGACGGGGCAGCTCTTGCCGGGCTCGCAGTTCCCGGTGACGCTCGATCCGGCGGACAGCGACCTCACCCACCTCGACGAAACGCAGCTCCAGGCCTACTTCGGCGAGGAGGCAGTGCGCGGACCGGGCGGCACTGCGGACCGGAGGGTGCCGATCTGGACCTGGCTGGTGGTGACGGCGGCGATGGCCTTCTTCGCCGAGGGCCTGCTGTTGCGAAAGCCCTAGCCTCGCGAGCGCCGCCTGCCGGCGGAAGCCCTCCTGCCGCCTGCGGGCCTGAGCACAGCCGCCGCGGCACCGCCCGACCCTGCGCCTCGAAGGCCGAGCGCGGGCACCGCGAGTCCGTTGACCGGGACGGTCCTTGCTGCTCGAACGGCAGGTGGCGCACCGCCGGGCACTGGCGCCTCATGCGTGGCCCCTGCAGCGAGGTGACCATGAGTTCCGACTTCCAGGTCGATGCACGGAGCTCCGCGGCGAAGTTTCGCCTCCGGATTCATCGGGGCGAAGGAATGGCGCTGCTGGCGATGGACTGGAAGCAGGGAAGACCCCCTCGCGACTTCTCCGGTTTCTGCATCGAGTACCGGCAGCCCGGCGGGACGGCGTTCTTCACCTTGAACAACCGGATCGGATTCCCCGACGCCCAGGGGAAGGTGAACCCCGCGACGCTGTCCACCCGCGAGTCACCCATCCAGAAATTCCGCTGGGTGCACTTCCCGAGGAACGCGGAGCTGCCTGGCGCCTTCAGCTACCGGGTGACGCCGATGTTCATGGACGCGCAGAGGACGCTCGCGCCCGGCGACCCGCAGGAGGCGGCGCTGGAGCTCCGCCGCGAGACGTACCCCGGCCAGCTGAACGTGACCTTCACCCGGGGGTTCGTCTCGTCACAGGCCTTCGTCGACCGCTACGCGTCCGCCGGCCCCATCTCACAGCTCCTCCCGGCCAGCGCGGCCTCCGGGCTCCGGTTCGAGCCCACGCACCCCAAGACCCAGGAGGCCCTCGCCTGGATGGGGTTCGAGGCGCGGAAGGCGATCCTCGACGTCCTCGACGAGGCGCTGACCGCGCAGGCCCAGGTCTCGGTGGTGGCCTACGACCTGAACGAGCCCGAGGTCGTCACCCGGCTGGAGCAGATGGGCAGCCGGCTCCGGATCATCATCGACGACGAGGGCGAACACGGCGCGGACGGCTCGGCCGAGAACGAGGCGGAGAAGCGCCTGGTGGCGACGGCGGGCCGGGGGAACGTCAAGCGCCAGCACCTCGGCAAGCTGCAGCACAACAAGACCGTCGTGGTGCAGGGCGGTGCCCTGCAGAAGCTCGTCTGCGGTTCCACCAACTTCAGCTGGCGTGGGTTCTACGTCCAGTCCAACAACGCCCTGGTGCTGGAGGGTGCGACAGCCGTGGCACCATTTCGCACCGCCTTCGACGCCTACTTTGCCAGCGACTCGGTCGAGAAGTTCGACCAGGGGCCGTCGGCACGGTGGAATGACCTGGGCCTCACCGGCATCGACGCCCGGGTCGCCTTCTCGCCTCACTCGGCGTCCAATGCGCTGCTGGGCGAGGTGGCGGCGGATATCCGGGGTCACACCACCTCCTCGCTGCTGTACTCCCTCGCCTTCCTCTACCAGACCGAGGGTCCCATCAAGGACGCCATCACGGCGATCACCGGCCGGAACGATCGCTTCGTCTACGGGATCTCGGACCGGGAGGTCGGCGGGCTGGACCTCCAGAAGCCCGACGGGAACGTCGCCCCGGTGTACCCGGCCGCGCTCACGGACAACGTGCCCGAGCCGTTCAAGTCCGAGCCCACCGGCGGCGGTGGAACGCGGATGCACCACAAGTTCGTGGTCATCGACTTCGACCAGCCGACCTCCCGCGTCTACCTCGGCTCGTACAACTTCTCCGACCCGGCCGACCGGAAGAACGGGGAGAACCTGGTGCTGATCCGGGATCGGCGAGCGACGACCTCGTACATGGTCGAGGCGCTCCGGATCTTCGACCACTACCACTTCCGGGTCGCCCAGCAGGAGGCCTCCGCGGGGTTGCGCGAGCTGGTGCTCCACCGACCACCTGCGCCCGGCAAGCCTGCCTGGTTCGACCGGGACTATACCGATCCGCGCCGGGCACGGGACCGGCAGCTCTTCGCGGGCACCTGAGCCGTCGCGTCACCCGGTCGCTGTGGCCGTCAGCGGCCTGTGCCAGCCCCGCACGCCGACGCCTCGATCGGAGCCCTCTCCCGGCGGTCAGCCGCGAGGCGCTCGACGTGGACGAGGATGCGGCCTGCCGGATCACCGCCCCCCAGGCGGGCCAGCTCGGCGAGCCCGGTGGGGCTGGTGACGTTCACCTCGATGAGGCAGTCGCCGATGACGTCGATGCCGACGAAGACCAGGCCTTCCCTGCGGAGTGCCGGGGCGAGGCGGGCGCAGATCTCCCGGTCGCGCGCAGTGAGCTCGGTCTTCACTGGCTGACCGCCCACGGCCATGTTGGCGCGGTTCTCGGTGTCGAGCGGGACGCGGAGGATGGCGCCGAGCGGCTCGCCGTCGAGCAGGAGGATGCGCTTGTCGCCCTGCCGCGCCGCCCGGACGTACGCCTGCGCCACCACCCAGTCGCGCCCGCGCGCGCTGAGCAGCTCGAGCATCGAGGCGGTGTTCCGGTCTCCTTGCCTCAGCAGCACCACGCCCTCGCCGCCGTGCCCGTCCACCGGCTTGACGATGGTTCCGTCGGGCGCGTCCTCCACGAAAGCCCGGAGCTGGGCCAGGTCGCGGCTGACCAGCGTCTCGGGCGTGAGCTCGGGGAAGTGCAAGGCCCAGAGCTTCTCGTTCGCGGTGCGCAGGCCGGCAGGCGAGTTCACGAACACCGGTGCGCGCCCGCCGGTGGCCTCCGCCAGCTGCGTCGCGTGGAGGAACGACACGTCCACTGGCGGGTCCTTCCGCATCCACACCACGTCGAGCCCGCCAAGCGGCACCTCGCGCTCGGCGATGACGCGAAAGTGATGCCCCTGCTGCTCGAACACCTCCACCTCGCGCGCCAGAGCCCGGGCCTGGCCCCCCTGGTGGAAGAGCCTCTCCTGGCCGAAGCTGAGCAATCGGTGGCCGCGCTCCTGGGCCGCCCGCATCAGCGCAAACGTGGTGTCGTGGTGAACCAGCACCTGCTCGAGCGGGTCCATCAGGAAGCCGATGGTGAGGGGCGCGGTCTCCACCTGGCGCCCAGGCTAACCGAGCTCCGGGCCCGGCGCCGTCAGAGATCAGCCGGCGCGCCAGAGAGCGAACACGGTGCCCCAGCCCATCGCTAGCAGCAGCACGAACGCCAGGTACACCACCCACTCCAGGCGCTTCAGAGCACCGGCGCTCGCCACCAGGCCGTGGCCCATGGCGAAGGTCTGGAGGCCGTTGGCCAGGTGGTAGCTCACCGCGAGGATTCCAAGGAGGTAGACCACCAGGGTGGGCGTGTGGTGGGCCATCTCGTGGGAGATGTCGGCGAACGGCTCGGGCCGGCCCTCCACGAAGCGCGGCTGGGCCCAGGCCAGCCAGAGGTGCGCGCCCACGAAGCCGAGCAGCCCGAGCGCGCTCAGCCGCTGGAGCAGGTACTTGAGGTTCTCGTAGTTGCCGTACCGGACGTTGTTCGGCCGGGACGAGGCGATGCGGGCGATGCCCCAGATGGTGTGCAGCAACAGGGGAAGCAGCACCACCACCGCGAGCAGCGCCTGGTTCAGCGGGTGGCGGGTGCCGGTGACCGCCTGCTCCCAGGCCTGGGCGCCGCCGAAGGCGCTCAGGTTGTCCCAGAGATGCAGCGCGGTCCAGATCCCGAGCGGGGCGATCGCCAGCAGCGAGGCGATGCGCGCGCGGTAGAAGGCGCCGGTGGGGGCGAGCGGGTGGGTGGTGTCGGCCATGGCGATCCCGCGTGATTCCAGGCCGGAGGGGCGGGATGCAAGCAGCTTGTGAAGTGGGACCCGGGCCCGGGTGTTGCGTCCCATCAGCCGCACAGCGTCGGGCCCTCCGCCTGGTACACTCCGCGAGATCCAGTGGGTGACCTCCGTCAGGCGTGTTCGCGGCTCTTGCTCGTGGGGTTCCCGGGGCGGGAGGTCGACCGGGACGTCGGCAGCCTGATCGACGACGGGGTGCTCGGCGCCATCCTGTTCGGACGCAACGTGGGCACGGCCGCCGAGACAGCGCACCTGGTCCGCGAGCTCAAGTCACGGGCAGCGCGGCCCTTCGCGCTGTCGGTGGACCAGGAGGGCGGCCGGGTGGCACGGTTACGGGGGGCTCGCTACACGGCGCTCCCGCCGATGAGGGCCATCGGTCAGCGCGGTGGCGCGGAGATCGCCCGCCGCGTGGGGCGGCTGCTCGGCTTCGAGCTACGGGCCACCGGCTTCGACTGGGACTTCGCGCCGGTGCTCGACGTCGACAGCAACCCCGCCAACCCGGTCATCGGGGACCGGAGCTTCGGACCGGACCCAGGGGAGGTCGGGCGGCTGGGGGTCGCCCTGGCGGAGGGGCTGGAGCACGCCGGCGTCGCCTCGTGCGGGAAGCACTTCCCCGGGCACGGCGACACCCTTCAGGACAGCCATCTGACCTTGCCGGTCCTGGAGCATGACCTCGAGCGGCTCGAGGCGGTGGAGCTGGTTCCCTTCGGGGCGTACTCGCGGGCGGGGCTCGCCTCGGTGATGACGGCGCACGTCCGGTTCCCCGCGCTCGGCGAGGACGTCGCGGCGACGCTGAGTCACCGGTCGATCACCGGGCTGCTCCGGGAACGGCTCGGCTTCCAGGGCGTGGCGGTCAGCGACGACCTGGAAATGAAGGCCATCGCCGATCCCGAGGCGGCGGCGGTGGCGGCGGTGCGAGCCGGCGTGGACGTGCTGCTGGTGTGTCACCACGCCGCGGTGCAGCACCGGGTCCTGGACGCGCTGGTCGCCGCCGCGAGGAAGGGGCACGTCTCCGAGGAGCGGCTCCGCGAGGCGCACGCACGCATCGACGTGCTGGTGCAGCGGTTCGTCCGTCCCCCGGAGGATCGGGTGGCGGAGCTCGGGTCTGCCGAGCACCGCCGGCTCATCGACGACCTCGCGCTCGGAACGCCGTCGAGGACGGTCGCCGGCAGCGACCCGACGGCGCGGCCCGGCGGAAGGGGTTGACAGCCCAGCGCCAGCAGGGGCGCCCGGGCCGGTAGCCGTGATAGAGCGGGGCGCGCGGAGGTACCCCTGACCACCGTCACCGCCTGGTTCCTCGGACTGCTCCTGGGCATGCGCCATGCCCTCGAGCCCGATCACCTCGCGGCGGTCTCCACCCTGGTCACCGAGGAGGACGACCCGCGCTCGGGCCTCTGGCTCGGCGCGTTCTGGGGTCTGGGGCACACGCTCGCGCTGCTGGCGATGGGCCTCTTCCTGGCGCTCCTTCGCACCACGCTCTCGGACCGCCTGACCGCCGCCTTCGAGCTGCTGGTCTCGGCGATGCTCCTCTTCCTCGGGGTCCGGGCCCTGGTGCGGGCGCGCGCGGAGATGGCGCACGGCGCGCCGCAACGGCACGAGCACGGCGGGCGGCTGCACGCGCACGCGGGCCACAGCCCCCACGTCCACCTGGGGCGCCGCGCCTACGCGGTGCGACCGCTGGTGGTGGGCATCATCCACGGCCTCGCCGGGAGCGGAGCGCTCACCGCGCTGGTGCTCGCCGGCTTCGACACCAACCTCGAGCGGCTCGCCTACACCGTGGTGTTCGGCGGGGGCTCGGTGCTGGGGATGGGGCTGCTCTCGGGGCTCGCCGGCTGGCCACTGGCGCACCTCCTCCGGACCCCCCGGGCCCGGGGCTGGACCAGCGCCGCGGCGGGAACGCTGAGCGTGACCATGGGCCTGCTCTGGGGCTGGCCGCTGGTCCCGAAGCTGCTCGGCTAGGCCGGTTTCTCCAGCGCCTGCACCGCCAGCAGCGAGGCCAGGGTGAGCTGCACCACCGGTTCGGGGCGGCGGGCGAAGGCGATGAGCTCGGCCACGGTGCGGCTCCCGTCGGCGTGCGCGAGCAGATCCGTCTCCCAGCGCTCGAGCTCGATGTCGCTCTGGGGGTACACCGGCTGCCGTGAAGGGACCAGCCGGTCCTCGAGCGCGAGGATGCGCTTCACCCGCTCGGACTTGTAGAGCTTCTTCACCCCCCGGACGATGAGGTTGGCCGGGTTCACGTCGAGCTTGAGCGTCTCCCCCAGCGCCTTGCCGCCGAAGGACATCACGTAGCTGCCCTCTTCCCAGGCAAAGAGCGAGTAGATGATCGACTTCACCTGCTGCCCGACGTAATAGACGCGCTCGGTGTCACGGAGCAGCCCGCGCTCCACCAGGATGTCGCCGGTGCGCCGCTTCGTCTGCTGCGCCATGAGCGCCACGTCCGCCAGCTGCTCCGGCCGGATCTTCCCGGTGCGGACCAGGAACTGCCCCAGCCGGTCCGAGAGGAGGTTGGAGAGCGCGAAGACCGGCATCCCCTCCTGGAAGTAGACGACCTTCTTCACCTGTCCCCGCTGCACGCCGAGCTCCCCGGTCTCGCGGGTCTGGAAGAAGGCGGTGATCAGCGAGGGCAGGTTGTCCTTCAGCTCGCCGCGCCGAAGGGCCTTGGTCGGTGCCGGCGGCGGCTCGCTCCCGGCCGGACGGGTCCGCACCAGCGTGTCCGGGTAGCGCTGCATCGGCTTGGCGCGGAGGTCGGCACCCCGGAGCTCGGCGCTCACCTCGCCGTCGTCCGTGACCTTGATCTTGCCGGTGAGCTCCATCGTGTCCGGCTGCTCTTCCTCCTCGATGTCGATGTCCAGCTCGACCTCGAACTCCTCCGTCCCACCGGAGCTGCTGGGAGGAGTTGCGGGGACGTGCCGCGCGACCGCCTCGAGGAGCTTCCGGGCCTCGAAGGGCTTCTCGAACCAGGCCACCGCGCCATGCTTCTGCTTCGCCTCCAGCCCGTGCTTGCCGCCCTTGAAGACGCCGGTGACGAAGATGACCGGGAGCTGGGGGAACTCCTTCCGCAGCTGATCCGCCAGGTGGTAGCCCATGAGGTCGGGCAGGAGCACGTCGAGCACCGCGAGCGCCGGCGCGTTGCCCCGGGCGACGTCGAGTGCCTGCTTCGCCTTCGAGGCGGAGACCACGTCGTATCCGGCGTCCTCGAAGAGGTGCGTCAGGAGGGAGAGAAGCTCGAGATTGTCGTCGACGACGAGCAGGCGCGGTCGCGGCATTTTCCGTGACGACGTTAACAAATCCATCGCGTAGGCGACGCACGTACCCGCTGCGACACGGCGATGCCACACCGGCATGCTGCACTCGGGCGATGGCAGCGGCGGCGCTTTCTCGCGGCCGCGCGTTCCAGCCGCAGCGTTCGAAGGCGCAGCTGCCACCCACTCCGGGGCGCGTGGCCACTGGGCCCTCCGGGCCGAAGGACGCTTGACCTGTCCGGAGCCACGTGCCCACGCTGGCTCCGGAGATGACGCGGGCCTGGGCGGCGGGGTTCTTCCTGATGTGGACGGCGTGCGCACCCGCCGGACACGGGAACCGCCCTCCGGCGCCGGAGCCGCCGCCCTCGCCGGGGATGATCTCCACCCTCGGCTTCGACCAGGCGGTCCGCATGGGCAGCGACTACGTGAAGCAGTCTTCCGGGGTGGGCGAGGCCGCGCTCCTCTCGAGTCAGGAGCTCCCCGCGGGGATGCTCCAGCTCACCTTCGACCTCGGCCCGGGCAGGTTTCCGGTGCGAGTGACGGTGGACCGGGTGAACGGACGGGTGACGTCGATGGAGCCGGTGGAGCAGGTGCCGGGCGTCACTCAGCCCGCCAGGTAGCGCCAGCATTCCGGAGGCCGCTTGCACCGTCCGGCGCGCTTGACGCTCTGCCGCGTGGAGACCAGGCTCGGCCCGTGAGCGTGCGCGTCCTCGCCGGGATCGTCCTCCTCGCCCTGGGCGCCGGATGCGCAGTATCGGGTCGAAGCGAGCGCCCCCCGGCGCCCGAGCCGGCGCCCTCCCCCGGCGCAATCGCCAACCTGGGCTTCGACGGGGCGGTGAAGGCCGGGAGCGACTACGTGGTGGCCAGCACCGGCGTGGACTACGCCATCCTCAACAAGACGCAGACCCTGCCCAGCGGCATGCTGATGCTCACCTTCGACCTGGGCCCCGGCGTCCCGGAGCCGGTGCGGGTGACGGTGGATCCGAACCAGGGGAGGGTCATCTCCCTGGAGCCGGTGGAGCAGATCCCCGGAATCACCAGCCCGGCCAAGCCCCGGTAGTTGCGCCGCCCCGTCCGCTCCGGTACGTGACCCCCCTTTCTGCCGGAAAGGGTGAACGGAACGTCATGGCCGAGAAGCTGACCCCTCGGGAGAAGAACTTCTCCGAGTGGTACGTGGAGGTGGTCCTCAAGTCGAAGCTCGCGGATTACTCCGACGTCAAGGGCTGCATGGTCATCCGACCCAACGGCTACGCGCTGTGGGAGAACATGCAGCGCGTGCTCGACGGGATGTTCAAGGCCACCGGGCACAGGAACGCCTACTTTCCGCTGCTCATCCCCGAGAGCTTCCTCCGCAAGGAGGCCGAGCACGTGGAGGGCTTCGCTCCTCAGCTGGCGGTGGTGACCCACGCCGGGGGCAAGAAGCTCGAGGAGGCACTCGTCATCCGGCCGACGTCGGAGACCATCATCAACTCGATGTTCGCCCGGTGGATCCAGAGCTACCGGGACCTCCCGATGCTCCTGAACCAGTGGGCGAACGTGATCCGCTGGGAGATGCGGACCCGGCTCTTCCTCCGCACCACCGAGTTCCTCTGGCAGGAGGGGCACACCTGCCACGAGACCGAAGCGGAGGCGGAGGAGGAGACGCTGCGGATGCTCGAGGTCTACCGGACGTTCGCCGAGGAGTGGATGGCGATGCCGGTGATCTCCGGGCAGAAGTCAGAGAGCGAGAGGTTCGCCGGCGCCCTGCGGACCTACAGCATCGAGGCGATGATGCAGGACAAGAAAGCGCTCCAGGCGGGCACCAGCCACAACCTGGGGCAGAACTTCGCCAGGGCCTTCGGGACCCAGTTCCAGGGGCGTGACGGTCAGCAGCACTTGGTCTGGCAGACCTCGTGGGGCGTATCCACACGGCTCATCGGCGGCGTGGTGATGACCCACTCCGACGACGCGGGCCTGGTCATCCCGCCGAAGCTCGCCCCGACCCACGTGGTCATCGTGGTCATCGGCAAGGGCGAGGAGCGCAGCCCGGTGACCGCGAAGGCGCAGGCGGTGGCCGAGGACCTGCGCAGGGCGGGCCTGTCGGTCATCGTCGACGACGACGAGAGCAAGGGCCCCGGCTTCAAGTACTTCGAGTACGAGCTTGCCGGGGTGTGCCTGCGGATGGAGCTCGGCCCCAAGGACCTGGCCAAGAGCGCGTGCGTGCTGGTGCGGCGCGACGATCGGAGCAAGGAGGTCGTCCCGCTCGAGCAGGCGGTGGCGGTGGCGAAGGCGAAGCTGGACGCGATGCAGAAGGCGCTGTTCGAGAAGGCGCGGGCGTTCCGGGACGCCAACACCTTCCCCGTGGGCTCGCTCGAGGAGATGAAGAAGCGCGCGGACGATGGCTTCCTGGTGGCCCAGTGGTGCCTCGGGCCGGCCTGCGAGGCGCGAATCAAGGAGGAGACGGGCGGCGTCACCTCGCGCAACCGCCCGTTCGACCTGAGGCAGGAGCCAGGAACCTGCGTGGTGTGCGGAACCGCGAGCCCGGGCGCCTGGGTGTGGTCGAAGGCGTACTGACTCCTCGGGGCTGGCCATCCCCGCCCAGCGCTGAGCGCGGGAGTACACTCCGCCGGCGTGCGCCTGTTCCTCGCCGGCGTGGTCCCGGAGTCGGTCAAGGAGACCCTCCAGGCGCAGCTCGAGCCGGTTCGGGCGGCCACGCCGCAGGCGCGCTGGCTCCCGCCCGAGAGCCTGCACCTGACGCTGGTGTTCCTCGGCTCGGTGCCCGACCCGTCGGTTCCTGCCTTGCAGCAGGCGTTCGCCGGTGTCTGCGGCCGCCATCGCGCGATCTCCCTCACCCTCTCCGGCGTGGAGACGTTCGGACCGGCGCGGTCTCCGCGGGTGCTGGCGACCACGCTCGGCGGCGACCTGGTGGCGCTGCACGCGCTGATCATCGATGCGCGCCAGGCGGCGGAGCCGCTGGTGGAGCTCGAGCCGGAGCGGCCCTTCCACCCGCATCTGACCGTGGCGCGTGCCAGGTCGGCGCGCGGCGATCTGCTCCTCGGGCGGTGCCGGATGGCGCTCGGGCATGCACTGGACGGCGGGTTCGTGCTCCGGGACGTGGCCCTGGTGCGCAGCGACACTCTGGCGACCGGTGCGGTGCACACCGAGTTCGAGCGCTGGACTCTCCCCGGCTGAGATGCAGTTGGTTTCGCCGGGTGTGAACGACGGCGCGGAAGTGCCTGTCCTCCCTCGTGGATCCGCTCCACCCACGCCCGGGCGCCTTGACGCTCCTGATCGCCGCCTTATGTTCAAAATGCCTTTGGTAAGGAGCAGGAGCAAACCATGAGCACCATTCAGCGTTGGAATCCGTCGCGAGACTTCGCGCGGCTGCAGGACGAGGTCAGCCGTCTCTTCGAGGGGAACCTGGGTCTCACCCGTAACACCGAGTCGTACGGCTGGACCCCGGCCGTCGACGTCTTCGAGGACAGCGAGGGCGTGACCTTCAAGTTCGACCTCCCCGAGATGGAGGGGAAGGACGTCGACGTTCGGCTCGAGGATGGCACCCTCACCGTCCGCGGCGACCGCAAGCTCGAGCGCGAGGACAAGCGTGAGGGCTATCACCGGATCGAGCGTTCTTACGGGGTGTTCGCCCGGAGCTTCACCCTCCCCGCCACCCTTAACGCCGACAAGGCCACCGCCGAGTACAAGAACGGCGTGCTGCGCATCTTCGTCCCCAAGCGGGCCGAGGCGAAGCCGAAGAGCATCAGCGTCAAGGTGAACTGAGTCTGCGTTCACCGCGTGCGCCGGCATTCCCCCCGCCGGCGCGCGGCGCCCACCCTGCCCTGTTGGGCGCGGGGTGGGCGCAGTCGTTTCGAGGGTCGGGAGCGCGGTCAGGCTCGAGTTCGACCGGCCTCGTGATCACTCTCCGAGGTAGGCCCGGCGGATCTCCGGCGCGGCGAGCAACGCCTTGCCCTGGCCCTGCATCACCACCTCGCCGGTCTCCAGCACGTAGCCGAAGTGCGCGAGGTTCAATGCCAGATGCGCGTTCTGCTCGACCAGGAGGATGCTGACATCCCGGGCGTTCACCTCGCGGAGGATGCGGAAGATGGTCTCCACCACCTGCGGCGCGAGCCCGAGCGAGGGCTCGTCGAGCAGCAGCAGCTTCGGCCGGCTCATCAGCGCCCGGCTGATGGAGAGCATCTGTTGCTCCCCCCCTGACAGCGTGCCTGCCTGCTGCTTCCTCCGCTCGCGCAGGATGGGGAAGAGGCCGAAGACGTACTCGAGGTCCTGCTCGATCTCCGCGGCGTCGCGGCGGAGGTACGCGCCAAGCTCGAGGTTCTCCAGCACCGTGAGGTTGAGGAAGATGCCTCGTCCCTCCGGCGCATGGGCCATCCCCTTCGGCACCAGGAGATTGGACTTGAGTCCCTGGATCTCCTGCCCGCCGAGCCGGATGCGTCCCGACCTGGGCTTGAGCATCCCCGAGATGGCGCGCAGGGTGCTCGTCTTCCCCGCCCCGTTGGCCCCGATGAGCGCCACCACCTCCCCCTGCCCCACCCCGAGTGACACCCCGCGCAGCGCGGTGATGGCTCCATAGGACAGGTGCAGGTCCTGCACCTCGAGGAGCTGCGGCCGGGACTCGCGCGTCCCGAGCGTCGCCGGCGCGCTCATGTGACCGGGGTCTCCGAGGTCGGAGCGTGCGGCGGCACCGGCAACCCATGCGACGCGAGGTAGCTGTCGCCGAGGTACGCCTCGATGACCTTCGGGGCCTGGCGGACCCGCTCCGGCGCGCCGCGGGCGATGGTGACACCGTGATCGAGCACGGTGATCTCCTCGCAGATGCCCATCACCAGCTTCATGTCGTGCTCGATGACCAGGAGGCCGAGCGAGAACTGGTCCCGGAGCTGGCGGATGAGGACCATGAGGTCCCCCTTCTCGCGGGTGTTCATCCCCGCCGCGGGCTCGTCCAGCAGCAGCACCTTGGGCCGAGTGCCGAGCGCGCGGGCAATCTCCAGCCGCCGCTGCTCCCCGTAAGGGAGGTTCCGGGCCCTCTCGTCGCGGCGGTGTGACAGCCCCATGACCTCGAGGAGCTCCTCGGCGCGCCGGGTGAGCTCCGCCTCCTCCTTCTGGAAGCCCGGGGTGAGGAGCAGCGCGCGCCACCAATCCACGTAGTTGTTGAGCGCATCCATCGCCTCCGCCACCGGGCTCTTGCCCGAGGAGCGCCGGCGCAGCTCGTCGATGCGCGCGCGGGTGAAAACCGGGCGCTCGTCCGAGAGACAGGCCACGCGCACGTTGTCCAGCGCGGTGAGCGCCCGGAACAGACGGATGTTCTGGAACGTCCGGGCCACCCCCAGGTGGTTGATCTGGTGGGGCTGGCGTCCGTTCACCCGCTCGCCGCAGACGCGGATCTCCCCATGGGTGGGCACGTAGACGCCGGTGAGAAGGTTGAACGCCGTCGTCTTCCCCGCTCCGTTCGGGCCGATGAGCCCCTTCAGATCGCCGCGGCGAATCTCGAGGTCGAACCCGTGCAGGGCGCGGAGGCCGCCGAACTCGATCCCGGCCCTGACCGTCTGGAGCAGGACCTCGCCGCTCACCTGAGGCCCCTCCGCGTGCCGGGCAGCCACCGGGGGAGCAGGTCCCAGATCTCCCGGGTGCCGAACAGGCCCTGCGGCCGGACCAGCATCAGGATGACCAGGAGGATGCCGTACACCGGCATGCGGATCTGGTCCACCTTCTGGGCGAGCGAGGCGCCGGTGTCGAGCCCGCCCACCTGGAGGAACAGCGTCCGGAGCGCCTCGGGAAGGAGCGTCAGGAACACCGCGGCGACGATGGCCCCGGTGGTGCTCCCCAGCCCGCCGGCGACCACCATCACCACCACCTCGATGCTCTTCACGAAGGTGAACGAGCCCGGGTTGATGATCGGCACGAAGTGCGCGAAGAGCCCCCCCGCCACCCCGGCGAAGAACGAGGAGATGACGAACGCCCGGACCTTGTACCCGGTGGTGTTCACCCCCATCGCCTCCGCTGCCACCTCGTCCTCCCGGATGGCCCAGAGGCTCCGGCCGTGCGTGCTCCCGACGATGCGGCGGGCGACGAGGGTCACCAGGAACACGCAGAACCAGACCGCGAACAGGCTCGAGGTCTGCGGGACGCCGGACAGCCCGAGCGCGCGCCCGAACAGGTCCAGGTTCTGCACGATGACTCGGATGATCTCCCCGAACCCGAGCGTGACGATGGCCAGGTAGTCGCCGCGAAGCCGCAGCGAGGGCAGACCGACCACGAAGCCGCACACCGCCGCGGCGATTCCTCCGGCGAGCAGGGTGCCCACGAACTGCACCTGGTCCGAGACCACGCCGGGCAGCCCGGAGATGGCCAGGTCCTTGATGAGCAGGCTGAGCTTCCCGGCGGTGTACGCCCCCACCGCCATGAAGCCGGCATGACCGATGGAGAACTGGCCGGTCATCCCGTTCACGATGTTCAGCGACACCGCGAGGACGACGTTCACCCCGACGATGGAGGCCAGGTACACGAAGAACGGCGAGCTGCCGACCAGGACCTGCAGCACCGCCAGCACCGCGATGGCGATCAGGACCGGCACGAGCCCGCGGAGCGCAGCGGGCATCGCTACACCTTCTCCGCGGCCACGCGGCCGAAGAGACCTCCCGGCCGGACGAGGAGGACGAGGATCAGGAACCCGAACGCCACCGCATCCCGCCAGCTGCTCGACGAGTATCCGACGACGAACTCCTCCACCAGACCCAGGAGGAGCCCACCCACCACCGCGCCCGGGACGTTGCCGATCCCTCCGATGACCGCGGCGACGAAGGCCTTGAGGCCCACGTACAGCCCCATCAGCGGCTGGATGGCGGTGTCCTTGATGGCGTAGAGGATGCCGGCCCCGGCGGCCAGCGCGCTCCCGAGCATGAAGGTCAGGGCGATGATCCGGTCCACCGGGATGCCCATCAGCGCCGCGGTCCGATGGTCGAAGGACACCGCACGCATCGCCCGGCCGAACCTGGTCCGGTACACCAGCCCCTGGAGCATGAGCATCAGAGCGATGGCGATCGCCAGGCTGATGACCTGCCAGTTCCAGATGACCACCGCCCGGTCACCGATGACCAGCCACTCGGCGGGGATGATGATCTCCGGGAAGGCGCGGGGGGCGGCGCCGGGCAGCGGCCCGAAGTCCAGCTGGAACCCGTAGGAGAGGGTGAAGGAGATGCCGATCGCGGTGATCAGGGCGGTGAGCCGCGGCTTGTCCCGCAGTGGCCGGTACGCGAACCGCTCGATCAGGAAGCCGAGCACCGCGCAGCCCAGCATCGCCGCGAGGAAGACGAGCAGCACGCCCCAGAGCGTGGATTGACGCTCGGGCCCGAGGCGCTGGGCCACGCCGTAGCCCAGGAAGGTGCCCACCATCATCACGTCGCCGTGGGCGAAGTTGATGAGCTTCAGCACCCCGTACACCATCGTGTACCCCAGGGCCACCAGGGCGTAGATCGTGCCCGCGGCGACTCCGTTGATGAGGTGCTGCGCGAAGTCGGAGATCAAGGAGCGATGGTCGCCACGTATCTGGTCTTGCCCTTGCCGACCTCGAGGACGACGGCGGGCTTGGTGGCGTTGCGCTTCTCGTCCAGGGTGATGGTCCCGGTGACGCCAGGGAAGTTCCTCGTCGCGGCGATCGCGTTGCGGATCGCCCCCCGGTCGAGGCTCGGGGCGCGGTTCATCGCGTCGGCCGCGACCTTCGCTGCATCGTAGCCCAGCGCGGCGAGCGCGTCGGGCACCGAGCCGAAGGCCGCCTTGTAGTCGGCGATGAACTTCTGGATCCGGGGGTTAGGGTCGTCGGGGCTGTAGTGGTTGCTGAAGTAGTTGCCCTCCACGGCCGAGCCGCCGAGCTCGAAGAGCTTCGCGCTGTCCCAGCCGTCGCCCCCCATCAGCTTGGCGTTGACCCCGAGCTCGCGGGCCTGCCGGGCGATGACCCCGATGTCGGTGTAGTAGCCCGGGATGTAGATGCCCTCCGGCTGGAGCCGCTTGATCGCGGTGAGCTGGCTGCGGAAATCGGTGCTGCCCTTGGCGTAGGTCTCCTCGCCCACCACCTTCCCGCCCATCTCGGTGAACTTGCGCTTGAAGACGTCCGCCAGGCCCTGGCTGTAGTCGGAGGCCAGATCCTTCAGCACGGCCACCCTGTTGAACTTGAGATTCTCGTGGGCGAACTTGGCCATCACGTAGCCCTGGAACGGGTCGATGAAGCAGACCCGGAAGATGTAGTCGCCGATCTCCGTCACCTTGGGGTTGGTGGAGGCGTTGGAGATCATCGGGACCTTGGCCGGCTGCGCCTTGTTGGCCATGGCGATGGAGTTGGTGCTCGCCACCTCGCCGAGGATGAGCAGCACCTGGTCCTGGTTGATGAGCCGGGTGGCCGCGTTGGCCGCCTCCTCCGGCTTGCTCTGGTCGTCGTAGACCCGGACGTCGACCTTCTTGCCCTTCACCCCGCCGGCGGCGTTGATCTCCCGCAGCGCCAGCTCGATCCCGTTCCGGGTGGAGATGCCGAAGGTGGCCTCCGAGCCGGTCAGCGAGCCCACCTCGCCGATCAGGATGGTATCCCCGGCGATTCCGGGCGTTCCCCCGGAGGACGGGGCGGCCGCGGGGCCACCCCCGGGCGCCGGAGGAGGAGCGGAGGTCTTCTTCTCGCAGCCGACAAGGGCGAGGGCACAGCTCGTCAGCACTGCGGCCAGGGCAAAGCGCATGGGGACCTCGTGACGTCCAGAAGGCAAGCCGCGGTCTTGTAGGTGGACTGTCCGAGGACGGTCAAGGTGAAGCGTTGGACCTGCCCCACCGGTGCCGGAGATACGCCGCCCCGAGGGTCAGGACGATGCCCCCGAGCGCCACGCAGGCCACGTACAGCGGGGCGAAGACGATGGTGAGCGCAGCGAGTGGATCGGCCTGGATGTCGAAGGTGTGCGCCGACCAGACGAGCGCCGCCGCGGTGAGCAGCGCCGCGAAGACCGGGAAGCGCCCCCCTGGTCCGCGCGACGCCCAGAAGGCGCCGACCACCAGCCCGGGGAAGCTCAGCCACGCCACCTCGAACAGCACCTGCCCGGTGGTGGTCGGGAGGTTCCTCCTCGGCGAGAAGCCCACCGCGATGGTGAGGAACCAGGTCGCCACCGCGCCCACCGCGCAGACGACCACCTTCCCGGTGGAGCTCCTGGGCCTTCGCATCGCGCCCTCGCGGCTCAGCAGAGAACCCGCTCTCCCCGGGCCCAGGCGACGGCGTCCTCCAGGCGGTCGTCACCCCAGAAGAGCTCACCGTCGATCAGGAAGGTGGGCGCACCGAAGATGCCCTGGCGCGCGGCCTGCTCGGTGGCGGCCCGGAGCGCGTCCTTGACCGGCTGGCTCACGGCGCGGGACACCACCGCGGCGCCTTCACGGCCGAGCGCGGAGACGATGCCGGCCATGACGCCCGGGTCGGCGATGTCGGCATCCCCGGCGAACTCGGCACGGTACGTCGCCCGGACGCAGTCCTCGCCCCAGCCCTCGCCCAGGGCCACCAGCGCCACCCGGCTGGCGAGCACCGAGTGCCGGGGGAAGCGGCTCGGCTGACGGACGGTGATGCCCCGGCGGGCGGCGCGGCGCGGGACGTCGCGCCACATCCATCGCCCCTTGGCGGGGAAGAGGTTGAACGGCGAGTCGTTCCAGCCCTGCGCCTGGAAGATGGGTCCGAGCAGGAACGGATGCCACCGGACGTCGAGGCCCCGCGCCACGTCCGCAATGCGGAGGGCGGCGAGGGCGGAGTAGGGGCTGGCCAGGTCGAACCAGAAGTCGATCGTCGCCGCGCTCACAGCGCCGACTCTGGCGGCCCGGCACAGGGCAGCGCAAGTGGACAACCGGGCGGCAGCTGGACATCAGAGGCCGGCTTCTCCCATGTTCCCGACCTCTCCCATCCCCGCGCGCTCGCGCGACGAGCTGCGCATCCTGGTGCGGCTGGCGCTGCCGCTGGCCCTGGCCCAGGCGGGGCAGGCGCTGATGGGCCTCGTGGACACCGCGGTGGTGGGACGGGCCGGTGCGGTGCAGCTGGCCGGTGCGGCGCTGGGCAACGCGGTGGTGTTCACCGTCTGCATCGTGGGCATCGGAACCCTGATGGGGGCGGATCCGCTCATCAGCCAGGCGCTCGGCGCGAGCGACCCGGTGCGGGCGCGGCGTCTGTACTGGCAGGCGCTGCGGGTCGCGCTGGCGGCGAGCGGGGCGATCCTCCTGCCCACGCTCGGGCTCGCGTACCTGCTCGAGCCGTTCGGCATCGCCGCCGACGTGGCCAGGGCTGCCCGGGAGTTCGTCTGGTGGCGGTTGCCCGGGGTCGCCGCGCTGCTGGTGTTCTACGCGCAGCGGAGCTACGTGCAGTCGGTGGGCGCGGCTCGGGCGCTGGTCTGGGCCACGGTGCTGGCCAACGTGGTGAACCTGCTCGGGGACCTCCTCCTCGTCTTCGGCGGGGCCCGGCTGCCGGCGTGGACCGGCCCGCTGCGGTGGATCCCTCCGATGGGCGCGGGCGGCTCTGCGCTGGCGACGAGCCTGGTGCAGATCTGCGAGGTCGTCTTCCTGGCCTGGGTGGTCCGGCAGATCTCCATCCCGGGGCGCCCGGCGGACCTCCACCGGCGCCTGCCCGAGGACGAGCGGCGCATTCTCCGGATCGGCGTTCCCATCGGCCTGCACTTCGGGGCCGAGGTGGGGGTCTTCGCGCTGGCGGGGTTCCTCGCCGGGAGGCTGGGCGCCGAGAGCCTCGCCGCCCATCAGATTGCCCTCACCTACTCCTCGGTCACCTTCACCTTCGCCATGGGCATCGGCAACGCGGGGAGCGTGCGGGTGGGGCTGGCGGTGGGCGCCCGCGACACCCCCGGCGCGCGTCGCGCGGGGCTGCTCGCCTTCGCCGCGGGCGCGGCGTTCATGGGCTGCGCGGCCATCACCTACCTCCTCGTCCCCGGGCCCCTGGTCGCCACGATGACCGACGCGCCGGCCATCGCCGCGCTCGCGGTGCCGCTGTTCATGGTGGCCGCCGTCTTCCAGGTCTCGGACGGGCTGCAGGGCGTGGGAGCCGGGGTCCTCCGAGGTGCGGGCGACAGCCGCTTCACCTTCACCGCCAACATCCTCGGGCACTACCTGGTCGGGCTCCCGCTGGCGCTGCTGCTCGGCTTCGAGCTGCGCTGGGGCGTCCTCGGCATCTGGTGGGGGCTCGCCGCCGGGCTCACCGCGGTCGCCGCGGCGCTGGTGTGGCGCTTCCTCCGGGTCTCGGGCCGGGAGATCATCCCGCTCGCGCTCCCCGAGGCCTGACAGCGTTTCCGCTGTCAGGCCGACGACTTCGCCTGGTCGGCGTAGATCGCGTCGGCAATCCGGTAGGCGCTGCCCTCGAGCCGCTGGAGCGCCCCCTTCAGGGCCGCGGGGTCGTCCCGCTTCATGGCCTCCTTGAGGCCCTCCACGTCGGCCTGGATCTCGTGCACGTCCTTGGGGGTGACGACGTGGGAATACTCCTCGAGGCTCTTCTCCGTGGTGTAGATGAGACCCTCGGCGCTGTTGCGCAGGTCGGCCATCTCACGCTTCTTCTTGTCGTCCGCCGCGTTGGCCTGGGCGTCCTGGACCATCTGCTGGATCTCGCCCTCGCTGAGACCGGAGCTGCTGACCACCCGCACCGCCTGCTGCTTGCCGGTGCCCAGGTCCTTGGCGCTGACGTGGACGATGCCGTTGGCGTCGATGTCGAACGAGACCTCGATCTGCGGCACCCCGCGAGGGGCGGGGGGGATGCCCACCAGCTCGAACCGGGCCAGGGTCTTGTTGTCCGCCGCCATCTCGCGCTCGCCCTGGATGACGTGCACCGAGACCAGCGGCTGGTTGTCCACCGCGGTGGAGAAGACCTGGCTCTTCTTGCAGGGGATGGTGGTGTTCTTGTCGATGATGCGGGTGGCGACGCCGCCGGCCGTCTCCACGCCCAGCGACAGCGGGGTCACGTCGAGCAGGAGGACGTCCTTCACCTCGCCCTTGAGCACGCCGGCCTGGATCGCCGCGCCCACCGCCACCACCTCGTCGGGGTTGATGCCCTTGTGTGGTTCCCTCCCGAAGAACTCCTTCACCATCCGCTGCACCAGCGGCATGCGGGTCATGCCGCCGACCAGCAGGACCTGGTGGATGGCCTGGGTGGTGAGCCCGGCGTCCTTGAGCGCGATACGGCAGGGCTCGAGCGTCCGCTCCACCAGGTCCATCACCAGCGACTCGAGCGTCGGCCGGTCGATGGTGTCGGTCAGGTGCTTGGGGCCGGTCGCGTCGGCGATGACGAAGGGGAGGTTCACCTCGGTGTCCGGGGCGCTGGAGAGCTCGTGCTTGGCCCGCTCGGCGGCCTCCTTCAGCCGCTGGAGCGCCATCCGGTCCTTGCGCAGGTCGATGCCGGTCTGGTCCATGAAGCGCCTGGCCAGCCAGTCGATGAGGCGCTGATCGAAGTCCTCGCCGCCGAGGAAGGTGTCGCCGTTGGTGCTGCGCACCTCGAACACCCCGCCGTTCAGCTCGAGGATGCTGATGTCGAAGGTGCCGCCGCCGAGGTCGTAGACCGCGACCCGCTCGGTCTTGCTCCCCTCCGAGCCCTTGTCCATGCCATAGGCCAGCGCCGCGGCGGTGGGCTCGTTGATGATCCGCAGCACGTTCAGCCCGGCGATGCGTCCGGCGTCCTTGGTCGCCTGGCGCTGGCTGTCGTTGAAGTACGCCGGGACGGTGATGACCGCCTCGGTGACCGGCTCGCCCAGGTAGTCCTCGGCGGTGCCCTTCATCTTGAGCAGCACCTGGGCGCTGATCTCCTGTGGGCTGAGCAGCTTGCCCCGGACGTCCACCCAGGCATCACCGTTGGGCGACGGCACCACCTTGAAGCTGCTGAGGGCGATGGCCTTCTTGGTCTCCGGGGAGTCCATCTTGCGTCCGATGAGACGCTTCACCGCATAGAGCGTGGCCTCGGGGTTGGTGATGGCCTGGCGCTTGGCGATCTGCCCGACCAGGCGCTCACCGTTCTCGGTGAAGCCGACCATCGACGGGGTGGTCCGGCTTCCCTCGCTGTTGGGGATGACCACCGGCTCGCCGCTCTCCATGACTGCGACGCAGCTGTTGGTCGTTCCCAGGTCGATCCCGATGACCTTGGCCATGGTCTTACGTGTTCCCCCCGGAGGCTTCCGTCTCAGACGACGGTGGCGCGCCCTCCGCCACCTCGGGCTCCCGGGCGGCAGACGTGACGGCCGGGGGCTCGGGCGTCGAGGGCGTGGCGCTTTCCTGAGCCGCAGGAGACGGCAGACGGGCCACCATCACCAGCGCCGGGCGCACCAGCCGGTCGTGGAGGGTGAAGCCGCGGAGCACCTCGGTGCTGACGGTGTTCGCCGGGAGGTCGTCCCGTTGCTCGTGGCCCATCGCCTCGTGCAGGTGCGGGTCGAACGGCTTGCCCCGCGCGCTGAACGACCTCAGGCCCTGCTTCCCGAGCGTGTCCTCCAGCAGCTTGCGTGTCATCCTCACACCCTCGGCCAGGCCGTCCCACTTGCCGGTCCGGTCGCCGAGGTCGAGCGCCCGGTCCAGGTTGTCGACGACCGGGAGCAGGTCTTTCAAGACGCGTTCCATCCCGTAACGGACGACCTCCTCGCGCTCGCGCTGGGCCCGCTTCCGGGCGTTGTCCAGGTCCGCCATGGCCCGCAGCGTGCGCTCGCGCTCCTGGTCCACCTGCGCCGACAGCTCGCGCTCGCGCGCCTCGAGCGCCTCCACCCGCGCCTTGAGCGCGGCGGCCTCCTCAGCCTGGCGGTCGACCGCGGGTGGGGCAGACCCCTCGCCAGACGCGGTCTCGCGCTGCTTCTCGACGCTCTCCAGGGCCGCGGCGATGACGTCCTCGCCGATGTTCGTGGAGAACTTGCCTGTCTCGGAGCCCACCGGGACCGCTGATTCTGACACAGGTGATGGACGTCAGGAGCTTCGAGGTCAGCGCGGGCGGCGCTTTGACCGCTTGCTCCCCGCGCCCGACCCTCGTGTGGTCGTGGGGGCGCCCTTCGCCTTCTTGGCCGCCGGTCTGCGGGTCTTGGCCGACCGGGTGGGTGCCGCTTTCGGTCGCTCGACCCCGAGCGCCTCCTCCGCCCGGCTCCGCGCCTCGATGAACTTGGACTTCGCCCAGGTGCGCAGCTCGGCCACACGTGCCTTCAGACGCTCTTGCTGCGCCGGATCCCTCAGCTCGTCGATCGTCCGCTGCGCCTCCCCGAGCAGCTCCTCCCCGGTGCGCTTGAGGTCCTCGCCAGTCTTCCTCACGAACTCGAGCAGCCTGTCGTCCCACTGCTGTTCGGGCATCTCGTCCTCCCGTCGTCAGGCTCCAGGCACCCCGGAGCGTTCAGCGGCGGCGAGCGTACGCCGCCAGGGCCTCGGCCCACACCTGCTTGAAAGGAACCCCGGCCGCCTGCGCGCGGGCCCGCACGTCCTCGTATTCCGGAGCCGCGTTCAAGGTCTCCCCGTCGAGACTTCCCACCTTCACCCGCACCGGGCCGTGGGCAGTCTCCACCTCCACGTGGGCCCGGTCGAGCACCGTGCGCTGGACCGGCCAGGCCCGCACTCCCAGCGTGGGCGACTCGGTGAGAAGCCGCCGGACCACCTGGGCGCGCTCGGCCCCGGAGACCAGGACCGAGAGCACGTGTCCCGGCCGGCTCTTCTTCAGCGTCACCGGGGCCACCCAGGCGTCGAGCGCATCCTGACCGGCGAGCGTCTCGACCAGGTACCCGAGCAGCTGCGGGGTGGCATCGTCCAGGGTCACCGCCAGCTCCCAGACGTCCGCGGCCGAGGCCTCGGCGGCCGTGCCGAGCGTGGCGCGGAGGACGTTGGGCCGGTCCGGCAGCTCGCGGCGGCCGAGCCCGTAGCCGGTTCGCTGGAGGCGCATCGGCGGGGGCGGGCCGGATCGGCTGAGGGCGCGGAGCAGCGCCGCGCCGGTGGGGGTGGTGAGCTCGCCCTGGCCCTCGAAGCGCACCGGGGTGTCGCGGAGGATCTCCAGGGTGGCAGGCACCGGCACCGGAAGGCGCCCGTGCATCGTCTCCACCATCCCGCTGCCGAGCGGTGGGGGCGCGGAGACCACCTCCGGCTGCCCGAGCAGCTCGAGCGCCAGCGCTGCGCCACAGACGTCGACGATGCTGTCCACCGCGCCCACCTCGTGGAAGTGGACCGACTCCAGCGACACGTCGTGGACCTTCGCCTCGGCGCGGCCGATGACCTCGAAGACGGCGCGGGCCTGCGCCTTCGCCCGGGGTGGGAGCGCGCTGGCCTCGATGCGTCCGAGGATCTCGCTCAACCCGCGGTGTACGTGCGGCACCTCGGAAGAGACCGTGACGTTGAGGTGCACCCCGGAGATGGACTGCCGGACGGCGCGGCTCACCTCGAATCCCCAGCCGTCCAGGCCGAGGGAGCGCAGCCCCGATTCGAGCACTGCCGGGTCCACCCCGAGGTCGAGCATCGCGGCGAGGAACATGTCTCCGGCGATTCCCCCCACCGGCTCGAGGTAGAGCACCGTGGACCCGCTCATCGGCCCCTGCCCGTCCGGGTGGCGCTGCGCGAGACCAGCGCCGCGTAGAAGCCCGCGCCGAAGCCGTTGTCGATGTTCACCACGGCGACGTTGGAGGCACAGGAGTTGAGCATGGTGAGGAGCGCCGAGAGACCCTTGAAGTTCGCTCCGTAGCCGACGCTGGTCGGTACCGCCACCACCGGAATGCCCACCAGTCCGCCGACGACGGAGGCGAGCGCCCCCTCCATCCCGGCGACGGCGACCGCGACGTGCGCTTCCTGGATCTCGCGCCGTCGCCTGAGAAGCCGGTGCAGCCCGGCCACGCCCACGTCGTAGATGCGGGCCACGGTGGCCCCCATCGCCTCGGCGGTGAGCGCGGCCTCCTCGGCCACCGGGAGGTTGCTGGTCCCGGCGCAGGTCACCGCGACACGGCCCGCCCGGGGCCGCCCCTGCGGAAGGTGGAAGAGGTGCGCCTCCGGGTGCCACCGGGCCTTCGGCCAGCGGGCGAGGAGCGGGGCCGCCTTCTCCTCGGTGAGCCGGGTCACCAGCACCGGCTGCTTCCGCCGCACCAGGACCTCCACGATGCCCAGGAGCTGCTCGAGCGTCTTTCCCTCGCCGTAGACCACCTCGGGGAATCCGAAGCGCACGCTTCGGTGCGTGTCCACCGTGGCGTAGCCGAGCTCGGCGAAGGGCAGATCGGTCAGCGCACGGTTGGCCTCGTCCACGGTGGCGCGGCCACGCTTCACGTCCTCGAGGAGCTTCCTCAGCCGGGTGGGATCCACGTCCGGGCCGGTGGCTTACGCCATCTTCAGGCCGCGAAGGAACGTCGAGGGTCCGGGCTCGTCCGGAAGCAGCAGGAAGCGGCCCGAGAGCGGGGAGGCGTAGATCTCGGCCTCCAGCACCCAGCCGCGCTCCCCGGGCAGGCAGATCCGGGAGATCATCTCCGCCGGCCCCTCGGCCACCACCGGAACCGAGTGCAGCGCGCGCACCCCGCAGAGCCGGACCACCGCCTCGAGCGCCGCGGCGAAGACGAGGTTGGCCGCGTCGCGGAGCGCCACCTCGGGCGTCTGGAACCGCTGGCCCCCGGCCCCGAGCAAGCGTGAGGTGAGCGTCTGCACGTGCGGCTCGGTGAAGACCAGCGAGAGTCCGCCGCCCACGCCGCCACGGAGCTCGGCGTTGACCGAGGTGAGCGGCGCCCCTCTGCCGCCCAGGAGCGCGGTGAGCTGCCCGTGTTCCAAGAGCCGGACCAGCGGCGGCCAGAGCCCGAACTTCTCGCCGCCGAGCAGGGTGGAGAGGGCACGCGCGGCGTGTCCGGCGGCGACGTTGGTCAGCTCTCGGAGCGCGTCGGCCTGGGCCTCGGTGAGCTGGGCGGGCACGGGTCTCACCCTATGGTGCAAACGGGCCGGCTGGAATGCTGGCACTCGGGGAGCGCCCACCCGTGCCGACCCCGGACCAGAAGCGGAGGTCGCTCCCATCGAAAAAGACGTGCACCGCCGGACAGCGAGCAGCCTGGGGCTGCTCGCGCGAGGTTCCGGCGCCGCTCCGCGTCCGTCCCCCCGGGCCGGGGCACTCGACGCGCAGGGCACGCCCCTGGGGGGTGGGACAGGCACCGGTCTGCTCCCTGTCGCACTCGAGCGCGTGCGAGACGACGCCGTGGTCCTCGACGTGCACCCGGACCGCGCTGGCGGGGACGCAGAGCTCGCCAGCGTCCGTGCCGCGGTGCAGGTCCACCCTCCACCAGCGGCCGACCGGGGAGACCGGCCCCTCGGCGACGAAGAGCACGAGGCGATCCGCTGTCCGGGTGAGCAGCACCACGTCCGGGACCCCGTCGCCGGTGAGGTCGGTGGAGAGCGACTCGACCACGCCCTTCGGCACCCCGGCGCGCCACGCCAGGCGTTCGGCCACCTTGAGGTCCGCCTCGGAGAGCACCGGGGTGGCGAGGAGGAGGACACGAATGGCGAGCGCGAGCATCCGGGGCACCTCGCGTCAGGCCAGGAGCCGCGGTACGTCGAGGATGAAGACCGGGCGCCCGTTGCCGAGGATGGTGACTCCGGCGAGGCCCGGCACCCGGTCCAGTGGCCGCGAGAGCGCCTTCAGCACTGCCTCCTCCTGTCCGAGCAGCGCCTCCACCCCGAGGGCCACGGTCCCCTCCTCCGACTCCATCACCACCCAGGGGTGGGCACGGGCCGGCGCCTCGGAGGGGAGCTCGAGGAGCCGCGCCAGGTCGTGCGCCGGGACCAGCTGCTGCCCGTAGGAGAGGAGGTCCTCGGACGGCGAGCGGTGCAGCGCCGAGTCCGACAGCTCCACCGCCCCGAGCACCTTGGTGATGGGGAGCCCGAGCACCTCGCCGCCGGCGCGGACCAGGAGCAGCTGCACCACCGCCACGGTGAGCGGGAGGCGGAGAGTGACGCGGGTACCACGGCCGGGCTGCGAGTCGAGCTCCAGCGCCCCGCCCAGTGACTCGACCGAGCGCTTCACCGCGTCCATGCCCACCCCGCGGCCGCTGACGTCGTCGACGTCGGTGGCGGTGGAGACGCCGGGGAGGCAGGCGAGGAGCAGCGCGTCCCTGGGGGAGAGCCGGGCCGCCGCCTCGGGGCCGAGCTTGCCCCGGGCCACCGCGGCGGCGCGGAGCTTCTGCGGGTCCATCCCGCGGCCGTCGTCCTCGAGCTCGAGCACCACCCGCTCGCGGGTGCGGCGAACCGAGATGCGCAGCTGGCCCCGCGGAGGCTTGCCTGCGGTGACCCGCACCTCCGCCGACTCGATGCCGTGGTCCACGGCGTTGCGCAGCAGGTGCAGCAGCGGCTCGGCGATGGCGTCGAGGATGGCGCGGTCGATCTCGATCTCCGCGCCGGTGACCGTGATCTCCACGTCCTTGCCGCGCTTCCTGGCGAGGTCGCGCGCGGCGCGGGGCAGCTGGTCGGTCACCACCGCCACCGGTGTCATCCGCGCGCCCATGACCTTGCCGTGGAGGTCCTTCACCAGCGCGTGCAGCCGATCGACGCCCTCGTCCAGCGCCGGGCGCTCGTGCTCGGGAAAGCGGCGGCCGATGTCGCGCAGCCGCGCGGTGGCCAGGAGCAGCTCCCCGGCCATCTCCAGGAAATCGTCGAGGAGCTCGGTGCGGATGCGCACCGTGCGCGCCGGCTCGGGGAAGGCGGTGGCTGCCGGCGGTTGCGGCGGCGCCGCCTCGGCGACGGGCTCGGCCGAGACGAGCTCCACCTCCGGGACCAGCCCGAGCGCCGAGCGGACCGGCTCGAGGCCGCCCTCGGTCTCGAGCACCAGCGCCACCCGCCCGTCGGGGATGGCGCCGGCGCGCAGGTCCTCGAGCGACGGGCGGAGCTGGCTCACCGTGCCCAGGCCGGTGAGCTTCTTGTAGACCAGGAAGGCCCTGGGGCCGGGGCTCTGCGCGGCAGGGAGAATGCGGAAGCGAACCTCGAAGCGCCCCGAGCCGAGCGGCGCGGGCGCCCTCGCCAGCGGGTCGACCCGCGCCACCTTGGTCGGCCGGGGCGCCTCGCCGGTGAGCGCGGTGACCGCCTCGCCGAGGCGGCCGAGCAGCTCGGGCTGGAGCGCCGGCGCGTTCCCCTCGCCGGTGCCACGGACCAGGGCCAGCATCGCGTCGGTGGCGGTGAGGAGGAGATCCACCCGCTCCCGGCCCAGCGCACCGGGCACCCGGCGCGCGACGTCCACCAGGTCCTCCACCCGGTGCGCAAGCTGGGCGATGGGCTCGAGCCCCATCGACGCGGCCATCCCCTTCACCGAGTGTGCGTGGCGGAACAGCGAGTCCACCGTCTCGTTGGCCGGTGCCCCCTCGAGCGTGACCAGGTCGCGCCCCAGCGCCTCGAGGTGCTCGGAGGCCTCGGCCACGAAGAGTCCGAGGTAGCGGGACATGTCGAGCGTGGCAGCCAGGGCTACACCTTGGGCGTCTCGCCGAGGACCTTCTTCACCACCGCGAGGACGTCCTCGGCGCGGAACGGCTTGACGATGAAGTCCGCGGCGCCGGCCTCGATCGCCTCCATCACCAGCGACTCCTGACCGAGCGCGGAGCAGATCACCACCACCGCCTTCGGGTCTCCCCGGACGATCTCCCGGGTGGCCTCGATGCCGCTCTTGTACGGCATGACGATGTCCATCGTCGTCAGGTCGGGCTTGAGGGCGCGGTACTTCTCGATGGCCTCGATGCCGTGCGCGGCCTCGCCCACCACCTCGTAGCCTCCGGAGCTGAAGATGTCGCGGATCATGTTCCGCATGAACACCGCGTCGTCGACGATCAGCACTCGCTTCGGCATGGCCCGGGGGGGGACTGCGGTCTGTTGGATGTTAGCCGCGGTCGAAGAGGTGTGTCACCGCGACGTCGAGCGCATCCGCGTCCAGCACCGTCACCGCCACACCCTTGACCCGGGTCACTCCGCGCACCGGGGCACGTGACTCGCGTGCCTGGGTCGACACCTTGTCCACTGTCTCGAAGCCCTCGACGTCGGTGACGCTGAGCGCCAGATCGCGGCGCCCCCGCTCGAGGAGGATCAGCTTGCGCTGCGGCTGGACCGGGCTGGGCAGGTCGAGCAGCAGGGGGAAATCCACCACCGTGACCACCCGTCCCCGCAGGTTCACCACCCCGAGCACCGCGGCCGGCGCCCGGGGGACGCGCACCAGTCCCACCGGCTGGACCACCACCTGGCTCACTGCGCTCAGCGGCAGGGCGTAACGGGTGCTGTCCACGAGGAAGACGACGTGCTGGACGGGTCCACGGTCGGATGCCGTCCCACCTCGCGCGGCCGAGCCGCCAGGGCCGCTCACGACCCGAGCCGGAAGCGGCGAACCACGCTCTGCAGCTCGAGGCTGAGGTTGTTCAGCTCCTGCGCTGCGGAGGTCATCCGGGCCACGGCGGCGGTCTGGTCCTCGATGATGCCGCCAGCGGCCTCGGTCGAGGTGGCGTTGGCCTCGGCCACCTCGGAGATCTCCCCCACCGCCTTGACCATCTCCTCGCTGCCCGCCAGCTGCTCCCGGGCGCTCTGGCTGATGAGGTGCACCTTGTCCGCACCTTTGCGGGCGGTGTCGGTGATGCTTCCCATCGAGCGGACGATGGTTCCGAGGTCCTCGCGGCCCTCGCTCAGCTCCTCGATGCCTTGCTTCATCGCCGAGACGACGGCGGTGGACTGGCCGGAGATGTCGCGGGCCAGCTTGCTGATCTGCTCGGCGCTCTTGCCCGCGGACTCGGCGAGCTTCCGCACCTCGTCGGCCACCACCGCGAAGCCACGCCCGTACTCGCCGGCGCGGGCGGCCTCGATGGTGGCGTTGAGCGCCAAGAGGTTCGTCTGCTGGGCCACCTGGGTGATCACGTCGACGATCTTGGAGATCTCCTGCGTCTTCTCGCCGAAGGCGAAGACCTCGTGGCTGGCGCTCTCCACCCGGCTGAAGACCTTGTTCACCTTCTCGCCGGCCAGCCGGGCCGCCTTGCTGCCCTGCTCGGCGGCCACCGAGGTCTCGCCGGCGGCGAGCGCGGCGTCCTCGGCGGAGAGCGCGGTGCGCTGGATGCTCCCCGCCATCTCGCCGATGACCTTCTGGGCGTGGTCGACCAGGTCCGACTGGGTCCCGGCGCCGAGGGCGATCTTCCGGATGGAGGTGCCGACCTCGGTGGTGGCGGCGTTGACGTTCTCCGCCGAGCGCTGCAGCTCGGTCGCCGAGTCGGCCACGCTGGCCGCGGTGTGCTGGATGTGGCCCACCAGCTCGCGCAGGTTCTCCTGCATGTTGCCGATGGCGGTGGTGAGCTCGTCGATCTCGTCGCGCCCCAGGCTGGGATCGGTGGACACCGGCGAGACGAGGTCACCGCGCGAGATCTCGAGCGCGCTCCGGCTCAGCGAGCGCAGCCGCGAGACGCGGGCGAGCACCGCCGGGAGGAGGAGCGCGAGGACCAGGGTGAGCCCCGCGGCGACCAGCGCCTGGAGCGCCCAGCTGGCGTTCCGGACCAGGTGGAGCGCTCCCACCAGCACCATCGCCAGGAGGAAGTGCGAGACGAGGATCTTGCTCTGCAGGGACAGGGACACCGGCTGGCTCCGCTCCTCGAGTGTCGCCGCCAGCCTGCGCACCGGCGCGGGACGCCGGGTCGTCCGGGCGGCGGGAAACTCGTCCAGCACAGAGCGGCGGACCGCTCCGTTGCGGGTCGGCGGGGGCACCAGGGCCATTCGGGCGGCGATTCTGGCGTAGGACGGACCGGATTTCACATTCCGGACCGGGGACGGGCGCCGGAGAACACCCCTCCCCACACGGAGAGGACAGTCCTCACTCGAAGAGTGCTCGGTTTTCCTGGACCCAGCCGGCGAGCTTCTGGACCCCGTCGGCCACCCCGGTGCGTGGACGCCACCCGAGGACCTCGGCGGCGCGGGACACGTCGGCGATGAACACCGGCTGGTCCCCCGGGCGCCAGTCGGCGAAGGCGGGGCAGAGCGGGCGGCCGGTGAGCCGGTCCAGCTGCTCGACCAGCTCGAGGAGTGACAGCGTCTTCCCCGGGCCGCCGCCCAGGTTGAAGACCTGGCCGCTGGCGCGGTCGATGCGCTCGACGGCCGCGTCGTAGGCCTCGCAGAGGTCGTCGACGAACAGGAGGTCTCGCACCTGGCGTCCGTCCCCGTAGATGGTGACCGGCTTCCCGGTGACGGCGGCGATGGTGAACCAGGCCACCCAGCCCTGGTCCTCCACGCCGAACTGACGCCAGCCGTAGATGCAGGACTGGCGGAACACCACGGTGCGCAGCCCGTAGATGCGGGCGTGGTCGCGGACGTACTGGTCGGCGGCGCCCTTGCTGCAGCCGTAGGGGGAATGGAAGTCGAGCGGCTCGGCCTCGGAGATGCCGCGAGGGCGGTCGCGGAAGGCGTACCGCCCGTGTCGCTGCTCGACCCCCACGTGCTCCAGCCGCCCGTAGACCTTGTTGGTCGACGCGTAGAGGAACGCCGCGGACGGGGTGTGCTGGCGTGCCGACTCGAGCAGGTTGAAGGTTCCGAGCGCGTTGACCTCGAAGTCGTGGCGGGGCTCGGTCACCGACGTGGTGACCGCCACCTGCGCGGCGAGGTGGAGGATGACCTGCGTGTCGCGGTGGCGGGCGAGGGCGCCGTCGAGCGCGGCGGCGTCGCGGATGTCCAGGTGCTCGAAGGTGAAGCGCCCCTGCGTCTTGAGCCAGGCGAGGTTCTTGTCCGCGCCGTGTCGCGACAGGTCGTCGAGGACCACCACCTCGTGTCCGCGCTCCATCCACCGCCGTGCTGCGTTGCAGCCAATGAAGCCCGCCCCGCCGGTCACCAGATATTTCACGTGCGCTGTCGTCCTCCGGTCTCGCCCGCCGGAGCTTAGTCGCCGGGTTCGGTGGCGCGCCGCCGGCATGGGGCCCTGTCCGGCACCGGACGCGCAGCCCATCCGGGGTGCCCTCGCCGGAAGCCGCCGGAATCCCGGGGTTCGGGAGCTGGCGACCTCCCCAGGGAATCGAGGTGTCTGGCACCCCGTCAGGGCACCCCGTCAGGCGAGGTGATCGAAGCCGCCGAGGTCACCGGCATCGGCGCCTCTCACGTGAACGCCCCGGCCACGACGGACCTCGCCGACGGGGGTCAGGGACAGGTCGAGCCGGCGGGCCAGCCGGAGGACCGCGACGCGTCGGGTCGGGGAGGTGGTGAAGAGCAGCTCGTAGTCCTCGCCGCCGGCGGCGGCCAGCCGGACGCGCTCGCTCGCGTCCGGAACCGCGACCTCGAGCGCTTCCGAGCACGGAACCGCCTCCAGCGCGAGGTGCACCGCGACCCGGCTCGCCGCTGCGACGTGCCCGGCGTCCTGCACCAGCCCGTCGCTCAGGTCGATGCAGGAGGAGGCGAGGCCGACCAGCGCCACGCCGAGCTCGAGCCTCGCCGAGGGCCTCCGCTGCCGGGCCACTGCCGCGCGCGCGAGCCTCGGCGCACGCCTGAGCCGCCGGGCCTCCTTCCCGCTCGGGCGCTCCAGCAGCGCGAGGCCGAGCCGGGCGTCCCCGAGCGTGCCCGACACCCAGACGACGTCGCCCGGACGCGCCCCCGACCGCAGCAGGGCTCGACCCGGCGCGACCTCGCCGCCGACAGTGACGGTCAGCGACAGCCCCGGCGCGCGGGTCACGTTGCCACCCACCAGCGCGGTCCCGGTCTTCCGGGCGAGCGCGCCGAACCCGGCCCCGAGCGCCCGCGCCTCCCGGAGCGAGAACCCTCGCCGCACCCCGAGCGCCACCAGCGCCCAGCGCGGCCTCGCCCCCATCGACGCGAGGTCGGAGAGGTTCACCGCCAGGGACTTGTGCCCGATGTCCTCCAGCCGGCTGCTCGCGCGGCGGAAGTGAACGTCCTCCACCACCGCGTCCACCGTCACGCAGGTCTCGCCGCGTCCCCTCGGAAGGACGGCGGCGTCGTCTCCGGGTCCGGCCGGGGTGCGCGGCGAGGCACGGGCCGCGGCGACGAACGCCTCGATGAGCTGGAACTCAGGGCCCATCGCCAACGGGCCTCTCGTCAGAACCGATCGGGCGGCGGGGTAGGCGGCTCGGACAGCGGCGGCGCGATGATCGCCCGCGGGGGCGGAGGATGCACCGGCAGCACCACCTCGAAGCGGGAGCCCTGCCCGACCTCGCTCTGCACCCGTACCACCCCGCCGTGACCCTCGACGTAGCTCTTCACGATGGCCAGACCGAGCCCCGCACCGCCGAACTCGCGCGTGCTCGAGTTGTCCACCTGGTAGAAGCTCTGGAAGATCTTGTCCAGCTGGTCGGCGGGGATGCCCACGCCCGAGTCCTGGACCACGAAGCGCCAGCCGTCGACGTCGAGCTCCGGCTGGAACTTCACCTCGGTCACCAGCACCTGCACCCATCCGCCCTTGGGGGTGAACTTCACCGCGTTGGACAGGAGGTTGACCATCACCTGGCGCAGCTTCTCGCGATCGGCCCGCACGTCCACGGTGCGCGCCGGGAGCTTGAGGTCCACGGTGAGGCCCTTCTTCTGGGCCTGCGGCTTGATGCTGGAGAGCGCCGAGGAGACGAGATCTCCCACGGTCACCGGCTCGAAGGTGAGGCGCACCTTCCCCGCCTCGATCTGCGTCACGTCGAGGATGGACGAGATGAGCTTCAGGAGGGTGTCCCCCTTGTCCATGATCGTCCGGACGTACTCGGTCTGCTCCTGGTTCAGCGTGCCCACCAGCCCCTCGGAGAGCATCTCGGAGTAGCCGATGATCGAGGTGAGCGGCGTGCGCAGCTCGTGGCTCACCGTCGCCAGGAAGCTCGACTTCAGCCGGTCCATGTCCTTCAGCTGGACGTTCATCTGCTCCAGCCGCTTGTTCTGCGCCTCGAGGTCGCGGTTGCTCTCCAGCGTGGCCTCGATGTGCACCTGGCTGGTGAGGAAGGTCTTCTGTCCGGCGGCCACCAGCGTCTCCAGCAGCTGCGCGAAGTGGAGCAGCACCTTGACGATGGTCGACTCGGGCGCGCGGCGGATCTTCGCCAGGTAGCCCTGCGCCTGCGCGAGGTCGACGCCCGGGGTCAGATCGGTGAGCGACGGCGGCAGCTCGCCCATGTCCTCCGGGACGAACGGCCCGAACACCACCCGGCCCAGCACGTCGCCCTCCCAGAGGATGGGCAAGACCAGATACCGCAGACCGGTGAAGCACGGCACGGCGATCATCCCGTGCAGCTTGGTGCCCCCCGGCGCCTGGGGAGCACGCGCGTTCTGCGTCGTCGCCAGGGGCCCGTCCTTCACCCGGGCGACCGTCTGGGTGCAGCAGCGCTTCCCGTCGGGGAAGGAGAAGACGTAGCCGCAGAAGTCTCCGTTGCCGCTCTTGATGTCGGCGAGGCGGTTGCCCCTCTCGTCGAAGACCTTGACCCCCAGCTTGTAGAGCTCGGCGAAGCTCTTCACCAGCTCGGCGAAGGTGCTGGGATCGAGCATGTCGCTGAGCGTGAGGCGGCGCTCGAGCACCGAGAGCGGGCGCGGATCGAGCCGGGGCGTGCGGTCGCCCGGCGAACCGGGACGGCCACTGTCGCCACCATCGCTCACCGCGGTCCTCCTCCGCTGGCCAGCCACTCGCCAATCTGCGTCCCGCCGGTGTCCATCCGGGCGAAGATCAGCTTGAGGAACTCGGCCTCGCCGAGCCCGATGTTCCGGCTCAGCCCAGCCTGCTCGTCCATCTTGCGGTAGGCGAGCTGGAGCACCGCATAGAGCGTCTCCAGCACGCCCTCGCCGCGGATCGCCACCGCAGCGATCACCGGCTCCTTGCCCCGGGCGCGCGTCTCCTCGAGCTCGGCCTCGGTCTTGGTGTCCGGCAGGTCCCGCTTGTTGAACTGGATCACGATCGGGACCTGGGCCGCGTTGAGCCCGTTCTCCCGCATGTTGTCCTGGAGGTTGGCCCAGTACTGGTTGTTCTCCTGGCCAGCGCTCCGGCGGCTGTCGGCGATGAAGGCCACCGCGTCGGCGTTCTGCAGCACCACCCGGCGGGTGGCGTTGTGGATGACCTGCCCCGGGACCGTGAACAGCTTCACCTTCACGGTGTAGCCGCCCTTGGTGTGGAAGAAGACCGGCAGGAGATCGAAGAACAGGGTGCGGTCGTCGTGCGTCTCGACCGTCAACAGCTTTCCCCGGCCCTCGCTCCCGGTGCGAGCGTGGATCATCTGGAGGTTGGTCGTTTTCCCGGACAGACCAGGCCCGTAGTAGACGACCTTGACCGTCAGTTCGCGCTGGGCATGGTTGAGTTGCACGAGGACCGGACGCCCTGGCCGCGCGGGGTTGGCGCCGGCGGGAGTCAGCCCGGGAGAATACAGGAGGCCACCGCACGTCGAGAATGGCGTCCCCGTACGACCCTGGTCCCTGCTGTGGGCCTTGTTCAGGGAACGTGCACGGATACGAACCCTGGGGTTAGGATCCACCGGAGGTACGAGGGGGTGGCGGAGATGACGATGAAGCGGGTGGAGACAGTTCCGGAGCAGATGAGCTTGCCGCCGCTCGATATCGCCAGCCTCCCGGCCGACCTTCCGGCCGCTCTCAAGTTCGGTCCCCTGGGCGACTCGGAGCTGCAGCCCGTGGCGGCCCTCCGGGGCACCTCGGAGCCCTGGGCGAAGCGCGGCGAGACCCCCGACGAGTCGCTCCAGGCGCTCACGCAGCTGCGTCCGTTCGTCTACGTGGCCCGCCTGCAGGGGCAAATCGTGGGCTACGTCACCGTGGAGCGGGACGGTCCCGTCGCCGGGGCCGCCTACATGCGGAACATCGTGGTCAAGCCCGAGCTCCGCCATCGCGGGGTGGGGATGGCGCTCCTGGACCACGCCCTGAGCGTCGCCCGGGACATGTACCGGAAAACCCTCGCACTCCGGGTGGATCCGGCCAACGCGCCGGCAGTGGCGTTCTACCGGAAGGCCGGGTTCACCACGGTTGCGACCGTGGTGAGCAAGAAGTCCGGGAAGCTTCGACTGCTCATGTCCCGGGAGCTCTGAGGCACCCCCGCCGCCCGCTGCGGGACCTGCCGTGTTGGCTGCAGGTGCATGGGTGCCGACGGAATCGTCCGTACAACCGCTCGTTCTTCGCGGCGGTCCACCCATGTTCGCCTCCCTGCGCCGGTTCGCTGGCCTCGTCCTCCTCTGGTCCATCCCCGGCGTGGCCGTGGGGCTGCAGTCCAAGGCGTGGGAGCAGGAGGTGGCCGCCTGGGGAACCCACCGGTTCCTGTTCTTCTACGCGGGCTGGGTCATCTGGGCGTTCCTGACCCCGGTGCTGGCCTGGCTGGTGCGCCGGCTCACCGTGGAGCGCGACGGGGCGTGGCGGGTGGGGGGGGTGCACGTCGTCACCTGCGCTCTCCTCGTCGTCTTCCAGGAGGGGTGTCTGGCGCTCCTCTCGCGGGTGGCCGGACCGTTCAGCATGCAGCGGCTCCCGCTCGGGGCGGTGTGGCTGAACTCGGTCAGGGGCAGCGCGTTCCTGGACACGCTGGTCTACGTCATGACCCTGGGAGTGCTGCTGGCCATCGACCTGCGCCGGAAGCTCCGGGCCCAGGAGCTGGCCGGCGCGCGGCTCCACGCCGAGCTGGCGAGGGCCGAGCTGGACGCCCTGCGGGTCCAGCTGCATCCGCACTTCCTCTTCAACACCCTGAACGCCATCTCCATGCTCGTCCGGAAGGGCGAGGGCGACACCGCGGTGCGGATGATCGCCGGGCTGAGCGACCTGCTCCGGCTGGCGCTGGCCACCGTGGGCCAGCAGGAGGTCCCGCTCCGGCAGGAGCTGGACTTCCTCGAGCGCTATCTGAGCCTGCAGCAGATCCGCTTCCCCGACCGGCTGCGGATCGAGATGTGCATCGCGCCCGAGACGCTCGAGGCGCAGGTGCCCAGCCTGGTCCTGCAGCCCCTGGCCGAGAACGCGGTCCGGCACGGCATCGCACCCTCCATCGCCGGCGGCTCGGTGGAGGTGGCCGCGGCCCGCGAGGGCGAGCAGCTCGTGCTCCGGGTCCGGGACACCGGCGTGGGCCTCGCGCCGGGCGCCGAATCGCCCGGGGGGGTCGGTCTGCGGAACGTGCGCGCCCGGCTGCAGCACCTCTACCCTGGCCGGCACCACTTCCACGTGGCCAACCGGGTGGAGGGCGGTGTCGAGTCCCTGCTGGAGATTCCTTTCCGTGGTCCGGAGGTGGTGCGTGCCTGAGCCAGTGACGGTGGCGGTGGTGGACGACGAGCCGCTGGCCCGAGAGGGTCTGCGGATGCTCCTGGCGGAGGATCCGGGGGTGAAGGTCGTTGGCGAGGCGGGGAGCGGGGACGAGGCAGTGGCGCTGCTGGCACGGACCCATCCGCAGCTCTGCTTCCTCGATGTGCAGATGCCGGGAGGAAGCGGCTTCGAGGTGCTGGCGCGGGCCGAGGCGCCGCTTCCGATGGTGGTCTTCGTGACCGCCTATGACCAGTACGCGCTCGAGGCCTTCCGGGTGCACGCCTTCGACTACCTGCTCAAGCCATACGAGGACTCGCGCTTCCGCGAGACCCTGGCCCGGGCGAAGGAGCAGCTGTCGCGCGAGGACGCGGCACGGCTCGGCGAGCAGCTCCGGGCCAAGGCGGTGGAGGCGGGGCTGGTCCCGGCGGCGTCGTCCCGCATCGTGGTGCGCGACCGCGGCCGCATCATCTTCCTCGAGGCCGAGGAAATCGACTGGATCGAGTCGGCCGACTACTACGTCGAGCTGCACGTGGGGGCGCGGACCTACCTGCACCGCGAGTCGATGGCGGCGCTCGAGGCACGCCTGGATCCGATGCGCTTCGTCCGCATCCACCGGACGGCCATCGTGAACCGCCGGGTGCTGCGCGAGCTGCGGCGCACCGGCAGCGGCGGGCTGGTCGCCGTCCTGGCGACGGGGGCAGAGCTCCCGGTGGCGCGGAGCCAGCAGGCCCGGATTCGCCATCTGCGGTAGGAAGGACGGGTGACTCCCACCGACCCCAGCGCCCCGGCAGCCCGCCCGCCGTGGGCGCGCCCGCTGT
This sequence comes from Myxococcaceae bacterium, assembly GCA_035543115.1. Taxonomy (GTDB): domain Bacteria; phylum Myxococcota; class Myxococcia; order Myxococcales; family Myxococcaceae; genus RPRB01. Next base: position 90,703 of record DATKKF010000037.1, read on the forward strand.
GGTGGGCCCTCGCGGTGGCCGGGGCGTCGGTCCTGGCGTTGCTCGAATGGCTGCAGATGCGGTCGGTGATGGGGCCGGAGGCCAGTGCCGACTACCGGCTCTTCGGTCTGCTGAGGTGGGTGCTCTGGGTGCCGGTGGTGGCGGTGGTGTCCGGACCGGTCCGGCGCCTGGTCTCGGCCCGGGCGCGCCCGCCCGTGCTGGTCGCGGCGCTGCTCGGGGGATTCCTCGGGACGATGGTCTACTGCAGCGCGGGCCGGGCCGTCCTCAGCCGCTTCACCGGCCCCCAGTCCCTGCGCAAGATGCCCATCGGGCGAACGTTCCTCATGGGTTTCCGAGGGTTCGTCGAGCCGGGCATCAACTATCTGGCCATCGTTGGCATCCTCGGCACCATCGAGCTCCGGCGACGGCTCCGGCTGGAAGCGCTCGGGGCGGCGCGCCTCGAGGCGGAGCTCGCCCGGGCCGAACTCGACGCCATGCGCGTCCAGCTTCATCCGCAGCTCATCGAGGACACGCTCCGGAGCACCGCCGAGTGCGTCCGCTCCGGGGCCTCGACCCAGGCGGTGCAGCTGCTGGCCAGGCTGAGCGACGTGCTCCGGCTCACCCTGGCGACCCTCGGGCAGGAGCGGGTGGCGCTGAAGCAGGAGCTGGAGTTCCTTCAGGCGTACCTGGCCCTTCAGCAAATCCGTGCCCCGGGCCGGCTGCGGACCCGGATCGACATACCGGCCGAGGCGCTCACGGTGGAGATCCCGTCCCTGGCGCTCTTCCAGCTGGCGGAGCTCCCGGCCTCGCCGTGGGAGGGCGCGCTGGAGCTGTCGGCGGCCGTCGCGGGCCGGCGGCTGCGGGTCCGGCTGCGGCAGCTGGCCTCCGCGCAGCCCGGGGCGGAGGTCACCGAGGCGCAGGACCGGCTGGGCGACCTGCGCCAGCGCCTGGAGCACCTGTACCCGAAGGACCACGCGCTCCGGGTGGAGCACGAGAACGCGGGCCTGCTGTGCACGCTGGACATCCCGCTGGTGCAGCTCGAATCGCCAGAGCTGTTCGTGGAAGGCGGGCTCCTCGCCGCGGCACGCTGAGCGGACGCCCGTCCTTCAGGCCTCGCGCTCCTCGCCGCTCCGGAACCAGGCGGCGAGCGGGCCGATCTCCTTGAAGCGCCGCGCCGGCGGCAGACCCGCCAGCAGCTGCCGCCCGTACGCCTTGCGACCCACCCGCACGTCGAGGAGCGCCACGATGCCGCGATCGGTCCGCGTCCGGATCAACCGGCCGAAGCCCTGCCGCAGCGCCAGCGCGGCCTCGGGCAGCTGGTAGCTGGAGAACGGCTCGCGGCCCGCCTCCTCGAGCGCCTCGATGCGGGCGGCGACCACCGGGTGGGTGGGGGAGGCGAAGGGGAGCTTGTCGAGCACGACGAGCGAGAGCGCGTCTCCGGGTACGTCCACGCCCTCCCAGAAGCTCGCCGAGGCGAAGAGCACGCTCGGGGTAGACTGGAAGGCGTCGAGCAGCACCGGCTTCGGCGCCTCGCCCTGGAGCAGCATCGGGTACGGGAGCCGACCCGAGAGGAGCGCGTGCACCCGCTCCATGTTCCGGAGCGAGGTGAAGAGCGCGAAGGCCCGGCCGCCGGTCACCTCGACCAGCCGGGCGATCTCCTCCGCCACCGCCTCGGGAAAGCCCGGCTCGCGCGGCTCGGGCAGCGACGTGGGCAGGTACAGGGCCGACTGCCGTGCGTAGTCGAACGACGAGGGCACCGCGAGCTGGGTGAGCGGCGCCACCGCCTCTCCCTCGGCGTCGAGCAGTCCCACCTGCCGGCAGAAGTACTCGAACGAGTTGCCGGTGCGGAGTGTCGCCGAGGTGAAGACCACGGTGTCCACCGCACCGTACAGCCGCTCGCGCATCGCGTCGGCCACCGAGATGGGCGCCGCGCGAAAGAACAGTCCGCGACCACGGCCCTCCGCCCAGTACACGTGGTCCGGCGCGTCCGCCCGCCGCAGGAAGTCGAGCTCCGCCCCGAGCTCCGCCGCCCTCCGCGCCAGTGCCGTGAGGTCGGGCTCCTCGTGCCCCGCGGCAAACCCGCCCAGCGCGTCGAGGCCCTCGAGCACTCCCGCAGTATGACGTTCCAGCGGGGCGAGCGCCCGCGCGGTCAGCCGGACCGCCCCCTCGTCCGTCATCCCCACCGCCCGCGGCGCCGCGGCCCAGAGCGCCTCGGCCTCGGCCCGCACCTTGACCGCCAGCGCCGAGAGCACCCCGGCCCGGGCGTCCTCCAGCGGCAGCGCCGCCTGCGCGTCCCGGGCGAGCTCCTCGAAGCGATGGCTGCTCACCGTGGTCCCGAAGAACTCGGTGGCCGCGTCCTCGAGCCCGTGCGCCTCGTCGAAGACCACCGCCTCGTACCGCGGGAGGACGCCCTCGCCGTTACCGCGGCCGGTGCGCACCACCAGATCGGCAAAGAACAACGCGTGGTTCACCACCACCAGCTCGGATTCCTCGGCCTGCTGCCGCAGCCGGGTGACGAAGCAGGTGGCATGCTGCGGGCACCGCGTTCCGAGGCATCCCTCGGGCGTGGTCGAGACCTGGCGCCAGCCCGAGAAGCCCTCGGGGAGCATCAGCTCGGCCCGGTCCCCGGTCTGGGTGCGCTCGGCCCAGCGGAGCAGCATCCCGAACGCCTCGGCGTCCTCGCGCGAGTCGAGCAGCGCCCCGGTCCTCGCCCGCTCCAGCCGGTGGAGGCAGAGGTAGTTCGCCCGGCCCTTGACCAGCGTCGCCCGGACCGGGAGCCCGAGCGTGGCGCGCACCAGCGGTAGATCCTTGTGGAACAGCTGATCCTGGAGGTTCTTGGTCGCGGTGGAGACGACGACGCGCCGTCCGCTCAGGATGGCCGGGACCAGGTACGCCAGCGTCTTCCCGGTGCCGGTCCCCGCCTCGGCCACCAGCATCCGCCGCTCGTCGAATGCCCGCGCCACCTCGCGCGCCAGGGTGAGCTGCTCTGGGCGGTGCTCGTACCCGGCCAGCGCACGGGAGAGTCGGCCGCCCGGGCCCAGGACCGCGGCGATCTCGTCCACCTAGTGCTCCGACCCCGTGACCAGGGCGAGGCGGCAGAGACCGAAGCGAGGCGGCGCACCCGAGGAGCGAGCCGCGGAGGCGTCTCTCGGGGGGCCGCCGCAGCGGTCGGGATACCCGGGCCGGAACACTCAGTGAGCCCGGAGCAGGATGTTGACCAGCAGCGCGGCGATGGGGATGACGAAGAAGAGCATCGCGCTGACCGCCAGCACCTTGCGCCGGTTTCGCTGCAGCTCTGCCGGGTCGGTCTTCGCCGCGGCCGCGGCCGCGGTCGAGGCCATCCGCACCATGACCTCGAGCGCCACCTTGGCCTGCGGGTCGTCGGGTGTGGCCGCGAGGTGAATCCGGTACAGCCGTCCGGCCTTCGCCAGCTCGTCCATGTTGAAGGCCAGCTGGAGGAACTTCTCGTGCTCCTCCTGCTTCGTCCAGCGCTCCTCGAGCCCCCGCCAGGCCGCCTCGAGCGCGGCAGACGGCTGGTGCTCCTCGGCGCGGAAGTTGGCGAAGACCAGGCCGCAGGCCGGGCAGATGAGCGCCTCGCGGCTCCGCGGGGTGATGCACTTGGGGCAGTGGCCCGGGGGAATCTGGATGGTCGAGCCGCGGGCGACCCCCGGCGGCGGCGCCACCACCGGGGTGCCCCCGGTGTTCCGCGGACGCAGCGCCTGGGGCGGCGGCGCAGGCGGGTGCACGCCCCCGAGCTGATCGAGGAGGTGGGCGAACTCGGCGTCCACCACCCGCTTCGGCGGAGGCGCGGCCTCGGGCACCGTGACCGGACCGATGGCCGGCGGCCTCGTGGGCGAGTCGAACCGGGCCACCTCGGCCGGCTGCGGCAGCGCGGACGTCCCCGGCGGTGCGATCGCCAGCGGCATCGCGTCGGAGGAAGGCGTCAGGAGGATGATGGTCGGCCCCTCGTCGTCTTCGTCCCCGTCGACCGGCACGGGCGCGGGCACGGAACGCGGAGCGTCCTTGGTACTGGACGCGGTCGTCGCCTTGGGAGACGGCACTGTCACCGGTCGCGCCGGAAGCTGCTGCCGCTGCTCGGCGCCGCAGGCCGGACACCGGGCGACGAGCCCACCCCGCTCGACGCGGAGGTCGACCAGCTCGACGAGGCGCTCACAGGAAGGACAGAGAACTTTCATCTAGGGGCGGGGCCGGCGAAGGTCTTCCGCGCTCGGAGGTCGGCGAGCAGTCTAGAGGACAGCGGCGGGTCTAGAGGAGTGCGACGAACGGTGCGGGCAAGAAACAGAGGACGGCCACCGCGAGGGCGGCCACGCACAACCACCCACGTGCGACACCCAGTGGCTCCTCCGGAGCGGTCACTGGGGGGTGCCCGACGCCGACCACCAGCGAGACCACCAGCAGCCAGGCGAGCCAGGTGAAGGAGACCAGTGCGGTGAGCACCGCGAGGAGCGCCAGGGCACAGCGACCAATGGCCCGTGCTCGCCTTCCGAAGAGGGCGTAGGTCAGGTGCCCGGCATCCAGCTGCCCGATGGGGAACAGGTTCAGCATGGTGATGAGCGACCCCAGCCACCCGGCGAGCACGAAGGGGTGTGCGTCCACGTCCATGCCGGGGGGTCGGGGGCCGAGGAAGGCCAGCTCGAACAGCCGCAGCAGGAGGTTGTCCCCGTAGATTTGCACGTCCAGCCGGGGGAGTCCGTGCTGGAACACGCTCCAGAGCGACATCGGACCCAGCACCAGGGACCCGGTGGGCGGAAGCGGGACGAAGCGGGAGTGGGTGTACCCCCAGGCGAGGAAGGGCAGGCACACCAGGAACCCGGCGAGCGGGCCGGCCGCGCCGATGTCCACCAGGGCGTTCCGGGAGGGGATGCGGTCCCGGACCCGGATGACCGCCCCGAGCGTCCCGAAGCCCAGCAGAGGCAAGGGGATGAAGTACGGCAGGCTGGCGCTCACCCCGTGGCGGCGGGCCAGCAGGTAGTGCCCGAACTCATGTGCCGCGAGGATGCTCAGCGCCGCCACGGTGAACTGCAGGGAGCTCATCAGCGCGCGGGTGCTGATCCGGATTGCCCCGCTGTCGGTCCACGAGCCGGTCTGCGTGAGCAGGAAGGTGCCGAACACCGTCACCAGCGTGCAGCCGAAGAGGACTGCCGGGAGCCAGGGGCGTGGCTCGGGCCGTGGGAGTGTCGCGTCCAGCGTCGCTCCTCAGGGCTCCAGGGCCGACGAGAGGACCTGGGCGGTGAACTGCACCAGGGGGATGACGCGCTGGTAGTTCATCCGCGTCGGTCCGATGACCCCCACCGTCCCGAGCGAGCGGTCCGCCGGTCCGTAGGGGGTGGCCACCAGCGACACGTCGCCGCCGGGAGAGAGGTCGCTCTCATGCCCGATGAAGATTTGCATCTCCCGGGCACGCTGCACGCGGTCGAGGAGCGCCACCAGCCGGGTCTTCTCCTCCAGGGCGCGGAAGAGGCCCTTCATCCGCTCGACGTCGGCGAACTCGGGCGCCTCCAGGAAGCTGCCGGTGCCCTCGATGAAGACCTTCTCGCTCGGCGGTACGCCGGTGGCGAGCAGCCCGAGCTTCAGGGCCTTGGAGACCAGCTGATCATAGGCGGCCTGGTCCTGGGCCAGCTCCTGCTCGATGCGTCCCCGCACCTGCTCGAGGGGGAGCTTCTCCAGCAGCTCGCTGAGGTAGTTGGACGCCCGTACCAGCTCCTCGGGGGACATCTCGAAGTCCAGCGCCACCGGACGGTTGTGCACCTGGCCGTCCTGGTCGACCAGGATGGCGAGCACCCGGCCCTCGCGGAGGCGGACGAACTCGATGCGGTGGAACGTCCCCGAGGTGGGACGCGGCGTGACCACCACGCCCGCGTGTCGGGTGAGGAAATGAAGAATGCGGCCCGCCTCCTGGAGCGACTCCTCGAGGGGCGTCCCGCTGGCGTTGAGGCCCCGCTGGATGAGCTCGCGGTCGCGGGGATTCGGATCGCGGAGGCGGATGAGCGTGTCCACGTAGAAGCGGTACGCACGGTCGGTGGGGACCCGGCCGGCCGAGGTGTGCGGTTTCTCGAGGTACCCGAGCTCCTCCAGGTCCGCCATCACGTTCCGAAGCGTGGCTGATGAGACCTCGAAGCCGCTCGACCGGGCGAGCTGCTGGCTCCCGACCGGGCCGCCCGTGGAGATGTACTCGCGAATGATCGCGTGCAGGACGTCGCGGGCGCGGTCGGAAAGCTCGGCCATGGCGGCTCGCAGTGGACAAGCGTAGGCAGGTGCGGCCCCCGTTTCAATGCGAAGGGGCACAGCCGTGGCCCCCGGCGCCCGTCTGAGGCCTCAGTCCCATTCCCTTTTCTCCGCGTCTGGGGCTTTATCCGCCAGCACACGTTTCGTTGATGCCGCCAGGAGGGCGCATGAAACCAAAGGACGTCCTGGGGCTCGCCAAGGACCGCGGCGCGGTGATGGTGGACCTCAAGTTCATGGACTTCGTCGGGCTGTGGCAGCACTTCACCATCCCCCTCGGGGAGCTGAAGGAGGAGATCTTCGAGGAGGGGCTGGGGTTCGACGGCTCGTCGATCCGCGGCTGGGCGGAGATCCACGCCTCGGACATGCTGGTGATGCCCGACGCGACCACGGCGGTGATGGACCCGTTCATGAAGGATCCGACGTTGAGCCTGGTGTGCAACATCGTCGACCCCATCACCAAGGAGGCGTACGGCCGCGACCCACGGAACGTCGCGATCAAGGCGGAGAAGTACCTCAAGTCCACTGGCATCGCGGACACCGCGTACTTCGGCCCCGAGGCCGAGTTCTTCATCTTCGACGCGGTGCGCTTCGACAGTAAGCCGAACGCCTCGTTCTACGAGATCGGCTCGAGCGAGGCCGCCTGGAGCAGCGGCCAGGAGGACGGCAACCGGGGCTACAAGGTCCGCTACAAGGAGGGCTACTTCCCGGTCGCGCCGCTCGACAGCCAGCAGGACATCCGCACCGAGATGTGCCGGGTGCTCGCCGACGTGGGCATCGAGGTCGAGCGGCAGCACCACGAGGTGGCCACCGCCGGCCAGGCGGAGATCGACTTCCGCTTCAACACCCTGGTGAAGTGCGCCGACAACCTCAGCTGGTTCAAGTACATCGTGAAGAACGTGGCCTGGCGCCACGGGAAGACCGCGACCTTCATGCCCAAGCCGCTGTTCGGGGACAACGGCTCGGGCATGCACACCCACCAGTCGCTGTGGAAGAACGGGAAGCCGCTCTTCGCCGGCGACGGGTACGCGGGCCTGAGCGAGATGGCGCTCTACTACGTCGGCGGCATCCTCAAGCACGCCCGCGCTCTCGCCGCGATCTGCAACCCCACCACCAACAGCTACAAGCGGCTGGTCCCGGGGTTCGAGGCACCGGTGAACCTGGCCTATTCGAGCCGGAACCGGAGCGCGTCGATCCGCATCCCGATGTACAGCCCGAGCCCGAAGGCCAAGCGGCTCGAGTTCCGCAGCCCGGACCCGTCGTGCAATCCGTACCTCGCGTTCGCCGCGCAGCTGATGGCGGGCCTGGACGGGATCGAGAACAAGATCGATCCGGGTGACCCGCTGGACAAGGACATCTACGGCCTGTCCCCCGAGGAGCTGAAGGACGTTCCGAAGATGCCGGGAAGCCTCGAGGAGGCGCTCGATTGCCTCCGGAAGGACCACAAGTTCCTGCTCAAGGGCGACGTCTTCACCGACGACGTCATCGACACCTGGATCAACCTCAAGATCGACAAGGAAGTGAACCCGGTGCGGCTGCGGCCCCACCCGATGGAGTTCGCGCTCTACTTCGACATCTGAGATTCGCCGGCAGTCGCGAGCGGGCTGGCTCAATGAATCCCCCGGGCCCTGTGGGGCATCAGGCCGGGGGACGGCCCCTCGCTCACTCCAGAGGGTCGATGATGGAGACGAGGCAGCGTGCCGACCTCGCGCTGGGAGGGCTGGACCGGCAGCGGTTCAACGACTTCGTGCTCGCCCAGAGAATGCTGCCGCCGGACCTGCTGCTCAAGGCGGTGATGGACGAGCTCGTGCCCGCGGAGAAGGCTCGAGCCGCGGCGAGCCGCCTGGCGCGGGCGACGACGCCGAACTGAGCTGCGGAGAGTCGCGCCTGGGGCGCTCGAACCGGGGGCGGTGGTGAGGTGCACCGCCGTCCGCAGCAGGCCGATGCGCGCGCCTGCCGGGAGGTGGCGGGGGCCCTCGTCCGGTCGAGCGCGCAGACGCCTCTGCGGCTCTCTCGCCTGGCGGGTAAGGTGCCGGCACTCGTTCCCCGGCCGGCGCTGCTCGTTCCTCATGACCTCGTTCTGGGTGTCGATCCAGTCGTTCGCCCGCGCTGCGCCCTGGGTGGTGCTCTTCTCGGCCGCCGCCGTCTTCCCTCTGCTCTTCTTCGTGACCGCGCCGTACGGGCGGCATTTCCGTCCCGGCTGGGGGCCGGCCCTGGGCTCGAGGGCCGGTTGGATCGCGATGGAGTGGCCGTCGGTCTTCCTCTTCGGCTTGGTGTGGATCGCCAACCCAGGGTTCGGCACGCCGATGGTGACCATGCTGGGCGTTCTCTGGCTGGTCCACTACCTCCAGCGCACCTTGGTCTTCTCGCTCCTGCTCAAGGATTCGCAGAAGCGCCAGCCGGTGGTCACCGTGGTCATGGGGACCTTGTTCAACGTGCTCAACGCCACGGGGAACGCAGCCGCGCTCACCGACCGGCCCTTCGATGGGCTCTTCGTCCTCGGGACCACGCTCTTCGTCGTGGGCTTCGTGGTGAACGTGCACTCGGACCACGTGCTGCGCTCGCTCCGGGCACCGGGGGAGAACGGCTACAAGGTGCCCTTCGGCGGCGGGTTCAGGTTCGTGAGCGCCCCCAACTATCTGGCGGAGATCATCGAGTGGCTGGGCTTCGCGCTGGCGGCGCAGACGCTGGCGGGATGGGCCTTCGCCGTCTTCACCCTCGCGAACCTGGCGCCGCGCGCGCTGGCGAACCACCGGTGGTACCGCGCGAGGTTCCCGGACTACCCCGCGAATCGACGCGCGCTCATCCCGTTCCTCTGGTGAGCACGCGCTCGACCCGATCGCTGCTTGCAACTCGAACCCTCCGCGGGTGTTGATCCCGGTCGAAGTGCGCGTCCCCGGACCATCCAGCGAGAGCACCGGCGCGGGTCGCTCCGGCGTGCCGTGGACCTCGTCCGGGCGGCCCGAGGTCCGCTTTCCAGGCCGCGACTTCCTCCAGCTCCGGCGGGACGCGCTCGGGTTCTTCACCCGCATCCACCAGGAACGCGGCGATCTCGCCCGGTTCCGGGTGCCGGGGCGTCGGCTCGTGCTGCTCGGCCACCCGGACCACGTGCGCGACGTGCTGCTGACGCACGCCTCGAAGATCGAGAAGGGCCCGGCGCTCCGGAGCACCCGCGTGCTCCTCGGCGACGGCCTCCTCACCAGCGAGGGCACGGTCCACCTCGAGCACCGCCGGCGCCTCCAGCCGGCCTTCCACCGGAGCGAGCTGCTCCGCTACGTGCCGGGGATGGTCCGCCAGGCCCGCGCCTGCTCCGCTGCGCTCCGCGCCGACGAGACGGTGGACCTGGCGCGGGTGATGATGCAGCTCACGCTGGGCATCGTCTCCGAGGCGCTCTTCGGCGCCGACCTCACCCCCGAGGCCAGCCGGATCGGTGACGCACTCACCGAGGCGCTCGGCGCCTTCCGCAGCCTGTCGCTCCCGCTGGGCGGCTTCCTGCTCTCCCTCCCGTTGCCGCGTGCGCGGCGGTTCCGGGCGGCGCGCGCCGAGCTCGAGGCCGCGGTGGCCTCGCTCGTGGCCCGGCATGGAGGCTCCCGGCACGACGACCTGCTCGGGACGCTCCTCGAGGCGCGCGAGGCTGGTGTCTTCGACGACCGGGCGGTCCGCGACGAGGTGATGACGCTGCTCCTCGCCGGCCACGAGACCACCGCGCTGGCGCTCACCTGGGCGTTCCACCTGCTTGCCACCCATCCGGACCTGGACCGCGCTCTGCAGACCGAGCTGGACGCGGTGCTCGCCGGGCGGCTCCCGACCGCAGAGGACCTCGACGCGCTGACCATCACCCGGGGCGTCGTCGGTGAGTCGCTCCGGCTCTTCCCGCCGGCCTGGGTCATCGGCCGGAAGGTCCTTGAGCCGTTGCCTCTCGGTGACGGGACGGTGCTCCCGCCGAACACGATCGCGGTCCTCTGCCCGTGGGTGCTCCACCGCGATGCCCGTTTCTGGCCCGACCCCGAGCGGGTGGACGCCAGTCGATGGACCCTCGAGGCCCGGAACGCGCGGCACCGTCATGCCTTCATCGGCTTCGGAGCAGGCACCCGCGCGTGCATCGGCGAGGGCTTCGCCTGGAACGAGGCGATGCTCGTGCTGGCCACGCTCGCCAGCCGATGGCGCTTCGCGCACGTCGATGCGGGGCCCGTGGTCCCGGAGCCCAGCGTGACGCTCCGCCCCCGGGGCGGGCTCCCGGTCCGGGTCGAAACCCGGCACCCGGACCGGTAACGAGGTGTCTGGCACCTCCCGAAGGCTGGCCTGCTTGGTTGCCTATACAGCAGACGAACGTCCTAGGCCCCGGCCTCAAGGTCGAACACTGAACAGCTGCATTGCTCCCAGGTTTCGTTGCTGACGGGATGGGTCCGGCAAGGCAAGGTCTGTCAGGCCATGCCACGCGTGCTCATCATCCAGGACGACCCGGCAGTTCTTGCCCTCATGCGTCACGGGCTCGTTCGACGAGGGTACGAGGTGGACTCCGTCCGGTCCGCCCACGAAGCCATGGACCGGCTGAAGACCGAGCGGCCCGACCTGGTCGTGTCCGACGTCCAGCTCGAGGACGCCCGCGGCGACCTGCTCCTCGGGGCCGTCGGCGCGCACTTCCCGGAGGTCGCGTGCCTGCTGGTGACCAGCGGACCCACATCTCGGTCCTCGTTTGGCGGCATCAGCGTGCTCCGCAAGCCGTGGGACATCGTCCACTTCGTGGATCGGGTCTGCACCGAGCTCGACAAGCGCGCGGCGCGGATTCAGGCAGATGCGCGGGCGGTGTCGGTCGGCAGCGCCTCGGTCTCGTGAAATCGCGCGTAGTCCACCTCGCGCGAGCCATCGGGGGCCAGGCGGATGACGTCGCGGAAGCGGTGGTTCCAGCGTAGCTCGGAGCCGACGTACGACTGGCGGGCGTAGATGGTCTGGGCGAGCGTCTCATCCCACCCGGTGAAGGTGACGAGGATCTCCATCTTCCCGTCGGTGAACTCCTCGGGCGTCACCCCGTGCAGCGGGCTCGACGCGTCGATGGCGTGGAGCGCGAGCCAGGTGAGCACGAAGGCCGGGCTCTCGTTCCGGGCGAGGGGCAGGTCCACCATCCTCCGGAAGCGCTCGCCCTCGGTGGTCACCTCGGAGCGCATGAGCGTGACCCGGAGCGTCGCCTGCACCACGTGGTTGACCCGCTCGTTCGCCACCCGGAAGCTCAAGGTCGGCAGCCCGTTGCGCAAGGTGATGATTGCCACGTCGCTGAAGATGACCCGGGCCTTGGGGCGGCTGAACTTGGCGAAGGTGAGACCGGTGAAGGTGGCCAGCCCGAGCAGGCCGACCATGTTCTCCAGCGTCGCCACCGCGTGCGCGGCGAGGGAGTGCGGCGCCATCACCCCGTAGCCGATGGTCCCCAGCGTCTCGGCACTGAAGAAGAACGCGTCCGAGAAGGAGCCGGAGCGCGCGTTCAGGACCCCACCGGTCCAGGTGTACACCAGCGCGAACAGCGCGTTGACCAAGAGATATCCGCCTCCGTAGATGGCCAGCACCACCCGCCACTTCGACGCGATGAGGAAGTAGTAGACGTCCGAGAACGTCGAGCGCCGCAGGCCCACCAGGTCGCGCGCACGGATCAGCGGCCGACCGTCACGGTGGAAGATGCGCGAGCTCTCGGTGGGGGGTGTCTGGATCGCGGCCATCGCGGAGCGAAGCTACCAGCGGCCAACGGCGTGGAGCAGCGCGGTCCCGTCCCGGGCGGCGGAGGTACAGGGGCGCGACTCGGTCCACGCGCAGGTGCTCGCCGCGGCGGTTGCTGCTCGATGCAGGACGAAGGCCGAGCGCGTTCCGTACCCCATGGCGTCGGCGTGGACGCAGGTCCCGTCCCGCGGCTCCGCCCCATGGTGCGAGAGGACCGCCAGCCACCCCTCCACGGGAAGGACGCCCCCGGTGCCAACGCGCTCCTCCACCAGCCGACGGCGGGTCCCGTCGTCTCCTGCCCCAAGGCTCCCCTCGGTCAGAACGTGCACCCCGGGACCCAGCTGCTCCTGGCGCAAGACGTTTCCATCGCTCCAGGTCAATCCGGCGAGCGTCCCATCCGCGTACGCGAGGTGGAAGCCGTTGTAGGCCGCCGGGTCCAGACGTTCGAGCCGGCGATGGAGGCTGGCCGCGTCCGGTGACTCGAGCGCGTCGAGCACCAGGAGCCCGCGCGACCGCCGGGAGGTGTCACGCGGTCCGGCCGCGCGGTTGGTGACCCCGACGAAGAGCCCGGCCGCGTTCACACCCAGCCAGGTGCCGCCGGCCCGGAGGTCACGGGGAGCAAGCCAGCGTCCATCGGCCGAGGGTTCGGGCGGTGTCGCCGGCCGCGCGAGGAACTCGTCGCGGTTGGCGGCGATCTGGAGCACCCCTCCGGGGGCTGGGACGACGAGGGCCAGCGTGCACATGGGCGAGGGGCACAACTCTGCTCGCCGGACCCGGCCTGCGCCACGAAAGGAGGAGGGGCTACTTCTTCGCCGTCAGCACCAGGACCAGCTGCCCGTTCTCGTAGGGACCGGCCTGGAGGAAGACCGAGGCATCCGTGCCGAGTTCCACGGTCGTGTGCAGCGGCGGGACGCTCACCGCCACATGCGGCCGGACGTGCTCGCCCGGCTCCAGGGTCAGGGTCGCCGTCTTTCCGGGCAAGGCCACCTCGGACGGCTGGCCCACGGTGAGGCTCACCGTCTGCTCGGAGAGCCGCCGGTACGTGGTGAAGTGGAGCCCGGCCTTCTCGAAGCCCTGGCGCATCTTCTCCAGGCCCGGGTCGACGTGCGGCGCGCCGTTCGAGGCGTGCACCACCTGGACGTCCACCTTGACTGGCCCCGCCACGAGCACTGCCGCCACGCCGAGCGACATCACCCCCGCGAGCGCGGTCACAACTCCCCCGCGCGGGGCCTCTGCTGAGCGGGGACCGGCGCCTGCACCCCGGGCTTGTCAGGCGGCAGCACAGTGGGCCGGTGGTTGCCCGAGGCATCGGGATGCTCCACCAGCCAGATGATGGCGTCCCCGGACTCGGTCTTGAGCACCACCGGCTGGAGCTGGGCCGGGGCGTCCGCGGTGACCGACTGGACCACGACGCCCGCCGCACCCGGCGCCGGAACGACCGGCCGGAAGGCGAAGAAGGCCGCGGCAGCGACCGCCACCAGGCCGCCCATCGGCAACCACGGACGGCGCAAGACCTCGAGGAAGCGGTCGAGCACGCCCGGTCGACGCGACACCTGGCCGAACACGCGGTCCGCCAACCCCGAGAAGTCCGCCCGGGCCACTTCGGCCTCGGACAGCGCCCGCACCGCCGAGCCTAGTCCGCGCATCGACTGCTCGATTTCCCGGACTCGGGGGTCAGCGGCCAGTGCGCGCTCCACCGTCTCGCGCTCGGCGGCGGTGAGCTCACCGTCGAGGTAAGCGGAGAGCAGCTGGAGAGTTGCGGGATTCAGCGACATGACGACCGGCCCTTCCGCCGTCGGACGCACGCACCCTGGCTCATATTCTGGCCCTTCGTCTTCAGTCTTTCTCGCCTTCGGGGGGCAGGGGAATGCCCAGCGACTCCGACAGCAGCTTCTGCACCTTGGCCCGGGCATGGAAGAGCCGGGACATCACGGTTCCCTTAGGAATCTCGAGGACTTGCGCCAGCTCTTCGTAGCTCAGCCCGTCCAGCTCGCGCAGCAACAGGATGGCGCGGTGCTTCTCGGGAATCTGCTCCAGGGCGGCCTGGATCTTCTCTCCCACCTCTCGCTGGAGCAGCGACTTCTCGGGGTTGCTTCCGAGCTGGGACGAGACGGCGCCCAGGTTGGCCTCGGCCAGGTCGTGGCCCACGCGCTCGTCGAACTCCACCGAGTCGCTCCGCATCGCGCCGCGTCGGCGAATGACGTCGATGCAGACGTTCACCGTGATGCGGTACAGCCAGGTGTAGAAGGTCGCGTCGGCCTTGAACCTGTCCAGCGACCGGTGGACCTTCACGAAGGCCTCCTGGACCACGTCCATGGCCTCCTCGCGGTCCCTCACCATCCCCAGCGCGACCGCGTAGACCTTCTTCTGGTAGCGCTCCACCAGGATCCGGAAAGCGCGCTCGTCGCCGGAGCGGGCGCGCTGGACCAGACTGTGGTCGTCGGTGGCCACCGGGAGAAAGACAACCTAGCAGGCCTGGCGGTGCGTTTCCGCTCTCACACCCAGGCGCGCGGGTCGCGGAGGACGGCCACCAGCGTGGCTTCCTCGCTCCCCGGTTCGGGCTGGACGTCGTAGCCCCAGGCCACCTCGGGCGGCATGGAGACGAGGATGCTCTCGGTCCGTCCGCGCGTCTGGAGCCCGAAGACGGTGCCCCGGTCGTACACCAGATTGAACTCGACGTAGCGCCCGCGCCGGAGCAGCTGCCACCGCCGCTGCTCGGCCGTATAGGCGTCGTCGCGCCGGCGCTGCACGATGGGCAGGTAAGCGGGAAGGAACGCCCGGCCGCAGTCCTGGACGAAGGCGAACTCCCTCTCCAGCGGGCGCCCGGTGTTCTCGAAGAAGATGCCTCCGACGCCGCGGGCCTCGTCGCGGTGGACGATCCAGAAATAGCGATCGCAGTCCACCTTGTGGCGGGCATAGCTCCCCGGCTCGTGCTTCTCGCAGACCTCGCGGAGCACGCGGTGGAAGTGCACCGCGTCCTCCTCGTAGAGGTAATGCGGGGTGAGGTCCGCGCCCCCGCCGAACCAGGCCTTGTCTCCCTGCTGGATGAAGCGCCAGTTGGCGTGGACGGTGGGGACACGCGGGTTGCGGGGGTGGAGGATGAGGCTCAGCCCGGCGGCGAAGAACCGCCGCCCTTCGCCCTGGAGCCGCCTGGCGAACTGCTCCTCGAGCTCGCCCCACACCGCGGAGACATTCACCCCGCCCTTCTCGAACACCGCGCCGCCCTCGAGGACGCGGGTGCGCCCGCCGCCGCCACCGGGACGCTCCCAGACGTCCTCGCGGAACGTCGCCCCGCCGTCCTCGGCCTCGACGGCCGAGCAGATGCTGCGCTGCAGCTCCTCGACGAACTCGGTCATCCGCCGGCCCAGGTCGCCTTCCGTCTCCGGCGCTCCGTGCTCCATCAGTGCACCGGGAGGCTGGGGTCGCCGGCGTCGATGACGCCGTACTTGGCCTCGTACTTCTGGAGGTTGTCCACCATCGCCGCCGCCAGCCGCTTCATGTGCCGGGGGCTGGTGATGACCCGCGCCTTCACCCGCGCCTTGGGCTGCTGCGGCTGGACGTAGATGAAGTCCAGGGTGAACTCGGCGTCGGTGTGGTTCACCAGGGCCATGTTCACATAGACCCCGTCGGCGACCGCATCGTCGATGTGGATCTGCAGCGCGGTCTCGGGCAGCTTTGGGTCAGCCATGGAGCACCTGCATACCGCCCCTGCTGCGCGGGTGGCCAGAGGCGGGGCGGTGCCGACCGACGCGGCGCTCGACGAGCGCAAGAGTGCCCCCTTCGAGCTCCCCGGCGACCGCGGGGCCTGCCTGCTCATCCACGGATTCACCGGGACCCCCTGGGACGTGCAGCCGCTCGGCGAGGCGCTCTCCCGCGCGGGCATCGCGGTGCACGCGGTGCGGCTCCCGGGGCACGGGACCACACCCGCGGCGATGCTCGACGCGCGCGCGCCGGACTGGCTCCTGGCCTGCGACGAGGCGCTGGCGAAGCTCCCCGGCCGGCGGGTGGCGGTCGCGGGGCTGTCGATGGGCGCGCTGCTCGGGCTGGTGCTCGCGGCGCGGCATCCCGGCCGGGTGGCCGGAGTCGCCGCGCTGGCCCCCGCGGTGCGATTCCGCGACCGGACGCTGAACTCGCTCCGGAGGGCGCGCGCCGCGGCCCCGCTGCTGGAGTGGCTCCACCCCTGGATCCGGAAGGACACGACCGACCTCCTCGACGAGGGGGCGCGGGCAGAGGCGCCGGTCCTCCGCGCCTGGCCGTCGGCCCGGCTGAGGGACCTCTGGGAGGTGCAGGACCTGGCCTGGGGCTCCGCGGCCCGCGTCACCTGTCCCGTCCTGGTGGTGGTGGCGGCCGAGGATCACGTGGTGGACCCCGCCGGCGCGGCCGCCCTGGTCCGGAGACTCGGGAAGTCCCCGTCCGTCCGGTTCGTGCAGATCGAGAACAGCGCACACATCCT
>DATKKF010000038.1:0-14788 GCA_035543115.1 Myxococcaceae bacterium
AGTGGCTGTACGCGGCCCAGCTCGGCGCCGACTGGAGGCTCACGCCCACCGTAGGCATCAAGTTCGGCGCAGCCTTCTACTACTTCCACAACATCGAGGGCCGCCAGTCGGACCCCTGCGACACGAACCTCAAGACGACCAGCTGCAACACCGATGAGTCGCGTCCGTCGTTCGCCCAGAAGGGCAACACCTACTTCGCCATCCGCACCCCCTCGGCGGCAGCGCTCCTCGCCGAGGCGACCTCGCTCTCCCCTCGCTACCAGTACTTCGGGCTGGCCAGCCACTTCCGCGAGCTGGTGGGCACGGTGCGGTTCGAGGTGGGCGTGTCCGAGTGGCTGAAGCTGACGCTCGACGGAGAGGGAGTGCGCAACTTCGGGTTCAGCCCGTCGGAGATCGGCGAGGTGGCGCTGAACAACCGCGGACACTGCGATATCAACGGGAACTGTCCCTACGTGGGTGGGCGCAACGGGTACGAGGCACGGTTCATTCTGGGAAGCCCCACCCAGAGCCAGCAGTGGGACTGGAACGCCAGCGCCGCGTACCGCTACCTCGAGTCCGATGCAGTGGTGGACGCCTTTGCTGACTCCGACTTTGGCCTGGGGGGCACCAACCTCCGGGGCTACATCCTGACCGTCACGGTCTGGGTGGCGAACAACGTCTCGTTCCGTGCCCGCTGGTTGAGCGCCAACCAGATCGTCGGCCCGACGTACCACTCCGACGCCCTCCAGCTCGACATGATGGCGAGGTTCTAGCGATGGAAAGGATCCCCCTGACGATCCTCCTGTTCGCCCTGGTCCCCGCCGCGGCACGCGCGGACCAGGGCACCGAGGCCCGGCTTCGCGACGCGCTCCGATCCACCACCGCCCAGCTTCGCGCGCTCGAGGACGAGCGAGCGAAGGCGAAGGAGACCGAGGCCCAGCTCCGGAGAGAGCTGGAGACCTTCCACGGGCTTTCCGTACCCGCCCCGGCGAAATCGCCCAGCGTGACCGCCCTGAGCCGGAAGCTCTCCGAGCAGACCGCGGCCAACGCACGTCTCAAGGACTCGCTCGCCCGCTGCGAGGCGGGCATCCGGAAGCCGGCCGGTGCCGCCGCCGCTCCGGTGGAGGACGAGGAACGAAAGAAGCTCAACGGAGAAATTGCCTCGCTGAAGGAGAAGCTGGCCGCTGCCGAGGCGAAGAACCTGGAGATGTACCGCGTGGGCAAGGACCTCACCAACTGGCTGGTGGAGGTGGGCGTCGGCAGGGAACGCTTCTTCGGATGGAAGAGCGTGGAGCTGGAGAACATCGGTCAGGAGTACGAGGACAAGCTCTTCGAGCAGAGGATCAAGCCATGAGCATGGATTCCTTGAGGTCGCATCCCCTCCGGACGGCCCGTGCGCTGCCCAGCCTGTGGGCCGCGGTGCTGCTGCTCCACGGAGGCGTCTCACGAGCGGCCGACGTGGTGGGCCGCATCGGCTCCATCGAGGTCACCAGCGGCGAGATCCGAGCCTACGTGGAGAGCCTGCCCGCTCAGGACCAGGCGGCGCTCGCGAGGGATCCGGCTCTCCTCTCCCAGGTGGTTCGGACCTACCTCGCCCGGCAGGCCGTGCTCCACGAGGCCCAGTCGAAGAAGTACGACCAGCAGCCATCGGTCAAGGGGCAGCTCGACCGGGTGCGGGACGAGGCCCTCACCGAGCTGTACCTCCAGTCCGTCTCCCGTCCGCCGGAGGGATTCCCCTCGGAGGCCGAGGTCCGGGCGGCTTACGACGCGAATCCCCGGGCCTTCCAGACGCCCCGGCAGTGGCGTGTGGCGCAGATCTTCGTGGCCCGCCCCGCGGACAAGGACGCCGAGGAGAAGGCGCGGCGCAAGGCCGAGGAGATCGGCCGGCAGGCGAGGCAGAAAGGCGCGGATTTCGCCTCGCTCGCCAGGCTCTCCTCGGAGGAGAAGGACTCCGCGAACCGCGGTGGGGAGATCGGCTGGCTCGCCGAGGACCAGATGGTGCCGGGCGTCCGGTCGGTCGTGACTGCGCTCGGAAAGGATGCCGTGTCCGAGCCCGTCCGCCTCGACGACGGATGGCACGTCCTCAAGCTCCTGGACAGCAAGCCCGCGGCGATCCGTCCGCTGTCGGAGGTGAGGGAGGCGATCGTCGCGCAGCTCCGCACGGAGCGCGCCCGGGCCAACCGGCAGGCCTACCTCGGCAAGCTGCTGGAGCAGAACCCGCCGGCGATCAACGAGCTCGGGCTGTCGAAGGTGCTGGCGCGGGGAAAGTGAGGGTCCAGGCTCAGCGGACGTAGATCCAGGCCTCGTGTCCCCAGCCTCGGTCCAATCCGGAGCTGCCGAGCGCTCCACCGAGGAAGACGCCGGGGCCACCGAACTGGATCAGGTCGGCCGTGTCGGACGCGTTCCGCGTGCCCCACCCCAGGCCCGTGCAAGCCCAGCTCGACGATTCGACATATGGACCGAAAGGCGCGGTCCGGTAGCCGAACGGGCGAATGGAGGTGCAGGGCCCGGGACCCCAGTTGAAGTTCTGGTGACCTGGGAGGTACTGGAAGGTGACCAGCGACTGAGCGGCGAGCGCGTCTCTGGGGTTGGCCGTGTCCACTGTGACCATCATCTCCGTATCCTCGAGGAAGGGCAGCACTCCCAGCGAGTAGGTCGCTCCACCACTCCGGGACGGCAGATAGGTGCCCGTTGCTCGGTCGAAGAGCTGGTAGCCCGTCGCGTCTGCGGCAACGTGAGCCACGAACGTCCAGCCCCCGGTGTCGGTGCTCATGTCGCAGTAGACAGTCACCGGTGGCGCACTCCCTGCTGGACCGTCGGGGTCGACGAGGTAGGTCCCGTCATTCAGCGTTGCAGTGGCCATCTTGAGCTCCCGGCAGCTGGGCGCGCAGGTGAGGATCTCGAAGCGGTACTTCACTTCCGCCGCCGACGATGAGCGGGAGATGGAGACGGTTGCCGAGGCGGGACCCGAGCACGAGGCGACATGAGCGGCCAGCGTGCTCTGGAGTGGGCCGGAAGCGATCCCGTCGATGGTGACTCCGCTGCTCTCCCAGTCGAACTTGAGCGGTGCTCCGGCGTCGACCGGATCGTACGCTTCGATGGTCAGCGCGAACGATCGCCCGGTGAATCCCTGGGCTCCCCCGTTCACGGCAGAAGCGATGATCGGCAAGGCTTCGGTTCCGGCCGGGCCGGCACTCAGCCCAATCGTCGCCTGGTCCATCCCGCCGCGACCATCATCGACGGTCAGGAGCAGCTTGCAGGTGGCACCCGTGGGAAGCGCGCCGAGCTGGAACTGAGTGTTCGGAACGTTGATCGGCGAAAGGAAGACGCCCGGGCAGTCGACTGAGCTCCAGCGGTGATGGAGAGCATCTCCGTCAGGGTCGTGGGCGCTGGAGCTGATGGTGAACACCCCGCCGACGGAAGCGACCGTTGCGTTGGCAACCAGGTGGTCGATCCGCGGGAAGGTGTTGACCACCGTCGCCACGGTTGCACCGCTGTTCCCGGTCCGCACCCCGATGTCGAGGGCCACGGTCGCCGACAGTCCCGAGGGGTCGGTGACGGTGAAGGTGATGGTGACGACCAGCGGCTGGGGTCCCTGAGGGGCTTGCCAGACGGCGTTCAGACGGTCGGTGCTGCCGACGAACGTCCCGGCCGTTGCCCTCCAGGAGAACAACAGGCGCGGAACGTCGGCAGGATCGGGGTCTCCGACGGTCGCGGCAAGGGTGAGCGTTCTTCCAAAGTCGGCGGTGAGCGAGCTGACGGACAGCGACTCGATGTAGGGAGCGTGGTCTCCGCTCGGTTGCTCCGGGAGGAGCTGGAGGAGGACGAGCAGCCTCCGTCCGCCGTCCACGGAGATGATCGCCTCGCCGTGGTACAGCCGGGCGCCTTGACCATCGAAGGCCGCTGCCCGGAGGAGGTGATCCCCCTGCGGCACCTGCGTGATCGTCGCCTGCCACCGTCCAGCGATCTGCGTGAGGTCGACCCTGATCGGAGGCGAGAGGGGCTGGCCGTCCCTGCTCAGGACCTCGGCGGTGAGTGTCACGACTCGGGTTGGGTCGCCCCCGGCGGCAAATGCCACCGAGAGATCGATCTCACCGGTTCGAGTGGGAGGACAACCAGCCAAGAGCAGCCCGAGGAGGACGAGAACGAATCGCACCACCCACGGCGAGCCCACCACGGTCGGATGTCGAAGCGCCCGAAGGCCCGGGCAGTCCATGGTGTCTCCCCCGACGGGGCACCGGCCAAGGCTCACGGAACCCATGGTGTGGAACCCTCCGACATCGAGGTGCCACAGCCTCGCCGTCCGAGGGACATCTTCCGGAGTTCGAGGTGAAGGATCGGTGACAGCCCGGCCGCGGACGGGGCCCGAGCACCATCGCCAGCGCCGGGCCCCACCTGCCCCAGCCTACGGGGCGTCTTCTTCCACGGTGAGCTGGTAGCTGTCCTGGAAGTTGGACTCGCGGTTCTTCGAGTCCTGCACCTTGAAGACGTAGACGCCCGGATCGGCGGCGTAGCGGATGACCTCTGCGGCGTCCCCCTTGCCGCGGTCCGAGGTCTGGACCAGCGCCAGCGAGCCGTCGTCGTTGCGCTGGTAGAGGAACAGCGCAACGTCCACCTTCAGGATGCCGGTGAGCGTCGCCTTGAGCGCCGTCTTCACCGGCCGGTCGGAGAGGTCCAGCCGGAAGTAGTCCAGGTCCTTCTTCGGGTAGACGGTTCCGCGGATGGGCCTGCCGAGCGTGAGCGGGGTGGCCTGGTCCGCGGTGTCGTTCGGCTCGCGCTCCTCGCTGCCGTCGTCGGGGATGGCGCGGGCGGTGAGCCGGTAGGGCTGGTCGGGGTTCTCGAACTCCCGCACCCACTTCCCGTCCACCTTGCGCAGCGCGCCCTCGACCTTGACGAAGCACTCCTTGTTGCAGGCCACGCTGTTCAGCCGCTCCGGCTCCTTCACCGCCCCGTCGTTGGAGCGCTGGAGCACCTTCTCCGTCCCCGGCTTCGCTCCCGGCTCGACCACCGAGAGCTGGAGGTCGAGCTTCTCCACCCCGCTCAGCTCGAAGCGCACCAGCGAAGGCTGGGGTGGACGGACGACGTAGTAGTCCACGTCCGTCTTGGGGGTGAGGAAGCCCTCGCGGTAGCCGTCGAGCGGAAGCGGCGTGGCGTGCGCGAGGTCGTCGTTGGGCTCGTACTCGGCATTCGCCCCGGCGGCCTCGCGGGAGACGGTCAGGGTGTAAGGGTGCTCGGGGTCGAAGCCCCGGCGGGCGTCCTTCCCGGTGCCGGTCCAGGCGCTCTTCACCACCACGTCGATGACCCGGTCCGCCGCCCGCACCGCCACGTTCCGCTGCGAGAGCGGTTGCCCCTCGGTGCCGCGGGCGGTGAAGAGCGTGGCCTCGGCCTCCGACAGGACCTGGATCTCCGGCCGCACGCCGGCGACCCCGCTCAGCTCGAGCCGGAGGGTCACCCGCGGGGGCTCCGTCACCACCGGTCCCGCGTCCACCTCCGCCCTCACGCCCCCCAGCGGCGGAGGCTGCGCCGGGAAACCCTGCTCGCGCGGCGGCTCAAGCGGCGGGGGCGGTGGTGCCGCGGTGGCCCCTAGACCGGCGTCCGGAGGGGCCGCCTCTGCCGGACCCGCGTCGGGCGTTCTGTCGAGGACGATGCGGAAGTGGTCCTCGTCCCCGGGGGAACCGTAGAGGCCCTGGATGGTCCAGACGTCGTTCTGGGGCTGGAGCTCGGTCGCGTCGGCGTGCCGGTCGTTGGGCTCGAGTTCCATCCCCGGCCTCGGCGCGGCGTAGCGAACGGAGAGAGTGTAGGCGCCGCCGCCGCCCTTGCGGGCCGCGGACACGCGGAGGAGCAGCTTCCCGCGCACGGTGAGGTTGGGAAATCGCGCCGGCTGGCCCTCGCCCTCGGCGCTGACCGCCGCGAGCCGGGTGCGGGTCTCGTCGTAGGCCTCGAGCAGCACCACCGTCCCCGGGATACCGCTGACCGTCACGTCCACCGCCCGCGGCGTCTCGCCGAAGAGGAGGTACCAGTCCTCGTCGGGCCGGGCGGGCGTGCTGGAGAGGCTGGCCGCGACGTCGGTGCTCTCCCCGATGGGCATCGACTGCTCGGGGCGGTCGTCCGGTTCCACCTCGGTCCGCCGGGCCGGGCCGGCGTCCGCGGCCGGGGCGGTCGTCGCCTCCTGCTTGCGTGGACATCCAGTGACGAGGAGCAGGAGCGACAGGACGGCGAGTGCGCGCACGGAGCTCACCCTGGAGCACCTACCACAGCAGGCCCCCTCGTCCTCGCGGCGCTGGAGTGATTGCCGCTCGTGCGCGATGCTGGCCTCTCGAACCACATGACCCTCAGCTCGCTCCTCGGAGTCGCCCTCTCGGCCGTGCCCGGACTCGGCTACGTGCAGGTCACCGACTGGTACGAACACGCGAGCAACCCGGCCCACTTCCAGCCCCTGCAGCTGGTGGACGGGAACCTCAGGACGGCGTGGTGCTCCTCCAGCGGCGATGCACAGGCGGACGCGCTCGGCTTCGGCGTCGCGGCGATGGTGGTGGTGGACGAGGTCCGGATCGGCACCGGCAACCAGGCGGACACCGCCGCCTTCCACGCCTCCGCCCGGCCGCGGAAGTTCGTCCTCCGGACCGAGGGGCGCGCCAGCACCTTCTCGGTGGCGGACACCGAGGGCCTCCAGACAGTGAAGCTGGACGCGCCCCTCGAGGGCTCGGTGTTCACGCTTGAGGTCCTCGATGTCGAGCCCGCAGAGGACCCGGCGGCACCGGCCTGCCTGTCGGAGGTGCAGCTCGTCTCCCACGGCAAGCCGGTGCCGAACCCGAAGAAGTCGCTGCTCCGCTGGAGCCCGGACCGGGCACGGCTACTCGGCACCTGGTATTCGGGGGACGAGGGAAACCCCGACCAGAGCCTCTCCTTCTTCCTGGATGGCACCTGGCAGCACCGGACCGTGGTCTACGACCAGCCCACCCGGCCGAAGACGGTGAACGGCACCTGGGGCCTGGATCGGAAGGGGCTGTGGATGAAGGCTCCGGGGTCGGGCAAGGGCCGGGTCACCCCGGAGCTGGAGACCAAGGCCGACGCCCGGGGGAAGGGCCGTACCTCCCTGACCCTCAAGGGCGGCGTCCCGGCAGCGCTGCGGGTGCCGTTCCGCGACCGGAGGTGAGCGCCCGCGGCGCCTCAGCGGCCGGCGGCGCTCTTCCTCTTCCGCGACGAGAACCGCTGGAAGAAGTCGACGATCTCCTGCTGCGCCACCTTTGCGTCGGTCGTGTCCTTGAACTCCGACTCGAGGAAGATGCCGCCGCAGGACTCGCAGGTGTCGTAGTGCAGGGGGTGCTGCCGGTCACCGCCATCCACCCGGACCAGGTCCACCTGGCACTCGGGGCACTGGCCGGTGAGGGCCTCGGCGTCGACGCGCCCTCCGAGGCTTTCCAGCCCCGGGAGGTTGTTGTGGAGGAGGAGGCGGTTCAGGTCTGCCACGTCCAGCCACAGTCCGCCGCACTCTCCGCAGCGTCGCAACGTCGTCTCTTCTCCCTCCAGCTCGGCCATCTCGACGTTGCAGCCGGGGCAATCCATGAAAACGCGTCTTCTCCGTGCAGGGGGAGCAATGCTCCGGTAACGGATGCACCGGTGAGTCTAAGGCCGGGAATTTTTATCCTGCAACCGGCAGAACCCAGGTGGCAACGGGTTTTCCGCCTTCACTTCACCCGGGTGGTCCGGGCGCCCAGGGTCTGCAGCTTCCGTTCGAGCGCCTCGTAGCCACGGTCGAGATGGTAGACGCGCGCCACCCGGGTGGTGCCCTCGGCCCTGAGGCCGGCGAGGATCAGCGAGGCGGAGGCCCGGAGATCGGTGGCCATCACCGGCGCGCCGGAGAGGGTGTGGACTCCCTTCACCACCGCGGTGTGGCCCTCCACCCGGACGTCTGCCCCCATCCGGCGCAGCTCGGCCACATGCATGAAGCGGTTCTCGAAGATGTTCTCCGAGATGACGCTGGTCCCCCCGGCCACGCTGAGCAGAGCCATGAGCTGGGCCTGCATGTCGGTGGGGAAGCCCGGATGCTCCGTCGTCTGGAGGTCGACCGGCTCCGGGACACCCGGGCCCTTGCAGCGGAGCCCCTCCGCGGTGGGCGCCACCGAGCAGCCGGCCTCGCGGAGCTTGCCCACCACCGCGTCGAGGTGCTCGGGGACGGCCCCCTGGACGTGCACGTCGCCCCGGGTGATGGCGGCGGCGACGAGGAGCGTGCCGGCCTCGATCCGGTCGGGGATGACCGCATGCTCCACCCCCGAAAGCCGGGTGACCCCCTCCACCGTGACCAGGTCCGTGCCCGCGCCCTGGATGCGAGCCCCCATGGCGTTCAGCGCCCGGGCGAGGTCCTCGACCTCCGGCTCGCGGGCGGCGTTCTCCAGCACGGTCGTCCCCTCGGCGAGCACCGCGGCCATGAGGACGTTCTCGGTCCCGGTGACGGTGATCTTGTCGAACCGCACCGTGGCGCCCCGAAGCCGCTTCGCCCGCGCCTCGACGTAGCCTCCCTCGAGGAGGATCTCCGCCCCGAGGGCCCGGAAGCCCTTGAGGTGCTGGTCGATGGGGCGAGCCCCGATGGCGCAGCCGCCGGGCAGCGAGACCCGGGCACGGCCGAAACGTCCGAGCAGGGGGCCCAGCACCAGGACCGAGGCGCGCATCTTCCGGACGAGGTCGTATGGCGCCTCGGGCAGCACGTTCGCCGGGGCGTGCACCCGGAGCACGTGACGGTCCGCGCCCGGGACGCGTTCCGCCTCGACGCCCATCGTCCGGAGCAGCTCGAGCAAGGTCGTGACGTCGGCGAGGTCGGGGACGTTGCGGAGCGTCGTCGGGCCCTCGCCGAGGAGCGCGGCCGCCATCAGGGGGAGGGTGGCGTTCTTGCTCCCCGAGACCCGCACCTCACCCTCCAGCCGGATGCCGCCTTCAATGTGGATCTGGTCCAAGGGCTCCTTCTCCTGGGTGCGTGTCCGCCTGGCCGCGGGGCTGTGTCCCGAGGGCCAGACGATCCTGTCGGGCGAGGTCGCGTTCGATGCGGACGGAGCCATATCCGGCCGCCTCGAGCAAGGACCGGACCGCCGGGCCCTGTCCGTCGCCGATCTCCAGCGCCAGAAGTCCGCCCGGCACGAGCCAGCCCGGGGCCGCGGCGACGATGCGCCGGACGACGTCCAGCCCCTCCGGCCCCCCGTCGAGGGCCAGCATTGGTTCACGCCGCACCTCGGCGGAGAGGGTGGGGATCTCACCCCGGGGGACGTACGGCGGATTGGCGGCGATGGCGTCGAACGGCGGCTCGGACTCGGCCGGGGCAAACAGGTCACCGACCCGGACCTCGAACCGGTCGGTCACCCCGAGGGCCGTGGCGTTGGCCCGGGCCACCTCGGCCGCCTCGGACGAGATCTCGGTGGCGACCACCCGCGCCCCGGGGCGCTCGAGGGCGAGGGTGATGCCCACGCAGCCCGTCCCGGTGCACAGGTCGAGGAGCCGGACGCCCCCGTCCTTCGGGACCGCCTGGAGCACGGCCTCGACCAGGAGCTCGGTCTCGGGGCGAGGGACGAGGACCCGCGGGTCGACCGAGAACGGGCGGCCGTAGAACTCGCGGGTGCCGGTCAGGTAGCTCGTGGGCTCGCCCGCGACGCGCCGGGCGATGAGGGCACGGCAGGCGGCGAGCTCGCCGGCCTCGAGCGGCCGGTCCAGGTCGGTGTACAGCCGCACCCGCGATGTGCGAAGCACGTGGGCGAGTAGCAGCTCGGCGGTGAGCCGCGGCGAGTCGAGGCCCAGCTTCTCGAAGTGCTGGGCTGTCCAGCCGAGAACCCGGCGCACGGTCCAGGGCTGCTCGCTCATGCCTGGGGCTGGGGCCGCGTCGACTCGGCCTTGAGCTGCTCGGCCTGGAAGTAGGTCCGGCAGGCGACGACGATGTCCTCGATGTCGCCGCCCATCCGCGCCGGAAGGTTGTGCCAGGTCATGCCGATGCGGTGATCGGTGAGCCGGTCCTGGGGGAAGTTGTAGGTCCGGATCTTCTCGCTGCGGTCGCCGGTGCCCACCTGCCCGCGGCGGAGCGAGTCACGCTCGCTGGTGATGCGCTCCTGCTCGCGCTCGTAGAGCTTCGCCCGGAGCATCCGCATGGCCATGGCGCGGTTCTTGGTCTGGCTCTTTTCCTGCTGGCACTTCACCACGATGCCGCTGGGGAGGTGCTTGAGGCGGACCGCCGAGTCGGTGGTGTTGACGCTCTGCCCGCCCGCGCCGGTGGAGCGCATCACGTCCATCTCGATGTCCGCGGGGTTGATCTGGATGTCCACGTCCTCGGCCTCGGGCATGACCGCCACGGTGATGGTCGAGGTGTGGATGCGCCCCTGCGCCTCGGTCGCCGGCACGCGCTGGACCCGGTGGACACCGGACTCGTACTTCATCGACGAGTAGACCGCGTCGCCGGAGAGGGTGACCGTCGCGTCCTTGATGCCGCCGGCGTTCCCCGGGCTGGTGTCCACCAGCTCGGCTTTCCAGCCCCTCCGGTCCGCATAGCGGAGGTACATCTGGAGGACCTCGGAGGCGAACAGTCCCGCCTCGTCGCCACCGGCCCCGGCGCGGATCTCGAGGAGGACGTTCTTCTCGTCGTTCGGGTCCCTGGGGATGAGGAGGACCTTGAGCTCGGCCTCGAGCGCGTCGCGCTTCTCCCTGAGCGCGGGCAGCTCCTCCTTGCCCAGGGCGCGCTCGTCCGGGTCGGAGCTCTCCAGCATCCGCTCGGCCTCGGCCAGGTCAGCCCGCACCGCCTTGAACGCGCGGTACACGCCCACGATGCGCTCCAGCGAGGAACGCTCCTTCATCACCTTGGTGAGCCGCGCGCTGTCCCCCAGGGTCTCGGGGTTGGCGAGGTCGGCCTCGAGCCGGTCGTAGCGCCGCTCGACTTCGTCCAGCTTGTCGATCATCTGCCGGGCGAGGCTCTACCTCGTCCGGGGCGCCCTGCGCCACCCCGGGGAGCCCCGACCGCCCTTCGGTGGCGACGGTCGTGCCGAGCAGCGCAGAGGTCCGTCTACCCCCCCGGACGGCCCGGTGGTGGTGGGCGAGGCCAGGCGGTCATCCGGCTCGACTGCTCGGCGGGCCGGGCGAGGCGCTCGGCGAAGGCGAGCGGGGAGCGCCGGTGTTTGCGGACGCGAATGCGAATCAGCAACCGCTGCGCGGCCCGGCGCTCGCCTGGCGTCGGCGCGCGAGTATTGCATGCGCCGTGCTTCGTGATTCGATCTTCGCCGGTTGATCCGGAGCACCGAGGTGGCGCGTTCCTTGCTCGAAACCCGAGCGTCACCGTCACAGGAGGTCTCGAGATGCGCCAGCACCTCCACCGATTCTCCCCGACCTTGTTCCTCCTTCCGGTCGCCGTTGCCCTGACCGCATGCGGGCCCACCGGGTCCGCTCCGACCGCGCGCTCCGACGCACGCAGCACGGCGCTCGCCACCGCGGCTCCCGACGTCCTCACCCCCGTCCCCGTCCCGACCCCGGACGGCCCGGCCTACGCCAGCGGGTTCATCCGGGACGTCGCGGTCGTCTACCAGAACGGCGACGAGCACGCGGAGAACGTGGAGCTCCACCTCCTTCCCTCGAACCAGATGCTCCTCGCCTTCCGGGCCGGTGGCACCGGGCAAACCGAGACCGGCAGTGCGCACATCCGGATCTTCCGCTTCGACCCGCTGACCTACGCCGGGACCCTGGCCACCGACGTGGCGCCCGCGCCGAGCGATCCGGTGCGCGGGATCCGTGACCCCAAGCTCTTCGAGTGGAACGGCGAGCTCCGGCTGGGGGCCATCTCTCGCCTCGCCGGGTTTCCCATCCGCGACCTGCTCGCCGACACCCAGACCGTCCTGGCGATCTCGCAAGACCAGGGCAGCTCGTTCGACGTCCCCACCCCGATGGAGCTGAAGCTCACCGACAAGCCGTTCGGGTTCTGGCGTTACGTGGTCCGCCACTCGCACTTCGGGGGGCACGCCCTGTACGCCACCGGCTATGACGACGGCGACCAGGAGGCCGCGTACTTCGCCTCGTTCGACGGGGGGAAGACCTTCGCCAAGCTGGGCAGCATCGTGGACGCGCCGGCAGCGGTCCCGAGCGAGGCCGAGCTGAACTTCCTCGGCGAGGACGGGCAGGTGGCAGTCTCTCTGGTGCGGCTGGACAACCAGGGACTGGTCGAGGACGGCCAGACCGCCATCTGCATCAAGCACGGTTCCTGGTTCGGCTTCTTCGGGAACTTCGATTGCAGCCGGCGCCTGGAGCAGCGCCTCGACGGCCCGTCGCGGCTCTTCGAGGTGGACGGGCGGACCTTCGTCGTGGCCCGCAAGCACCTGGCCTGCACCCGGAAGCGGACGGCGATCTACGAGATCCGGGGCGACCTGGCTGACCCCCATAGCCAGATCCGCCTCTTCGAGGTGGCCGAGCTGCCCTCCAACGGGGACACGTCCTACGCTGCGGTGGCGCCAATTCCCGGGAAGCACGGCCAGTTCGTCGTGGCCTGGTACTCGACGCCGCTGGGCGTCGACATCCCCTGGCTTCCCGCGCAGTTCGGGCCGAGCTGGATCCTCGCCGCCACGCTCGACTTCGGGAAGTACGACCCGGACCTCGCGGTCAAGGTCGGGAAGGACGCCCGTTGCCCCTCTCAGCCGTTGCCCGCCGCCGCCCGGGCGGAGGTGCAGGGGCCGTTCCTGCTGAGCATCGGCCCGACGTTCTTCCCCCAGCTGCCGGCGGTGTTCCTCGCCGAGGCCACCACCAGCGGCTCGAAGCTGACGCTCGGGCTGCAGGCGGTGGACCAGAACGCGCTGCTCGGGACCGGCGAGCTGGTCCCGGTGGGCGAGCCGTTCGCGGGCACGGGCACGGTGAACGGCAAGGGGCGGTTCAGCATCGACTTCGGCGACCCGGTCATTCCCTTCGCCGCCTACCCGCTGGGGACGACCGGGGCAGGTGGGGCGGACATCACCTTCCTCCTCCGTGGCTTCCGGCTGGACGGGGTGACGACCTCGCTCGAGGCCTTCTGCGGCAACGTCTCGGGTGACATCGTCGTTCAGGGGCCGGGGATCATCCCGCCCAACACCCGGTTCCTCTTCGAGGGGTCGACCTTCGGCGCCTCGAGGGACCAGGTCGTGACCGCGTGCGCAGCCGCGCCCTGAGCCCGGAAGCGTTCGCGCGGCGGCTCACGCTGCATCGGTGAGCTGCCGGGGACGCGCCTCGGTGCCCCGGGGCGCTCCTTCATCTTCACCAAGGGACCGCAGCCGGAGGTGCAACCGCCGCCGCCGTGCACGACGTCCAACGCGGCGCCCACTGCCGACGCGATCATCGGGGGTCTGGGGGGTGGTCGGCCTGGTTGCCGGGGTGGCCGTGGGAGCGAGCTACGCCGGCGAGAGCTGCACCGGATGGGGATGTCTCGGGACGGGGATCAGCGCCGGCGCGGGATTTGGCGCGGCCATAGGAGCTTCCGCCCGCGTGACGCCTTCCGTGCCTCCGTCAAGGGCAAGTGATGCTAAGAGGCACGGCCCCATGGCCAAGCAGATCGGAAACCGCAGCAAGAGGAAGCTGAAGAACCGGGCGAAGGTGAAGCGCAAGGGTCTGCGGCGCGGCCGCGTGCGCCGGCAGAAGGCCGCCGGGCGTCGCTAGCCCACCCGGGGAGCGCGTGGTTCCTCGCAGCGCGGGTGCGGCCGCCGCCGGACTGTGCTGGCGCGGATGGCCCGCCGAGGGTAGCGGTTCGGCCATGGACACCCGCGCGATCTTCGACTTCGTCGTCACCTTCGCCAATGGTGGGAACCTCCGAGGTGAGCGCTTCCCGCTCGATCTGCCGCGCCCGGAGGTTTCGGAGGATGAGATTGCCTCCTTGCTCGTCGCTCACCTCGGCTTGCTGATGGTGGGCCGGGTGGAGCTGCGAAACGTGCGCCGGGTGAAGGAGCCGCACCGGGGCTCGCCGGGTGTCCCCCGCGCCTCGAGCGGCCACCGGCGACTCTTCGACCTGAGTCATCCCATCCACCACGGGCTGGTGACCTACCCGGGACTGCCGGCCCCCGAGATCTCCGACCACCTCTCGCGCGAGGCCTCGGTGGGCAAGTACGCCCCGGGGGTCACGTTCCAGATCGGCCGCATCAGCCTGGTGGCGAACACCGGCACGTACCTGGACAGCCCCTGGCACCGCTACGCAGACGGTGTGGACCTCGCGGGGCTGCCGCTCGGAGTCCTGGTGGACCTCGACGGGGTGGTGCTGCGAGCGGCGGTCGCCGGCCGGCGAGCCATCGACGTGCTCGAGCTCGCGCCGCACGAGGTGCGCGGCAAGGCGGTGCTCCTCCACACCGGCTGGGACGTGCACTTCGCCACCCCGCAGTACGGGAAGGACGCGCCCTTCCTCACCGACGCCGGCGCGGCCTGGCTGGTGACGCAGGGCGCGGCACTGGTGGGCATCGACTCCATCAACATCGACGACATGGGGGACGGAGCGCGCCCCGCGCACTCGCGGCTGCTCGCCGCCGGCATCCCCATCGTCGAGCACCTCCGCGGGCTCGAGCAGCTTCCGCCATCCGGGTTCCGCTTCTCGGCGGCGCCCCCGCGCATCCAGGGGCTCGGGACGTTTCCGGTCCGCGCCTACGCAGTCGTCGACGGACAGCGGACGTGGGGCCCAGGTGCTGGCTGAGCCGCCCCGGACGGGCTGCTAGCCTGTCCCGCTCCAGGGAGGAGTTCCGCAGGGCAACCGAGGGAAAGCCCTACCAGTCTCCGCTCGCGCCGGAGGCCAACAGGCTCGGCGCTGAGGACGCCGGAGCCGTCTGCCTCGAGGGGAGACGGATCCGGG
>DATKKF010000039.1:0-3305 GCA_035543115.1 Myxococcaceae bacterium
CGCGGGCGGCGCCACCCTGGCGCTCGGCCTTCTCGAGCCCTGGACGGCCTTCGGCCGGATGGTCTCCGCCCTGGGACGCCCGCTCGTGGCGGCGGCCGTGAACGGTCTCTTCCGTGCCTTGGCTGCCCACCACGTCTACGCCGTTCAGCCGGTGGGGTTTCCCCCCTTCGCCTGGGCCGCTGCGGCGCTCGGCCTTGCGACCCTGGCCGGCATCGGGGCGATAGCGCTCGGGCGTGGCCGGCTCTTCTGCAACCTCCTCTGCCCGGCCGGCGCCCTGCTTCGCCTTCTCTCGCGCCGGACCGTGTTCCGGATCGGCATCGACGGCGGCGCCTGCAGCGGGTGCGGTGTCTGCGAGAAAGCGTGCAAGGCCGGCTGCATCGACGCGAGCCGGCGGAGGGTCGACTTCGACGCCTGCATCGGCTGCCTCGACTGCCTCGCGGTATGCCCGAAGGACGGGGTCCGGCTCGAGGCGGCCTTTGCGAGGCAGCCGAGAGCGGAGAAGCTGGTGGAGGAGCTCCCCGACCCGGGCCGCCGCGCCGTGCTCCGGGCCGCCGCCCTCGCTCCCGCCGCCCTCCTCGCCCCCCCCTCCGCGCGAGCTGCCCCATCCGATCCGCGCGACGCGCGCGCGCCCTTGATGCCGCCCGGCTCGATCGACCTCCGGCAGTTCGGCTCCCGCTGCACCGCCTGCCAGCTGTGCGTGGCCGCCTGCCCCGCCCAGGTGGTCCGCCCGTCGTTCCTCGAGTACGGGGTGGCCGGCCTCTTGAGGCCGAGGCTCGTGTACGACGATGGTTCCTGCGTCTACGACTGCCTCCGGTGCGGAGAGGTCTGCCCGACGGGCGCCATCCAGGAGCTCTCCCTCTCCGAGAAGCGTCTCGTCCAGGTCGGCCGGGCAAGGTTCGTGAAGGCCGACTGCGTGGTGGAGACGAAGAAGAAAGCCTGCGGTGCCTGCGCAGAGCACTGCCCCACCAAGGCCCTCGCCATGGTGCCGTACGGGGAGGAGCCCGGGCTCAAGATCCCGGAGGTGAACGAGGAGGCCTGCATCGGCTGCGGGGCCTGCGAGCACCCATGCCCCACGACGCCGCGGAAGGCCATCTTTGTCGAGGCGCGCTCGCCGCACGGCAGGGCGAAGCCGATCGAGCAGAAGCCGCTCGAGAAGCCGGCCGGGGGCGGTGAGTTTCCGTTCTGAGAGTGAGGCGGCCGCGCAACGCAAAGCCGAGGAGGGGGTCACGGTCGTACCGAGGCCGGCGAACAAGGCCGCACACCCGGTAGCCGGGAGGTCGCCTCAGACCGGCTCGAGGTCCCCCGCCGAAAGCCACCCCTCGAGGCCATTCCCGAGTCGCACGTGCACGGCGCCGCCGCGGATCTCGAGGACCAGCACCTCGGGTCCCTCGTGCAGTTCGAAGGCTGGCCTCAGGGCCGATTCGGGTCCCTCGCGCACTGGGGCGGCGACGGCCACGACCACGGCGGTGGTCGCGCCGCGTAGCTCTCCGCCGACGGGCGTGTGCACTCTCACTCATCTTCGACAGTTTCGCCGGCGGCGCGGACGTCCGACTCCCATCGTATCGATCACTTGAACGAGGCGCGGGGTTTGCTCGAGTCGAAATGTAGTGCCTAGGACTCGGAGTGCGCCCCTGAAGGATCCTTGCGGATCCTCTCCCGCGTACGATCTTGCACGCGTGTTCATCCGCGTGAAACGTAGCGTCCAGTCGAACGGGATGTACGAGTACCTGCAGATCGTCGAGTCGGTGCGCGAGGGGGCACGGGTGCGCCAGCGGGTGATCGGCAATCTCGGGCGGCGAGACCAGATCGTGGCCGATGGCACGTTGGACGGCCTCTTGCGCTCGCTCGCCAAGTTCAGCGAGCGGCTTCGCGTGGTCGAGCGCGTGCGCCAGGAGGGGTTGGAGGCCCACCAGGCGCGCAGCTGGGGGCCAGCGCTCGTCTTCGAGCGGCTGTGGCGCGAGCAGCGCATTCCGGAGCTCTTGGGCAGGCTGGCCGAGGGACGGCGCTTCGGCTTCGATGTGGAGCGCGTTGGTTTCGCGCTCGCCCTCCAGCGGCTCTGCGCGCCGGGGAGCGACCTACAGGGCTCGGCTTGGCTGCGCACGGTGGAGGCGCCCGGCTTCGACGGCATCGAACTGCACCACCTTTACCGGACGGTTGGGTTCCTGGAGGAGGTGCGCGAAGACCTCGAGCGAGCCCTCTTCTTCCGGGATCGCGACCTCCTCTCGCAGAGCATCGACGTCGTCTTCATCGACACCACCAGCACCTTCATCTATCGGTTCGAGGAGACCGAGCTCCGCCGACGCGGCTACTCGCGTGACCGGATGCCAGACCAGCCCCAGGTGGTCATCTGCCTGGCCGTCGACGCACAGGGCTGGCCCATCGCCTGGGACATCCTTCCTGGGAGCACCGCCGACAAGCCTGCCCTGGTGGCGATGATCGAGAAGCTGCGCGAGCGGTTCCGAATCCGCCGAGCGGTGGTCGTGGCCGACCGCGGCATGATCAGCAAGGACACCATCGCCCAGCTCGAGGATCACGCTGAGGCGCCGTTCGACTTCATCCTCGGCTGCCGGATGCGCCAGCAGAAGGAGGTGAGCGAGGAGGTGCTCGCCCGCGCTGGCCGCTACCAGAAGGTCGCCGACAACCTCGAGGTGAAGGAGGTCCTGGTCGAGGACCGGCGTTACGTCGTCTGTCGCAATCCGGCCGAGACCACCAAGGACGCGGCCGCTCGGGAGGCGCTCCTCGCCAAGCTCGAGGCTGCCCTCGAGCACGGCCCGAAGTCGGTCATCAGCAACAAAGGCTTCGCCCGATTTCTCAAGGTCAATCGAGGTGCGGTCGTCATCGACCGTGAGGCCGTCGAACGCGACCAACGGCTCGACGGGAAGTTCGTGCTCCGCACCAGCACGAACCTGCCCGCCGCCGAGGTGGCTGTCGCTTACAAGAGCCTCTGGCGAGTGGAGCGCGCCTTCCGCGAGACCAAGCAGACGCTCGAGGTCCGCCCGCTCTACCATCACCGCGACGACACCTCCGTCGGCCACATCGTTGGCTGTTTCCTTGCTCTTCGGCTCGAGGTCGATCTCCAGCGCCGCCTCGATGCCGCGGACGTCGATTGCTCCTGGCCCGATCTCATGCGCGACCTGGACCAGGTGAAGGCGGTCGACGTCACGCTCGACGGGCGGCACTACAGGCTTCGCACCGAGCTGCGTGGCTTTGCCTCCGATGTCTTCGCCGCCGCCGGCGTGCGGCCGCCGCGGGTGGTCGAGCCAATCCACGACGAACACCCCGCGGCCACCGACGAGCTGGCGCAG
>DATKKF010000040.1:0-21237 GCA_035543115.1 Myxococcaceae bacterium
CTTCAAGATCTGGACTTCGGGGACGAACCCATCGCCCCGAAGCCGCCGGCCGGGCCGCCCGCTCGGCGAGCCCCCTCGCCCCCCCAGCAGGCAGCTCCTCCGGGCTCGCTGGCCCCCCCGCCGCTGCCCCGGAGGTCTTCCGGGAACCGTCCGGCCAGCCCGGCTCCGGCCGCCGGCCAGCCCACCGCGGCGACGGGCGGCCTGGTCCCGGTGGCCCAGGTGCCGCCCGCCCCGCCTCGCCCCTCGGGTGACCCGTTCCAGGAGCCCCCGGAGCCACGGCCTCCGCGGGGCATCGCCCTCGACGAGAAGCTCGAGTACTTCCGTTCGGTCCTCAAGCTGAAGGAGGAGACGCTCACCCGGGCGCGGAGCGTCTACGAGCAGCGTGACCTGGAGGCCGCGCGGCTCCGCGAGGTGGCGGTGGCGCTCAAGGCGCAGCTGGACGAGGTGCTCCCGCAGCTCGGGCAGCTCCGGTTCCTGCCCGCCCGGCTGGAGCAGCTCCAGGCGGCGCTCGAGCAGGAGCGGCTCCGGGCCGACGCCGCCGAGGGCCAGGCCAGCGGCTTCGAGCAGCAGCTCGCGTCCAGCGACGCCGACCGCCGCGACCTGGCGCGCGCCCTGGCCGAGGTGGAGGCCGAGCTGCCCGGGGTGAGGGCGGCGCTCGACGAGGAGAAGCTCGCCCGGGCGGCGGTCACCGAGGAGCTGGCGACGGTGAAGGAGTCGCTCCAGGCGACCGAGGAGAAGGCCCGCCAGCTCGAGGTGGAGAAGCTCGAGGCGCTGGGCAGCCTCGACGCGGTCAACGGCCAGTACCACGAGATGGCGAGCGTGGCGGACCGGCTGGAGCAGGAGCGCGACCGGCTGGCCGAGGAGGTGAAGACCCTCACCGCCGAGCGCGACGCGGCCGCCACCGAGAGGGACTTCGGCGGGGCCGAGGTGGAGCGGCTGAACACCGAGTCGGACCGGCTCCGGAAGGACCTCGAGGCCGCGCGCCAGTCGCTGTCGTCGCTCGAGCAGGAGCACGGGCAGAGCCGGGCCTCCGTCGGCGAGCTCGAGGGGCGCATCCGCTACCTGGAGGGCGAGCTGGACGAGGCTCGGCAGCGGGCCGGGGCGCTCGAGGAGAGCGCGGCCCAGATGGCCGAAGCCTCCAGCGAGGAGCTGGCCGAGGCGAGCGCCGCGCTGGCCGCGCTGAAGGCCGAGAAGGCGGATCTGGAGAAGGAGGCACAGGACCTGCCCCGGCTCCGCCAGGCGCTGGAGGCGCAGCTGGGGAAGGTGCGCGAGCTGCAGTCGCAGCTGGACGAGACCACCCGGAACGCCGCGCAGCTCCAGGACCAGCTGCACGCGCACTCCGAGGAGTCGGCCGCGCTCCGGGGCGAGCTCGAGGCGTTCCAGCTCCAGATGCAGGCCGAGGAGCAGCGGGCGCGCGCCGAGCTGGACGAGGCGCTCGGACGCGAGGGCCAGGCCCGGAAGGCGCTCGAGGCCAAGCTGGCCGAGCGGACCCAGCAGCTCCAGACGGCGCAGAAGGGCGAGGCCGCCGCACGGCAGGACAGCGACTCGCGCGCCGAGCGGCTGAAGGCGCTCGAGCGGCAGCTGCAGGCCGAGGTGGAGAAGCGGACCCAGGCCGAGGCGAAGGGCGCCGACCTCCGCCGCCAGCTCGGCGAGTACCAGGGGGCGCACCAGGAGACGAGCTCGCTCCTCGAGGACCAGCGCACCCAGGCCGCGCAGCTCGAGGCCGCGCTCGGGGGCGAGGAGCAGAAGCGCAAGGGTGTGGAGCAGAAGCTTCAGACGCTGTCCCGGGAGCTCGAGTCGGCGCGGTCGGCCGAGGAGAAGGCGAAAGCGCACGCCGCGCAGGTCGCCACCCAGGTCCAGAAGCTCCAGGACTCGCTCAAGACGGAGCAGCAGAGGTCCACCTCGCTCCGCGAGCAGCTGAACGCGCAGCTGGCGGGCGGCTCCGAGGCCACCATCCGGAAGCTCACCGACGACCTCGAACGGCTCCGCGCCGACACCATGGCCCTGAAGAAGGTCCGCGAGGAGCTGACCGACGCCAACCGGAAGGCGATGGAGTCGCAGGCCTCCTTCATGAAGGAGAAGCGCGAGCGCGAGGCGCTGGCGGCCCGCGTCGCCGAGCTGGAGAGTCAGCCGCCTCCGGCCGCCCCGCCCGCGGCGAGCAACGCCGAGGTGGAGAAGCTCCGGGCCGACGTCGCCAAGCTGAAGACCAAGCTGGTCGCCGCCGAGAACGCCGCCGAGGCGACGGCGCTGCTCAAGTCGAAGGTTGCGCGGCTCGAGGCCCAGCTGAAGAAGAAGGGGTGACTGTACCGGTCGCCCCTTGCCAGGCTCGGGGTGATGCCTGCTCCTCCCGGCCACATCGGCATCGTCGCCTGCTCCGCGGAGGGCGCCGCGCTCTGCTACCGCACGCTCTGCACCGAGGCGCCCCGGCTGCTCGGACCCTACGCGCACCCGGAGATCACCCTGCACGGACATTCCTTCGCCCTCTACGACGCGTGCATCACCCGGGGCGACTGGGCCGGGGTGGCCAAGCTGATGCTCGACTCGGCCCGGAAGCTGGCGGCGACCGGGGCCCGGTTCCTCATCTGTCCGGACAACACCATCCACCAGGCGCTCCCGCATCTCCAGGGTCGCTCCCCGCTGCCCTGGCTGCACATCGCCGAGGTGGTCGCGGCCGAGGCCGTGGAGCGCGGCTTCCGGAAGCTCGGGCTCACCGGCACGAAATGGCTCGTGGGAAGCGAGGTGTACCCGGAGAAGCTCGCCGCGCTCGGGCTCGCCTGGGTGCGTCCGGATGAGCCGGAACGGCTGGAGGTCAGCCGGATCATCATGGAGGAACTGGTCAACGGGCGCTTCCTTCCCGGGGCGGTGCGCACGCTCCAGACGGTCATTGGGAGGCTGAAGGACGCCGGCTGCGACGCGGTGGTGCTCGGGTGCACCGAGCTTCCGCTCGTCATCTCAGACGCGAACTCGCCGCTGCCCACGCTTGACTCGACCCGGCTGCTCGCGCGGGCGGCGATCCGGCGGGCGATGGAGTCCGAGCCGGCCGACGCGGGCGGGGCCGCGTAGGGCGTCGCATCCCGCGATCCCCACCAGCGGGGTCGCCGGACGGCTCCTGCTCGTTGTACAGCCCTTCTCCTCCATGCAGGTCGATCCGCTCACCGGGCTCGAGGTCGCGCGCTCCGGGCTCTACGTCCACTTCCCGTACTGCCTGCGGCGATGCCCGTACTGCGACTTCACCATCGCCATCGCCCGGTCGATCCCCGGGACGCGGTACGCCGATGCGGTGCTGGCCGAGCTGCGGCTGCGGGTCGACCAACGTCCGGCGTGGGCGGAGCGGCCACTCGACTCGGTGTACCTCGGCGGTGGGACGCCCTCGCTCTGGGAGCCGCGGGACGTCCAGCGGGTGCTCGAGGGCATCGCCACCGTCCTTCCGCTCGCCCCCGAGGCCGAGGTGTCGCTCGAGGCGAATCCGGAGGTGGCCGACGCCGCGCGGCTCGCCGGGTACCGCGCCGCGGGCGTGAACCGGCTGTCGCTCGGAATCCAGTCGTTCGAGCCTGCGGTGCTGGCGACGCTGGGTCGCGCTCACTCCCCTGACGACGCGGAGGGTGCGTTCGGAGCGGCGCGCGCGGCGGGCTTCCAGAACGTGTCCGTCGACCTCATCCACGGCGTGCCGGGGCAGTCGCTCGCCGGGGCGGTGGAGGACGCACGCCGCACGGTGGGGCTCGGCCCGGAGCACGTCTCGTCCTACGTGCTCACCGTGGAGCGCGAGCACCTCGGCGCAGAGACCGTGTTCAGCCGCCGCCTCCGGCAGGGGCGTCTCGCGCTTCCCGACGACCTGACGATCGTCGAGATGGTGGACGCCGTCGGTGAGGTGCTCGGCGGCGCAGGCCTCGAGCGCTACGAGATCTCCAGCCACGCCGTCCCGGGCCGGCACTCGCGCCACAACGCGCTCTACTGGACCGGCGGAGAGTCGCTCGCCCTCGGCGCCGGCGCGGTCGGATTCCATCGCCAGGGCAGCGGTGCCGTCCGCACCACCAACCTCCGCAGCACGCCGCGCTGGCTCCAGGCCGTCGAGTCGGGACGGGCCCCGGAGGAGGACCGCGAGGCGCTCGATGCCTCCGCCCTCTACGAGGAGCGCCTGCTGCTCGGGTTGCGGCTTCGCTCGGGGCTCGACCTCGCCGCGCTCTGGGCCGAGCACAGCATCGCGCCGCGCACCGTCGAGTTGCACACTCTGATCCGCGACGGCTTCCTCGAGCAGAACGGCCAGCGGGTCCGGCTCACCCGGCGGGGAGCCCACCTGCACCAGGAAATCAGCGCCCGCCTGGTCTGAACGGACCGGCGAGGCGCAGCACGCGGCCGTCGCGGTCGGCGGTGAGGCGGACTGCCCCAGGACGCCGGAGATGACGTTCACGTCTTCGCGTGCTGGCGATGGAGTCGATGAGGGTGGATGCGGGTGCATCGGCGCGAATGTCCGACAGTCGTCCTGCCCGCAAGCTCGCCTGGCGGGCGTGCTAGAACGTGGCTCCTTCGCTCACGTGCACGCGCCGCACTCCGTCGCCGAGGCCCTCGGCGAGCCCGCTCCGAGGCTCGCCGGTCCGCCCGCCGCCTCCGTCCAGCTCGCCCCCGCCGCCGGCGCCACGGCCACGCCCGCGCCGCTGGCTCACGAGTCGGTCGAGTTCCGGAGGCTGCTCACCCGCGCGTTCCTGGTCCCGGCGATCTTGCTCACGCTGCTGGCGGTGGCGCTCGGCGGCGGGGTGGCGCTCCTGGTCCGCCAGGCGTGGCTGACACAGCGGTCGGATCAAGTGCTCGCGCACTCGGCCCGCCTGCGCGAGCTGCTGGTGGACCGCGAGACCGGTCTGCGCGGATACCTTCTCTCGGGTGACCGGAGCTTCCTCGGACCGCTCGAGCGCGCCGACGGCAAGCTGGTCGACACGCTGCGGAGCCTGCGGGTGCTGCTCCACGAGAATCCCGACCAGCTCGCACGGCTGGACATCGTCGAGTCGATGGCCCATGCCTGGAGCCAGTACGCGGCCCGCGAGCATGCGCTCTTCGAGTCGGGTGACGACTACATCCGCTACTTCAAGGCCGGCGAGGGCGTGCAGCGGCTCTCCAGCATGCTCGAGGTGCTCGACACCCTCGGCGAAAGTGAGCAGGCGCGCCGCCGCCAGCGGGCCGAGCACGCCGCGCTCACCGGTCGGCTCCTGTTCTGGCTGTCGCTCGGGTGCGTGGGGACCCTGGCCCTGGTGCTCGGGTACACCAGCCGGCGGCAGCTGCTGGCGCTCGGCCGGAGCCACGATGAGGCGGTGGCGGCGATGGAGGAGCGCGAGCAGGCCATTCGCGAGCTCAATGCCTCGCTCGAGCAGCGCGTCGCCGAGCGAACCCAGGCGCTGGCCGCGGTGAACGCCGAGCTCGAGGCCTTCACCTCGTCGGTGAGCCACGATCTGCGGGCGCCGCTCCGGCAGCTCGGTGGCTTCACCCGTCTTCTGGACGAGAGCGCCGGCTCCCGGCTCGATGCCCGCGAGCGCAGCTACGTGGCGATGCTCCGGAACACCGCCGCCGAGGCGGTCCAGATGGTGGACGACCTGCTCTCGTTCAGCCGCGTCAGCCGGACGGAGCTACGCAGGGTGACGGTGGACCTGAACGCGGTGCTCGCCTCGACGCGCGAGGGGCTGCTCCACGAGCAGGAGGGGCGCGAGGTGGAGTGGGTGGTCCACCCGCTCCCCACCGTCGAGGGAG
This sequence comes from Myxococcaceae bacterium, assembly GCA_035543115.1. Lineage (GTDB taxonomy): Bacteria > Myxococcota > Myxococcia > Myxococcales > Myxococcaceae > RPRB01. The sequence goes on from DATKKF010000040.1 coordinate 5,734, forward strand.
ACCCGACGATGCTCCTGCTGGTGCTCCGGAACCTGCTCGGCAACGCGCTGAAGTACAGCCGTGCCCGGCGGCCGGCACGCATCGAGGTGGGCACGGTGAACGTCCCCGGCGCCGAGGACATCGTCTACGTGCGCGACAACGGGGTCGGCTTCGACATGAAGTACGCCCACAAGCTGTTCGGCGTCTTCCAGCGGCTGCACCGGGCCGACGAGTTCGAGGGCACCGGCATCGGGCTGGCGCACGCGCGGCGGATCGTCCAGCGGCACGGAGGCCGGGTCTGGGGCGTGGGCGTTCCCGGCCAGGGCGCGACGTTCTACGTGGCGCTGCCCCGACGAGAGCTCCACCCCGGAGAGCTCTCCCCCATCTAGAGCCTGGCTGCTCAGTGCGTCGCCCGCCGCACCGCCGTCGAGGCGAGCCCGACCAGCTCGGAGCGCGTGCAGACCCCGGTCTTCCGGTAGAGCCGCACCAGCTGGTTGCGCACCGTGTGGGGCGAGGTCCCGAGCGCCTCGGCGATGTCCTCGTTGCGGAACCCGCGGCAGAGGTACTCGAAGATCTCCGATTCTCGGGCGCTGAGCGGTGTTCCCACCGCCTCGTGAAGCTCGAGCGCGTGACCGTCCCCCAGAGAGAGCACCGGCGAGAGCAGCCGCGCCAGCTCCAGCTCGGCCTCGGAGAACTCGCTCGCGCACCGGCCGAGCACGAGCCAGGCACGCACCCGACCGGTGTGCTGGATCGGCAACAGCAACGCGGCGGTCGGCGGATGGAGCTCTCCGGTCAGCCGGGCGAAGAGCCGAGCTCCCTCCGGCGCCATCAGCGCCTCGGCCCGGGGCCGGCAGGCGCCGGGCACGGGCGCGTGCGAGCTCCAGCGAGCCCGGAGCCGTCGCTCGGCGTGGGCCGAGAAGCCGGAGGTGACCGGGTCCATGCCCGGAGGGACCGGCGGAGCGGTGTGAAACAGGCCGAGCTCGTGGGGAATGACCGGGGCCAGCCGGAAGAGCACGCGCTGACGGAAGTCCCTCCGTGCCCGCGCGTTGAGCCCGAGCTCCGCCAACTCGGAGAGGACGAAGCTGTGGTGATGCATCCCGAAGACCCCCAGGGAGGTCTCCCCTCTGGGGTGGACGTCTAGCAGCAGGCCCTGCGTGGACGGACCGCGGAGGGACGAGCACCAGGCCCGCGGGGCGAACGGCAGGAGGCGGCTGTCCTCCCCTCGACGGAGCGTCGTTCACCCCGCCCCGGCGGCGCTCGCCCCGTTGTTCCCTCGGGTGAGGTGGGGCAAGACTTCATGGCTCTGGGATGAGCCGTGCGCCGACCAGCTGGAGCCGGAGGGCGCGAGGGCCGCTGCTGGTCCTCGCCGCGGCGAACCTCGTCGCGCTGGAGCTCACCGCGTTCAGCTTCCTCTCCGACACTCGCCCGCCCGGCGTGCACTTCCTCGACATCCTCCAGCGCTACCTGCTGGCGGTTTGGCTCTGGGCCGGCATGGTTCCGGTGGTGGGGCACCTGGCCCGTCGTTACCGGCTGGATGCGCCGCCACGCCTGCGGAACGCGTCGATTCACCTCGCGGCGGCGCTGGGCATCATCGTCCTGGTGATGGCGTCGTACACGCTGGTGGGCTTCTACCAGCTGGAGCTGTACAGCCAGCCCACGTGGTGGGCCGCCCTGCGGAGCGCCGCGCCTCACTACATCCCCTTCGACCTCACCGTCTACGCCTTCATCCTGCTGGGGTGGACCGCCCACGACTGGTACGATCGTTACCGCGAGCGCGACCTCCGCGCCGCCCAGCTCGAGGCCAGCCTGCAGGAGGCCAAGCTCGCTGCGCTGCGCTCGCAGCTGAATCCGCACTTCCTGTTCAATGCCCTCAACTCGGTCTCGGCGCTGATGCACCGGGACGTGGACGCGGCCGACGCGATGCTGGCCCGCATCGGCGAGCTGCTTCGACTCACGCTCGCCTCGGACGGCGCGCACGAGATCCGGCTCCACGAGGAGCTGGAGCTGCTCGAGCGCTACCTGGACGTGGAGCGGATCCGGTTCGCCGAGCGCCTGGCGGTCACGGTGGACGTTCCCCCGGCCACGCTCGCGGCGCGCCTTCCCCCGTTCTCGCTCCAGCCGCTGGTGGAGAACGCCATCCATCACGGAGTCGCCAGGAACGACCGGGGAGGACAGGTCACCATCAGCGCGCGCCAGGTGGACGGACGGCTGCAGCTCCGGGTGCTGGACAACGGCCCCGGGCTCCGCGCCGCCAGGCCCCGCGAGGGCGTGGGTCTCCGGAACACCCGCGACCGCCTGCGGCAGCTCTACGGCGACGCTCAGCAGCTCGAGCTCCGGAGCCCTTCCTCCGGTGGCCTGGAGGTCACCGTCGAGCTGCCCTGGAGGACCTGATGGCCACGCTCCGGACAGTGGTGGTGGAGGACGAGCGGCTCTCCCGCCGCAAGCTCCTGATGCTGCTCTCCACCGAGCCGGGCATCGAGGTGGTGGGCGAGTGCGGCACCGCCGAGGAGGCGGTGGAGCTTCTACGCACCGAGAGGCCGGATCTCCTGTTCCTCGACATCCAGCTGCCCACCATGGATGGCTTCGAGGTGCTCGAGCGTGCGGGCCTGGAGAACGTGGGGCACGTGGTGGTGGTGACCGCGCACGACCGCTACGCGCTCCGGGCGTTCGATGTCGCGGCCATCGACTACCTCCTCAAGCCCTATGACCGGACCCGCCTCCGCCAGACGCTGGCCCGGGTCCAGGGCCGGGGGACGTCGGACCTGCACGGGCGCCTGCTGGCGCTCGCCGAACGCCTGGGGGCGGGCGCCGGGCGGCTGCACCGCCTGGTCATCCGTGAGGGCGAGCGGCTGCGCTTCCTCGACGTCAGCGACGTGGACTGGTTCGAGAGCGCGGACAACTACGTGAAGGTGCACCTTGGCCCGGTCGAGCACCTGCTGCGCACCACCCTGCAACGGCTGGAGGAGCGGCTGGAGGCGGCGCGCTTCATCCGCATCCACCGGCGGATCATCGTCAACGCCGACCGGATCCGCGAGGGCCGGCTGGGGGTGAGCGGCGAGTACGAGCTGCTGCTCCGCGACGGGACGCTGCTCCCGGTGGGGCGGCGCTTCCGCGACCGCCTGCTGCTGGAGAACGTGGTGCTCTAGCCAGGCGCCACGGCGCGGGCCCAGCACGGCCCGTGGTCCGTTCGTACCATCGCCCGGCGTTGAACGCGTCCGTCGGGACCACGGGCGGTGTGGACCGATCGCGCTCCTGTGCCCGGGCCACCGCCCTGGGACTCTCGGCTCAACACCGAAGTCCTCGGGAGGGGTCACCTTGCTCAGACGCCGCCGCATCCTCCTGCTCTGCCTGGCCGGGCTGGCCACCAGCGCCCGGGCGCAGACCAGCACCTCGGTCCTGACCGGGAACGTGGTCGACGCCAGCAGCCGCGCCCCGGTCGCCGACGTGGTGGTGACCGCCAGCTCGCCGTCGTTGCAGGGCGAGCAGGTGGTGGTCACCGACGCCACCGGGCTCTACCGCGTTCCTCAGCTTCCGCCGGGCACCTACACCCTGCGCTTCGAGAAGGAGACCTACCATCCCTACTCGCGGGCGGGCATCGAGGTCGCCGCCGACCGGACCCTCCGGCTCAACGTCGAGCTGCTGCCCGAGACCGCCGGCACCGAGACGGTCACGGTGGTCGGCACGCCCCCGGTGGTGGACATCGCCTCCAGCACCACCGGGGCGACCATCGGGCAGGACTTCATCCGGAACATTGCGGTGTCCAGGCCTGGTGGCCTCGGCGGGGCGAACCGCTCCTTCGACTCGCTGGCCACCACTGCGCCCCAGGCCTCAACCGACCTCTTCGGCGTCGGCCTCAACGGCGCCAGCTCGCCCGAGAACAGCTACCTCATCGACGGGCTGTCGGTGAACGACCCGGCCTACGGCGTCCTGGGAACGCCGCTGACCTCGGAGTTCGTGGACGAGGTGAACGTCATCACCGGCGGCTACATGCCCGAGTACGGCCGGACCACCGGCGGTACCATCAGCGCGGTCACCAAGTCCGGGGGCAACGAGTTCCACGGCTCGGTCTTCGGAACGTTCACCCCCGGGGCGCTCTCCGGCAAACCGGCCACCGTGCAGACCGCGGGGAGCACGGTGCAGGGCACCCGCGACCTCTTCAACATCGGAGACTTCGGCGCGACGCTCGGGGGCTACATCCTCAAGGACAAGCTCTGGTTCTTCGCCGGCGTCCAGTTCGCCGCGCAGCGCTACTCCTACGAGCGTTTCTTCGCTGCCGGGGAGTACGACCAGAACGGGAACCCGGTGACCGACGTCGCCGGCCAGCAGCTCTTCACCCCGATCGAGAACAGCACCCAGCGCCGGTTCGGGGACGAGCGAAGCATCAACTACATCGCCAAGCTCACCTACCTCCTGAGCTCCGACCATCGGCTCAGCGTCACGGTGAACGGCACGCCCACCCACGGCGGCGGCGACGGGGTCTTCGCGCTCCAGAACTCGGCGCTGGCGGCGGCACAGAACCGGGCGCCGATCGGCCCGGCGCTCTACACCGGGGGAACGTTCAACAGCTCCTGGGTCCAGACGAAGAACGACTCGCTCAACGTGAGCGGAGAGCTGAACAGCTCCTTCCTCGACAAGCGGCTGCTTCTCGACGTCCGCGCCGGATGGCACCACCAGCTGATGGAGTCGCTCCCGGGTGACCAGAGCGAGTTCAACATCTCCGATCGGACCAAGCTGGCGGGGACGCCGGAGATCGTCGATCAGGCCACGAGGAACATCCTCCAGTTCGAGGATCAGGTCCCGGCCTCGGTGCGGACCTTCTGCTCGAAGCCCGAGAACGACCAGGCCTGTCAGCAGATCACCTTCACCTACGGCGGCACTGGCTTCATGGAGCGGATCGTCCTGGACAGCTTCCAGGGGAAGGCGACCGTCACCTATCTCCTGAACGCGCTCGGCCACCACGTCATCAAGACCGGCTTCGACGGGCAGCTCTCCTACTACGAGCACACCAAGACCTACGGCGCGGGAGTGGCCTACCTCTACAACCTCGCCGGCGACGGCATCGCCACCATCGGCCGTCGCTTCGGCTACCTGGTCGGGAAGGACACCCCCGGTGGCGATCCCATCCTCTCGGGGAAGAGCAAGACCGTCACCGTGGGGGGCTTCGTCCAGGACAGCTGGAGCATCCAGGACCGGGTCACCCTGAACGTCGGGCTCCGCTACGACACCCAGGCGCTCTATGGAAAGGACGGCGAGCTGGGGATGGCCTTCCCGGCGATGCTCTCGCCGCGCATCGGCCTGGTCTGGGATCCCACGCAGCAGGGCAAGGCGAAGCTCTTCGCGAACTACGGGCGGTACTTCGAGAGCATCCCGCTCGACCTGGCCGACCGCGCCCTGAGCGTGGAGACCCAGCTGCGGGCGAACCAGGCCTGCAACCCGCTGGTGGATGGAGTCTCCGGGTGTGACGCCAGGACCCTGCAGCGCGGGGGGAGCGTCCGGTCTTCCTCGACTGCGTGGCGCAACGTCTCCGCCGACAAGACCGCGGTCGATCCCAACATCCAGCCCACCGCCAACGACGAGATCGTCGCCGGGGCCGAGTACGAGGTGCTGGCCAACGCTCGCCTGGGCCTGACCTACACCTACCGGAACCTGGTCCGGACCATCGAGGACATGTCCGCGGACGACGGGAACACCTACTTCATCGGCAATCCCGGAGAGGGCATCGGCCGCAACTTCCCGAAGGCGTCGCGCACCTACCACGCGGTGACCGCGTCCTTCAGCAAGACCTTCTCCGACCTGTGGATGGCGCAGGTCAGCTACACCTGGTCGCAGCTCCGCGGGAACTACGACGGTCTGTTCCGGCCCGAGGACGGCCAGCTGGACCCCAACATCAACTCCACCTTCGACCTGGTCCGCCTGCTGGTGAACCAGGAGGGTCCGCTGTCCGCCGACGTCACCCACACCATCAAGGCGTTCGTGGCCAAGGAGTTCCCCATCGCCGCGACCTTCAGCATCACGCTCGGAGCCTCGTACACCGGAGCTTCCGGCACGCCGATCAACTACCTCGGGCCCTCCAACGACACCGGGTACGGAGCCGGCCAGGTGTACTTCGTCCAGCGCGGCGACGGCGGGCGTCTCGCCTGGGTGCACTCCATCGACGCCAAGCTCGGCCTGAACTACCGGTTCAGCAAGGACCTGGTGGCGTCGATCAGCGTCGACGGCTTCAACCTCTTCAACTTCCAGAAGCCGGTGCTGGTGGACAACAACTACATCCTCAGCGACGCTCAGGGAGACGCCGGGCCCATCGTGGGCGGCCGGATCGGTTCGCTCCCGAAGTCGGTGGGCACGCCCTGCGGCGATGCGGCGGGCGTCGATCCCTCGACTCTCACCGGCGGCTGCGGAAACGGCAGCCTCCCGCGGGCGACCGCCTCGGGGAAGGTGATGCTCCCCCTGCCGGATCAGTCGGGCGTCAGCGCCTACACCATCAACCCGAACTGGGGGCGACCGCTCCAGTACCAGCCCAGCCGGATCATCCGCTTCAGCGCGCGGGTGACGTTCTGAGGACCGCCGACATGACCTCACTCACTTCCTGGCAACAGAACGCTCGACCCATGATCCTCCGGAGTCTCCTCGCCGCCTCCGCCGTCGCCACGCTCGGCGCCTGCAGCAACGACGTCAGGACCGCCTGCATCGTCCAGCGCTCGGCCGGGGGGATCACCTACCTCGTCGAGCTCCAGTCGGCAGGACCGTCCACCGGCGCCTGCACCACCGGGTCGCTGCCGGAGCTGAAGGCCGACCGCTACCGGATGGACAAGATCGGCGCCGACCAGCTGACCTTCCAGATGCGCGCCGACTCGATCCGGCCCCGGGACGACACAACGAGACCCGGCACCACGGTGGACATCCCGACGGCGCTGGACCCCGACCCGGCGCACGCCCTGTTCGCGGAGACCGCCATCCCGGCGACTCCGGACGCGGACCAGATCTGCGCCCTCGCCGAGGTACCGGAGATCCGACAGGACTATCTCCTCACCAGCGAGGTGCAGGCCAACACCCCGAAGGTCCGGTCGATCAAGCTGAACGGCCTCCGCTTCCTCGACGGAGCCGACTTCCAGGGCACGCAGTTCGTGGCCGATTCGGTCTACACGGTGGGGGACTGCACCCGGCCGTACACCGCCCGCGGTCTGTCCGTCACCCAGACCTGCGCCACCCTGGAGGACTGCGATCCGACGCCCGACCCGGCCACTGGGCGGTTCGGCGGGATCAACTCGCAGTACAGCATCGTCTGTGACCAGGGCGCCGGGAGCTTCGGCGAGCTGGTGACCGGCGACCCCCAAGTGGGCGTCTGCTTCTTCGACAAGCCCTTCCCCGGCCTGAAGTAGGGAGGTGGCGACCGATGTCTCCCGAGTTGCTTCTCCCCGCTCTCCGCGGGTTGGCCGAGCCGACCCGGCTCCGGATCGTCGCGCTCCTCTCGGGCTGGATCGGTCCGCGTCAGGGCCCGCTCCGGTGTGACGAGCCGGGGCTGTGCCTCACCGACCTCGAGCTGGCGGTAGGGCTTCCTCATCCGCTGGTGTCGCACCACGTGCGGACCCTCTGCGAGGCGGGGCTCGTGGAGTCCGAGCGGCGGGGCCGGTGGACCATCTACCGGATCCGCCCCGAGCGTCTCCGGCCGCTCGGCCGCGTGCTGCTGCGAATGGCTGCCGGTCAGGGAGTCGCCGACACGCCGGAGGCCGCGGAGCTCGACGAGTGGTCCATCGCGGTGTGAGCCGCCGCCGGCCGGCCGAGGAGCGTGGCGATCGGGAGCCCCACCACCAGCGGGTGCATCACGAGCTGGATCCAGAACCAGGGAGCCAACGGTGACGTCACCCGCGCGCGGCTCAGCGGGAGCACCACCCCGTCCATGAGGAGCCACACCAGGACGCCGTACACCAGGCCCACCGTGGCTCGAGCGGCGGGGGTCGCCGTCCACCGCCGGAGCCGTGGCCAGCGCAGGAGCGCGAACAGGAAGAGGCCCGTCCAGCAGAGCGCAACGAGCGTGTGCACCACCAGACCGAGCGCGACGGTGGCCGCACCGCCCTGGAACGCGGCCGGCCCGAGCAGGCCGGAGGCCGGCGACTGCAGCACCCGCCGGACCGTCGTGACCCGGAGCGCGAACACCGCCGTCGCGATAGCATGGGTCATGTCGCCGACCGCCACCACGGTGCCGGCGAGGAGCGTGCGGCGGAGGAGGACGGGAGCGTGCGGCAGGGCGGGGTCCGAGCGCATGCGGCCGGCTACACCGGGAGTCGAGGCCAGGGTGGCGCGCGCCACGAGCGCCGGCCGCCGAGGGCGAGCGGCGGGCGAGCGGGGCGAAGACCGGGCTCAGGCCCCCGGGCCGCCGGTGCGTCGAATCCTGCCTGACGGTGTCCAGCGGTGAGCGCTCTGGGACACCGGTCCCCCCGGGTGGCGCCCGTCCGGCCTAGGATTGCGGACCCTCGCGCACGAGGTCCCGTGGCCGAAGAGAACGCCATCGCCCGATGGAGCAGGTGGTCGCCGCAGCTGCTGAGCATCCTGCGCACCATGGCCGCCTTCCTCTACCTCCAGTTCGGGACGGCCAAGCTCTTCGCGTGGCCTGGCCCGATCATGCCCGGGGGAGGGGTCGCCCCCCTCGGCTCGCTCGCAGGCATCGCTGGGCTCCTGGAGTTGGTGCTCGGCGTGCTGCTGCTGGTCGGACTCTTCACCCGCCCGGCCGCCTTCACCGCCTCGGGGGAGATGGCCGTCGCGTACTTCCTCGGTCACGCCCCGCACGGGTTCTGGCCGGCGCTGAACGGCGGGACCAACGCCGTCCTGTTCTGCTTCGTCTGGCTCTACATCTCCGCCGCCGGTGCTGGACCCTGGAGCCTGGATGCGCTCCGGCGCAAGTCGGTGAAGCCCGTCAGGACCAGGTGACAGGCCCATCAAGGTGCAGGCCCATCGAGGTGCCAGACACCTCGTTACGGGACACCTCGTTACGGGCGCAGGGCAGATCCGTGAGTGATCTCGCCGGCTTCCGGGACTCCTCTGCCGTTCAGCGCTCGGTCCGACCGGCCGGATTCTTCAGCGCGATCTGCTTGATCGCCACCAGGTCGCGCGTCTGAAGGAGGTCCACCTGGCCGGCGAACCCGGCGAACGCCTCGTACTGGTTCACCGGGATGCGAGCCATGTCCAGCCGGTAGCGCTCCTCCACCCGGAACACGTCGGTCTCTCGCTCGTCGCGGGTGAAGAGGCCGAAGGGGCTCTCGAGCTTGCCCCCCTGGAGCGGGTCGTCGATGTGCCAGCCGGGCGGGAGCCGCAGCGCCACGTGGCTCACGTTCTGCTCGGTGGAGTCGATGAACAGCGGCGAGCGGCGCGTCCCCACCGTGACATACCGGCGGCCCACCTGCGCGGGGTAGGTCAGCGGCCCGAGCGTCATCCGGCCCTCGTCCACCCGGGCGAACCGCGGGGCGACGAAGTGGTACCGCAGCGACAGCGGCGCCCCCACCGCCCGCTTCACGTCCAGCCGCAGGTCGGACAGCTCCGCGCCGCCGAAGTAACGCGACAGCGCCTGCTGGAGCGCCTGGTCCCGCTGCTCGTTGGAGACGCCCTCCAGCGTCTCGGCGAGCTGCGCCGCCTCGAAGCCGCTGTACACCTCGAGCACGTCGCCGCTCAGCGTCCCGTCCTCCGCCAGCTGGAGGTCGAGCTTCACCTCGCGCCCACCCGCCGGCTGCTGCGCCGGCGTCTTCAGCGCCACCAGCGGCCGCGCGGGCTCGGGGAGCAGGTACGCCTCGCGCCCGTTCACCGCCTGCTCGGGGAGGAGGCCGAACGGCCCGTAGCGGATGACGGTGTCCAGCCACACCGGCTCGTGACCCGGCACCTCCACCCGCAGGCACACGTACGGGAACAGCGCCTCGTTGGGGAACCGGTACGGGTTGGGGTCCGTGGCGTAGGTCCGGACCATCGCCAGCCGCGCGGGGAAGCCCGACGCCTCGAGCGCCGCCTTGAGGAGCCACAGGCGGCTCCCCCGGTCCTGCGCCAGCGTGCTCGCCGCGGTGAGCCCCAGCCCCGAGTCCCGCCCGGGGATGCGGTCCATCACCGCCGCGTGCAGCGCACGCACCGCCTCCAGCCCCGACTTTCCGGCCGCGGCCGCCCGGGCGAAGGCCTCCACCTCGAACGTCCGCTGCGCCCGCGCGCTCAGCGCGTCGCCGGTGGCGGTGAGCAGCCCACCCGGGCCGCTGTCCCCCGAACCCACGACGAGGAACGGCAGCTGCTCGGTGCCCGACGGCGGCGAGTTGGGCTCGGGGACCAGCGCCGGCGCACCGCGAACCTCCGCTCTCACCACGTCCTCGTCACCCTCGGTCTTCACCGGCGGGGTGGGCATGTTGTGCGCGTCCACCGTCATCCCCGAGCCGCGGGGCGCCATCACCGCGTACGTCGCCCAGTCGTCCGCCACCCCGCCCACCTGGAAATAGAACGCGCCCGCGGTCCAGCCCGGGCTCGCCGCGCGCCGCGCCGGGTGCGCCAGGAGGTACTCGAGCTCCACCGAGTCCCCGACCCCCACCCCGGGCAGGCTCACCGTGTCCTTGTCCAGGCTCTCGGGCTCGAGGACCGTGCCGTCCGCCTTCAGGGTGCGGAGCGCCAGCACCTGCGCGCCCTGCGGCACCTGCACCTCGGCCACCCGCGCCACCGCGCTCTGGTCGAGCACCTTCTCCACGGTGTGGATGCGGTCCACCATCGAGCCGTCGGCGAAGGCGCGAGTCGCGGCGGCATCCACCACCAGCACGCTCGAGCCCTCGACGTTGCTCCCCCGCGCGTCGAAGGCCTTGAGCGCCTTGCGCCCGTCGATGGCGAAGCCGGCGAGGATCTCCTTCCCGGTCCGCGCTCGCTCCACCGCTCGCCGGAGCGAGAGGTCCGAGCCATCCAGGCTCAGCGCCCGCTCCCGCGCGGCGAGCGCCTCGGCGCCGTGCTTGCCGAGCGCGAGCGTGTCCCCGAGCCGCTTCCACAGCGACGGGTCCCGGGGACGGAGCGCGGTGAGACCCCGGAGCAGCGCCGCCGCCTCGTCCGTCCGGCGCAGCGAGACCAGGAGATCTGCCTCCTGGGCGCCGAGCGCCACGTCACCGGGCAGCCGCGCCCGGAGTTGCCGCATCTCTGCCAGCGCCCGGTCGAGCTGGCCCCGGAGCTTCCAGTGGTTCACCCGCCGGAGCTGCTCGCCGGGACAGGTGGAGATGGCGTCGAGCAGCCCGTCGGTGGTGGCGACCGCGTCGCGGCGCCGTGCGACGTCGTAGCGGACCAGCAGCGCCTCGCAGAGCCCAGGGACTTGCTCCAGGCTCTGGCGGGCGAGCGTGTCCGCCTGCGCGTCCACGCCTTGGGCCAGCGCGATGCGAGACTCGAGCGACAGGAGCGGCGTTCCCACCGGGGAGTGCGCCGCGCGCGCCCGAGCCGCCAGCCCCACCGCCTGGTCCACCCGCTGGTCGTTGATCGCCAGGAAGCCGCGGGCGAGCAGGGCGCCGACGTTCGCCGGGTCCCGTTCCACCGCGACCTCGAGGTCCCGCGTCGCGCGGCCCTGGCCCACCTTGGTGGGAAGGCTCCGGTCGCGCAGCGCGAGGTCTGCCGAGAGCAGGTTCCAGGCCGCCGCCGGCGGAGGCGTACCCAGCTCCGAGAGCATGCGCCGGGCGCCGTCCACGTCCCGCCCCTCCGCGTCGCGCGCCGCGAGGAAGGTGGCCAGCGAGCGGCCCGCTTCGGGCTCGAGCGCGGCCTCCATGCTCGCCGCGTCCGGGTAGAAGCCTGGCGCGTCCGCCCCCTTCACCCCACTCGAGCGCGGCGCCGGCCCGTGCGCGGCCGAGAAGCGGAGGCCCGAGGGCTGCCCGTCGGCCCGGGACACGGTGAAGGCCAGCGAGCCGGTGCGCTCCTCCTTGAGCAGCACGGCCATCAGCCGGTGCACACCAGGCTCCAGGCGAACCGCGCGCGCCTCGACGGTGGACCCCGGTCGCTCGTACGTCCGGCGCTCGTGGAGCAGGGTGCCGTCGAGCAGCATCCGGTGGGTGCTCGGGCTGCTCGCCCGGACGACGTAGAGCGCTGCGGTGGGCACCTCCACGTCCACCGCCACGACGTAGACGTCGCCGGCCAGCCCCTCGGCGTCCAGCGACAGCCGCCCGGCGGGAAGGGCGAGCACCCGGGGGCTGTCCGCGCCGAAGGGGCCGGTCAGGGTGTCGGGGATGGCGCCGGTGCGCTCCGGCTCGGTGCGCTCGCCGAAGCCGAGCAGATGAAGTGGCGACAGCGGCCCGAGGAGCGTGACCTCCGCCGGCACCCCGGCCGCCGACCGCGTCTCGGCCAGCTCGGGGCGCGCTTCGAGGAACTGCAGCTGGGCGAGCGCCTGGCGGAGGAGGACCGCGGTCTCGCCACCCGCGCCGGCGGCGAGCGCCAGGGGCGCCTCGTCGCGGATGCGCGCATCCAGCGAGCCCGCCGTCCCCGCCATGTCCTGGATCTCCCGAGCGGCGGCGCTGGCCAGCGGATGCTTCGGCACGGCGCGGACCAGCCGGAGCGCCGCGTCGAGCGACTGCTCGGGGTGTCCGTCCCGGCGGGCAAGCACGCCCTGGAGCGCCAGCGCGTACGGCTCGCCGGGGTCACGGCGGAGCGCGTCCTCGGCCAGGGCCCGGGCACGCTCGGGCTGGTTCTCGACCAGGAGCGCGTGAAACGCGGCGAGCGCCACGGTGCGCGCCGGGGCGCCGGAGTCCTTCGCGCGGCCCGCGGCATCGTCGAGCACCGCGGTGGGAGAGGGTGGGAGGTGGGCGCAGGCGCAGAGCGCGAGCACCAGGACGGGGAGGAGACGACGCATCGGGGAGGCTTTCGGGGATTCGGGGCGGACGCCCGCGGTCACTTCTTCGCGTGGCGGCTGGTGGTGACCGGGGGGCGCACCGGGACCGGCTTCTTCTCGGTCGTGGTCTTGCGCTTCGTGGTCCCCTTGGCCGTCTTCGACTTCGCGGACGTGGAGGGTTCGGTGAGCACCATCGGCTCGGGGAGGTCCGGCGGCTCCCGGCCGATCTCGTAACCGACCTGGCGGAAGGTGCACTCCCCGTCGATGCAGCCGAGCGCGGGGGTGGGTGGCGCGCCGAAGCTGTTGCGCCAGTCGGTGCCGAGGTACAGCGGCTCGCCGACCGGCCGCTGGTCGATGTCCGTCCCGACGAAGGCCTGGAGCTGGCCGGCCCGGTCCACCTCCAGCTTCACGTGGGCGGCGCCGCCGGGAGGGCTCGGCGGGCCGAGCATGGTGCCCCGGCGCTCACCGAGCGCCCACTCGAACGCCACCGGCTCGCCGACGCCGGAGACGACGACGGCCACGTACCGCCCGGGGCTGCCGAGCAGCACCAGCGCGGACTGCGGCTCGCGGCTCACTCCCAGCAGCTGCTCGCGCAGGCCGGACCAAAGAGACGAGGGCGGTGCGCTGGTCGTCACGTCGGCGATGAGCTGGGCCGAGATGCCGTCCCGGTCCACCAGGTCCAGGTTGAGGCGGCCCACGCTCACGTCGTCGCCGCTGCTGGGGAACCGCACCGTGCGGCCCTCGAGCCCGGGGACGCGGCCCCAGGCGATGAGCGGGATGGCGTCGGGCCCCTCGCCGAGCACCATCCGGCGGACGTTGCTGGTGTCGGCGATGCGGCCGGGTGAGGTGGTGGCGGTCTCCAGCCGGAGCTCGGGCGAGGTCAGCGCGGTTCCGGGCGATGGCCGGGGCGGCGGGTGGTAACGGGTCCGGGCCCAGCTGATGCCGAGGACGGCAAACGCGGCCACCACCAGCGCGACCTCGGCGACCCGGAGCGCCTTCCGGAGCACCGCCCGGATCTGGTTCTTCAGCTGCTCGACCCGGGAGATCTTCCGTGGCACCTGGCTGAACGACACCGGCGCGAACGGCTCGAGGTCGAGCATGAGATCTGCGACCCGCTGGTAGCGGTCGGCGGGCGAAGGCCTGAGACAGCGGAGGACGATGGCGTCGAGCCGCTTGTCGGTCCCCGGGCGGCGCTCGCTCGGCGGATCGAAGGTGCCGATGGGCACCTCGCCCACCAGGAGCTCGTAGAGCATGACCCCGAGCGAGTAGACGTCGGCGCGGTGGTCGGCGTTCTTCGCGTCCACCCGCTGCTCGGGCGCCATGTAGCTCAGGGTGCCCATCGAGACGTGGGTCTCGGTCACGTTGTAGCGGCTGGTCAGCTTGCTGTCGTCGAAGAAGGTGGCCAGGCCGAAGTCGGTCACCTTGGCGATGCCGCCCGCCTGCTCGTCGAAGAGGATGTTCTCCGGCTTGAGGTCGCGGTGGACGACGCCGCGGCTGTGGGCGTAGTCGATGGCCCGGGCGATCTCCATGACGATCCGGAGCGCACCGGGCATGTCGAGCAGGGGCGAGCGCATCACCTCGCGGAGCGAGGGCCCGTCCACGAACTCCATCACCAGGTAGTAGGTGTTCTCCGCCTTCCCCTTGTCGACGATGCTCACCACGTTGGGGTGGCTGAGCGTGGCGAGCGCGGCGGCCTCCTTGTCGAACCGGGCGACGAAGGTGGGGTCGGCGGCCAGCTCCCCGGAGAGGACCTTCACTGCCACCACCCGCCCCAGGCTCAGCTGGACGGCGCGGTGGACCTCGCCCATCCCGCCCTTGCCCACCAGCTTCTCCAGGCGGTAGCCGGGGATGTGCGGAGGCCCCGCGACCGGCCGCGGCGGGAGATGGGTGGCTTCGATGGAGGCGGACATCGCGGGGGACGGGAACGACCTTCCGAGGCTACTCTCCCGTCGAATCCCCGGACAACCTGACGAGGCATGCCAACCACCCGGGAACGACTACAAGATCTCCACGCCGAGCTCTCCGGATGCCGCGCCTGCCCACGGGTGCTGGGGACCCCGGTGCACCCTTCCGCACAGCCGGCGCGGATTCTCCTGGTGGGTCAGGCACCGGGACCCCGGGAGGCCTCGCTGGGAAGGCCGTTCGCCTGGACCGCCGGACGCACCCTCTTCGGGTGGTTCGCCTCGGTGCTCGGGGCGGACGAGGAGACGGTGCGGCGGCGCGTGTACCTCTCCGCGGTCACCCGCTGCTTCCCGGGCAAGGCGCCAGGCGGCGGCGATCGCCGGCCGGATCCGGACGAGGTGTCGCGCTGCCGGCGCTGGCTCCGGGCCGAGGTGGAGCTGATGCGCCCGCGCCTGGTGGTGCCGGTGGGCACGCTGGCCATCGCCGAGGTGATGGGCCACCGCGGTGGCCTGGCCGGCGTGGTGGGCACCTCGCACCGCCTGGTCTTCGAGGGACACCGGACGGACGTTGTCCCCTTGCCGCATCCGTCGGGCGCCTCGACCTGGCACCGGACCGAGCCGGGGAAGACGCTGCTCGCGCGGGCGCTGGATCTGCTCGCCTCTCACCCCGAGGTGACGCGGGCCTTCGGGCGACGCCGCTCGGCGTGACGCCCGCGCCCGTGCTCGCCCTTCACCACGACCGTGCGCCGGCTGCCCCCACCGCGACCGCGCCACCGCGCGGGCCTGGGGCTGCGCGGACGAGGGCATCGTCCGGCGCCG
>DATKKF010000041.1:0-39629 GCA_035543115.1 Myxococcaceae bacterium
GCGAGCCCCTCGAGGAAGTACGACTCGGTGAAGATGTTCGGGTCGAGCAGGTCGCCGAACGCCAGGTTCAGGTAGTACCAGAGCTCGTCGACTTCCTGGAACTGCACGTAGTGCGTGGCCTCGTGGCACGAGACGTCGTCCACGTGGTTCGTGCCGATCTCCAGGAGATTGAAGAACTCGGTGGTGAAGTGGTGGGCCAGCACCATCTGCAGCGGCAGCCCTCCCACCTGCGGCTGGACGTAGGCGTTGTCGAAGTTGGCGGTGGTCAGGTAGGCGAGGACCTTGGGGCGCTCGGTCCCCGAGAAGCGGTTGCGCCGGAGCTGCTCCACGCACCGGTCGAGCCGCTGGATGACCCGGAAGGCCTCCTCCCGCTTCGACTCGGGGTAGTAGAGCTCGACCCGGCCGGTCTCCAGCTTGCGCATCGGCTGGCGGGCGAACGAGGTGGTGACCGCCTGGTCGAAGCGAGGGGCGAGCGTCGCGCACCCCGACGCCATCAGGAGCACGGCGAGGGCGGCGGGGCGAGCCCGACCTTCCACTCGGAATCCCCTCCCGCCTCCGGGCTTCTCCACAGAGCCCCCGGTTCTACGCTAAGGGGCCCACCCATGGCTTCTTCTGCAGGACATCTCGACGCGGCGACCCAGCAGCTCGTTGCCTCGCTGGAGCGGGCCACCGGCGCCCCGGTGGACCTCAAGACGGCATCGTGGGCGGACATCGAGAAAGGTGTCATCCGCCTGCTGATGGGACCGTTCCGGCCCGAGCAGCCCGAGCACCAGCTGGTGGCACTGGGGCTGGCGGGGGCGTTCGCCGACCGGCTCATCGCCAGCGACCAGGCCTTCTGGTTTCCGCACCGCGAGGCGCCCGAGGGCGGGATGCTTGGGTTCCCGGACGCGGTGCTGATGCTGTCGCCGTTCCAGGCGGTGGTGGAGGCCCTGAGCCGGGGGAAGCTGGAGCGGCTCGACGAGGTCACCGCCGACATCCGCCGCGCGCTGGCCCAGGCCAAGTTCGCGCCGTCGGCCGGGGCGCCGGTGCGGCTCCGACCGGAGGACTACGCCCGGCTGTTCGACCCGGGCTTCCTCCAGTTCATGCTGCTCGATGCCCGGCGGAAGAAGGAGCTCTTCGAGGCGAAGCCCCCGGTGCTCGCCGCGGATCTCCGGGCTGCGCTCGCCCGGGTCGGCGCCCAGCGGATGTCGGCCGAGGCGAAGGCCCAGTTCGAGCAGCAGATCGCCGGAGCGCTGGCCCTGCTCGACCCCGGGAGGAGCTTCGGGGAACAGGTCGGCCAGTCGCCCCGACTCGCCGAGTTGATGCTCACCGTGGCTGCGGCCACGAAGCAGACCGGCTCGGCGCCGGACGAGTTCTGGGAGCAGGCGGTGCTCCCGCTGCTCTTCACCGGCGCGCCGACGTCGTATCCGCCGCTCGACCCCCAGGACATCGAGGCGGCGAAGCAGGGCGTGGACCCGCTGGCCCTGTTCCTGGACGTCGTCCCCTACAGCTCACCGGCCCCCGAGGACGGGCTGCTGGGGGTGTTCCCGATGCAGGAGATCAGCGTTCCGCATCCCGGGCTGGCACAGGGCGGGATACCGCGGCTGCTCACCGTGCCGAAGGCACCGCTCCAGTCGAAGCTGGCGGCGTACGATCCCCGGGCGACCCGGGCCTCGCTGGACGGGTTCGCCAAGGACGTCTCGGCGAAGGCCGGGAAGCCCATCGCCTCCACGGCGCAGGGCAAGCAGATGGAGGATGCGGCGCTGGCGCTCCTGGCTGACCTCAAGGGGGTCCTCGAGGGGGCGCCCCAGGACTCGGAGTTGGTGCTCCGGCGGCTGACCGAGACCGAGGCGCTTTCGGATCCGGCGCTGATGGCGGTGCGCGAGGCGATGCAGGGACCGCGGATCATCCTGGCGCCTTGAGCAGCAGCCGAGCATGCGACCGAGTGGGGTGGAGCCTCTCGCAGAGGGTCGATTGCACGGCTCGTCCCCCGTGCCGGGCGACCGATTCCAAACCGGTCGCGCTGCGGGGGGGCCCGGGAAAGCCTCCCGCAGAGGTGCTCAGCGACTCCGGCCGCTGCGGGAACGACGGAGGCGCATCGCCGCCTCGGGCCCGAGCACCGCGCTCACCCGGGCCACCGTGGGCCGGGGGAGGCGGGCAGCGGCGTGGGCGAGCACGCGCTGCTGGAGCGCGAGGTAGATGGGGAGGGCGTCGGGGGGAAGGGCGCGCACGTGCGCCTGGACCACCTCGGCGTCCCCGCGCACCACGGGCCCGGTGAGCGCTGCCACCGTGCCCCGGGCCTCGGCCCCGGCGAGGGCCGAGCGCATCAGCGCCAGCAGCCCGGCCAGCGCCTCGCGCTCGGGCACGCCCGCCTCTCGCCACGCACCCACGGCCGCGTCCAGGAGCGCCACCAGGCCGCTTGCCGCCATCGCCGCGCCCGCATGGTACGCCGACCGCCCGCCCTCGGGTACCCGGAGGGGCCGCAGCCCGAGCGTCTCGGCGAGCCGGAAGAGCAGCGGGGCGAGCACCCGCGATCGCGTGGCGATGGCGACGGAGTGGCCGGCCAGCGGGGTCTCGGGGCCGGTGACCGAGACCAGCGGGTGGAACGAGCCAGTGGGGCGCCCGGCGGCCGCGGGCTGGAGGACCTCGAGCGTGAGCGCGCCCGCGCAGTGGACCAGCCCCGTCGTCCGGCCGAGCAACGGGGCAACGGCCCGCGCCACCGGACCCACCGCCGCGTCGGGGACGGTGAGGAGGCACAGCTCGGCCCGGGACATCGCCGCCGCATCGGCCTCCAGCAGTCGAAGTCGCCTCGCCTGGCGCCGTCCGGCGGGTGACTGGGTGCGCACCGTCACCGGCCACCCAGCCTTCAGCAGCTGGACCGCGATCGCGCTCCCCAGCCGGCCCACGCCGACCACCACCACCCGCGGTCGCCGGGCGCCGTGCCTTGCCACCGCTCAGCCCACGGTGTCGCCGCCGAAGCGGATGCGCCCGCCCACCACGCGGAGCCGCACCCGGCTCCCCGCCGCCACCTTCCCGGCGAGGATGTGCTCGGCGAGCGGCGCCTCGATCGAGCGCTGGACGATCTGCCGCACCGGCCTGGCGCCGAGCAGCGGATCCATGTCCTCCGAGTCGAGCAGCACGTCCACCACGTCGTCCCCGGCGGCGAAGGCGATGCCGCGCTCCTCGGCCAGCCGGCGGCTGCTCTCCTCGAGCAGCATCCGGGCGATCTTCCGGAGCTCCTCGCGGCCGAGCGCGCCGAACACCAGGCGCTCGTCGATGCGGTTCCACAGCTCCGGCGGGAGCGCCCGCCGGGCCTCGGTGAGCGCCGCCGACGCGCCGCCCTCGTCCGCCGACTCCGAGCCGAACCCCACCCGGGCCCGCGTCCGCCCGAAGGCCTCTGCCCCGAGATTGGAGGTGAGCACCACCACGGTGCTCGAGAAGTCGACCTGGCGGCCTTTTCCGTCGGTCAGCCGGCCTTCCTCGAGCAGCTGGAGCAGGAGCATCAGGACGTCCCGGTGCGCCTTCTCCACCTCGTCGAGCAGCACCACCGCGCTCGGCCTCCGCCGCACCGCCTCGGTGAGCTGTCCACCGTCCTGGTATCCGACGTAGCCCGCCGGCGCGCCGATGAGCCGGGACGTCGCGTGCGACTCGGACAGCTCGCTCATGTCCAGCCGGATGAGGGCGTCACGGGTGCCGAAGAGCACCTCTGCCAGCGCCCGGGCCAGCTCGGTCTTCCCCACGCCGGTGGGGCCGAGGAAGAGGAAGCTCCCCAGCGGACGCCGGCTGGCGAAGCCCGCGTAGTTGCGCCGAAGCACCCTGGCCACACGCTCCACCGCCGCGGCGTGGCCCACGACGCGCGCCCCCAGCTCCTCCTCGAGCCGGAGCAGCCGGGCCGCATCCCCGGTCAGGAGCCGCTCCACCGGGAGCCCGGCGATGCGCGCCACCACCTCGGCCACGTCCCTCACCTCGACCCGGTCTCGCCCTGCCCGTGCGACCCGGGAGCCGGCCAGGTCGAGCAAGGACACCGCCTTGTCGGGGTTGTGCCGGTCCGTCACGTAGCGCGCGGCGAGCGATGCGGCGGCCTCGACGGCGGCGCGGGCGTAGCGCACCCGGTGGTGCTCCTCGTACCGGCCGAGAAGCCCCGAGAGGATCTCCACCGTCTCGGACACCGTGGGCTCGCGCACCACCACCGCGGTGAAGCGGCGCTCCAGCGCCGGGTCGGCCTGGATGAAGCGCCGGAACTCGTCGTGGGTCGTCGCCCCGATGCAGGGGAACTCGCCGCGGGCCAGCGCCCCCTTCAGCTCGTTGGCTGCGTCCTGCGCTCCCTCGCCGGTCGATCCGGCGCCGACCAGGGTGTGGATCTCGTCCAGGAAGACGACCACCCGGCCCGCGGCGCGGCGCATCTCCTCCTTCAACCCGTTGAGCCGCTCCGACAGCGACCCCCGAAGGGACGTGCCGGCGAGCAGGTCCGCGGTGGACAGCTCGACCACCAGCTTCTTGCCCAGATCTCCGGGTGCCGAGAGCAGCCGCTGGGCCACACCCTCGACCACCGCCGTCTTGCCGACGCCGGGCTCACCGACCAGGCAGGGGTTGTTGGTCCGACGCTTGCCCAGGACGTCCAGGACTTCCTCCATCTCGCGCGCCCGGCCGACGACGGGGTCCAGGCGGCTCTCTTGGGCCAGCGCGGTGAGGTTCCGCCCCAGCTGGGCGAGGAGGGGGAAGGCGGCCGGGTCGAGCTCCCAGGGGAGCCCCTCGGCCGGCGTGACGACGCGCAGGACCGGTGCCGGCGCGGCGGCGGTGGAGGGCGCCGGAGCGGGGAACGGCAACGCGGCCAGCGCCTCCCCGTCCGAGTCCACCAGCGCCCGGGGTGAGCCCTCGGGCAGCAGCGCGACCGTGGTGGAGGCGCGGGGAGGCGCAGGAGCGGGCCGGGCGGGTGCACGGGCGTCGCGCGGCACGAACTTCCGGGGCATGCGGCCGCTGAGGAAGTAGGAGAGGGCGGTGTTGCGCACCGCGGTGAGGTCCAGCCCGGTGCCGGCGAGCAGCTCGTGCCCCGCGCATCGCAGCCGGGTGACGGCGATGAGGAGGTGCAGACAGTCCGCCTCGCGCGAGCCGCAGGCGCGGGCGATCTCCCGCGCCCGGTCCCGGAGCTCGCGGAGCGTGCCGTCCGGCTCGGTGGGCGCCGCCTTCACCAGCGCCAGCAGCCGGTCCTCGTCGACGCCCCGCTCCTTGAGGAGCCGCTGCCCCGGGTTGTCCACGGTGAACAGCGCCAGTACGGCGTGCGCGGTGGTGGGCTTCTGAGAGACGCTCTGGGCGATGTCCTCCGCCTCCGAGAGCACCAGCGCCAAGTCGCTGCTGTCGACCATGCCCTCCCCGGACCGCCCGAGCGCATTGCGGTGGATGCTTGAACACCTACCCCTGGGTGTGAGAGCCGGCAAATAAACTGCTACAGGCAGGGAGCGGGAGTTCACGCGTGGGGGTAGTCCACTGTCGGAACTCCGGGGCAATCACCTCCCGAAGCCACCGTAGAGCAGGGCACTTCCCGATGACCGCGCTCACCCTCCCCCGAACGCTGACCGACCCCGGTGACCGTGTGGCCGCTGCCGTCCAGGGCCGGCGCATCCTCTGGCCGCTCCTGGCGCTGATGGCCGCCACCGCCTTCGCTGGCGCAGCCTTCGCCCTCCGGTGGGACCCCGCTCCCGGCATCCTCCAGAAGCTGGAGATGTCCGGTCAGCTCAAGGGCATGCCCGAGGCCGAGCTGACCGAGCAGATCACCACCGCCGGCCGGCTGAAGCTCGTCACCGGCATCGCCAGCGGCGTGTTCGTCACCCCGCTGGTGGTGTTCGGCATCGCGGTGGTCCTCTCGCTCGTCGCCTGGCTCCTGGGACGGAAGGCGCCGTTCGCTGCACTGTTCAGTGCATCCGCCGTGGGGATGCTCCCCATCGCGCTGCAGCGGGCACTGTGGGGCGTCGTGGCGCTGTGGCAGCTGGGCATCACCGAGCAACGGGCCCGGCATCTGCTGCCGTCGTCGCTCGGGGCCTGGGTTCACGCCGGCGGCCCGAAGCTGGCCGGGCTCCTCGGCTCGCTCGACCTCTTTCACCTCCTCGCCGCGGCGCTGATCGGGCTGGGCTTCGCCGCGGCCACCGGCATGCGCCGGCGCGGCGGGCTGTGGGTGGGCCTGGTGCTCTTCCTCGCCTTCGTCGGCGTCTTCGGCGCGGGGCTTCCGGGCTTGATGGCGGGAGGAGGCCCCCCCCAGGGGCCCGGCCCGGGAGGTGGCGGATGAACGCCCTCGTCCTCTCCGCCGTGCTCGCCGCCAGCCCCATCACCCTGGATCAGGTTCGCCAGGAATCGCGGAACAACCTCCAGTCGCTGCTCAGCGAGCTCGACCGGGTGCGGGCCAGCGAGCAGAAGCGGGTCAGCACCGGGGCGCTGATGCCCCAGTTGGGCCTCCAGGCCCAGGCCGGCCGGACCATCCAGTCGGACTACCGCGACATCGGTACGGTCGTCTCGGGCGTCGACAGCAACAACAACATCCAGTACCGGCAGGCGGTGACCGACTACCCACACTACGCGGCGAACAGGTTCCAGCTCGGCGCGACGCTCAGCCAGGTGCTCTTCGATCTTGGAAAGTTCCAGGTGCTCGCGCAGTCCGGTCACCTCGAGGCGGCCGCCCGCGGAACGGCGGCCGAGCAGGTACTCGCCTCAGAGTACGAGGCGGTCAGGCGCTTCTACGCGCTGTGGACGGCGCAGAAACAGCTGCTCGTGCTCCAGGCCACCGCAGACCGGAGCAAGGAGTTCGCCGACCGGGCGCAGGCCCTCTTCGAGGCCGGCCGTGGCACCAAGGGAGACGCCCTGGCGGCCTTCGTGAACCTCGGGACGGACCGGATCAACGTGGAGAAGCAGCGGGCGGTGGTCTCGCAGGCGCAGATCGACCTCGCCTCCTGGCTCGGGCGTCCGGAGGGTCAGGAGCTCGACGCGGTGGACCCGCCGCTGCCCGAGACCCCTCCGCCGCCTCCGGTCAGCCTCGAGCAAGGGCTGGATCTGGCACGGGCCAACCGCCCCGTCCTCGTTCAGTGGGGCGAGCAGGTGAAGGCGGCGAAGTCCTTCGAGACCTCCCAGGCGGCGGGGTGGGCTCCACGGGTCAACTTCCAGCTCCAGTGGCTGCGGGCTGGCCCGGAGGCCGACACCGTGTTCACCAACTTCAGCAAGCAGAACGCGGTCAACGGTGCCTTCACCCTCAACTGGGACCTCTTCAACGGCTTCCAGACCGACGCGCTGACCAAGCAGGCCAGGGCGCAGCTCGCCCAGGCCCAGCTCAACCTGGCCCAGAACGAGCGGGACGTGGAGGGTCAGGTGAAGGTGGCGCTGGACTCGCTCGGAGCCCAGCTCCGCTCGCTGGAGATGGCGCGGCAGAACCGGGTCACCGCCACGCAGAACCTCGACTACGCGCAGGAGCGCTTCAAGGCCGGTGCCTCCTCCACCCTCGAGGTGCGCGACGCGCAGCTGAAGCTGGCGCAGGCATATCAGACGCTCATCCAGACGCGCTCCGACGCCGAGGTGGCGCGGGCGGGCCTGGAGAAGGCGATGGGCACCCTCGGCAACGGAGCGACGCCATGACGTGGTGGAAGGGGTTGATCGCGGGAGTGCTGCTGCTCGCGGTGGTGGGAATCACCGTCGCCGGCCTCAAGGATCGGCCGCCACCGGCGACCGAGGTCCAGGTGGCCAAGGTGAAGAAGGGAACCATCAGCCGGGTGATCATCGGGGCCGGGAAGGTGGAGGCCTCCACCACGGTGAAGATCTCCTCGAACCTCTCCGGTGACCTGGTCGAGCGGCCAGTGGAGCTCGGGGACAAGGTGAAGAAGGGGCAGGTGCTGGGCCGCATCGACCCGCGGCCCTTCGTCGCCGCGGGGAAGCAGGCGCAGGCCGCGGTGAGTGGCGCCAGGGCGGACATCGCCACCGCCCAGGTGGAGGTGGACCGGAACAGGCTCGAGCTGGACCGGGTGCTGGGGCTGGCCAAGCGGGGAATGGCCTCCGGCGCCGAGGTGGACAAGGCGAGGGCCGACTTCGACAGCACCGTGGCCCGCCTCGCGTCGGCGCAGCAGCGGTACGCCGGACAGGTTGCCGCCCTGGAGCAGGCCCAGACCAACCTCTCCCGGACGACCCTGGCCTCGCCCATCGACGGGACGGTCATCGAGCTCAGCCGGGAGATCGGTGAGCGGGTCCGCGGCTCCGACTTCTCCGAGGACACGGTGATGACCGTGGCCGCCCTCAACAGCATGGAGGTGAAGATCGAGGTCGGCGAGCACGAGGTGGTGCACCTGCGCAACGGCCAGCGCGCCGAGCTGGCGGTGGACGCCCTCGAGGGCCAGAGCTTCGAGGGCTCGGTGGTGGAGATCGCCCAGAAGGCCACCATCAAGAACCCCGGCACCGAGTCGGAGGTGACCACCTTTCCGGTGAAGGTGGCGCTGGAGAGCCGGCCTCCGGGCGTGCTCCCGGGGATGAGCTCCGAGGTGCGGATCACCGCAGAGACTCACGACAACGCGCTGATCGTCCCCATCCAGGCGGTCACGGTGCGCCCGGACAAGTCGCTCCCGGACTCGCAGCCGCCGGGCGAGGCGGGCACCTCGCTGGCCACAAAGAAGCGCAGCGAGACGCTGGCCAAGATCGTCTTCGTGGTCGACGCGGACAACAAGGCCCGGGCGCGCCGGGTGCGAACCGGCATCGCCTCGGACACCGACCTCGAGGTGCTCGACGGGCTGAAGGAGGGCGAGCGGGTGGTGGAGGGACCCTTCCGGACGGTCAGCAAGGAGCTGAAGGACGGCGACCCGCTCAAGGAGAACGCACCCAAGGGTCCCAAGCCGGCCGAGCCCCCCGGCACCAAGACCGCCGTCCGCGGGTAGTCAGATGCTGATCAAGCTCGAGGACATTCGTCGCTACTACACCGTGGGCACCGAGGTGGTGCACGCCCTCAACGGGATCTCCTTCCAGGTCTCGAAGGGCGAGTTCGTGGCGATCATCGGGCAGTCCGGTTCGGGCAAGAGCACCCTGATGAACGTCCTGGGGTGCCTGGATACCCCGACCTCGGGGCGCTACTGGCTCAACGGCAAGGACGTGAGCCACATGTCCGACAACGAGCTGGCGGACATCCGAAATCGTGAAATCGGGTTCATCTTCCAGACCTTCCAGCTGCTGCCCCGGGAGACCGCGCTGGGCAACGTGGAGCTTCCCCTGATCTACCGCGGGCTGGGGGCCAGGGAGCGTCGGGAGCGCGCCCGGGCGGCGCTCGACCAGGTGGGGCTGTCGAACCGGGTGACCCACCGGCCCAACGAGCTGTCCGGCGGCCAGCGGCAGCGCGTGGCCATCGCCCGGGCGCTGGTGACCGAGCCGTCGCTCCTGCTCGCCGACGAGCCCACCGGCAACCTCGACTCGGCGACCGGGCAGGAGATCATCGGGCTGTTCGAGCAGCTCCACCGGGCGGGTCACACCCTGTGCCTGGTGACCCACGAGCCCACCCTGGCCGCGCGCTGCCCGCGGGCGATCCGCATCAGCGACGGGGTCATCGTGAACGACGGGCCCGGCCCCGAGGTCGCCCTCGATGGCCGGGCGGAGCGGGCCCGCGCCGCGGCCACGTGAGCCTCCGGGTCGACCTGCTGGAGGGCGGACGGATCGCCCTGCGCACCCTGGGAGCCAACCGGCTCCGGACCTTGCTCACCCTCACCGCGGTGGGCATCGGGGTGGCCACGCTGCTGGCCATCCTGGGCATCATCCAGGGGCTGAACCTGGCGTTCTCGAGACAGCTGGCGTCCCTGGGCACGGCGACGCTGAATGTGGCCCGCCATCCCTGGGTGGTGGCCGGTGACTGGTGGCGGTACCGGAACCGGAAGGAGATCACCCTCGCCCAGATGCAGGCGCTGGCGCTGCAATCGCGGCTGGCGAGCGCGGTGGTCCCGGAACTGAACGAGGCCTCCAAGGACCTGACCGCCGGGGACCAGAGCGTCAGCCAGGTGGACGTGATCGGCACGCTGGCCGACTTCCAGAAGATCTGGGGCTACGAGGTCCCGCAAGGCCGGTTCCTCACCGACGCGGACAGCGACGCCGAGCAGCGGGTGGTGGTGCTGGGGTCGGAGGTGGCCGAGCAGCTCTTCCCCGGGCGGAGCGCGGTGGGGGGAACGGTGCGCCTGGAGAACCGCCCGTGGCGGGTCATCGGCGTCCTGGCCAAGAAGGGACAGCTTCTCGGCCAGAGCATGGACCTGGTGGTCCTGGTGCCCTTCAAGACCTTCCTCCAGGTCTACGGGAAGCGGGAGCTCCAGATCGACGTCGCGGTGGACGACCCGCACCTGCTGGACCGGGCGGAGGACGAGGTCACCGGCATCCTCCGCCGCGTCCGGAGCGTGCAGCCGGGCCAGCCCGACGACTTCAGCATCAACCGGACCCAGCAGCTGGCCGACACCTACCAGCAGCTGACCAGCGCGCTGTATGGCGTGGCCATCGGGGTGGGGTTGATCACCCTCCTGGTGGGCGGGATCGGGATCATGAACATCATGCTGGTCAGCGTCCGGGAACGAACCCGGGAGATCGGCCTTCGCCGGGCGCTCGGGGCACGGCGGCGCACGGTGGTGGTGCAGTTCCTCCTGGAGGCCTCGCTGGTCTCGGCGGTGGGAGGGGCGATCGGCACCGCGGTCGGCCTAGGGCTGGCGAAGCTGGTCTCGGCGGTGACCAGCCTGGCGGCGGCGGTGCAGCCCTTGACCGTGATGGGTGGGGTGGCCTTCGCGGCCCTGGTGGGGCTCATCTTCGGCATCTGGCCGGCCGCCCGGGCCGCCCAGCTGGACCCGGTGGAGGCCCTCCGCCACGAATGAAGACGGCAAGCTTCATCGCCTTCCTGGACAACCTCCGTCTGGCGCTGGGGACGCTGGCGGCGAACCCGCTCCGTTCCCTGCTCACCCTGCTCGGGGTGGTCATCGGCGTGACCACGGTGACCACCATGATGGCGCTGGTCGAGGGGCTGCGGACCAAGGTGACCGCGGACCTCTCGCAGCTGGGGGCCAACGTCTTCACCGTCTCCAAGTGGCCGGGGGGGGTCAACTTCGGGCGAATCGACTGGCGGCGGTTCCAGCGCCGGCCCAACGTCGGCCTCGGAGAGCTGAACGCGGTCCGTGAGGGCTGCCCCTCGGTGGTGGTCGCCTCGGCGCACACCTGGCTGGGGCCGAACAAGCTCTCCAGCGCGGTGGCGGAGACGCTGCCCAACGTCATCGTCATCGGGTCCACCGCCGAGTGGATCGACACCAGCGGCCGCGCGGTCTCGACCGGCCGCTTCTTCTCCGCCAACGAGGTGGACGAGGCGAGGCCAGTGATGGTGCTCGGGCTCGACGTGGCCGACCGGCTGTTCCCCGGGCAGGATCCGGTCGGACAGGAGGTCCGGATCCGGGGCCGAATCTTCCGGGTGGTGGGCCTGCTCGAGAAGCGGGGGAAGATGTTCGGGGTGTTCAACGCCGACAGCATGGCCATCCTCCCTCTCCCCAACGCCCTGGACATCTTCGGCCGCAACCGGAGCATGCGGCTGAACGTCCAGGCAGCCGATCCCACAGAGCTGCAGCGGGCGCAGGACGAGGTGACCGCGCTCCTCCGGATGAAGCGGAACGTGAAGCCGGGAGCCCCGAACAACTTCGAGATCGACACCAACGAGTCGATGACCCGCACCTTCAACAACCTGAGCACGGTCATCACCGCGGCGAGCTTCGGGATCTGCCTGCTCTCGCTGGTGGTGGGCGGCATCGGAATCCTGAACATCATGCTGGTGAGCGTGACCGAGCGGACGCGGGAGATCGGCATCCGCAAGGCGCTGGGTGCCAAGCGGCGGCGCATCCTCGGGCAGTTCGCGCTGGAGGCGGTGACACTCTCGCTCTTCGGCGGGATGCTGGGGCTCGTGCTCGGGCTGTCGCTCACCGGCCTGGGGCGCTGGGCCTTCGGATTCCCGATGACCGTTCCGCCCTGGGCCATCGCCCTGGCCCTGGCGATGAGCAGCGGGGTGGGGCTGGTGTTCGGCATCTATCCCGCCGCCCGGGCCGCGGCGCTGGACCCGGTGGAGGCGATGCGCAGCGAGTAGGCTCCCCCGGCGTGGACGCACGCGCGCTGCCGTTCCTCGGGCTCGGCCTGTCCAGCAACCTGGACCCGGCGGCGGAGCCCGACCCGTGGGCGCTCCACGCCGCCGAGCCGGAGCTGTTCGACCTGGTCGAGTACAGCGCGCCGCTCTCGCTCGAGGAGGCGCGCCGCGACGCAGGCCTGTTCGGGGCGCTGATGGCGGCCCGGGAGCGACTTCCGGCGCTCTTCCACCCGGTGCACCTCAACCTCGCCGGGCCCGAGCTGGAGCCGGCGGACCGCCTCGCCGCGCTCGAGGCGCACGCCCGCGCCGTGGGCTCGCCCTGGGTCGGCAACGACGTGGCCTGGTGGCACGTCCGGGGCACGGCGCTTCCCGGCTACCTGTACCTTCCCCCTCCGTTCAGCGTCGCCGGGCTGGACCTCGCGGCAGCGCACGCCCTCCACGTGGCGGGGGCGCTCTCGGTCCCACTGGCGCTGGAGAACCCGGTCGTGGTGCGCCGCGACGGGCCGCTGCACGTGCTGGACTTCATGGGCCGGCTCCACGCCCGGACGGGCTGCCCGCTGGTGCTCGACGTGGGCCACCTCGTCGCCGCGCAGCTCGCCGCCGGGCTGCCGCTGGAGACCGGGCTCGACGGTTTCCCGTTCGAGGCGGTCATCGAGGTGCACGTGGCAGGCTCGGTCATCACCCGGACGCCCGAGGGCCGCGGCGTCTACATGGACGACCATGGCCAGCCGCTCCGCAGCGAGGTGCTGGGCCTCCTCGCCGAGGTGCTCCCGCGCTGCCGTGCGCTCCGGGCGCTGGTGTTCGAGGGGGACGGCCACCCGGTGGGCGCCGCCCGGCGCACGCTCGCCACGCTCCGCACGATGCTC
The DNA here is from genome assembly GCA_035543115.1 of Myxococcaceae bacterium. Lineage (GTDB taxonomy): Bacteria > Myxococcota > Myxococcia > Myxococcales > Myxococcaceae > RPRB01. Next base: position 12,943 of record DATKKF010000041.1, read on the forward strand.
GATCCGGTGGCCGAGCGTGCCCCGCTCGCGGTGCCGCCGCCCCGCTTCCCCGCCCCGGGGCTTCCGGCCGACGCCGCGGCCTCGGCGTGGCGCGGGTTCGACCTCGTCCACGGGCGGCTCCTTCCCGGCGCGGACGCGGAGGGCGTGCGGGCCGAGCAGGGGCTCCGCCTCGCGGTCACCACCGAGGCGCTCGATGCGCGCTGGCCGCTCTCGCGCCCGCTGCTCGCCCCGTCTCGCACCACGCTGGAGAGGTTCCTGGCCTCCGACGCCTTCCGCCAGGCGTTTGCCACCGGACAGCCGCTCGACGCTGCGTGGTCTGCGTGGGCGAGGGCGGAGGCGCGTGCGTCCGGGGCGCCCGAGCTGGCGACGGCGCTCGCCTTCGACACCTGGGCCCAGGGCCTGGCGCGCGCCCCGGGGGGACGGAGCGGGGTCTTCGCCGCCGATCTCGGCGAGGCGCTCTTCGCGCTTCATGCGCTGCGGCGGCATCTCGCGGCGCGGGCCCTGGGGGAGGGCGTGCTCCCCGAGGGTGCACTGGAGGGGCTGGCGCAGGTGGTCCGCCGTGCTCCCACCCGTCCATGGCGGGTGCACGCGCAGTGGAACCGGGGTCGGCTCGAGGTGGGAGAGCGTGGGCTGGACCCGACCGGGGCACCGGGCGAGACTTCCGGCCCGACATGAACCGCAACCTGGCCATCCTCCTCCTGGTGGTGATCCTCGGCTTCAGCGCGGCGGGGGTGGTGGGGTACCGGCGCACCACGGAAGCGCAGGCGCAGGCGGCAAAGGAGATCGCCGCGCTCCGGTTCCGCACGGAGGCCCTGGAGCGGGTGGGGTGGATCCGCAGCAACCCCGACGCGGACACCTATCGGAACGACGTCAAGGGCTACCTGCGCTGGTACTTCGAGCAGGTCTCGGCGCAGCAGGCGAAGTTCGGGGGCAACCCCGCATTCGACGACTACCTGAAGGACATCGACAAGAAGACCAAGGCGCTGGCCGAGGTCGACCTGCCGCAGCTGCCCGACGGCCGCCCGCGGGGGCCGATGGCCAATCCGGTGAACCGCAAGGCATTCTGGGAGTGGGAGAAGGCGATGTTCGATCGGATGCGCACCGGCAAGTACTCCCCGGTGCTGACCGGCACCGACAAGGGCCTGCGCCTCGACGTGGTCTCCGCCGACGTGGTGATGATGGGGAACAAGCCGAAGATTCGCTTCCCCATCGTGCTCTGGGGCGCGCAGCGCGAGACCCGCGAGGACGAGCGCTCCGGGGTGAAGCGGGTGCTGACCTGGGCCGAGTTCGCCACCACCTTCCGGCTCCTCGACGACAAGGGGAAGCTCTACGGAGAGATGAGCACCGGCAACCCGGGGATGCGCAACGACTACCCCGAGCGGCTCATCGCCGAGTTCCCGCCGCAGACAGTGCTTGGCCAGTACGAGCTGGACCCGGTGCCGGGCAACGTGGGGGTGATGGAGATGCTGGTCGCGGTCCGCTCGCACGCGCCGACCGGCGGGGACATCAACGCCCAGTACAGCTGGAAGCTGCCGGTGCCGGACGACTGGAAGCTGAAGCCCGGCGAGACCTGGGAGGGCGCGACGGTGACCACCCGGAGCGAGGAGGAGATCGACCCGGCGATGGCGGCCCGCAAGGGGCAAAAGTAGCCTTCCCGGGCGCGGTTCGAGGTCCCTGGATGCGGCCGCCCTCTCCTGGACGCGGCCGCCCTGACCTGGACGACGGCGGGTCTGAGCTCCCAGGCTCGAGGTCCTGGATGCGGTCGCCCTGACCTAGACGACGGCGAAGTGGCTGGCCAGCCGGTGGATGGCCAGGTCGCCGGATTCGTCGAGCAGCGCGACGTCCAGCCGCGGACTGACGGCCATGGCGCGGATGCCCCGGCCGGCCGGGAGCTCGGCGAGCACGCGTCCGTGCCGCACGTCGAGCGCGCGGACGGCCGGGCCCACGGCCAGCACCACCCCGTGCTCGAGGGCCGGCGGCACCGCGGTGGCTTCCCCGCCCGCGCCACCCGAGCGCCACTCGGGCTTCCCATCGCGCCGGACCCGGACCGCTGCCCCGGTGGTCCCCACCACCACCAGCTCGACGCCGGCGTGGAGCACGCCCGCGGGCCGCTCGGGCGTGGGCACCGCCCGCTGCCAGAGGAGCCGGCCGCGCACGTCGAGGCAGGCGAGCGTGGGGCGGTCCTCGTGGAGACCGGCGATCCACGCCCGCGCGCCCCCGGCGGTCGGCGGGGTCGCCTGTCGAAGGGGGAGCTCGGTGAGCCAGCGCACCTCGCCGAGGACCGGGTCGAGCGCGAGCAGGGCGGAGCGGTCTTCCCGCCCGAGCGGAGCCAGCACCACCGGCCCCCAGGGGATCGCCGGACCGGTGAAGGGCAGCGGCGCAGCCACCCGGAAGCGGACCGTGCCGTCGTGGGCGTCGAGCCCGGTGAGCACCCCCGACTCGGAGGCGGCGAGCACCGTGACGCCGGAGAGCGCGAGGTGGAGCCGGCGGGTCCGCGCCGGCAGGAAGGACCAGCGCTCCCGTCCGGTGAGCGCGTCCACCGCACGCACCCCGCGCCGCTCGACGCCGAAGAGGAGCAGCTGCTCGGCGGAGATGGCCACCGGGTCGAGCGCCGCACCGTCGTGAGGCTGGAACCAGCGGGGGTTCGCGTCGTCAGGCCCGAAGCCGTAGAGGCGCTCGCGGGTGGCGCCGAGCGCACGTCCGTCGGGGGCCGCGGCCCCTCCGCGCGGGGTGGGCCGGTGGATTCGGAGCTTGCCGTCCCATCCGAGGACGTCCATCCCCCGGTCCGAGAGGAGGACGACGCTCGTCTCGGTCGAGACCAGGGCCGCGGGGCCCGGCCCGGCGAGCCCCGGGGCGCACGCCACCGGGAGGAAGCGCAGCCGGCGGAGGCTGCCCTCGCGCCGGAGCGGACGGACCGCGCGCGCCGCCCGCACTGCCTTCCGTCGCCGCACCGGTGTCCGCTCCCGGCGCTCACCCGTCAGCGGACGAAGGAGGGCCAGCGCCGCTTCGGAGCGGGTGACGAGCTCCTCGAGGTGCGGGTTCCGCCGCTGCGTCGGCACGGCCCAGCGGACCGCGCGCGCCGCGGAGGCGCCGAGGGAGAGGAGAGCCCGGGCCACCTCCTCTGCGGTCCAGGGCAGCGTCTCCTTCCCGAGCGACCAGCCAGGGCCGCCGAGCGAGACCCGCGAAGGGCCGTCCGGAAGCTGGAGCTCGATCGTGTCGAGCCCGGTGCCGAGCGCGCGCTGGACCTCCTCGCCGCAGCGGACCAGCTCGAGCACGTGGAGCAGCGCGGGTCCGTCGAGGTGCCACCCATCGGGCGCTCCGGAGATCCAGATGCGGCCCGAGCCGAGCAGGGCCCCGAGCGCGGCGGCGTGCCCGCGGGGCGCCCGCTCGAGGAGGCCGGAGCCGTCGTTGAGCCGAAGCGCCAGCGCCTTGCCGGCGGCGCCGAGCCGGAGCCCGAGCGGGGCCACCGGGCGCGCTGGGGGATGGCGAGGGGGCTGCCGGAGCGCACGGAGCCGGTCCCGGACGGCGCGCCGGCTCGCGGCTGGCACCGCGGAGCCCTCGAGGTCGACGGCGAAGTGCTCGCCCATCCGGACGACGGCGTCGGACCACTCGCCCCAGTCCAGCCGCACGCGGCGCACCAGGCGTGCGGGCCGGGCGAGCGATGCGATGCGCAACGCACAGCCGTCCTCGGTGTTCTCCAGGCAGAGCACCAGCCCGGATTCGGGGAGCGAGATGTCGGCCATCGGGGTGCCCCGGGCGAGCGCGCCGGTGCAGCCGAGCAGTGACTCGACCAGCGGGAGGAGCGGCTCGTCCTCGGCGCCGTCGACCAGGGCAACCCCATCCAGCTCCAGGGACACCGAGTCGTGCGGGGCGGCGCCGCGCTCGCGGGTCCAGCGTCGGCCGATCCGGATGCGGAGCATGCGAGAGTGGCGGTGCTTGGCACGGGCGCTCGCGCCCTGCAAGCACCTCTACCGCGGAGCAGGCATGGCGAACGAATCGGTCGAGAACCTCTGCTGCTCGTTCTGCAAGAAGAACGTGCACGAGTGAAGAAGCTGATCGCCGGGCCGGCGGTCTACATCTGCGACACGTGCATCGACCTCTGCAGCGACATCCTCCGGGAGCAGGCGGATCGCGCTTCGGTCACCCGGGCGCCGGTGCGGTCTCCGGACTCCCTCATCGACCCAGCCGGTGCCCTGTCCCCGCTCGCGGCCGACCTTCAGCGTGCCGTGCAGTCGCTCCAGCTCGCCGCGCTCCGGACCTCGGGCCGACCCCTCCTCGTCTCGCAGGCCGTCGATCCCCTCGGTCTCGGTGCGCAGGTTCTCGAGCAGGCGCTCGGAGAGTGGAAGGCGGGGACCAGGAGCCTGGCCGGTGACGCCGCGCGCGCCCGTCAGGAAGAGGTCCTCTGGGCGGAATGGAGCCGTGCGCGCACCGGCGTGGTCGCGGTCCATGAGTCTCTCCGGAGGTTGCGTCTCGCCCTGTCGGGGAAGGTGAGCGTCGGGCAACGGCTCGCGCTGGACGAGGCGCATGCCGAGATCGAGCGCCACCGAGCGGTGCTCGATCCGGCCGAGCGAACGGGTGGTGAGCCCCCGGGCCCCCTCGTCCCACCGGACCGGCGGGTCTGGACCGTGCCGGTGGTCGTCTTGCCCCACCTGTGGACCATACTCGGGGCGCTGCGGGAGGTTCGCGAGGCGGGGGGCGCGAAGATCTCGGGGACGGGGCTGGAAGTCGTCGACGGCGCGCTCGCGGACATCACGGCGCTGGCTGAACAGCTCGGCTCGGAGCTCCGGGCGAGCGGGAGCCGTCCGTGGCTGGCCGAGCTGCGGGCTCGGTTCCTCGCGCTCGAGGATGGGCTGTCCACCGTCCGGAGGCGAATCCCCGAGAGCCTGCCGCCCCGGGCGCTGCGCCTCTTCGACCAGGCGCTCATCGAGGTGTGTTCGGTCGGCGCGCGGCTCGAGCAGCTCCGGCCGGGCGAGGCGTCCCCGAAACCGCCCCCGGCGCCCCCGGGTTGATTGACCGGGGCAGACCGTCCCGCTACCTTCCCGCGCCTACATGACATTCTACGAGGCCGCACTCCGGGTCCTGGAGGCTGCCGGCCAGCCGCTCACCTCGGTCGACATCACCGAGCGGTCCATCGCCCAGGGCCTCCTCAGCCACGTCGGGAAGACGCCAGAACAGACGATGCTCTCCCGTCTGGCGGCGATGGCCCGCCGCGCCCGCGATCGCCAGGTCACGGTCACCGCTCCCGACACCTTCGCCCTCACCGCCTGGGGACTGCCCGAGGACGCCGCCGCGCTGGAGGCGATGTCCGCTCCGTACGAGAACGCCGAGGAGGGGCTCCCACCGCTCCGCCCCGTCGAGCGCCACCCCGAGCCGCGCAACGAGAACGTCCGCGGCATCGGCCGGCAGGAGCGCCGGCGCCGGCACGAGGAGGAAGAGCGGGGGAAGAAGCGCAAGTACCCGCCCATCCCCGAGGTGGCCTTCGAGCTGCTCGGCGAGGCCGACTCGCCCCTCGCGCCGTCGGAGGTGCTGCGGCTGGCCCGGGAGCGGCAGCTGGCCTCCGACGAGCTGCAGCCGGAGGCACTGCTCTCCAGCCTGGCCGAGGAGAACCAGCGGCGCATCGATGCCGGGCGCCGGCCGAACTTCGCCCTCGACCCCACCGGCGCGCTGACGCTGGAGCGCGACGACGCACCGGTCGCCAATGTTCAGGCCGCGTTCGCCAAGGCGCTCGACCTTCCGTTCGAGAGCGGGCGCATCGCCCTCCGCCAGGCGCCTCCGTCGGAGCCGGAGGCGCTGGTCGACGACACGCTGGTCCACACCGCGAAGAGCGCGGTCAAGGAGGCCCGCCGGGCGATGGCCCGCGCGCTCCGTTCGCACCTGGCGTCGCTCGAATCCGGGACCTTGGAGAAGGCCTGCGTGAAGATGCTACACGCGCTCCACTTCCGGGAGATCAAGGTCGCCAAGCGCAGCAACCACGGCCCGCTGCTCACCGCGCGACGGAAGGACGGCAGCCTCGAGCTGCGCTGGGCCGTCCGTATCCACCGCGGCAACGGCCCGGTGGACCGGCGCGCGATCCAGGACTGCCGCCGAGATCTCGCATCCCACTCCGCGCACAGTGCGCTCATCATCGCCACCGGGGACCTCCGGAGCGACGCCCGGTCCGAAGCCCTCTCCGGGGCGCCGGTCCATGTCTGGGCGGGCGATGGGCTCGCCGAGAAGTTCCTCGAGTCGCACAGCGGCGTCCGGGTGCTGTCGCTCGAGCTCTTCGAGCTTGACCCCTCGTTCTTCGAGGAAGCCGCGCGCGGCGCGGAGGAGTCTCGCCGCCGCCGGCAGGAGCGGCACCGCGAGCGGGAGGAGCGTGAGGAGCCCCCCGAGCGTCCCGAGCCGGAGGAGCCCGCCGCGGCCGAGGAGGTCGCCCCGGTGGAGGAGGACCTCGCCGAGGACGAGGAGGGTGACGAGGAAGGCCCGGACGAGGCCGGCTCCGAGACCGCCGCGACAGCAGGCCCCGAAGGCGCGCCAGGGACCGGCGAGCCGGGCAGCGGCGAGCGGAAGCGTCGCCGGCGCCGGCGCCGGGGGCGGCGTGGCCGCGGGCGCGAGGGCGCTCCCGGAGCTCCCGGGACCGACCCTTCCACCGGGGGAGCATCGGCCTCCGCAGGGGCGGCAGGCGGGCAGGAACCGGCGGCACCGGCGACGGAGCCACGGAGCGAGCCGGCCGCGCCCTCGTCGGAGCCGCCCTCGGGTGGCGGGCAGTCCTCGGCCGGGCAGGGGTGACCCGCGGAGACTCAGCGGGCGGCGCAGCCGCGGCCCGGGGCTCCTTGTTAGACTTCCGCCCGTGCTGAGAACGGCCTCTGTCGCTGCCGGTCTGGTGCTGCTTGCCGGGTGCAAGCCGCCACCGCACCCGGTTGAGCGGGTCGAGGTCGTCGCCGCCTCCCTGGCCGAGGCGCAGGTCCTTGCGCTCACCCCGATGCAGGCTCAGACCGAGCTCTCGACCCGCCTCGTGCCGGACCGGGGCTTCCAGCTGGTGGACCCCGGAGCCCGCGGCGTCGACGGGGCGGTGCGCCTCACCCTCGAGCTGGACGCGGTCCAGGAGCAGGTGAACGCCTCCGGCATGCCCGGCATCGAGGAAGTGACCGCCTCGCTCGGCATTCGCCGGAGCACTGGCGACGGGGTCGAGCGCATCACGCTGCAGGTGATCCGGAGCCAGCCCGTCGAAGGCGACGCGCTCGAGGGCCGGCAGGAGGCTGCTCGACGCGCGCTGGACCTGGCGCTGGATCGGCTGGTGAAGGAGGCCCGGGTGCACCTGGATGCCCGGAGACGGGACGACGGGCGCCTGATGAAGGACCTGCGCGCCCGCGACCCATTGGTCCGTGACGCGGCAACCTCGGCGCTCGTCGCCCGCCGCAACCGGGCCGCCATCCCTGCCCTGGTGGAGCGGCTCCGCGGCGACGATCCGCTCGAGGTCCGGCGCGCCATCGGCGGCCTGGTCGAGCTGCAGGCCCGGGAGGCCGTTCCCGAGCTCATCGAGATCAGCCGGGGCAAGGACCCGGGGTTCCTCCGCGAGCTGGTCTACGCGCTCGGGGCCATCGGCGGGGACGAGGCCCAGGCCTACCTGTACACGATGTCACAGGGACATGATCAGCCCGCGGTGCGCGACGCCGCGCGCCAAGCCCTCGAGGAGATGGAGCGCCACGGCCGGCGCGGGAGCCAGGAGCCGACACCCCGGAACGCCAGCCTCGCCCCGGGAGGCCATCCCTGGTGACCCCGCGCCGCTGGGCGGTGCTCGCCGCCGGCCTCCTCGGCTGTGCGCACGGGTCCGCTCCGCCACCGGCGGCAACCCCTTCCGCGGACAGCGCCCCTGCCGCGCGGATGGCGGAGTCGGCCCGGTACTTCCCCCTGGCCGTCGGCAACCGCTGGACCTACGAGGCGACCTACCTGGGGGAGAAGTCCACCCGCCGGGTCGAGGTGGTCGCCTTCCGCGACGGCAGCTACGTCGACCGGGACGGCCGCGCGCTCCGGGCGGACAAGGAAGGCATCCGGGACCAGGTCCGGTACCTCCTCCACGAGCCGCTCACCGCCGGTGCCACCTGGACCAGCGTGGTGGCTCCCGGGTCGGCCGAGCACTACCGGGTGCTCTCCGTCCGGACGCCCTGCCAGGTCCCGGCGGGCCGCTTCACGGATTGCGTGGAGGTGGAGAGCCGCACCCTGGCGGACCCGGCGACGCCGGCCCGCCTCCTGGTCAACCGGGTGACTTTCGCCGCCGGGGTGGGCATCGTGCAGGTCCGGACGGCGCTGGAGGAGGGGACCCGCAGCGCGCCCACCGCCGAGCTGCTGCTCACGGCCTTCGAGGTGGCGGCGGCTCGCTGAGGCCCTGGGGGTGTGGCACCGGGATGGTAGTCTCCCGGGTGGTGTCTCCCGATCGCCAGGACGCGACGCACACCCAGCTGGTGCTGGAGATGCTGCTCGAGTCGGGGCCGGACTTCGCCTCGGGCGAGGCGCTCTCCGGGAAGCTGGGGCTGTCGCGCACCGCGGTGTGGAAGGTGGTGAACGCGCTCCGCGACCGGGGGTACGCCATCGAGGCCGTGCCCTCGCGCGGGTACCGGCTGGTCCGCGTGCCCGATCGGCTCACCGGGCTGGAGATCCTCCCGCTGCTCGAGACGCACGACCTCGGGCGCACGGTGCACGCCTTCGACTCGCTTCCCAGCACCAGCGAGCTCGCCTTCCGCCTGGCCGGGGAGGGCGCCGAGCACGGCGAGCTGGTGGTGGCCGAGACCCAGACCGCCGGACGGGGGAGACGCGGGCGGAGCTGGGCGTCGCCGGCGGGGAAGAGCCTCTACACCTCGCTGGTGCTCCGCCCCGAGCTTCCCCCGCAGCGGGCACCCGAGCTGACGCTCCTGGCCGCGGTGGCGGTCGCCGAGACGCTCCGGGGAGAGGGCGTGGAGGCGAGCATCAAGTGGCCCAACGACCTCCAGGTGGGCGGCAGGAAGATCGCCGGCATCCTCACCGAGCTCTCGGCGGAGGCGGACCGGGTGCACTTCGTGGTGCTCGGCATCGGGGTGAACCTCAACAGCGGGCCCTCCGATCTTCCTCCCGACGTCGCCGAGCTGGCCACCAGCGCGATGCGGGTGCTCGGGCGCAAGGTCAACCGCGCGGTCTTCCTCGCCCGGCTGCTCCAGAACATCGAGCAGTGGCTCGACGTGCACGAGGAGCAGGGCTTCGGACCGGTCCGCGCTCGCTGGCGCGCTCTCTCCTCGACCTTGGGGCTGGAGGTCCTGGTGAAGACCGAGCGACGGGAGCTCCGGGGACTGGCCGAGGACATCGACGTGGACGGGGCGCTCTTGCTACGCACCGAGGACGGCGTGGAGCGGGTGCTCGCCGGTGACGTCGAGCAGGTCCGCCCGCGGATCCGCCCTGCCTCCTGACGAGGAGCCACAGCGCATGCTCCTGACCATCGACGTGGGAAACACCAACACCGTCATCGGCGTCTTCGATGGAACCAGGCTGGTGGACCACTGGAGGCTCGCGACCGAGGCCCGCCGCACCGCCGACGAGTATGGGCTCTGGACCCGCCAAGCGCTCCAGTGGGCAGGCATTCGCGCCGAGGGCATCGAGGCGGTGGCGGTGTCCAGCGTGGTGCCCCCGATGCAGTTCTCGCTGGAGCAGATGAGCAAGCGCTACTTCGGGGTGGCGCCGCTCTTCGTCGGGCCGGGGGTGAAGACCGGCATGCCCATCCTCTACGACAACCCACGGGAGGTGGGCGCCGACCGGGTGGTGAATGCGGTGGCGGCGTACGAGAAGCACCGGGGCGGGCTCATCGTGGTGGACTTCGGGACGGCGACCACCTTCGATGCGGTGACGCCGAAGGGCGAGTACCTCGGCGGCAGCATCTGCCCCGGAGTGACCATCTCGATGGAGGCGCTGTTCCAGAACGCAGCCAAGCTGCCCCGGGTGGAGTTCGCCCGGCCGCCGGCGGTGGTGGGGAAAAACACCGTGCACTCGATGCAGTCCGGGCTGGTCTATGGCTATGTGGGGATGGTGGACGGCATCTGCGAGCGGATGACCCGCGAGCTCGGGTTCCCGGTGCGAGTGGTGGCCACGGGCGGGCTGGCCGGGCTCATCGCCGTGGAGTCCCGCTCCATTCAGGAGGTGGACGAGTTCCTGACCCTGGAGGGTCTGCGCATCATCCACGAGCGCAACCATGGCCGTGGTTGACCTCTCGGCCAACGTCAGGAGGCACGTCGATCCGTCGGCGCCCGTGCCGCTGCGGATGATGGCGGCCAAGGCGCTGGTCCCGCTGCCGCCGCCGGACATGATCACCGCGCTGTTCCTGCTCACCTCGGACCCGGACGAGAAGGTCCGGACGACCGCGGAGGACTCGGCGAGCAAGCTGCCGGATCGCATCCTCAGCTCCGCGCTCCGCGACGAGGAGGTGAGCCCTCCGGTGCTGGGCTGGTTCCTGGACCGGCTGGCGAAGCAGGACGTCTACGCCGAGATGCTGATCCTCAACCCCTCCACCCCGGACGAGGCGGTGGCCCGGGCTGCCTCGCATTGCGGCACGCGGTCGGCGGAGATCATCAGCCAGAACCAGCTGCGTTTGCTCCGGCACGAGGACGTCGTCCGGCAACTGTGCCTCAATCCCAGCTGCGGTCCGGCGCTCATCGACGGGCTGTGCGACTTCTGCGTCCGCTCCGGCCTGGTGCTGGCCGACGTCCCGCAGATGCGGGTGGCGAGGGTGCGCATCTTCGGCCCGGAGGCTGCGGAGGCCCCGCCGGATCCAGGGCCCACCGCCGACGAGATCATCGAGGAGTACGCGGAGCTCGCCGACGAGAACGCGCCCCCGCTCGAGGAGGGGAAGCGGCTCACCCTCGCGCAGCGGATCATGAAGATGAGCATCGCGGAGAAGATCAAGCTCGCCACCAAGGGCAACAAGGAGGCCCGGAGCTACCTGCTGCGCGACAGCAACAAGCTGGTGTCGGTGGCGGTCATCCGCAGCCCGAAGATCACCGACGGCGAGGTGCTGGCGGTGGCGAACAACCGCGCCGCGCAGGACGACGTGCTGCGAGTGGTCTACGGCAACCGGGATTGGTTGAAGGACTACCGGGTGAAGCTCGCGCTCACCAAGAACCCGAAGGTCCCGCTCCCGGTGGCGATGAAGTTCCTCGCCCAGCTCCGCGAGTCCGAGGTGAAGGACCTGGCGAAGAACAAGAACGTGCCCTCCGGCATCCAGCTGCTGGCGCGGAAGATGATGGAGAAGAAGAACGCGCCGAAGAAGGAAGAGAAGTAGGGCTCACGCGACCGCGGGCTCGTCCGCGCCGGGGTCCTGCTCGCCCGGCTCCAGCGGGGCCGGGACCGACTCCAGCGCCGCCGCGCCAACGCTCTCGGTGAGGAGCTGCCCGGCCACGGCCACCGCCTTCCGGGCATTCTCCCGGGCCCGCTCCTCGGCCTTGAGCCGCGCGTACAGGCGCGTGACCCGCTCGCGGTTCTTGCGAGCCTCGTCCTCGAGCTCCGCCACCCGGGCATGGAGCGACTCGACCTCCTCGGAGGCGGCCGATGGCGGCGGCTGCTCGCGGAGCTGGGCCAGCTCCGCCTCCGCGGCCTCGGCGCGCTCGCGCAGGTCCTGCAGCTGCCGTTCCGCGCCCTCGGCGTGGGCGCGGTTGAGCTCGAGATCCCGCTGGGCCGCGGCGAGCTGATCCTCCAGCGCGCGCCGGGCCTCGTCCGGGTCGGCCTGGCCGCCCTGGAGCGCCTGCTCGAGCCGGCGCCGCTCCTGGACCGCCTGGTCGAGCCGGCCCTGGAGCGCCTTCAGCTGTCCCTCGCGCCGCGCGAGCTCGGCCTTGAGCTCCAGCTCGCGCTGCTCGGCCTGGGCGTGCTGATCCCGGAGATCTCCGACCAGCTGCTCGGCGGCGTGGAGCTCCGAGTGGAGCCGGAGCAGCTCCTCGGAGTCGCCGGACTCGGCGGCCGCCGTGCCCGGCTGCTCCACCAGCTCCTCCTGGGCGGCGCGGACCTCGGCGGCGAAGGCCCGGGCCTGCTCGTCGTCCACCGAGGCGAGATCGTCCGGCGCGAGCACCATCTCCCCGGAGTCGGCGGCCTCCGGCCCCGGCGCGGGCTCCGGCACGGCCGAGACCCCGAACTGGACCATCGTCGGACCTTCCTCGTCCGCGGCAAGTCCCGAGAAGTCGTCCTCCGCGGCGGTGGCGACCGGCCGGGGGGCCCGGGCCTGCCGCGCCGTCGGCGAAGGGGGCGTCGCGGCCCGGACCGGCGCGGGCTCGGGCGCGTCGTCGAAGGCGGCGTCGATGAGGTCGAGGTCCGGGTCGCCGGAGACGGTGGCCTCCTCCTCCAGCACCAGCGGGGTCTCCTCCGCCGTGCCCGAGAGCCGGCCCACCGCGGCCACCAGCTTCGGGATGTCGAGCGGCTTGGACAGGTACTCGTCGGCCCGGTTCTTCAGCCGGCCGTGGGCCTCGAAGCCCTCCGGGTTGCCCACGATGACGACCGGGACGGACTTGAGCACGTCGTCCTTCTTGAGCTTCCCCACCAGGAGGTAGCCGTTCTGACCGCCCGGCAGCTCGACGGCGAGCACCACCACGCCGGGCGGGTGACGCCGCGCCAGGTCGATCACGCTGCGGCCGTCCGAGGTCTCCTCGACGGTGTGCCCGCGCTGCTGGAGCGCCGAGCGAACGCGGCTGGAGACCGCGCTGTCTCCCTCGACGATCAGGACGTGGGTGGGCATCGGCGAAGCCAAAAGGCTACGGCCACCCACCCACGGTCGGCAAACGTCAGTTCTGGAAGCCGGCGGGAATCAGCTCGAGCGCCGGGTTCCGGGGTGGGATGGGCAGCATCGGCCGTTGCCGCGCAGGCGCCACCACCTCGGGTGGAGGGCTCGGCGCCGCCGAGGGGTCCATCTCATGCACCGTGCGCCGCAAGTCCGCCTCGTCCATGTCCGAGACCAGCTCGTACACCAGCCCACCCGAGCGCCAGCTGGCGACGCTGAAGCCACGCACGCTGCGCACGCCCACCTGGGGCCACGCGGCGACCGAGGGGATCTCCCACTCGGGGTCGTCGAGGACGAAGAGGCCGAGCCGGCGGTCCTCGCCGCGCTGCTCCGAGGCCGGAAGCTGGTAGACCACATAGGCCGCGTCGTGCTCGCGCAGGTTCGACAGCCGGGCGCCGGCGATGGTCGCCCCGGGGAGGTGGGGCAGGGGAACGCGGGTGCTCATCTGGTCGCCGAACCACCGCTCGACGTCGGCCCGGCTGGCGGTGGTGAGCTCGTACGGGAGCCGGCGCTGGTAGCGGAGCGCGGCGTCCTCGAGGAGCTGTTCCCGGTGCCCGGGCCGCTGCTCGACGTAGAAGACCCCGGCCGCCGCCGCGGCGAGCGCCAGGCTCCCCCATCGGGCCCAGGACAGCATCTGCACGCGCCGGTTCTCCTTGCGGATGGCGGCGCGGAGCATGGCCCGGAGCGCCTCCGGGGCAGGCGCCCGGGTGCGCAGCTGGACGCTCCGGCGGAGCGCTCCCTGGAATGCGGCCTCGCGGGACAGCCGCCCGCGACACCCGGCGCAGCCCGCCGCGTGGCCTTCGAGGTACCCGCGCTCCGTCTCATCGAGCTCGCCGTCCAGGTATGGATAGATGAGCCGGTCGAGGTCTGAGCAGGTCATGGGCGGCCCCGTGGGGCTCGGGCAGATGTCTAGCCCGGGAATCCCCGATCTAGCCAGCGGCAGACCTGGGAAGGCCCGTCAGCCCACGCGGCGGCGGCGGTATGCGCCCAGGTCGACCGGGGCCTCCGAGGCCTCGGGCGTCTCTGCAGGCACAACACCCTGACCGGCCGCGTAATCCCGGAGCGACTTCTGCAGCGCCTTCCGTCCACGGAACAGCCGGCTCATGACCGTTCCCACCGGGACGTCGAGAATCTCGGCGATCTCCTTGTAGGAGAACTCCTGGAGGTCCGCGAGGATGACCACCAGGCGGAAGTCGATGGGGAGCCCATCGATGGCCTTGAGCACGTCGTCCGACAAGAGACGGTCGAACATGTACTGCTCGGGGTTCGCCGCGTAGTCGCTCGCGTCCCGGCTGATGAACGCCTCGTGGACCGCCTCGCGCTCGGAGCCCTCGGTGACGTTCCGCTCCTTCACCTTGCGCCGGTACCGGTTGATGAAGGTGTTGGTGAGGATCTTGAACAGCCAGGCCTTGATGTTGGTGCCGCGCTCGAACTTGTCGAAGAAGCGGTAGGCCCGCATGCAGGTGTCCTGCACCAGGTCCTCGGCGTCGCGCTCGTTCTTGGTGAGCCGGAGCGCCGCCGAGTACAGAGGGTCCAGGTGCGCCAGGACCAGCCCCTCGAACTCCTGCTTGGTCCGGTGGTTGTGCCGAAAATCCAAAATTCCCGCTCCTCCCTGGCGACGCCCAACACCGACGGCCAGGCAAAGGTTGTGCTCTAGATACGTTCCACGTCGACGTGCGTCACCGATTGCGGACGTTTCCGTGCCTCTTCGTCGAGGGAGCAGGCGAGCAGACGGGGTCGATGCTGGGTTAGCGCCGCGCGAGCGCCTGCTCCAGCGGCACGTACGGATGGCCCAGGTCCCGGGCCACGGCCTCGTAAGTGACCGATCCGCCGTAGGTATTCACCCCGCGGGCCAGGGCCTTGTCCTGCCGGATCGCCTCGACGAGGCCAAGATCCGCGATCCGGCGAGCGTATGGCCGGGTGACGTTGGTCAGGGCGAAGGTCGAGGTCTGGGGCACGGCGCCGGGCATGTTCGCCACGCAGTAGTGGACCACGCCATGCACCACGTAGGTGGGGTTGTCGTGGGTGGTGGGCCGGCATGTCTCGATGCAGCCTCCCTGGTCGACCGCGACGTCCACCACGACCGAGCCGGGCACCATCTCGCGGATCAGGTCCTCGCGAACCAGCTTGGGCGCCTTGCCACCGGGGATGAGCACGCCGCCGATGACCAGGTCGGCCTCGCGGACCGCCCGGGCGATGGTCTCCGAGTCCGAGGAGAGGACCTCCACCCGGCCGAGGAAGACGTCGTCGAGGTAGGCGAGCTGGTTCTGGTTGATGTCGAGGATGGTGACGTCGGCCCCCATGCCGACGGCGATCTTCGCCGCGTTGGTGCCGACCACGCCTCCGCCGAGGATGGCCACCCGGCCCCGTCGCACGCCGGGCACGCCGCCGAGGAGGATGCCCTTGCCGCCGTGCTCCTTCTCCAGGCACATCGCCCCGACCTGGATGGCCATGCGTCCGGCCACCTCGCTCATCGGGCGGAGCAGGGGAAGGCTCCCGTCCTCGAGCTGGATGGTCTCGTAGGCCACCGCGGCGACCTTCTTCTTGAGCAGGACCTTCGTCAGCTCGGGATCCACGCCGGCCAGGTGGAAGTAGGTGTAGACGATCTGCCCTTCCTGCATCCGCGCGTACTCGGGGGCGATGGGCTCCTTCACCTTGACGATCATCTCCGCGCGCTTCCACACCTCGTCCGCCGAGGAGATGAGCTGTGCACCCGCCCGCGCATAGTCCGCGTCCGGGAGTCCCGAGCCGATGCCCGCGCCGGTCTCGACGATGACCTGATGGCCGGCATCCACCAGCGCCTTCACCGCGCCCGGAACCATGCCGACCCGGTACTCGCGAACCTTGATCTCCTTGGGGACACCGACGATCACGGGACCTGCCCTCCGCTGCTGGTGGGGGAAGCGCGGGGGGCCAGAACACAGGCGTGTCCCCCGGGTCAAGCGCCGCGGCCGGCGACGCGGGGTGTTATGTGGCGTCCCGCGATGCCGCCGTCCCGGATGCCCGCACTCCTCGTTGCCGACCCCTCCGGACAGGTCCTCGAGCACCCGCGGCTCCTGGCGACCGTCCGGTCGGGAGACGAGGTCCTGCTCCCGCCCGAACCGCCGGTCCCGCTCCCCGAGGGTGGGCGGCTGGTCCAGCTCCCCGGGCGGCGTCCGGTGGGCGTCGATCCGGAGAGCGGCGAGCTGGTGCTGGTGTCCGAGTTCCAGATCGGGCGGCGGCGCTTCGTCCCGGACGCGGTGGGGGCGCTGGTCCCGCCGGGCTGGACCCGGACGTACCTTCCGGGCGAGGTGAAGGCGGATGGCCCGGTGCTCCCGCAGTGGGCGTACACCGCGGCCGGGTGGGACGCGGGCGGAGCGGTGGCCTGGGCGTTCCACACCGACCGCCGCACGCACTGGGATCCGGAGCGCTTCTCGACGCCGGAGCTCAGGGCACGAGTGCGGACCGCGCGCGCTGCCGATCCCGACAATCGCGTTCTGCGGCAGCTCGAGACCTGCGCCCTCGTGTACCGCTGCTTCACCAGCCAGAACGTCTTCTACGGGCGGGACGAAGGTGCGCTCCCGGTCTCGACCATGTGCAACGCGGCCTGCGTGGGCTGCATCTCGGACCAGCCGGACGACGGGCCGCCGGCCTCGCACGCGCGGATGGACGACGGGCCCAGCGCCGAGGAGCTCGCCCGCGTGGCGGTGGCCCACCTGCGCTCGGCAGGGCCGCGGGCGATGGTGAGCTTCGGGCAGGGCTGCGAGGGTGAGCCGCTGACTCGGTATCGGGTCGTCGCCGAGGCCATCCGTCGCATCCGGAGCGAGACCCGCTCGGGCTCGCTCCACATCAACACCAACGCCAGCCTCACCGGGGGCCTGCGCGCGCTGTATGACGCCGGGCTCGACTCCATTCGCGTCTCGCTCAACTCGGCGGTGGCGGACCTGTACGAGGCCTACTACCAGCCGCGGAAGTACGGCTGGGCGGACGTCGAGGGCTCCATCGCCCTGTCCCGGGAGCGCGGGGCGTACCTGGCGCTCAACCTCCTGAGCTTTCCCGGGGTGACGGACCGCGAGGGCGAGGTGGAGGCGCTGCGCGCCCTCATCCGGCGGCACAAGGTGGACCAGCTGCAGACACGCAGCCTGTGCATCGACCCGCTCCAGTACCTGGAGTTGGCGCGCGACCGTGGGGCCGGCGGTCGGCCGATGGGCATCTCGCGGATGCTCCGGGTCCTTCGCGAGGGCGCACCGTGGCTCCGGGTGGGCAACTTCGCCCGGGGTCTCGAGGAGCGACGCCGCCCGGCGCGGGCGGTCGCAGGGCGCTGAGTGGTCGCACCGGGGCGTTGGCCCGCGATCTGTCCGGTGGCCCAGGCTCGCCGCACCTTTGCACGGGCCCCATCGGGACAGGGAGGGCCGGCCTCCCGACACCGGGCGGGTGCCTTGTTGCGAGCCCGGGGCGACCGGCCGGACGGTTTGCGAGCGGACCGCGGCTTCTGGCAGCGTGGCCCCCTCTCATGCTGATCCTCCTCAAGGCCGACGTCACTCCCGAGCAGCAGGACGCCGTCGAGAAGCACATCCGCAGCCTCGGCTACACTCCGCACGTCATCCCGGGCGCCACGCGCACCGCGGTGGGCATCACTGGCAACAAGGGGGCGCTCGATCCCGAGCCGTTCCGGATGATGCCCGGCGTGGCCGACGCCATCCCGGTGTCCCAGCCGTTCAAGCTGGTCAGCCGCGAGGTGAAGCCCGAGGATACCCTGGTCAAGGTGGGTGACCTGACCATCGGTGGGAACGAGCTGATCGTCGCCGCCGGGCCGTGCTCGGTGGAGACCCGCGAGCAGATCGTCGCCACCGCCGAGTCGGTGCGGGCCCAGGGCGCGCGGATGCTGCGGGGCGGCGCCTTCAAGCCCCGGACCTCGCCCTATGAGTTCCAGGGGCTGAAGGCCGACGGCCTGAAGCTGCTCGGCGAGGCGCGGGGGGTGACCGGGCTCCCGGTGGTCACCGAGGTCAAGGACGTGGAGAGCCTGGAGATGGTCGCCGAGGGCGCGGAGATGCTGCAGATCGGTGCCCGGAACATGCAGAACTTCTCGCTCCTCGAGGCGGTGGGCGAGCTGCGGCGGCCGGTGCTGCTCAAGCGGGGGATGAGCGCTACCTTGAAGGAGATGCTGATGGCGGCGGAGTACATCGTCGCCCGCGGCAACCGGCAGGTGGTCCTCTGCGAGCGGGGCATCCGGACCTTCGAGACGATGACCCGCAACACCTTCGACATCAACGCCATCCCGATGCTGAAGAAGCTCTCGCATCTCCCGGTGTTCGCCGACCCGTCGCACGGGGTGGGTGTCCGGCACGGCATCGCCGCAGTGGCCCGGGCGGCGGTGGCGGCCGGTGCCGACGGGCTCCTCATCGAGGTGCACCCCGACCCGGCGCGGGCGCTGTCGGACGGCGCGCAGTCGCTGACCTTCGCCGAGTTCAAGGACCTCATGACCGGCGTGCGGGCGGTCGCCGCCGCCATCGGCCGCTCCGTGGCCGCCCCCCTGGCCTGATATGCGGGTCCGCGTTCGCCGTGCGAGCCGGCTCGAGGCGGACGTCCTCGCCCCGGGCGACAAGTCCATCTCGCACCGGGCGTTGCTCTTCGGAGCGCTCGGCACGACGCCGATGCAGGTGCGGAACCTGGCGCCGGGTGCGGACGTGCGCTCCACGGCGGCCTGTCTCCGCGCGCTCGGGGTGAACGTCGCCGAGGGAGAGGGGCCGGGCGCGGTGGCGGTGCGGGGGGGCGGGCCGAGCGGGTTCACCTCGCCATCGGGACCGCTCGACTGCGGGAACAGCGGGACCACGATGCGGCTCCTGCTCGGGTTGGTGGCCGGGGCCGGGGTGTCCTGCACGCTCGACGGGGACGCGTCCCTCAGGGGCCGGCCGATGCGCCGGATCCTCGCCCCGCTGCGGGCGATGGGTGCGCGCGTCGAGGGGCAGGGTGGGCCCGAGGACGAGCGGGCGCCGCTCCGGGTCGAGCCTGTACCGCGGCTTCAGGGCATGTCGCACCGGCTGAGCATCGCCAGCGCCCAGGTGAAGAGCGCGCTGGTGCTCGCCGGGCTGGCCGCCGAGGGCGAGACGCGGGTGCGCGAGCCCGAGCCGTCGCGCGACCACACCGAGCGGATGCTCGCCGCGTGGGGGGCACCAGTCCGGGTCGAGGCCGGAGAGGTGGTGGTCACCCGCCTCCTTCACCCGCTCCTGCTGCCCGAGGCGGTGGAGGTGCCCGGGGACCCGTCCTCCGCGGCGTTCTGGGTCGGCGCGGGATTGCTCGTCCCCGGCGGGCAGGTGCTGGTGCGCGGGGTCGACGTCAACCCGACGCGGACCGGCTTTCTCGCGGTCCTGGAGCGGATGGGGGCCCGGGTCGAGGAGGAGCCCGAGACGGCGCGCGCCGGCGACCCGGTGGCCACGCTTCGCGTCCGCGGGGGTCAGCCGCTCCGGGGAACCGAGATTCGACCGGCGGAGGTCCCCTCGCTGCTCGACGAGATTCCGTTGCTGGGGATCGTCGCCAGCCAGGCCACGGGCGAGACCCGCGTGACCGGCGCCCGGGAGCTGCGGGTCAAGGAATCGGACCGGCTCCGGCAGCTGGTGCTCGGGCTGCGGGCGATGGGCGCGGACATCGACGAGCTGGACGACGGCTTCGTCCTCCGCGGTCCGACGAAGCTCCACGCGGCATCCATCGATGCCGCGCACGACCATCGCATCGCGATGTCCTTCGCCATCGCCGGGCTGGTCGCCGACGGGGAAACCGAGGTCGAGGGCGCCGAGTGGGCGGACATCTCGTACCCCGGCTTCTTCCGCGCGCTGCGGGAGGCGACCGGCTCGGTGTCCTGAGCCGATCGCCTCCGTGCGCCCCCAGGATCAGGGCACGGTGTAGACGATGACCGTGCTGGTCTGCCCGTCGACCGCGGCGAAGAGGTTCCCCGAGATCCAGACCCCGTTCACCAGCGGCGGATGGGTGATGCCCAGCTTGGAGACGTCGATGTGGTGCACCAGCACTCCATTGCCGTCGTAGAGGTCGGTCCCGGTGAAGATGCGTGTCCCCGCCCCGGCGTCGAACACCTGGGCCTCGAAGCCCACAGTGGGGGAGGAGAGCGGAAGGTCCGGGAACTGGGTGGGGATGACCCCGTCCAGGTAGACGCTGGAGTCCGGCGTTCCGCTCCGGGAGAAGACCTTCAGCGCATTTCCGTCGGCGCGAACCCGGACCAGGAAGCGATCCGGACCGTATGCTCCAACCCCGGTGATGGCGAGGGCCGGTGGCTGCAGGGGCGAGAACCTCAGCCGCGAGAGACTGAATCCGAGCCCCAGCGTGGGGTCGAGCTGTGCCACGTCGATCCCGGGGTCAGGCGCACGCTGTCCGATCGCCACCAGGTTCCCGCCCAGGTACGCCATGCCGCCGTTGGGGAAGGGCACCTCACGGTTCACGTCGACGTCGAAGAGGACGCGGGCCGAGCGGAGGTCGAGCGGCATCGCGTACGTCCGCTTGAAGCCAGCGGCGATGAGCTCCTGCGAATCGTAATTCCACCCCAGTCGCAGGATGGATGCCCCGGCCCCGATGGTGAAGAGTCGATCCCCCTGCGGATTGCGGAGCAGATGGGTGTCATAGGCGAAGAGCCGCCCCGCCTCGTAGGTGTTGACCAGGATCTCTCCGTTGGTCCGCACGACGATTCCCTCGACGTCCTCGTCCGGGCGCATGGGGTTGGGCAGGACCGGCCGGGACGGATCGCCGACGAGAGCACCGGTCTGCATGTCCATGGCCCAGATTCCACCTCCCTCGCAGTTGCTGAGGAGGACGGTCCCGGGCTTCCGGGGCCAGTACTGGACGCCGCAAAAGAATCCCTCCAGCGGGGTTCCTGGCTGCGGAACCACCTCGGCCTCCAGCGTTCCGTCGAGCCGGACGAAGAACACGTGCGAGATGAAGTCCCCACGGACTGCGAGCGCGGCGATGGTTCCCGGGTGCGCCGGGGAGCCGGGCGGGATCCAGGCCAGCCCCTCCCATTCCTGGATGTCCTCGGGTGAGGCGAGCCCGTGGATGTCGAGCTCGGGGAGGACCCGGCCTCGGTAGTCGGTGCTGAAGAGTGCGCTCACCCCGGCATTCACGCTGCTGAAGTAGAAGCGGTCCTGTGTGGGGACGTAGACCAGGCCCCGTGGTGCGCGGGCCACCTGCGGGAAGCCGGTCACGTCGAAGATCTTCCGGAAGCCGATCCCGGAGATGCCGCCCGCGTCGTCACGACTGGTGGCGAGGACCGCCTCGTCGAACGGGTTGAGCGCGATGGCGATGACGTCGTTCCCGTCGATGGCCAGGACCCGGTCGCGCTTCGGGTCGTAGGTGATGGACTCGGTGTTGTTCCCCATCCGGCGGCGGGCGACCACCGTTTCGGCGGAGACCACGCTGGAGGCCAGGAGGCATCCGGCGAGGAGCAGCGGGGTGGTGCCGCGCACCGACTGCATGGCGTGGACTCTCATGGTCGGTGTCCTCAAGGGATGGAGTAGACGACGACGGTGCTGGTGCGCCCGTCCTCGTTGGCGAAGGTGTTTCCGGAGAGCCAGGTCCCGGTCTCGCCCCCGAGGTGCTGGAGGCGGAGCTTCTCCGCATCGACGGTGTGGAGGAGCTGCCCGGTGGAGAGGTCGTAAATCTCCCGTCCAGTGAAGATCCTGTCGCCGAAGACCTGGGCATCCGTCCCCGACGCTGGGGACGAGAGGTGCAGATCGCCGAGGTAGGTGGGGAGAACCCCGTCAGGGTAGATGCTGCTGTCCGGGACGCCGGTCCTGCTGACGATCCTCAGCACCGACCTGTCCCCGAGGACGCGGACCAGGAATCGGTCGCTTCCCAGGGCGCCGATCCCGATCGGGTTGAAGAAGGGCCCGCCGGGAAACGCCGGATCGAGGAACAGAAGCCTGGACATGCTGTACCCGACGCCACTGGGGGGAACGTTTGGATCGGCCGAGAGGCTGGTGAGGTCGATCCCCCGTGGAAAGGAGCGGTTGCCGATCGCCAGCTGACCCCCGCCGAGATAGGCGAGTCCACCCTGCGGATTGGGTAGGTCGTGGTTGACGTCCACGTCGAAGAGCAGGTGAGCCGAGCGCAGATCCCGGGAGATGCCGTAGACGTGGAACGACTCGGAGGAGACGGCGATGAACTCGTTCGCGTCCGGGTTCCAGGTCAGCCGCCGGGCGCTGACGCCCAGGCCCACCACGAAGAGGCGATCCTCCCCGGTCGTTCGCTGGAACGAGGCGTCGTAGGCCGCGAGGCGGCCCGACTCGTACTCGCTGATGAGAACCTGCCCGTTCCGGCGGACGATGACGCCCTCCGCGTCGCCCGGTTCATCGCTGGTGATGAGCGGGCGGCCCGGATCTCCCACCAGAGCGCCCGTTCGCATGTCCATCGCCCAGACCTGGCTGTGCAGGTCGGCGGGAACGCACTTGGTCAGGAGGAGGGTCCCGGGATGCTGGGCCCAGTAGTGGACCCCGCAGAAGTAGTCCTCGAGGGGAGTCCCCGGCTGGGGTACCAGCTCGCTTTCGACCGTCCCATCGAGGCGGATGTAGAAGAGATGGGAGATGGAGTCCGACCGGGCCCCCAGTGCGGCGATGGTGCCGCCGTGCGCGGGGGCATCCGGCGGGATCCACGCCATTCCCTCCCAGATTTCCCAGTCGGCGAGGTCGGCCAGTCCCTTGAGCCGCAAGGTGGGCCGCGGGTGACCTTCTGCGTCGCAGCTGAACAGCCGGTCCGCGATCGTCGCGTCAGTGGGGGTGAAGTAGTAGCGATCCTGGGTCGGCACGTAGACCAGACCCTGGAAGTCGTGGACCACCGGGTCGAGCCCGAGGACGTCGAACAGCTTCCGGTACCCTCGCCCGTTGATGCCCCCGTCGTCCCCGCCCATGGTGGCGAGCACCACCGCGTCCAAGGGGTTGAGGGCGATCCCGATGACGTCGTCGCCGTCGAGCGCGACCGCCCGGTCGTTCCGCGAATCGTAGGTGAGCCCCTCGGTGTTGTTGCCCAGCCGCCGCCGGGCGAGAACCGTCTCGGCCGAGGCGGATGCGGGAACCAGGACCTCGGACAGGGTGACCGCCAGCCAAAGCGCCAGCGGCCATCGTGTTGCGTGCATCGAACTCCCCCTTGCCCTGAGACCCGGCAGCCCGGGATGAGGAGCGCGGGGACACGGGCGCGCAACGCGATCGCAAGGCGCATGCCGCCACACCGCCATGCCGTGACGTGGGCTTGATCCAGGTCACCCCGAGAGCGCGCGCATGACCTTGCACGACTTCGTGCAACTTCTTGCACCCGATTCGAGCATGCCGGAGCCGATCGAAATAACTTCTGGAAATGGCCCTCAACCTGAACTCCCTGCGGCTCTTCCTGGCGGTCGTCACCCACCGGGGCTTCTCCCGGGCGGCGCGGATGACGGGCGTGAGCCAGCCCGCGATCTCCAAGGCGGTGCGGCTCCTGGAGCAGCAGACCGGAGCCCAGCTCCTGGTCCGCTCTCCGTCGGGGGTGGTCCTCACCGAGGCAGGCACGCTGCTGGTGGAGCACGCCCGGGCGCTCTTCGCCGAGGAGCGCGCGGCGGAGGAGCAGCTGGAGTCGCTCCAGGGCCTGCGGCGCGGCGTCCTCCGGGTGGGGGGCAGCACCACCCTGGCCGCGTACTTCATTCCGCGCGTGCTCGGTGAGCTGCACCGGGCTCACCCGGGCATCGATTTCCAGCTCCTCTCGGCGAACGCACGGACGGTGGTGGGGGCGATCCTGGAGCACGAGGTGGAGCTCGGCCTGGTGGAGGGGCCGGTGCAGGATGGACGCCTCGAGGTCCGGCCCTGGCGCGAGGACGAGCTGGCGGTGGTGGTGGCCCCCGGCCACCGCCTGGCACGAAGCCGCCGGGTGACCGGTCCGCAGCTGATGGAGGAGCTGATGCTCCTGCGCGAGGAGGGCGCCGGTACCCGCGAGGTGCTGCTGGCCGCCCTTCGCCGCCGCCGCTGGACCCCGGCGCGGGTGTTCGAGGTGAACAGCGCCGAGGCCATCAAGGGCCTGGTGGCCTCGGGGGTTGGCTGGGCGCTGCTCTCCACCCGCGTGGTGCGCGACGAGATCCAGCTCGGGCGACTGAGGACCCTGGAGGTCCAGGACTTCGCGCTCCGGCGCACCCTCTCCTGGGTCCGCTGGAAGGCGCGGCGCCTCAGCCCGGCTGCGAGCGCCTTCCGCAGCCTGGCCGAGGCCTTCACCTTCGCCTAGCCCTCAGGGCATCCCGTCGATCTCGGGAAACGTCGCCGAGAACCCGAGGCCGGGGTGAGGCTTGAACAACCGCTTCAGCAAGCTCGCCATGGTCCTTCCTCCTTTGAGGACCAAGATGCGGCGCGGCACCGTCCGGGTCCAAGATCTTCGATGCCCCCTTTCCATCACCAAAGGGAATGAGTCCTGGCCCCGAGGCGGCGCTACAGTCGCCCCGGCTGGCCGCTCCCGGATAGAAAGGTGCTCCTGTCGCCCGTGCCGCGCTTCGCAGTCATCGGAGACCCGATCGCTCACTCCGCCTCTCCGCGGATGTTCCGGTGGCTTGCCGACAGGCTGGGGCTGGCGCTGAGCTACGAGGCGGTCCGGGTGCCTGCAGACTCGCTGGCAGCGGTCCTGGAGGAGGTTCGAGGGGGCCGGTGGGACGGGCTGTCAGTCACCATTCCGCACAAGCAGAACGCGCTCGTGCTCGCAGATCGCTCCGACCCGCAGGCCGTGCGCACGGGTGCGGCGAATTGCCTCGTTCGCGGACCCAAAGGCCGGCTGGTGGCCCACAACACCGACGTCGAGGGCATCGTGAACGCGCTGGACCACCATGAGGTGTCGCTCGGGGGCGCGCGCGTGCTTCTCCTCGGGGCCGGGGGGGCAGCCAGGGCTGCGGCCGCCGCCGCCCGGGAGGAGGGCGCCCGGTTGTGGATCGCCAACCGGCACCCCACCAGGGCGATGGAGCTGGCGAGCGCGTTCGATGGAGAGGCGGTCCCGCTGACGGGCGACGCGCTCGCCCCGCTCCTTCCGATCGTCGATGTCGTGCTCCAGGCGACCTCGGTCGGTCTCGACGCGCCGGAGGACTCCCCGCTGCCCCCGGGCTGCGTGCTACACGACCGGCTGACGGTCATGGACATGGTCTACCGCCCGCTGCGGACGCGTCTGCTGCGGGATGCAGAACGGGCAGGAGCGCGCACCGTGGATGGGCTCTGGATGCTGGTCTTCCAGGGGCTCGCCGCGCTCCGTCTCTGGACGGGCGTCGAGGTCGGCCCCGACGTCGCGCCTGCGCTGCATGCGCACCTCGTGGAGGCGGGATGACGCTCCGGCGGCTCCGGGCGCTCACCGCCGGCGAGAGCCATGGTCCGGCGCTCCTCGGCATCCTGGAGGGCCTTCCGGCGGGGCTCCCGCTCACCGTGGCGCTCATCGACCGCGACCTCGCTCGCCGACAGAAGGGCTACGGGCGGGGTGGGCGGATGCGCATCGAGCAGGACGTGGCGGAGATCCTCTCCGGCGTCCGCTTCGGCGAGACGCTCGGGTCTCCGCTGGGCCTGCTGATCGAGAACCGGGACTGGGAGAACTGGACCGAACGGATGAGCCCCGCGCCTGGCGGACCCGACCCGCGGCCGGTCCAGGTGCCACGCCCGGGGCACACCGACCTCGCAGGCGCGCTGAAGTACGGGCGCACGGCGGATCTCCGCGACATCCTGGAGCGGGCCTCGGCGCGCGAGACCGCGATGCGGGTGGGGCTCGGGGCCGCGGCGCGGGCGCTCCTCCGCGAGCTCGGCATCCAGGTGGGGAGCTACGTGCGGAGCATCGGCCCCGCCGAGGCCGACGCCGCCCAGGACGTCGCGCCCGAGCTGCTGCGCGAGGACGCCGAGGCCCTGGCACTCCGGGCCGACGAGACCGAGACCCGCGCCCTGACGCCCGCCGGCTCCGACCGGCTGGTGGAGGCGATCAAGGAGGCGCAGCGCCGCCGGGACACCGTGGGCGGGGTGATCGAGGTGGTGGCCACCGGCGTTCCGCCGGGCCTCGGCTCGCACGTCCAGGCGGACCGGAAGCTCGATGGTCGGCTCGGAGGGGCGCTCCTCTCCATCCAGGCCATCAAGGCGGTGGAGATCGGCGACGGGGTTCGCGGTGGCCGCGCCTACGGCAGCGAGACCCACGACCCCATCGTCCTCTCCGGCGATCGCCTCGCCCGCACCAGCAACCACGCCGGCGGGCTGGAGGGCGGCATCACCAATGGCGAGCCGGTGGTGCTTCGGGCAGTGATGAAGCCCATCGCCACCGTGCCCGCGGCGCTGCCGTCGGTCCACCTGGGCTCGCTGGAGCTGGTCCCGGCGCACGTCGAGCGGAGCGACACCTGCGCCGTCCCGGCCGCGGGCGTGGTCACCGAGGCGGTCCTAGCGCTCGCGCTGGCCGATGCGCTGCTCGAGGCGCTCGGTGGAGACACGATGGATGCGCTCCGGCCGGCGTTCGCCCGGCTGCGGCTCTCCGCGCGCACCCGCCCGGGCCACGTCTGGCTGGTGGGGCCCATGGGCTCGGGGAAGACGGAGGCCGGTCGCCGTCTCTCGGTGCTGCTCGGTCTGCCCTTCGTCGACCTGGACGCGATCGTGGAGCAGCGCGCCGGGAAGCCGGTGGCGGAGGTGTTCCGCACCGAGGGCGAGCCGCGCTTCCGGGCGCTCGAGGCGGAGGCGGTGGGCTCGGCGGCGAAGGGGCCGGCGGCCGTCGTCGCCACCGGCGGCGGGGTGGTGCTGGGCGATGCCGCGTGGCGGGCGATGCGGAGCAGCGGGGTGGTGCTGGGCCTCACCGCCCGGAAGGAGACGCTCCTCGCGCGGCTGGAGAGCCAGACCGCGCACCGGCCACTGCTGGCGGGGGACGCCGGCGCCGCGCTCGACGCGCTCCTCCGGGAGCGGCGTCATCTGTACCGCCGTGCCGACCTGACGCT
>DATKKF010000042.1:0-120026 GCA_035543115.1 Myxococcaceae bacterium
GCGCCGACATACGTCCGCCGGTGCCCCCGGATCTCGGCCTCGTCATGCACTCCGCCCAGGCTGATCCGGAGGAACTTCCGCCCCATCGCCCGGGCGATCGACTGTCCCAGCGACGTCTTCCCCACTCCGGGCGGACCGACGAAGCAGAGGATCGGCTCCCGGCGCTCGTCGTCCTCGGGAGTCTGCGGCAGTGGACCGGCAGTCGCCGCGTGCTCGGCATCCCCTGCGCCGGACAGTGACCCCCGCGCCTGCCGCTCCTGCCGGAGCTTCCGGACGGACAGGTAGTCGAGAATCCGTTCCTTGATCTTCTCCAGATCGTAGTGGTCCTCGTCGAGGATGGCCCGCGCTCGCCCGACATCGATGGTGCCGCCGGTCTCCTTCCCCCAGGGGAGCGCCAGGAGCCAGTCGAGGTAGCCCCGGGCAATCCCGAACTCCGGCGAGATGGGAGGAATCTGCTCCAGCCGGGCCAGCTCCCGCTCCGCCTCGCGACGCGCCTCGGGTGACAAGGGCGTCTCCTCGACGCGCTTGCGGAGCTCGGAGGTCTCCGACCCTTCCTCTCTCTCCTCGTTCAGCTCACTCTGGATGGAGCGCAGCTGCTCGCGCAGAAGATGCTCGCGCTGCTGCTTCGACATCCGCTGCTGGGTCCGGCTCGCCACCTCCTGCTCGAGCCGGCGGACGGAGAGCTCGTGCTCGAGGAGCTCGACCAGCCGGCGAAGCTTGGCCGCCACCGGTTCCAGCTCGAGGATCTCCTGCCGCCCCGACCGGGGCAGCGAGGCCGTGGCGGCGATGAGGTACGCGAGCTGCCTGGGATCGGTGAGCCCGTCGGCCATCGAGAGGACCTGCTCGGGCACCGCCCGGCCCAGCTCCCCGAGCTCGCGGAAGAGCAC
This sequence comes from Myxococcaceae bacterium, assembly GCA_035543115.1. Lineage (GTDB taxonomy): Bacteria > Myxococcota > Myxococcia > Myxococcales > Myxococcaceae > RPRB01. The sequence goes on from DATKKF010000042.1 coordinate 888, forward strand.
GCGGAGACGCCGGACCAGCGCCTCGGTCTCGATTCCAATGCTCGGAATATCGGGCGCCTTCTCGGTCTCCGCGATGAAATACGGCTCGTTCTGGGCGAAGCGAAGGATCCGGAGACGCTCCAGTCCCTGGAGGACGACCAGGACCGGTCCGTCGGGCGCGCGCTGGAACTGGCTGATCGCCACGGCGGACCCCATCGAGTACAGGCCACCCGGAGTGAGGGGGCTGGACGCCTCCTCCCGCTGCGCCACCGCGCAGAGGATCCGGTGCGTGCGCATCGAGTCCTCGACCGCGCGGATCGCACGCTCGTCCTGGACCACGACCGGGGCCACCGACATCGGGAAGATCACCCCCTGCCGCAGCGCGAGCACGGGAAGGAGCGGGGGGATCTCGATCGAGGACGGTACGCCCTCCGGGCTGCTGGCCGCTGCGGCAGTCATCGTCTGCCCTCCGTCTTCGGCAAACGGATCCTGAGCAGGCCGTCCTGGTACTCCACCTTGATGCGATCCACGTCGAGGGACCCGGGTCCGCAGGGAATCTGCACCGCCGCGTGGAACGGCCCGTAGCGGATCTCGGCCCGATGGAGACGAGCCGCCTCGCCCAGTCGCCGCCACGGACGCTCTCCCTGCACGACCAGGTGCTCGGGGTACAGGACGACCTCGAACTCGTCCTCCCGGAGACCGGCGATCTCCAGGGTGACCACGCACTCCGACGCGGTCTCGACCAGGTCCGTCGGGGGGTTCCACTCCCGCTGGGTCACGATTCCCGGAAACCACCAGGACGTCCCCAGCGCGCCCGGAAGCGCCGCCGACATCACCCGCTCGTAGTGGATCTGCAACCGACGAAGGCGCGCCATGGTGACCTCTGCCCGGCCCTGGACCTCAGCGGTCCGCTTAGTCCGTCCGGCCGATCTCCGCCAGCGGCGCCGCCCGGCCAACGCCGGGGAGTCGCTGCCTGGCGCAGACCGCGAAGACGTGGCGGCGCTGGTCACTCGAGAGATCCGGAACGCGGGACCCCACGCTCGCGCACGCGGCTGGCGACCACTGTGCGCGCTTGGCGCAGTTACGCTGCAGGCAACGACGGCCCCACTCCCGTCTCCTTCGACGCGACGGCGACGAGGTACGACCCGAGTCCTCTCCGCAGCTTCTCCCCGGCACTCGCGCTGCATCCCGCCCGATCGACGCCCCGCTGGCGTCTTCGGGAGAAGAGCGATGGCGACAGGAACTCTGCCGGACGAGATTCGGAGTTGGAGGTGGGTGGCACACTCGGTACTGGAGGGTCTCCTGGTCGTCACCCTGCTCTGCACCGCCGGGCCGCTCACGCTCCTGCTGGTGGATGGCGGAAGCGTACCCATCGTGCCCGAGGATCCGGTCTCCGAGCTGCTCACCGGTTGAGCTCCGGGCACGACGCCCACGTCCGTTCCGGAGGCCCGGACTCTGCGTGGTGGTCAGCGCCAGGGCCCGCTCCCGACTGGCCGGGAGTCAAGCCAGGGCTTGCCCAGCTTGCCCCTTCCCTGCAACCTCTTGCGTTCGCACCCGACAACGGTCAGGACACTCCGGTCCTTTCCGCGGAGGCTCCGGGATGAAGTTCCGACTCAAGGTCAACGGTCAAGCGCGCGACCTGGAGGGTCCTGAAGACCTGCCGCTCCTCTGGGCGCTGCGGGACGGGCTGGACCTCAAGGGGACCAAGTTCGGGTGCGGCATCGCCCAGTGCGGTGCGTGCACCGTTCTGATCGACGGGGTCGCTCGTCGCTCCTGTGTCACCCCGGTGGCGGCGGTGGGAAGCGCCGCGATCACCACGATCGAGGGGCTCTCGCGGGAGGGGACCCATCCACTCCAGCGCGCCTGGGAGGAGCTCGACGTTCCCCAGTGCGGGTTCTGCCAGACCGGGCAGATCATGTCCGCGGCAGCGCTGCTCTCGAGGACGCCCCACCCGACGGACGCCGAGATCGACGCCGCGATGGGCGGCAATCTCTGCCGCTGCGCCACCTACCTCCGCATCCGACGGGCAATTCACCGCGCCGCCGAGCTGGGCAAGACGAACGCCGCCTCCGCGACCGGGAGCGGGCGATGAGCGAGCTCTCCCGACGCGCCTTCCTCCGGGCCTCGGCCGTCGCCGGCGGTGGCCTCCTGCTGTCGAGCTCCTGGGAGCCGCTCGAGGCCGCCGAGCCCTCCGGCGCCGCGGGACGGGCGCGAGACCCCGCGCTCAGCGCCTTCGTGCGCATCCACCCCGACGGGACCGTGACCATCGCCGCCAAGAACCCGGAGATCGGGCAGGGGGTGAAGACCATGCTCCCGATGCTGATCGCCGACGAGCTCGACGTGGAGTGGAAGCGGGTCCAGGTCGAGCAGGTGCCGCTGGACACCACCCGCTTCAAGGACCAGTGGGCAGGCGGGAGCACGGCCACGCCCATCAACTGGCTGCCGATGCGCCAAGTGGGGGCAGCGGCCCGCTCGATGCTGGTCACCGCCGCGGCCCAGAAGTGGAAGGTTCCGGCGGACGAGTGCCAGACCTCGAAGGGCAAGGTGCTCCACAAGAAGACCGGTCGAGCGCTCTCGTACGGAGCGCTGGCCACCGCTGCCGCCGCAGTCCCGCCGCCGGAGCTCGCCTCCCTCAAGCTCAAGGACCCGTCGGAGTTCACGATCATCGGCACCCCCGTCCCGGGCGTCGACAACCACGCCATCGTCACCGGCAAGCCGATCTTCGGCATCGACGTCACCGTGCCGGGGATGCGCCACGCCACCTTCGTGAAGTGCCCGGTGTTCGCCGGAAAGGTGAAGTCGGCCAACCTCGACGAGATCCGCGCCATGCCGGGGGTGTTCAAGGCGTTCGTGGTCGAGGGCGGAACCGATCTCCAGGGGCTGCTCGGTGGCGTGGCCATCGTCGCCGACAGCGTCTGGCAGGCACTGACCGCCCGGCGCGCGCTCAAGGTCATCTGGGACGAGGGAGCGACGGCCTCGCAGGGAACGACGGTGTTCGACGCGCGCGCCGCGGAGCTGGCCAAGCAACCTCCGCACAAGTCACTTCGAAGTGACGGCGACGCCAGGGCCGCCCTGACGAAGGCGGCGAAGGTGGTCACCGCCGAGTACGCGTACCCTTTCCTCGCCCATGCCCCGCTCGAGCCGCAGAACTGCACCGCCCGCTACGACGCGGGCAAGCTCGAGATCTGGGCGCCGACCCAGACGCCTCAGGACGGGCGGGAGTTGGTGGCAAGGACCCTGGGCCTCCAGGAAGAGGTGATCACCATCCACTTGGTCCGCGCGGGGGGCGGCTTCGGGCGTCGCCTGTACAACGACTCGATGGTCGAGGCTGCGTGGATCGCTCGCCAGGCTGGCGTCCCGGTCAAGCTCCTCTGGACTCGCGAGGACGACTTCCAGCACGACCTCTACCGGCCCGGCGGGTACCACTTCTTCTCCGCCGGTCTCGACGCCGGGGGGACGCTGACCTCGTTCCGCGACCACTTCGTCACCTTCGGGACCACCGAGAAGTTCGCCGCCTCCGCGGCCATGTCGGAGACCGAGTTCCCCGCCCGCTTCGTCCCCAACGTCGCGCTCGAGGCCTCGGTGATGCCGCTCGGGGTCCCCACCGGCGCGCTCCGGGCCCCGCGGAGCAACGCCATCTGCTTCGCCTTCCAGAGCTTCCTCGACGAGCTGGCGCACGCGGCGGGCAAGGACCCGCTGGAGTTCCGGCGCGCCCTCCTCTCCAGGCCGCCGCTTCAGGCGGCGCCTCCGGCCGGAGGCGCCCCGGCCCCCGGACTGGACCCCGAGCGCATGCTCGGCGTGCTCGAGCTGGTCGCGCAGAAGTCGGACTGGGGCAAGCAGCGCCTCCCGCGCGGGACGGGGATGGGCGTCGCCTTCTACTTCAGCCATCGCGGGCACTTCGCCGAGGTCGCGCGCCTCGCGGTCAGCGAGAAGGGCGAGCTCCGGGTCGAGAAGATCTGGGTGGCGGCCGACATCGGGAGCACCATCGTCAACCCGAGCATGGCCGAGAATCAGGTGCAGGGCGCGGTGCTCGACGGGCTCTCGGAGGCGCTCGGCCAGGAGATCACCATCGAACGCGGGCGGACCGTGCAGAGCAACTTCAACGACTACCCGCTCCTCGACATCCACCAGTCGGTCCCGGTGGAGGTCCACTTCCGCAAGACGAGCTTCCCGCCCACCGGTCTCGGCGAGCCTGCGCTGCCGCCGGTCATCCCCGCCGTGTGCAACGCCATCTTCGCGGCGACGGGGAAGCGAGTGCGCTCGCTCCCCCTCTCGAAGCACGACCTCTCCTGGTCCTGAGTCGCGGCACCCGCCGCTCGCCGCCGGCGTGGCTGGAAGTCTGGTACCCTCGGTCACCGTGCTTCGCCGGGGGACAGATCGCACCGACGAGGTGCGCGTGGACCCGATCCGGGAGCGCCCGGGACTCACCACCCAGATCGCCGACGCCCTGATCCGCCGCTTCCTGGAGACGCCGGTCGCGGACGCGCTGATCGAGCGCGTGGTCCAGGCCCTGATGCGGAGCCCCGAGCTGGACCAGCTGGTCACGCAGGTGGTGGCCGACCTCGAGGCAAGTCCGGTCGTCGATTCGCTGGTCGACCGCCAGATCGCACGGGTGCTGGAAGAGCTCCGGGAGAGCGAGGACCTCCAGCTCCTGATCCGGAAGCAGGCCGGCGAGTACCTCCAGCACCTCGGAGAGCACCCCGAGCCGGTGCAGCGACTCATCCGGGAGCAGAGTCGGGGAGTGGTGGACGAGTTCCTCGCCGCGCTCCGCGAACGCGCTCTCGCCGCGGACGACACCGTCGACGGCTGGGTCCGGCGCGCTCTGGGCCGAGCATGACTCCGCGTTACGGCGGCGTAGTGAGCCGGGGGCTGGCCCTGGTGGTCGACACGCTCGTCCTGACCTTGCTCCTCGCCGGAACGACCTGGATCGTGCCGCAGCTCGCTCAGCACCTCCTGGGCATCCCCAGCGACCCGGCGCGCTGCGGGTCGACCACCGACTGGTGGAGGATCCGCGCACACCTCTGCCAGGCCCTGGGCTGGGTCACACCCGTCGCGGCGGTCCTCTATCCACCGCTGTACCGGGTGGGGTTCTGGACCGTGACCGGGCGGACGCCGGGGATGGCCCTCCTCGGCCTCCGGTTGCTGCGCACCGATGGCCGGCCCGTCGGTCTGGCCACCGCCATCCGCCGCTGGGCCCTGCGTCTGGGCAGCATCCTCGCGCTGGGGCTGGGCTTCCTGCCCATCCTGTTCTCCGCCCGTCGCCAGGCGCTCCACGACCGTCTCGCCGGCACCGTCGTGGTGCACGACTGGGCCACGGAAGCGTGGGAACCGCGCGCAGCGCCAGGAGCGTTGATTGCCACCGGCAGCGACGCGCCGTCCCGGCCCTCTGAGGGAGAATGACAGAAATGTAGCTGACTTTTTATGGTCCGACATTCTTGTAACTGCGCCCAAGCTCGCCCGGCTCGATGGCGCGAGCGGTGAACCGACCCCTCTCGGTCCCCGATCTGCCCGCCCTCCTGGGCCTGACGGCGGTTACGACAAGAACGTCGCTTCGCACGAGGTCTCTGACGGATTTGTCGTCTTGGTCCCGGGCCGCCGAGACCGTCTCCGGGAGGGAACGCGACGCGTCAGGGGTGGCATCCCGCTTGCTGGTGTCCCTTCCCCATGACGAAGAAGGAACTCGTCGTCGTCGGCAACGGGATGGTCGGCCACCGCTTCATCGAGCTGCTGCTCGAGAGCGACCACCGCGACGACTGGGCCATCACCACCTTCTGTGAGGAGCCGCGGCTCGCCTACGACCGGGTCAACCTCACGTCCTTCTTCTCCGGGAAGACGGCCGGCGACCTCTCCCTGGTGACGCCACACCGCTACGAGGACGCCGGGGTCACCGTGCACCTCGGCGACCGGGCCACGGCCATCGATCGTCAGCGCAAGCGGGTACTCTCCGCGGAAGGCAGACGCATCCCGTACGACGCGCTGGTCCTTGCGACCGGCTCGGTGTCCTTCGTGCCTCCCGTCCCCGGCCGGGAGGCATGGGGGTGCTTCGTCTACCGCACCATCGAAGACCTCAAGCGGATCCGCCTCTGGGCCGGGCAGGTCCAGACCGGCGTGGTCATCGGCGGCGGCCTGCTCGGCCTCGAGGCCGCCCACGCGTTGACCCGGATGGGTCTCGAAACTCACATCGTCGAGCTCGCTCCCCGCCTGATGTCGATGCAGATCGACGATGGCGGCGCGGACATCCTCCGCGCGAAGGTCGAGGCGCTCGGCGTCTCGGTCCACACCGGCAAGAAGACCACCCGCATCGTGTCCCGGGGAGGCCGGGTCACCGAGATCCAGTTCTCCGACGGCGGCGTGCTGGCCACCGAGATGGTGGTCTTCTCCGCGGGCATCAGCGCCCGCGACGAGCTGGCCCGGAACTGCGGCCTCGCCGTCGGCGAACGCGGGGGCATCGTCATCGACGAGCACTGCCGGACCTCCGACCCGGACATCCTCGCCATCGGCGAGTGCGCGCAGTACCGCGGCCGCACCTACGGCCTGGTCGGCCCCGGCTACCAGATGGCCCGTACCGCCGTGGCCACCCTGACCGGCGGCGAGGACCGGCTCGGCGTCTTCGACATGAGCACCAAGCTGAAGCTCATGGGCGTGGAGGTCGCGAGCTTCGGCGACGCCCACGGCACTCACCCCGGCGCCCGGGTCGTCGCGTTCACCGACTCGGTCTCCGGCGTCTACAAGAAGCTGGTCCTCAGCTCCGACCGCCAGCGCCTCCTCGGCGGAGTCCTGGTCGGCGAGGCCTCGAGCTACGGACACCTCCTCTCGCTGACCCAGAGCAAGGCCGCACTTCCCCCACAGCCCGAGCAGCTCATCCTCCCCCGCATCGAGGGTGGCGCGGCGCTCCCCGGCGTCGAGGCGCTTCCCGAGGCGGCCACCATCTGCACGTGCCAGAACGTGTCCAAGGGCGTCATCTGCAAGACCATCCGCGCCCAGGACCTGGCCTCGGTCGCGGCGATCAAGGCCGCCACCACCGCGGGCACCGGCTGTGGCTCCTGTGTGCCGCTCCTCGGCGAGCTCCTCACCCGGGAGATGAAGCGGGCAGGCAAGAAGGTCTCCAACCACCTCTGCGAGCACTTCCCGCACTCCCGGCAGGAGCTCTTCCACCTCATCCGCGTGCACGGGATCCACACCTTCGCTGCGCTCATCGCCCGTCACGGCCACGGCACGGGCTGCGAGATCTGCAAGCCCGCGGTGGCGTCGATCCTCGCCTCGACCTGGAACGAGCACGTGCTCGACGACCGCCACCTCGGCCTGCAGGACACCAACGACCGGTTCCTGGCCAACATCCAGCGCGACGGCAGCTACTCGGTCGTCCCCCGGGTCCCCGGCGGGGAGATCACCCCCGACCAGCTGGTCGCGCTGGGCCGCACCGCACAGAGCTTCGGGCTCTACTCGAAGATCACCGGGGCGCAGCGGGTGGACCTGTTCGGCGCGCGTCTCGAGCAGCTCCCGGACATCTGGCGCGAGCTCATCGCCGCGGGCTTCGAGTCCGGTCACGCCTATGGCAAGGCGCTGCGCACCGTGAAGTCCTGCGTGGGGAGCACCTGGTGCCGCTTCGGGGTGCAGGACTCGGTCAGCTTCGCCATCCGCCTGGAGAATCGCTACAAGGGCCTTCGCGCTCCTCACAAGCTGAAGTCCGCCGTCTCCGGATGCGCCCGCGAGTGCGCCGAGGCCCAGGGAAAGGACTTCGGGGTCATCGCCACCGAGCGGGGCTACAACCTCTACCTCTGCGGCAACGGGGGCATGAAGCCGCAGCACGCGCAGCTCTTCGCCACCGACCTGGATGAGGACACTCTCATCCGGTACCTCGACCGCTTCCTGATGTTCTACGTGCGCACCGCCGACCGGCTGCAGCGCACGGCGGCCTGGTTCAACAACCTCGAGGGCGGCATCGACTACCTGCGCCAGGTCCTGATCGAGGACTCGCTCGGGATCTGCGCCGAGCTCGAGGCGGACATGACGCACGTGGTGGACAGCTACCGTTGCGAGTGGGCCGCGACGCTCGAGGACCCCGCCAAGCTCGCGCGCTTCCGCACCTTCGTCAACTCCTCGGAGCCCGACCCCAGCCTGGTCCGGGTCCCGCAGCGGGGGCAGCACCGGCCCGCCACCTGGGAGGAGAAGAAGCAGCTCGTTCCCCAGGAGGCCGGATGACCGCCGTCGCGCTCGAGCCCGGCCGGTCGCAGTGGGAGGACGTCTGCGACCTCGAGCTCATCGTGCCCTGGACCGGCGTCTGCGCGCTGGTCGGTGGCCGGCAGGTCGCCGTCGTCCGGACCCCGGACACGGTCTACGCCATCGGCAACTTCGACCCCTTCAGCAAGGCCTTCGTGCTCTCGCGGGGCATCGTCGGAGACAAGGGCGGCATCCCCAAGATCGCCTCTCCGATCTTCAAGCACACCTTCGATCTGCGCACCGGACGTTGCCTGGACGATCCCAAGATCTCCGTTCCCACCTACGAGGTCCGCGTCGAGCGCGGGCGGATCCTCGTGCATCGCGAACCGCGCCCGGGAGAGCACGATGGAGCATGAGACGATCGCCACCGCTGCCGCCGCCGCAAGGGCCAAGGCCGGCCTGCTTCGACACAGCCCGCTGCAGTACCTGGTCCTCTCCGCGCTGGCGGGGGCCTACGTCGGCCTGGGCATCGTGCTGATCTTCGCCATCGGCGCGCCGCTCCAGGCCGCCGGCTCCGGCGCGACCCGGGCGGTGATGGGAGCCTCGTTCGGCGTCGCCCTCACCCTGGTCATCTTCGCCGGCTCGGAGCTGTTCACCGGGAACAACCTCTTCATGACCGTGGGGCTGCTCTCCCGGACGGTGAACGGGAGCGCGCTCACCCGGGTGTGGATCGCCAGCTTCCTCGGAAACCTCGTCGGCTCGCTGCTGCTGGCGCTGGCCACCGCGGCCTCGGGGGTGCTGAGCAAGGCGCCGGGGAAGGAGTTCGTGCTCGGCGTGGTCGCCGCCAAGATGGCCGCGCCGGCGAGCGAGCTGTTCTTCCGCGCCGTGCTCTGCAACGTCCTGGTGTGCCTCGCGGTGTGGATGGGGCTCCGCACCAAGGACGAGACCGCCCGGCTGGTGCTCATCTTCTGGTGCCTGTTCGCCTTCATCGGCGCGGGGTTCGAGCACAGCGTGGCGAACATGACCCTGCTCGGCATCGGGCTCTTCCTCCCGCACGATCCGGCGCTGGTCTCCTGGGCCGGATTCGCCCGGAACCTCACCCTGGTCACCGCGGGGAACATCGTCGGCGGCGCGCTGCTCATCGGGCTGCCCTACTGGTTCGTGGCCCAGGGACAGCGACGGCTCCCTGCGGTGCGGTCGGTCGAGGAGCCGGTGCCGGCGCAGGTGGTGGCGGCCCGATGAGACAGCGCATGTCGGGGGAGCGCGTGGTCCACTTCGAGTCCCGGCTCGGCCAGGAGCTGTCCGAGCTGGTGCGACGGAGCGGGGGAATCCCGGTGCGGGTGCCGGCGGTGGTCGAGCGCCGGCGCCCCGCCGGCGGGGAGGTCGGCGCGCTGCTGGACCTTCTCGGGGCGGAGGGACCCGCGGCGTTCGTCTTCTCCACCGGCGTGGGGGTGCAGGCGCTGTTCGACGAGGCCCGGGCGCTCGGACGGGCCCCGGAGCTGAGGGACCTGGTCCAGCGCGGAGGAACCGTCTGCCGCGGGCCGAAGGCGGTGGCCGCGCTCTACCGCGAGGGCGTCGGTTCCTCGCTCCGGGCCCGCTCGCCCTACACCACCGACGACCTGCTCGAGGCGCTCGGCACTGTGGAGCTGCGCGGCCTGACCATGGTGCTGGTCCACTACGGGGAGCGGAACGAGCCCCTGGTGGAGGCGCTCACCGCGCGCGGGGCGGTGCTGCTCGAGCTCTTGCTCTACGGCTGGGAGCTCCCCGAGGACCCGACTCCCCTGGCCTACGCCGCCGAGGCGCTGATCCAGGGAGAGTTCGCCGCCGCGGCGTTCACCACCCAGATCCAGGCCCGGCATCTGATGCACGTCGCGACCTGGATCGGACGAAACGACGAGCTGGTGCAGGCGCTCCGCTCGCGCGTGGTGGTGGCCGCCATCGGCCCGACCTGTGCCCGGGTCCTGGACGAGCTCGGGGTGCCGCCGCACGTGGTCCCCGACCCGCCGAAGATGGGCGCGATGCTCGACGCCCTGGTGGGCCGGCTCACCTACCGGAGCGCGGCGTGACCTTGTACCCCGCGTTCCTCAAGCTCTCCGGCCGCGAGGTGCTCCTGGTCGGCGGCGGGCGCGTGGCGGCGGGCAAGCTGCGCGGCCTGCTGGACGCGGGGGCCGACGTCACGGTGATCGCCCCGAGCATCCTCCCCGACCTCTGGCAGCCGGGCGTTCGGCTCATCCGCCGCCGCTTCGAGCCGCACGACGTGGACGGCTGCTGGTTCGTGGTCTCGGCGTCGACCGCGGCGGTCAACCGGCAGGTCTCGGAGGCGGCGCGGGCGCGGCGGGTGTTCATCAACGCGGTGGACGACGTGGACTCGGCCAGCGTCTACCTGGGCGGCGTGGTGCGGCGGGGCGGAGCGACGGTGGCCGTCTCCACCGGCGGCCGGGCGCCGGCGCTGGCGGGTCTGCTGCGCGAGGCGCTGGAGCGGCTCCTCCCCGAGGATCTCGGCGAGTGGGTCACCTCGGCCGAGCGCCTCCGCGCGCGCTGGCGGGCCGAGGGCGTTCCGATGGAGGCCCGGCGCCCGATCCTTCTGCGCGCGCTGGACGAGATCTACGGCGGCCGGGAGCCGGCATGAGCGGTCCGGGGCTGGTCTCGCTGGTGGGCGCGGGCCCCGGCGACGCGGAGCTCCTCACCCTCCGGGCGGTGGCACGGCTCAACGCCGCCGACGTCGTCTTCTACGACGCGCTGGTGGACCGGGCCACCCTTCGCCACGCCCCCCGCGCGCGCTGGGCCTACGTGGGCAAGCGTGCCGGACGGCCCTCCATCTCCCAGGGCACCATCGAGCGGCTGATGATTCGCCGGGCGCTCCGGGGCGAGCGGGTGGTGAGGCTCAAGAGCGGCGACCCGTTCGTCTTCGGGCGCGGCGGGGAAGAAGCCCTGGCGCTGGCGAAGGCCGGGATCCCGTGCGAGGTCGTGCCCGGAGTCTCCACCGCGGTGGCCGCGCCCGGGCTGGCCGGCATCCCGGTCACCCACCGGGGGCTCTCGACGGCCTTCGTGGTCGTCTCCGGTCACGCCGAGGCGGCATTTTCGCCGGTCCTGCGGTCGCTGGAGCCCGGGGCGGCGACGGTCGTGGTGTTGATGGGACTGCAGACCCGCGCCCGCCTCGCCGATGCGTTGCTCGCCCGCGGGTGGGACCCGGGCATCCCCGCGGCCATCCTGCTCTCCGCCGGCACCCCGGAGGCACGCTCCTGGCGCGGGACGCTGGCGACGCTGGGGAGCTGCGAGCTCCCGGCCCAGCATCCCGACTTGCCTGGAGTGCTGGTGATCGGCGCGTCGGTGGCCGTCGCCGGTCAGCTCGAGGCGCTCAGCGTTCCACGCGGGCGCGAGGCCAGATGGGCCCGGGCCACGTCCGACTGACGCAGGGGGCGAGCCCGTTCGACCTGGTGCGTCGCTTGCGCCCCCCGGGCGGTGGGCGCACGCTTTGCGCCACCGGGCTTCTAGGTCGGGTGACACCACTCCCCGCATTCGCGCTCGCGCGCATTGGCCCGCGGGGCATGGGCGATGCAAGCACTCCGGGAGGAGGGACATCATGAAGACCAAGGATTTCAACAAGAAGATCGACGTGGTCGCCGCCAGGGCCAAGGCGCTCAACATCAAGGCGAGCACCGAGCTTCATCGGGCCGTGGCCAAGGCAGGCTATGCGCTCGAGGGGACCGCCAAGAAGCTCGCCGCGAGCGCGGACGAGCTGGCCATGCGGGCACAGCATCTGGCCAAGCAGGTCGCGCCCAAGCCGGCGATCCGGAAGCACGCCCGCTAGCCAGCGACGGCGGCACCGAGAACATCCCTCACCCACCCGCCCGCAGCCGGGGCGAGCAGGGCACTATCTTGCCCGGCATGTTCAAGACCGGGGTCGCGGGCTGGGACTACAAGAACTGGAACGGCACCGTGTACCCGGAACACCCGGGGCGCGGGTTCGACAAGCTCGCCTACCTCTCGCTCTACCTTTCGCTCTTCGAGATCAACCGGACTTACTACCGCGCCGCCACCGCGGCCGAGGCGCGCGGCTGGCTCGAGCGCGTCGCCCATCGGCCGGGCGTGGTCTTCACCGCGAAGATCCCCGAGCAGTTCGTCGCCCCCGGCAAGAGCTGGGCCAAAGAGGACGTGGCCAGGGCCCGCGAGGGGCTCGACGTCCTGCACGACGCCGGGCGGCTCGGCGCCGCGGTCCTCCAGTTCGCCTACAGCTTCAAGCGCATCCGGCGTGACGCCACCATCGACGAGGACGCGCTCCGCTGGTTGCTGAAGGCGGCCGCCGCGTTCAAGGGGCTTCCGGTCTTCGTCGAGTTCCGCCACGACAGCTGGGACGCCCCCGAGGTCCTCGCCGAGCTGCGGGAGCGGAAGATCGGCTGGGTCAACCCCGACCAGCCGCACCTCCCGAAGGACTCGCTCCGGCTCCGGCCGTACGTCACCACGTCCACCGGCTACATCCGGATGCACGGGCGCAACTACCAGACCTGGATGCGCTTCTTCGGCCGGGGCTCGAAGAAGACCGCGGAGAACGTCGAGAAGCGCCAGCAGAGGACGCCCGAGCAGCGCCGCGCCGAGGAGGACCAGAAGAACGCGCGGTTCGACTACCTCTACCCGCGCCCGGAGCTGGAGGACATCGCCCGGACCGCGCGGGAGATCGCCCGCCAGCCCGGCGTCCGCGACGTCTACCTGGTCAACAACAACCACAACTTCGGGAAGGCGCCCACCAACGCGCTGATGCTCGAGTCCATGCTCACCGGCGAGGACGTCCCCGCTCCACCGGACCTCTTCGAGCACTACCCGGAGGCGCTGGAGGGCCTCGCGCACCCGGTCCCGGCCGAGACGCTCCGGGCCGAGGTCGAAGCGCGCCCGGAGTCCTAGCGCGCGACCTTCTTCACCGTGTCCCAGGTCCTGGTGGTCACCTCCGCCCCGAAGGTTCGCTCGATGAGCGACATGAACACCGGCCCCCGCGGGCTCGGGACGTAGGTGGTGAAGACCTCGCGCCCACGCACCTGGAGGATGCGGGCGCCATCCAGCGCGGGCAGCCGCGCCGGAGCACGGGCCGGCGGCTCACGGAGGAAGGTGACGATGCACTTCGAGGCCGCGGGGAGCCGGTAGGAGCCGAACGGGTCCGAGGCGAGCAGGGCCTCGAGCTCCTCGACCGCCCGGATGATGGTCAGGAACGTCCGTCCGAGGTGCTCCTGCATGATCTGCTCGGCCTTCCGCTCGAGCGCGGTGTCCGACGCCGCCCGCGCGCTGAACACCACGTTTCCGCTGCCGAGCACCGTCCGGACCTCGCCGAAGCCCGCCTCCTCGAAGGCGCGCTTCAGCTCAGGCATCTTCGCGTTCATCGGGCTCACGCCCCGCAGGAACGCCGCGTAGCGAGGCATCGCTCGCTCCCCCTCACTCAGGCCGGACCGTGGCAGACTGCCTCGACGTTGTGCCCGTCCGGGTCCAGCACGAACGCGCCGTAGTAGTTGGCGTGGTAGTGCGGGCGGACGCCGGGCGGACCGTTGTCCCGCCCACCCGCCGCCATCGCCGCCCGGTAGAACGCGTCCACCACCGCCCGCGACTCGGCCCGGAACGCGACGTGGATGTGCGGCGTCTCCGGCGTTCCCTCGGCCACCCAGAAGTCCGGCTTCGGGGGAACGCCGTACCCGAGCACCATCCGTCCACCGGCGAGAGCCTTCGGAAGCTCCATCACCACCCGATACCCGAGCGGCGCCAGGGCCGCGTCGTAGAAGCGACGGCTCGCGACCGGATCGCTGACCTTGAGCCCAGTGTGATCGATCATCCGCGCCACCTATCACAGCCGGGGCGCGCTCCGAGGTCAGCCCCAGCTCCGACGTCGGCTCGACGCGCGAACCACACCGCCTGTCACATCGCGCCCAGGCCTGCCCTGCAACTCCGCGGACTCACGCCGGTCCGCGAAGGATGAAGGGCGAGGAAGTTTCTGGTGACAACATCGGGAGGTGCGTTAATCAGGCCGGCCATGACCGCACTTCTGCTCCTCGTCCTCGCCCAGGGCGCCGCTGACCAGACGCCGCTGCTCGCGTCCTCCACCGGCCCGGTGCTCACGCTGGCGGAGGCCCGCCGCCGCGCGCTGGAGGGAAACCCCGACCTCCAGGTCCTCCAGGCCCGACTCGACCAGTCGCACGAGCTCTCTCACAAGGCCTGGTCCGGGTACCTGCCCCAGGTCAGCGCCGGCGCGAGCTGGCAGCGGAACAACGTGGGGTCCACGCTCACCTTCCCGTACGGCTCTCAGTACCCGGTGCGCGACATCGGGACCGGCGGCACGTCCCAGCTGGTCGCCGAGCCGCCCACGGTGGAGGTGATCCTCCAGCAGCGCGACGCGCTCGGGGTGACGGTCAAGGGGAGCCAGGCGATCATCGCCCCCTCGCTCTGGGCCTCGATCGACGCGGCCTACCTGAGCGAGCACGCCGCGGAGCTGAACACCGAGAACTCGCGGCGGGAGATCCTCCTCTCGGTCGCCCAGCAGTACCTCGGCGCCGTGGGCCTGAAGGAGGCCATCGCCGTCCGCGAGGCCCAGCTGCGCACCGAGCAGCAGCGGGAGAAGGACACCCAGGTCCGATTCGACGCCGGCACGGTGAACAAGATCACCCTGCTCCGGGCGCAGATCGACCGCGCCCAGGCCGAGCAGGACCTCCGCCGCGCGCGCTACGCCTACGCCAGCGCCAAGAGCGCGCTCGCCGCGCTGCTCGACCGCGCACCCGACTTCGAGGTGGAGACGCCGCCCGAGCCCACGGTGCCCCCCAACCTCGGCCTCCTCGAGGAGCAGGCGCCGTCGCGACGGCCCGACGTGCTCGGCGCCCTGAAGAGCGTCGACGCTGCCCGGGCCGGCGAGACCTCGTACGTCCTCGGCTACCTGCCCACCATCGGCTTCAACGGGCAGTACACCTACGGCAACACCACCGGGTTCACCAACCGGCACGACAGCTGGTTCTTCTCCTTGGGGGTGAGCTGGACGCTGCTCGACGGTGGCCTCCGTGAGGCGAACCTCCGCGAGTCATCGGCCAAGAAGCGAGAGGCCGAGGCCGCCGCCCGTGGCGCCCAGGTCCGGGCTCGAGACGAGGTGCGCCGCGCCCTCAACGATCTCGAGTCCGCGCAGGCCAACCGGACCAAGGCCGAGGAGCAGCTCCGGCTCGCCCGCGAGAATGGCGCGCTGGTCCGCACCAACTTCGAGGCCGGCGTGGCCACCTACCTCGAGCAGTCGGACGCCATCACCGCGGTGCTCAACGCCTCGCTGCAGCTGATCAACGAGCGGCTCAACGCCCAGCTGGCGGTGCTCCGGCTCGAGCGCGCGGCAGGACTGGACAACAGCGCGCCCTAGCGACCGGATCGCCCGGTCCACTTCATCGCGCCGCCTGCTCCCGCAGCGAGGTGAGCAGGTCACCCCACCACAGCCCATCATCCGGATGAAGGCCGGGACGTCCTGCCCATTGCGAACCGGGTGGTCCGGACGGAGCTCGCCCAGCAGCGATGGGTGACGCTGAGCACCGTTCCGCGGATCAGCTCGGTCCGGTGGTCCGCGGGATCGGACACCGATCCGCCCGACGGGGGTCCCGGGCGACGAACCGCCTGCGGTCGACTTGCCGTCCTCCGTGCGCCCGTGAGATCTCTCGCTCCGACTCACGGCGACGGAGGACGCGGATGCGCAGCGCGTTGAAGACCCGAACCCTCGGCAAGACCGGCCCGGCAGTCTCGGCGCTCGGCCTCGGCGCGATGGGGATGTCCGACTTCTACGGCCCCGCCGACCAGGCCGAGAGCATCGCCACGCTGAAGTCCGCGCTCGACCAGGGCATCACCCTCATCGACACCGGCGACTTCTACGGCTCGGGGCACAACGAGCTGCTGGTGGGCGAGGCGCTCCGCGGCCGTCCGCGCGACGAGGTGGTCGTCTCGGTGAAGTTCGGAGCGCTGCGCGACCCGCGCGGCGGCTTCATCGGCAACGACCTGCGCCCGGCGGCGATCAAGAACTTCCTCTCGTATTCGCTGAGGCGGCTGAACACCGACCACATCGACGTCTACCGGCCGGCGCGCATTCCGCCCGGGACCAACGTCGAGGAGGTGGTGGGAACGCTCGCCGAGCTGGTCAAGGCCGGACACATCCGCCACATCGGCCTGTCGGAAGTGGGCGCCGAGACGCTGCGCCGGGCGGCCGCCGTGCATCCCATCGTGGATCTGCAGATCGAGTACTCGCTGGTCTCGCGGGGGATCGAGGCGGACATCCTCCCCACCGCCCGCAGGCTCGGCATCGGCATCACCGCGTACGGGGTCCTCTCGCGCGGTCTCCTGTCGGGACACTGGACGCAGGACCGCGCGCTCTCCCGCGGGGACTTCCGCAGCTTCAGCCCCCGCTTCCGTGGGGCGAATCTGGAGAAGAACCTCGGACTGGTCGACGCCCTGCGTGAGGTGGCCCGGCGGAAGGGCATCACCGTCGCGCAGGCCGCCATCGCCTGGGTCCTCTCACGCGGCGAGGACATCGTCCCGCTGATCGGGGCGAGGACCCGCGAGCGGCTCGACGAGGCGCTCGGGGCGCTGGAGGTCACGCTGACCGCTCCCGACCTGGAGGAGATCGCCCGAGCCGTCCCTCCGGAGGCGGTGGCAGGCACGCGGTACCCCGAGCCGGCGATGGCCGACCTCGACAGCGAGCTCGGGCGAGTCTGACCCGGGAGCGACGGCGCTACGCGGGAAGCGCGAGCGGGAGCCCGAAAACGTGGGAACAGCCGCCCGGTGTCGAGGAAGGTGTTGAGGCCAGTCACCAGACCGTCGCTGACCTCCAGCACCACCAGCCCCCAGGCGTGGAAGCCCGTCCCCGGGCCGCTGCACCGGAACTGGCCGAACGTCGGCGCCCCGTTGGCAGCATCCGCGGGCAACATCCGCGAGCCGCGGCAGCCCACGCCCCGCCCGAGCATCCACTCCCGCGCCGCCTGCGGTCCACGCAGCCAGATCGCGTACGGCGGCATGGACATCACCACGTCCTGGTGGAGGAGCCTGGTGAGCGCGTTCAGGTCGTACCGCTCGAACGCCTCGACGTAGCGGCGCGCCAGCTCGGATTCGGCGGCGGCCACCGCGTCGGCCTGGAGCTGTCGAGAGTCGAGCGTCGCGCGGGCGCGCTGGATGGCGCTGTTCACCGCTGGCACCGACATGTCGAGCGTCGCCGCCACCTCGGCGGCGGAACAGCCCAGCACCTCCATCAGCAGCAGCGCCGCTCGCTGGCGCGGCGGCAGGTGCTGGAGCGCCGCCATGAAGGCGAGGCGGATGCTCTGGCGGAGGATGGCGCGCTGAGGGCGGCGCGGTGCTTCTCGAGCTGCGTGCTGTCGAGGGTGGCCTCCGGCATGAGGCCGAGGAATGTAATGGTGGCCCGGGGTGCCGGCGCCACTCACCGGCGGTTCGTGCAGGAAGGGTCAGCTGGCAAGCACTGCGCGGAGTGCGACGCGCCACCGGCCAGCATCCCCGCGGGGAGTCACGCCGCCTCGAGCGCGCGCTGCAGCGTCTCGACGCCGGCGCGGATCGCGGGGGGCCGGATCGCCCCGAATCCGAACACCAGCCCGCCCTGGCGCCGCCGCGCCATCGCGTACTCCGAGAGCGGCCCCACCTCGATCCCGAGCCGCTCGGCCCGGTCGCGGACCGCCAGGTCGGAGACTCCCGGCGGAAGCATCGCGCTGAGCTGCATCCCGGTGTCGCAGGGCTTCGGCTCGAGGGCGCCGGCGCAGCAGGACCGCAAGGCGTCGAGCAGCGCCTCGGCCCGCTCGCGGTACACGCCACGCATCCGCCTCAGGTGACGGGCGAAGTGCCCCTGGTCCATGAACGTGGACAGCGCCGCCTGCTCCAGGGCCGAGGCGGGCGCGGGCAGCGACGCGCGCGCGGCGCCGAACACCTCCACCAGCGCCGGTGGCACGATCAGGTAGCCGAGGCGGAGCCCGGGAAACATCGTCTTGCTGAACGTCCCGGCGTAGAGGACACGGCCGGCATCGTCGAGGCCCTGGAGCGCGGTGAGCGGACGGCCGCGGTGGCGGAACTCGCTGTCGTAGTCGTCCTCGAGGACCATCGCCCGGGCCGCCGCCGCCCACCGGAGCAGCGCCATCCGGCGCGCCAGCGAGAGCGTCACGCCCAGCGGGTACTGGTGCGAGGGCGCGAGGATGACGAGACGGGCTCCCGGGGCGCGGCGAACGCCTGCCTCGACGTCGAGCCCGTCGTCGTCCACCGGCACGGGGACCGGACGCGCCGCCGCACCGAGCACCGCCCGCCGTGCGCCGAGGTAGCCCGGATCCTCGAGCCAGACCGGATCGCCGGGATCGACCACCAGCCGGAGCACTTCCTCGAAGGCCTGCTGCGTCCCGGCGGTGACGAAGATCTGCTCCGGGCGGCAGCGGGCTCCTCGGGACGCCACCACGTGCTCGGCGATGGCGCGGCGGAGCCCGGGGTGTCCGGCCGGATCTCCGCCCTCGAGCAGGCGCGCGCTCGCCCGCGACTGCGCCTGCCCCACCAGGCGCGACCACAGCGCAGTGGGGAACAGGTCGAGCGCGGGGAGACCGGGGCGGAAGGCGCGAGGCGCAGGCCCGAGACGAGGCGCCCCGGTGCCGAGCGCGGCAAGCGCCTGCGCCGTCCTGGAGAGCCTCGGCGGAGGCATCGTCCGGGAGTGGCCGATCGGCGGCGGCGCGAGTCCCTCCTCGGGGAGCTCCGGAGCGACGCGAACGCCCGAACGGGGCGCTGCGACCAGGTATCCCTCGGCCTGGAGGGCCTCGAGCGCTTGCAGCACCGTCGTTCGTGCCACGCCCAGCTCGGCGGCAAGGGTGCGCGAGGAGGGCAGCCTCACGCCGGGCCTCACCGCGCCGGAGAGGATCCGTGCCCGGAGCGCCTGGTCGATCTGGGTGTGGAGGGGGGCGGACGTCTTCCGGTCCACCCTCAGCAGCAGACTGGCGAGGGTGCGATTCTGGTCTGGTCTGATTGTCCTCATCTGGCCTGGTGCAGAATACCAGTGTCTGCGCAGAGTGCAGGGGATGGTGCCCTGTTCCGTCGTCGAGCTGCGGCAGTACACCCTTCACCCGGGCCGCCGGGACGAGCTGGTCTCGCTCTTCGAGCGAGCCCTCATCGAGCCCCAGGAGGCGGCGGGCATCCGAGTCCTCGGCCAGTTCGAGGACCTCGACCGGCCCGAGCGCTTCGCCTGGTTCCGTGGCTTCGCGGACATGCCGAGCCGGCGCGCGGCGCTCACCACGTTCTACGGCGGGCCGGTCTGGCGGGAGCACCGCGACGTGGCGAACGCGACGATGGTGGACTCGGACGACGTCCTGCTGCTCCGCCCCGTGCATCCGGCCGGTGGATTTCCGAGACGGGGCCGCGCCGCAACCGGCAACCGGGAGACCAGCCGTCTCCTGGTCCGGATCCTCCACCGTGCACCAGGGGCCACCGACCTGGTCGGCTTCTGCCGGGAGCAGGTCGCGCCGGCGCTCGAGGGCACGGGGGGCCCCGTCGTCTCCTGGCTGGAGAGCGAGCACGCGCCGAACGACTTCCCGCGCCTTCCGGTCCGAGAAGGAGCGGACGTGGTGGTGTGCATCTCCGTGCTGCCCGACGAGGGTGCCCTGCGACGACATCTGACGCTGCTGGCGGCGGACCTCGCCTGGGCCGAGGAGGTGGTCCCCGCGCTCCGCAAGAGGGTTGCCGGAGACGTGGAGCAGCTGGTGCTGCGAGCCACGCCGCGCTCGGCGCTCTGGTGAGGACCCGGTGAGACGACTCGCGACGCAGCAGCTTCCGACCGGCGACGTTCACGACTTCGACTTCCTCGACGGCGAGTGGGTCATCCAGAACCGGTTTCTGAGGAGCCGGCTCACCGGCGACCCCGTCTGGGAGGAGTTCCCCGCGCGCTCGCGGGTCGAGCTCCGTCTGGGCGGCCTGGTGAACGTGGACCAGATCGAGTTCCCCACTCGCGGCTTGACCGGGATGACCGTCCGCCTCTTCGACGCCCGGGAGCGGCGCTGGGCGATCCACTGGACCGACAGCCGACGCGCGGTGCTCTTTCCGCCGGTCCTCGGCGGCTTCGACGGCGACCGCGGGCTCTTCTACGGGGAGGACACCGAGGGCGACCGTCCCGTCCAGGTCCGCTTCGTCTGGGAGCGGCGCCCCGGCGAACGCGCGCACTGGGAGCAGGCGTTCTCGCTGGACGGCCGGAGCTGGGAGACGAACTGGGCAATGGACTTCAGCCGGCCGCGCTGAAGCCCAGTTATGCGATGTTGCCGGCGTGGACGAAGGCGCCAGCCACCTTGCAGAGATCCTGAGCTCGCTCTCGCGTCCCACGGCCTATCCGCACCCGGTCGACCGCGTGACGGTCATCCAGACGCACATCTCCGTCGTCTTCCTCGCCGGACCGTACGCGTACAAGGTCAAGAAGCCGGTGCACTTCGACTTCCTGGACGCGCACCTGCTCGAGCGCCGGCTCGAGATGTGCTGGCAGGAGGTGGCGCTGAACCGGCGGCTCAGCCCGGACCTCTACCTGGGGGTCGTGTCGATCACCCGCCGGCCGGAGGGGCTGGTGCTCGGCGGAGCCGGCGAACCCGTCGAGTATGCGGTGCAGATGCGCCGTCTTCCGGAGGACCGGATGATGGACCGGCTCCTCGAGACCCGTGCGCTCACCCGCGAGATGGTGGAGCAGGTGGCGGACGTGCTGGTCCCGTTTCACGCCAGCGCCGACGACGGTCCAGGCGTCGCCGCCTTCGGGGCGCCGGAGGCGGTCCAGGCGCTCTGGGACGAGCACTTCACCCAGGTCGCGCCGTTCGTCGGCAAGACGCTCACCCACTTCCAGGATGGCTTCCTGCGTGCGGTCGTCGGCGCGTGGTCGGTCCGCAAGCGGCCGCTGCTCGAGGAGCGGGTGGCGAAGCGGCGGATCCGCGACGGGCACGGAGACCTCCGGACGTCGTCGGTGTGTTTCACCGACCCGCTGACCATCTTCGACTGCCTGGACTTCAGCGCCCGGCTCCGCTGCTCGGACGTCGCGTCCGAGGTGGCGTTCCTGGCGATGGACCTGCGGCTCCGGATGCGACCCGACCTCGGCGAGGCCTTCGTGCGGCGCTACGTCGCGCGCTCGCGTGACAGGCCCCTGCGGCAGCTCGTGCCCTTCTACACCTGCTACCGGGCCTGTGTGCGCGGGAAGGTGGAGAGCTTGCGGGCCGAGGAGCCGGAGATCTCCCCGGGCGATCGCGAGGAGGCCGCGCGCTTGGCCCGGCGTGCATTCGGGGTGGCGTGCGACGCGGCGAGCGAGGATCTCCCTCCCCTGCTCCTCGCGCTCTCCGGACTGTCGGGGAGCGGGAAGTCGACGCTGGCCAGGGAACTGGGGCGCCGGCGCGGGTGGCAGGTCCTCTCCTCGGACGTGGTCCGGAAGTCGCTGCACGGCCTCGCGCCGGAGGAACACGCGACCGCGGCGCTCGACCGCGGCCTGTACTCGGCCGAGGCGACGCGGTGGACGTACGCCAGGCTCGCTGCGGAGGCAGGCGCGGCGCTCGACAAGGGGAAGTGCGTCATCGTCGATGCGACCGCGCAGGCGGGATGGGAGCGGACGGTGCTCGCCGACGCCGCGCGCGCACACGGCGCCCTGTTCCTGCTCGCCGAGGTGCGGGCCTCCGACGAGGTCGTCCGCGCGCGGCTCGAGGCACGCGCTCGCGAGCCAGGCGTGGTCTCGGACGCGGGCTGGGAAGTGTACCTGGCGCAGAAGGCCAGGTGGGAGCCGGTGACGCTCGGCGCCTGGGCCCATCTGGTGGTGGACGGAGATCGCCCCCTCCCCGAGGCGCTGATGCAACTCGAGCACGCGCTGCACGATCGGCTCCGCCCTCCCCGCGGGCCGTGAGCCAGGCTCGCCCAGGGCCCGGGCAGGTCGCGCCGCGGGCGCCCTCGGCGCTCAGCCCTCCGGGAGCGGGATGAACTCCTTCTCGTCCCCGGGCACCTTCCCGAACCGGCCGTTCCTCCAGTCGTCCTTGGCGCGCTCGATCCGCTCCCTCGAGCTGGAGACGAAGTTCCACCAGATGTGCCGCTCGCCATCGAGCGGAGCGCCGCCCAGGAGCATCACCCGCGCGGGCCGGTCCGACTCGATGACCACGTCCGCACCCGGCCGGAGGATCGCCATCACCCCGGGCCCGAGGCGCCGGGCGCCGATCTGCACGAATCCCTCCGCCACGTGCACCGCCCGATGCGGATGCGTGCCGTCGACCTGCAGCAGCGCCCCGGGCTCGAGCCGCGCGTCGACGTAGAGCGTGGGAGAGAGCACGCCCACCGGAGACTCCGCGCCGTACGCCGTCCCGGCGATGACCGTGATCTCGGCGCCGTCACGACTCACCTTGGGAAGTGTCCGCCCGGGGTGGTGGGCGAACGCTGGCGCGTCCTCCTCGTGCGCGGTGGGCAGCGCAACCCAGCTCTGGATGCCATGGAGCCGCACGCCGCGCGCCCGCTCCTCGGGACTGCTCCGCTCCGAGTGGGCGATGCCGCGTCCGGCGAGCATCCAGTTCACGTCGCCGGGATGAATGGCCCGCTCGCTGCCCAGCGTGTCGCGATGGACGATCTCCCCTTCGAACAGGTAGGTCACCGTGGCCAGCGCGATGTGCGGGTGCGGCCGGACGTCCACTCCCGATCCGCGCTCCATCACCGCCGGACCCATGTGGTCCAGGAAGATGAACGGGCCGACCATGCGGTTGCCCGCCGCCGGCAGGAGGCGGCGCACCGAGAACCCGCCGAGATCGCGGGGCCGCGGCTCGATGACCAGGAGGATGGCCGCCGTCCCCACGGGCTCGACGCCCGGGTCGAAGGTGGGCAGGACGCCCGGATGTCTCTCGAAGGTCATGGACTTCCTCCGGGCTGGGGTTATGACTCAGCAGAGGAGGCTCCAGCCATGGCCAACGAGCTCGATCCGAAGAACGAGATGAAGAAGGGCGTGGATCTGTTGAGGACCTTGCGGGACGAGATCAAGGTCAAGCTTCACCTCGCCGGGATGGACGCGAAGGACCAGTGGTCAAAGCTCGAGCCCGAGCTCTCCAAGGTCGAGCGCGCGGCCGAGCAGGCGACGGAATCCTCCAAGAAGCTGATGGACGACGCACTGAGCCGGCTGAAGAAGCTGCGCGACTCGTTGCGCTGAGCCCGCGGGCCCCGGTGTGAACGAGACGCTGCTGATGGTCGGCGTCCGGAAGCTCGGACGGACGATCGCGCTGCATTTTGCGCGGAAGGGCTGGCGCGTGCTCTGCGCGTCGCGGACCGCGGCGGACGTCGAGGGGCTGGCCCGTGCGGTGACCGCGGCGGGAGGCGAGGGCGTGCCGGCGGTGTGCGACCTCCAGCATCCGGAGTCGCTGGCCCGCTTCGCCGAGGACTCACCGGACCTGGTCATCGCCGCCCAGACCATGGGCGGGCGGTTCGGCGCGCTCCCGCTGCTCGACATCCCGGCCGCGGAGCTGACCCAGTCGCTCGCCGCCTATCCGCAGGGAACGTGGAACCTGCTCCGCGCCGTGGGACCGGCGATGCTCGGCCGCGGCCGCGGCACCTTTTTGCAGGTCGGCACATCGTCCGGGGTGCGCACGAAGGAAGGGTTTGCGGCGCTCGGGGCGGCGCAGCACGCGCTCCGGGCGCTGGTCCAGGTCGCGGCCCGTGAGTGGCGCACGCGGGGGGTGCACGTCGCCTACCTCCCCGTCGACGGACCGATCGCGTCGGAGCGGACGCGGGCGGCGGGGTTCGCGGCCGAGCGGCTCATCGCGCCCGAGGCGATCGCCGATGCCTGCGCCTTCCTCCATCTGCAGGGGCCGGACGCCTGGACGCACGAGCTTGTGCTCCGACCGGCGGGCGGCGACTGGTCGGCGCCGACCTGACCGCAGCAAGAGATTGGCACGGCCCCTGGCAACGCCCGCTCCATCGGTCTCCGTCTCCGAGCTGGTCCGGGTGTTCTTTCGCATCGGCTGGCTGGCCTTCGGGGGGCCGGTCGCGCAGATGGGGCTGATGCACGACGAGTGCGTCGAGCGGCGGGGCTGGCTGGACGACGCGGACTTCGTCCGGGCGCTGAACTTCGTGCACGTGCTGCCGGGACCCGAGGCGTCACAGATGGCCATCCTCATCGGCTGGCGAGTGCTGGGGGTGCTCGGCGGCGTGCTGGCGGGGGGGCTGTTCATCGCGCCCGGGTTCATCACCCTGGCGGCGCTGGCGGCGATCTACGTGCGCTTCGGCTCGAGGCCCGAGCTCCTCGGCGTGCTCTCGGGGTTCCGTCCGGTGGCGCTGGCGCTGCTCGCCTCGGCGATGCTCCGGCTGGGGAGGGCGGCGCTCCGGACGCCGTTCCAGAAGGTGCTCGCCGTGCTGGCGTTCGCAGCGTCGGTGGTGCTGCACGTCGGCTTCGTGCCGCTGCTCCTCGGCTGTGGAGCGCTCGCGATCCTCCGCTCACGGCTGCGCGGGACGCTCGGCGGGACGGCGCTCCTCGCTCTGCTCTTTGCCGGGCGGGCCGAGGCGGCAGGACCGGCCCTGGAGCGCCTCCGGGACGTGTCGCTGTTCTTCCTGAAGGTCGGCCTGGTCTCGTTCGGGGGGGCGTACGCGGTGCTCCCGCTGCTGCGCGAGGGAGCGGTGCTGCAGTTCGCCTGGCTCACCGATCCGCAGATGGTGGACGCGCTGGCGCTGGGCGAGACGACTCCCGGTCCGCTGATCAGCATCGGGGTCTTCATCGGGTACCTGGCCGGGCATCCGCTGGGCGTGGGGTTCGCGTCGGCGATGTGCGCGGGCTTCTGGCTGTTCCTTCCCTCGTTCGTGCTGGTGCTGGTGGGGGCACCGCACCTCGACCGGGTCACGGCGTGGCCCGGGGTACAGCCATTTCTCGAGGGGGTGACCGCGGGGGTGCTCGCGCTGATGGCTGCGGTGTCGCTGGCGCTGGCGAAGGCCACGGTGATCCACGCGGGAACGATCGACTGGATGACGCTGGTGCTCGGCGTCGTCGCGTTCGTGGTGCTGGTGGTGGGCGGCAGGCGCCTGAACGTCGCGTACGTGGTTCTCGCCGGCGGCGCAGTGGGCCTCACTCGCGCGCTCCTCGGCGCCTAAGAGGTGTCGAGCACGGGGCGCGGGAGCTTCGGCAGGCGTGGCGGCCGCGGGCCGCGCCGCACGGCGCCCCGCACCGGTCCGTAGGGCAGCTCCGTCCCGCTCCGGGCCGAACGCAGGAGCAGCCCTCCTCGGCTCATGTCCCCCCGGCCGACGAAATCCACCGGGAAGAGCAGCCGGTCGTCGAAGATGTCGAGCAGCAGGTCCACGTACTTGTCGCTGGCGATGCTGCCGAGCAGAACCACCTCCGCGGCAGGGAGCCGCTCGGACAGCGCCCGTGCATCACGCTCGAGCGGGCGGCGGTAGCGCCGGTCCTCGGGATCCACGCGCACCCTCGCCCACGCATCGAGGTCCGCCGGCGTGATGCGCCGCTCGGGCTCGACCAGGCCCGCCCCGGGGGTGATGACCCACGAGGCGCCGAACGCCCGCGCATAGGTGAGCTTGCCCCGGAAGTAGAGGCCGCTGGTGAAGGTGAAGACGTCGCCCAGCGTCGCCCCGCCTTCGGACCGGAGCTCCATCGCCAGGGGGAAGCCGGCCGCCGGACGCCGCAGCATCGACATCCGCACGCCGTCGCAGCGCGCGGGGGACAGCAGGAAGATCCGCCGTGGTGGCGCCCGCCGCTTCACCCGCCGGACTCCACGAGGGTCTTGAAGAGCCCGGCGAGCGCTGCCTCGGGCACCTCGGCCCGGCCGGCGTGTACCGGCGAGGTCTGGATCACCGTGCTCCGGGGCGCGACGAGCCAGTGGAAGCGCTCCTTCGCCGGCAGCCGGGCGACGGGTCCCGCGTCGGGATCTCCGGCGCAGATCCGTGGCACCGCTGCGAGGTGAGCCGAGATGGCGTCCACGTCGGCCCTCGGATCGAGCGCTCGCAGCCGCGTGACGTCGAGCGCCACGCGGGCGGCAAGGTAGTCCTGCGCCAGGCACCAGACGATGATCCCGGCGTTCAGGAACTCGCCGCGCTCGACCCGGGGCACCACCCGGACGATCGCGTAGTCAAACGCGCAGGGCACGGGCACGGTTTGCCTCCTCCTCGAACACCGCGGCGTTCGCCACCCTCCGGGTCAGCCACTCGACGTACGCGTGCCGCTGGGCGGGAGCGGCGCCCAACTTCGGGTCCTCGGGGAGCCATCCATCGGGCACGGCGTCGGCGAGCCTGCGAAGCAGCGATTCCGACAGCCTCGGGCGAAGCCGCTCGCCCGCCGCCCGGATGTCCCCGGCCGCCGGGAGCAGCACGTGGTCACGCACCTGGGGGAAGGCCGAGGTGGCCCGGGCCGGCGCCTCGGCCCAGTCGTGGTGCACGTAGAGGCTCGCGCCGTGGTCGATGCAGTACAGCCGCCGATGCCACTCGAGCAGGTTGGGGTTGCGCGGAGTCCGGTCCACGTTGAGCACCAGCGCGTCGAACCAGACGATGTCCGCGGCGAGCTCCGCGGGCGGCGGGGGGGACGCGGCCGGATCGTACCCGAGCGCGCCGGGCAGGTAGTCCACCCCCAGGTTCAGACCCACGCTGGCCTTGAGCAGATCGCGGATCTCTCCGTCGGGCTCGGTGCGGCCGATGTCCGGGTCCAGCGTCACCAGCACGAGCGTGGGCACCGGGAGCCCCAGCGCACGGCCCAGCTCCCCGGCGAGCAGCTCGGCCACCAGCGCCCGGGGGCCCTGCCCCGCCCCCCGGAACTTCACCACGTAGAGGCCGTCGTCCTCCGCCTCGACGATGGCGGGGAGGCTCCCGCCCTCCCGGAGCGGGGTGACGTAACGGGTGGCGGCGAGGGTGCGGAGCACGGCCGGCCCACCATAACCGCAGCCGGCCCGGTTGCTCGCCACGGGACGGACCGTTGCCGGCCGAGCGACGAGCCTTTCCCGCCGGCTGCGTTAAGTCCATCCTCGCCATGATCCAGGTGCGCAAGAGCGACGAGCGGGGCCACGCCAACCACGGCTGGCTCGACACCCACCACACCTTCTCCTTCGCCGACTACCACGACCCCGACAACATGGGGTTCCGGTCGCTGCGGGTCATCAACGAGGACCGCGTGGCCCCGGGCCAGGGGTTCGGCACGCACGGGCACCGGGACATGGAGATCCTCTCCTACGTCCTCGAGGGGGGCCTGGCCCACAAGGACTCCACCGGAGGCGGCGGCGTCATCCGCCCCGGGGACGTGCAGCGCATGAGCGCCGGGAGCGGAGTGATGCACAGCGAGTTCAACGCCTCGCGGTCCGAGCCGGTGCACTTCCTCCAGATCTGGCTGGTCCCCGACCGCCGCGGCATCACTCCCGGATACGAGCAGAAGCACTTCCCGCCCGAGCAGCGGAAGGGACAGCTTCGGCTGATCGCCTCCCCGGACGCGGCGGACGGCAGCGTGAAGATTCACCAGAACGCCCGCGTGTACAGCACGCTGCTCGGCAAGGGAGAGACGGTCACCCACGCCCTCGCCCCCGGCCGGCACGCCTGGGTGCAGGTCGCCCGCGGACGGGTCCGGCTCGGCGACGTGGTGCTCTCGGCCGGCGACGGCGCGGCCATCTCGGACGAGCGCGCGCTCACGCTGATGGGCGACGAGCCGTCCGAGGTCCTCCTCTTCGACCTCGGGTGACGGGAGACCTCGTCAGGGGGGTCGCGCGCTGAGGGCCCGGACTGGCGCTCGCGTGCTAGGCTTCCCCTTCTTCCCGCATGCGCTGCTGGTCGCCGCTCCTCGCCCTCCTCGTCGCGTGCGCCTCGGGTTCCGAGGCGACGCGGCCCGACGCCCGGGCCTCGACACCCTCGAGCACCACCAGCTCCGGGGGAGGCCCGAGCCTCTACGAGCGCCTCGGCCGCCGCCCCGGCATCGACCTGGTGATGCACACCTTCGTGGGCAACGTTGGCCGCGACAAGCGCATCAACGTGCGCTTCCTCTTCGTGGACATGGACGTCCTCCAGTCGCACCTGACCGACCAGGTGTGCGCGGCCTCGGGCGGCCCCTGCGCCTACGCCGGGCGGGAGATGAAGCCGCTCCACGCGCCGATGCACGTCCGCGGCGCCGAGTTCGACGCCATGGGCGAGGACCTGCTCGCCGCGCTCAAGACCCAGGGCGTCCCCGAGCGCGAGACGAAGGAGCTCCTGGCCATCGTCGCCTCCACCCGGGCCGACATCGTGGAGCCGGAGGCGAAGTGAACGAGGGCGTGCCGCCCACGGTGCTCTCGCCGGTGCCGCTCACCGACGTCCTGGTGCCGGTCGAGCTCGGGCCGGGCACGTTCCTCCACCATTTCCGCGTCGATCGCCGCATCGCAACCGGCGGCATGGGCGCCGTGTACCTCGGCTTCGACACCTCGCTGAACCGGACGGTGGCGCTGAAGACGCTCCGCCCCGAGCTGGCGCGCGACCCGGAGTTCCTCGCCCGCTTCCAGCGTGAGGCGCAGAGCCAGGCCAACCTCGTTCACCCCCACGTGGTGCAGGTCTACTTCGTGGGCGAGGAGCGCGGCGTCTGGTTCATGGCCATGCAGCTGGTGGACGGCGGCTCGCTCCAGGATGCGGTGGACCGGCGCGGCCGGCTGCCCTGGACCGAGGTGGCCACGCACCTCGTCGGGCTGGCCGAGGCGCTGGTCGAGGCCGCCCGGCTGGGCATCGTCCATCGCGACCTCAAGCCGGCCAACGTGCTGCTCGACCGCTACGGCGTCGCCCACGTCGCGGACTTCGGCCTGGTCACCGCCACTCACGCGCCCTCGGACCACGACACGCTGGTCCGGAGCCCCATGGCCGGCATCGCGGGGCTCAGCGTTGCCGGGTCGGTGATGGGCACGCTGCCGTACATGCCGCCCGAGCAGCTCAAGGGACAGCCGCTCGACCCGCGCGCCGACGTCTACGGGCTCGGCGCCACCGTGTACCACCTGCTGGCCGGCGAGCCGCCGGTCAAGGCCCGCACCCCGGCCGAGGCGCTCCAGCAGATCGAGGCCGGCATCGTGCCCGTCCGCCGCGCGCGCACCGACGTCCCGCGGGCCCTCGCCTCGATCGTCGACCGCTGCCTGGCCCCGGACCCTGCAGAGCGCTTCCAGTCACCCCAGGAGCTCGCCTGGGCCGTGCGCCGCGCCGCGCCCCAGCCGGAGGTGGCGCCCGCCCCGGTGGTCCGTCTCGCCGCGTGCCTGCTCGACCTGCTCCCGGCGCTCGCCATCCTCCGCTTCTGGTTCGAGAAGGCGCCCTGGGCCGCCCCGCTCTGGCTTCTCCTCTGGCTGGCGCTGGGCATCGCCTTCCTCGACGCCTCACCGGGGAAGTGGCTGATGCGCCTCCGCCTGCGCACCGAGGCCGACGGCGACGTCCCGCCCCTGCGCGCAGCCGCCCGGGCGCTGCTCCAGTGGGGCTGGTTCGCACCCCTCTCCTTCGCCCTGTCGCTGCTCTACGCCTCGGCGGGGACGCTCGCCGCAACGCTGGGAATCGGCGGGCTGGCCTGGGCAGCCCTGGTCCTGCTCGGCGCGCTCCCGGCGGCGCTCCGCAAGCCCACCCTGGTGGACCGGCTCACCCGAACGCGGGTCCTGGTGGACGTGCGATGACCTGGAAGACGCTCCTGCTCCTCCTGCTGCTGCCCGCGCTGGCGGGAGCCGAGCCTCGCGCCTGGACCCTCCAGAAGGGAACCGGCCGCGCCCGCTTCCGCGTCGAGGCGCCGCTCGACTCCATCGATGGCAGCACCGCCGGGCTCTCGGGAGAGCTCCGCTTCGACGAGGCCAGCTGGGCCGAGGGCACGGGGAAGATCCACATCGCGCTCACCGGCTTCACCACCGGCCTGAGCCTCCGCGACGAGGACCTCCGCGACCAGTTCTTCCAGGTCGACCGCTTCCCCGAGGCGGTCCTGACCATCACCCGCATCGAGCGTCCGAGCCAGGGCATCCTCGTCCCCGGTCGCGAGGGCCAGGCCGACGCGGTGGGCGCGCTCTCGCTCCACGGCAAGGACCAGCCGGTGCGCATCCCGATCTCGGTGCTGCTCACCGACGGGGAGGGCCACCGCGACCTCCAGGTCACCGGGACGTTCGACGTCCCGTTCACTGAGTACGGCATCCCGCGCCCGGCGCGACTCTTCCTCAAGCTCGGCACCGTGGCCCACGTGCGCTTCGAGGCCACCTTCCGCGGTACCACCCCGGCCGCGCCAGCCGTCGCGCTCGCGGCCGCTCCTCCCGCGGCTGCAGCCCCCGCGCCCCGGCCGCCGCGCCTCGAGCTCTCCTTCAGCGTGGCCCATCGGCCCGAGAGGGCGAAGGCCCAGCCCCGGGCAGCAAGCTGGGAGTTTGCCTTCACCAGCCCCGAGGGCCGCGGGGAGCGCCTCTTCCGGGATCCGGCGGTCGGCGGCGAGCAGAACGCGCTGGCCTGCGCTTCCTGCCACAGCTGGCGCGACGAGCGGAGCGGCGCGCTCGACCCGCTCGGCCACACCTCGTCCAACAGCTCGCTCTGGAACAGCGCGCGGCGTGCGACCTTCTGGCGCGATTTCGCCAGCACTCCGGAGGACGCCACCGACCTCTGCGTGCGGCGCTTCATGCTCCGGCCCGCCGGCGGGGACCCGGCCCAGCTCGCGGACCTGGCCGCATACCTGAAACGGATCTCGCCGGACACCGCGCCACCGCTCGACTACCGCCCGCTCCTCCTCGGACGGAAGACGGCCATCGACCGGCCCACCGGCGGCGACGGCAAGCGCGGCGCGCTGCTCACCGAGCGCTTCTGCGGCCGCTGTCACGGGGAGGGGGCGATGCGCCCGCCGCTCGAGGTCGGCCTGTACGAGCCCGACTACCTGGTGGCCCGGGTCCGGTGGATCGGCGCGCACGACGCGAAGCAGATGCCGCCCGTGCCGCTGGACCGGCTGACCGACACCGAGCTCCGGGACATCGTGACCCATCTGGTGGGGCGGCCGGACGAGCGCATCTTCCAGCGCCGCCGTGCCACCGCCCCCCGCGCCGGCGCGCCGGCCCAGCCGTCCGAGGGCCCCCTGGCGGCGGTGCGCGCCCGGAATTAGAGGAGGGGTCCGCCGATGAACGAACCCCAGCTCTCCAGCGCCCGCCCCGGCCCGAACGACCCCTGCTGGTGCAGGAGCGGGCTCAAGTACAAGAAGTGCCACCGCGAGGCCGATGCGCGCTCGGGGGCTCCGGCGCCGCGCCTGCGCCGGGTGAAGCCAGGACGCATCTCCCCGATGCGCTCGGTGCCGCCCGAGATTCCCCGGCCGGACTACGTCCCCTCGGGACGCCCGGGACGGGGCATCCGGGGAGATCCCGCCACCCGGCTGGACCGCATGCGCCGCGCCTGCCGGGCCGCCGCCCAGGTCCTCCAGGAGACCGGCGCCCGGGTGGCAGCGGGCGTCACCACCGACGCGCTCGACGCCATCGCCCACGCCGCGTACATCGCCCGGGGCGGCTACCCCAGCACGCTCGGGTACCACGGTTTCCAGAAGAGCATGTGCACCAGCGTCAACGAGGTGGTGGTGCACGGCATCCCGGACGACCGGCCGCTCGAGCAGGGCGACATCGTCAACTGCGACGTCACCATCTACCTCGAGGGCATGCACGGCGATTGCTCCGCCACCTTCCCCGTCGGCGAGGTGGACGAGGCAGCGAGGAAGCTCATCCGGGTGACCGGGGAGGCGCTCTTGAAGGGCATCGAGGCGGTGAAGCCCGGCCGCCAGGTGCGCGCCATCGGCCAGGCCATCGCCGCCCACGCGGCGGCCAACGGGCTGGGCGTCGTTCGCAACTACTGCGGCCACGGCATCGGCGAGATTTTCCACACCGAGCTGCAGATTCCCCACTTCGACGACCCGGCGGCGACCACCGTCCTCGAGGAGGGGATGATCTTCACCATCGAGCCCATGCTCACCGAGGGAAGCTGGGGGGTGAGGCACTGGAACGACGGCTGGACCGCGGTGACCGCCGACGGCCTCCGCTCCGCCCAGATGGAGCACACGGTTCTGGTCACCCGCGACGGGGCGGAGATCCTCACGCTCCCCTGACCGACCGGTCGGCATCCGGTCCCGCGGGGCCTGGGGAGAAGAGCCCACGACACTCCGGGGCGAAACGGACTCGCCGCGCGAGCAGTGCATCGAGCGCTTGCGGGCGGACAGCGGCTGGCCGCCACCGGACGGGGGGTGGCCTCCGTGACGCCGCACCGGTATATGGCCGCGCCGGGGATGGTCGTTCGCGCCCCGAGGAGAGCCGATGGCGTACGACATCCAGGTGACACGCACCACGACGCCGAAGCCCCGGCCCCCCGCCGGTGACCTCGGCTTCGGGCGCTTCTACAGCGACCATCTCTTCCTGGCCGAGCACGACGGCCGCGGCTGGCACTCCGCCCGCATCGTCCCCTACGGGCCGCTCCCGCTGGACCCGGCGGCCAGCGCGCTGCAATACGGCCAGGCGATGTTCGAGGGGATGAAGGCGGTGGCCGGCGAGCGCGGCCCGCTCCTGTTCCGGCCCCAGACGCACGCCCGCCGGATGAACGCCTCGGCGGCCAGGCTGTGCATGCCCGAGGTTCCCGAGGAGCTCTTCCTCGCCGCGCTCCGGGCGGTGGTGCACGAGGACGCCTCCTGGGTGCCGACCGAGCCCGGCGCGTCGCTCTACGTCCGGCCGACGATGATCGGCTCCGAGGCATACCTCGGGGTTCGTCCGTCGAAGAAGTACCTGTTCTACGTGCTCACCTCACCGGTGGGGAACTACTTCGGTCCCCGGCCCACGCCGCTCCGGCTCTGGGTCGAGACGGAGCACGTTCGCGCGGCGCGCGGCGGCATCGGCGCGGCGAAGGCCGGCGCCAACTACGTCGCGGGCATGGCCGCCGCCGAGCGGGCGAAGAAGCACGGCTTCCACCAGGTCATCTGGCTCGACCAGAGCCATCGCTACGTCGAGGAGGCGGGGACGATGAACGTCTTCTTCCGCATCGGCGACACGGTGGTGACCCCGCCGCTCGAGGACTCGCTCCTGGCCGGCGTGACGCGCGACTCGGTGCTGACCCTGCTCCGCGAGTGGAAGGTGAAGGTCGAAGAGCGGCCGGTGAGCATCGCCGAGCTGGCAGAGCACTCGGCCCGCGGTCAGCTGACGGAGGCCTTCGGCACCGGCACCGCGGCCACCATCTCCGCCATCGGCGAGCTGCAGTGGGGCGACACCACGATGCGGTTGGGGGAGGCGCGGGGAGAGATCGCCGAGCGGCTCTACCGCACGATGATGGAGCTCTTCGGTTCGCGGCGTCCGGACCCCCGCGGGTGGCTGGTCCCGGTCGAGCTCTCGTAGAACTCCATCCGCGCGAGCGGCGGCGCGTAGAGGTGCAGGCTCACCGCCCGGCCCCGTCCGGCGTGCTCGACGTGGTGGATGCTGTGCAGCTGCTCGTGGAAGACGCCGCCCGTGCGGTGCCTCCGCCGCCTGGCCTTCATCACCCGTCCGCCTCGGGCGAGCCGGTACTCCACCTCGGTCAGCGTGCCCTCGAGCACGCAGATGAGCCCGTAGCTCTCGCCGTGGCCATGGGGCGTGGTGCGCTGCCCGGGGAGCCAGCCCATGAGCAGCACCTCCCAGCCGGCGGTCCGGTGCAGCTGCGTCCGGGTGTAGCCCTGGGCGGAGAAGGTCGCCCGGGCGGTGAGCGCGGCCAGCTTGAGGGCGTGCGGCCACCCGGCGCCGAGGGCGACCAGCTCCTCCGGCCTCGGCCGGGCGGCCGGCAAGCTCCCCAGGAGCAGCTCGAGTTCGCGCAGCAACATGACGACCGCCACCATGGGGTGGACGAGGGCTCCGATGGAAGCACGGTTCCGCTAGGGTCGTCCAACGCATGACGGACGGGGTGGTCATCGTCGGTGGGGGCGCGAGCGGCACGCTCACCGCGGTGGCCCTCGCCGGTGTGCCGGGGCTCGGCCCGCTGATGCTGGTGGACGCCGGGGGCGCGTTCGCCCGCGGCGTCGCCTACTCCACCGAGGAGCCGGTGCACCTGCTCAACGTGCCCGCCGGGCGGATGAGCGCGTTTCCGGATCAGCCGTCACACCTCCTGGACTGGCTCGCCGCGCGTGGAGAGCCCGCCGACCCCGAGGCATTCATCCAGCGGCGTCTCTACGGCGCCTACCTGGGCGAGCTGCTGCACGGCACTGGCACCCGCGTGCGCCGCGTCGTCGACCGCGCGCTCTCGCTCGCCGCCCACGGCCCCGGGCTCCAGGTGGCCCTGGCGCTCGGACCGCCGCTGCAGGCGCGCGCGGCGGTGCTGGCGCTCGGAAACTTCCCGCCCGAGCTGCCGCCGGGCTGGACGGAGCTGCCGCCCCGGCTGGCCTGGCGCACTCCCTGGTGCACCCCCGAGGACTGGCCGGCACCGGACACCGAGGTGCTCCTGGTCGGAGCGGGGCTCACCGCGGTGGACGTGGTGCTCTCGCTGGATGCCCGCGGCCACCGCGGAAGGATCCATCTGCTCTCCCGGCGTGGGCTGGCTCCGGCCACGCACCCGGCCCGGATGTTCGCGCCGCTCGCGCTCGGGCCGCGGCCGGCGGGGCTGCGCCCGCTGCTCCGGATGTTCCGCGAGCGCGCGCGACGGGAGGACCCACGCGCGGTGCTGGACACCCTCCGCCCCGAGCTGGGCGCGCTCTGGCAGGGGCTCTCCCCCGTCGAGCAGCGGCGCTTCCTCCGGCACCTCCGCACCTGGTTCGACACGCTCCGGCATCGGGTCGCGCCCGAGGTGGGCGCGCGCGTGGGAGCGCTCGAGGCCGAAGGTCGGCTGGTCCGTCACGCAGGCCGCGCGGTCTCCATCACCGAGCAGGGCGGGAGGCTGGCGCTGCGTTACCGGCCGCGGGGCGCGCGGACGCTCGCCGTGCTCGCGGTGGACCTGGCCATCCCCACCACCGGGCCGGCGATGGACGTGCGGGCCCTGGACGACCCGCTGGTCCGCTCGCTGCTCGCGGCGGGACAGGCGCGCCCCGGCCCGCACGGCCTCGGCTTCGCCACCGCCGAGGATGGCGCGGTGCTCGGGCCGCTCGGGGACAGGCTCTGGACGCTCGGCGGGCTCAGGCGGGGGGACCTCTGGGAGTCCACGGCCATCCCGGAGATCCGCGCCCAGGCGCAGGCGCTCGGCGGGACGCTCGCGGCGCGGCTCAGGACGGCAGGTGCTGGATCAGGCCCCAGACCAGGGCGGTGCTGAGCGCATCGAAGGCGAGCGCGATGAGCAGCGCCACCAGCGCGACGTCCAGCACGGGAGGGCGATTGTCCCACATCACAGCACCTCGAGAGGCAGCCTCGGTCACAAGAAATGCAAGCGCGGATCCACCGACGACTCCGAGCAATTCCGGGCAGCTGCTCGCATGCGAGCTCTCGCCCTGCGAACGTCCTTGCACTCGTTGCATTGCATGGAGTGACAGCGCGGCCCAGGTTGCGCCGGGCCACACTCCCCGGGTGAGCTCGGGCGAGGGCCAAGGCGGGCGTGACCGCAGGTTTGCTCCAAAGGAAATCGGGGAGATCGGGGCCGAAGTCCGGGCCGTTGCGCGCCTCCTGCCGCCCTCCGACTGGCTCACCGAGCTGCCGGACTGCGTCACACACCCGTCACGCGAGTGTCACACGCTCCGTCCCGGTCCAGGCCCAATCTCCGCCCGCACTCGCTGGAGGTCTACATGGCCCGTTATCCCCGGCTCGCCGTTGCCGTCGGCCCCGAGGACCACGTGCTCGGGAATCCGGAGGCACCGCTGACGCTGCTCATGTACGGCGACTACACGTGCCCGTACACCCGACGGGCGTCGGCCCACGTGGAGGTGGTCCGGAGGAAGCTCGGGAGACGGATGCGCTACGCATTCCGGCACTTCCCGCGGGAGGATTTTCACCCGGAGGCGGGGCTACTGGCCGAGGCGGCGCACGCGGCGGGCGCGCAGGGCCGGTTCTGGGAGATGCACCAGGCGCTGATGCTCGCCGAGGAGCCGGTGGACCCGGCGGCCATCGCCGGGCAGCTGGGGCTCGACCTCGAGCGCTTCTCGAGCGAGCTGCAGGCGCGAGTCCACCGCGCGCACGTGGCCAGGGAGATGGATGGCGGTCTCCGCAGCGGCGTGACTCGCACGCCCACTCTCTTCATCAACGGCAAGCGCCACGTGGGCAGCTGGGAGAACGGCACGCTGCTCCGGGCCCTCGGCGGCGCCCCGGCGATGGCGCGCTCGGCCCACCTGTAGGTCGAGCTTCCCGGCACGCACCGAAGTGAGGGGCGACCGGCTCTCCGCCCGGGGCGATTGATCCGCGCGTATACCCGAGGGTCCACGCCGACGCTCGAGCGAGGGGACGACGATGGGGCGACTGGACGGGAAAGTGGCGGTGGTGACCGGGGGCGGCTCGGGGCTGGGGCGGGCCATCACGCTCCGCTACGTCGCCGAGGGCGCGCGGGTGCTGGTGACCGACGTGAACCTCGAGGGCTGCCAGCAGACCCTCGCCGCGCTCCCGGAGCCCGACGGCTCTCGGGCGGCAGTGCGCCGGGTGGATGTCTCGCGCGAGCCGGAGGTCGAGGCCGCGGTCGCCGACGCCGTGCAGCGCTGGGGCCGGCTGGACGTGATGGTGGCCAACGCGGGCATCGGCGCGCCGGGCTTCCTGGCCGACCTCTCGCTGGAGGACTGGCAGCGCGTGGTCGACGTGAACCTGACCGGCGTCTTCCTCTGCGCGCGGGCGGCGGTGCGGGTGATGCGCGAGGGTGACCTGGGCGGCAGCATCGTGGTGATGTCCTCGGTCGCGGGCCTGCACGGGGCGCCGATGCTCGGCGCGTACGGGCCGACGAAGGCGGCGGTGCTGCAGCTGGTGCAGACGCTCGCGCTGGAGGGTGCGCCGAGCCGGATCCGCGCCAACGCGCTGTGCCCGGTGTGGACCGAGTCGCCGATGGTCGACGCCTTCGTGCAGGGGCTGGGACTCACCCCCGAGCAGGGGGCGAAGGTCCTGACGCGGGACATCCCGCTCGGGCGGCTCGGGAAGCCGGACGACGTGGCGTGGGCGGCGGTGTACCTGGCCTCGGACGAGTCGGCGTTCGTGACCGGCGTGGCGCTGCCCATCGACGGAGGGCACATGGCGGGGCGCCTGCCGTAGTAAGCAGGCGCTCCATGCCACGGTCTGCGCTTCCGCTCGCCCTGCTCTGCCTGTTCGCCTGCGCCCACGGGAAGGGGCTCTCCCGCGAGGAGGCGCAAGGGAGGTTCTCGAAGCTGGTCTCGGACTACTTCGACGAGGCGTACGCCTTCGAGCCCACGGTGGGGACGGGCATGGGCTTCCACCAGTTCGACCGGACGCTGGAGGACTTCAGCGCGCCGCGGGTGGCGACGCACGTGCAGAAGCTCCAGGAGATGCTCGGCCGCGCGGTGGCGCTCTGGACCGAGCGGGTGGCGCTGCCCTACGACGACCTGATCGACCTGGAGGCGCTCGAGTCGCGCATCCGGGCCGATCTGCTGGAGTGGGAGAAGATGGGGTTCCGGCTCCAGAACCCGATGACCTACTCCCGCATCCCGGGCGAAGGCGTCGACGCGCTGCTCAAGCGTGACTTCGCCCCGGCGGCGGACCGGCTCAAATCCATCACCGCGCGACTCCGCGCGGTGCCGGCGGTGTATGCCGCGGGCAAGGCGAACGTGAAGACCCCGCCGAAGGAGTGGACCGACCTCGCGCTGCGGATGGCGGAGGGGTCGCTGGGGTTCCTCCAAGACTCGGTTTCCGCCTGGGGGAAGGAGGCCGCCGGCGCGGACACCCTGGCGCTGGCGGACTTCAACCGCGCGAACACCACGGCCTTCGCGGCGACCCAGGACTGGATCCACTTCCTGGAGAAGGAGCTGAAGCCGAGGAGCACCGGGAGCTGGGCCATCGGCCCAGCCTTCTTCGCCGAGAAGCTCCAGACCGAGGAGATGGTGGCCGAGCCGCTGGACTCACTCTTGACCAAGGGCGAGGCGCAGCTGAAGGCCGACAGCGAGGCGGCGGCGCAGACGGCGCTGCTCATCGACCGCCGGAGGACGGTGGCCCAGGTGATGGCCGCGATGCAGTCGGACCACCCGACGGCGAAGGACCTCATCCCCGCGGTGCGCCGCTCGCTGGAGGGGGTGCGGCAGTTCGTGGTCTCGAAGAATCTCGTGTCCTTCCCGTCCGAGGTGCGGCCCAAGGTGGAGCCCACGCCGCCGTACGCGCGGAACGGGTCCTTCGCCTCGCTCGACGCGCCCGGGCCCTACGAGACCACGGCCACCGAGTCCTACTACTACGTGACGCCCACCGAGGAGACGTGGAGCCCCGCGCAGATCGAGGAGCACCTGCGCGCCTACGCCACGCCGATCCTGGCGATGACCGACGTGCACGAGGCCTACCCGGGCCACTTCCTCCAGGCGCTGTGGATGCCGCGGGTGCCCACCAAGGTCCGGAAGCTGCTCGCCGCCGCGACCAACGTGGAGGGCTGGGCCCACTACACCGAGCAGATGGTGGTGGAGGAGGGGTTCGCGGACAACGACCCGCGGATCAGGCTCGCCCAGCTGGAGGAGGCGCTGCTCCGCGACTGCCGCTTCGTGGTGGGCATCCAGCTGCACACCACCACCCTGACCGTGGAGCAGGGGGCGGAGCGGTTCGTGAAGGAGTGCTTCCAGACGCCGGCCAACGGCTACGACGAGGCCCGGCGCGGCACCTACGACCCGACGTACCTGTACTACACGTACGGAAAGCTGCAGATCTACGACCTGCGGCGCGAGTACCTGAGCCAGAAGGGGGGCACGCTGCGCGAGTTCCACGACGCCTTCCTCGCCCAGGGGGTGCTGCCCATCCGCCTGGTCCGCAAGCTCCTCTTCGAGCAGAGGTGAGCCATGCCCCCCCTGTCCTCTCCCCGCTTCGTCGCCTGGTTGCTGCAGGCGCTCCCCACGCTGTTCCTGGCGATCCTCTTCCTGCAGTCGGGCATCGACAAGGTGATCGACTTCCGCGGCAACCAGGGCTGGTTGACGCAGCACTTCGGGAACAGCCCGCTGCGCGGGGTGGTGACGCCGATGCTGGCGACCCTGACGGTCATCGAGGTGTCGGCGGGCGTGCTCTGCGCGGTGGGGCTGGTGGAGCTGCTGGTGCTGGGTGTGCCGCGCATCGCGTTCTGGGGCATCGCGGTCGCGGCGGTGGCCTTCCTGGCGCTGTTCTTCGGGCAGCGGATCGCCAAGGACTACACCGGTGCGGCGGTGATCCCCGCGTACTTCCTGGTGGCGCTGGTGGGCCTGTGGACGACCGGGCGGTTCCACTGAGCGAGGCGGCGAGGAGCCTGCGGCTCCGGGTGCTGCCCGGGCGTCTGTCGGTGGCGCGTCTGCCGGGGACGGCCGCGGTGCCGGCGTGGGCCGACGGGTCCGGGGTGGTGTCCATCACCCGGCGCACCGGCGAGCTGAGCGTGGTCTGCGCCGACGAGCGGGTGCCGGCAGAGGTCCGGGCCGAGCGCGGCTGGCGGGCGCTCGAGGTGGAGGGGCCGATCGACTTCGAGGCGGTGGGTGTGGCGCATGGCCTCACCGGTCCGCTCGCTCGCGCAGGGGTGTCGGTGTTCACCATCGCGACCTTCGACACCGACCTCCTGCTCGTCCGGGAGGAGACACTGACCCGGGCAGTGGACGCGCTGCGCGCGGCGGGTTACCCGGTGGACGAGGCGCGAGGCGCTTGACGCGCCGTCGCTGCTCGGGCCGATGGGCGAGAGCTTCACGAGCGGGGGCGGACAGCCCGGGAAGGGTCGATGCCGCAGCGCTGGCTCCCGCGGCTGGAGGGGACGGCCAGCACGATTTCGACTTCGCCCATGGGGGCGGGGAACCTCGACGAGCTCCGGTGGATCAGCGACCAGACGCGGGTCGAGTGACGAGCCATCGAGCGGGCGTGCGCCCGAGCTGCGGAGAGACCGGGCGAGCCGGATCGGTCGGGCGCTGGCGCAGGTCGAGGAGCGAGGCGCGGTCGGGCGACGGACGCGGTGGCGTTTCGCCGAGTGGAGCCTCGCGCCGGAAGGAGCGGCGCACCTGGAGCTCTGGAGCCCGGATGGCTCGACATCAACTCGACCCTGCGCTGGGAGCTCGGGTATGACCTGCCCATCTCGCTCGTGCGAGTGGTGGGCGATCTGCCCAATCCGCTTCCCCGCGAGCGCCAGGGCTGGTCCGACTGAGGCTCCGCGGCGTCCCGTCGAGCGCTCGCGTTCCACGCAGGCCGGCCACCGGGGCCGCAGCGTCCGCCCCTGGCGAGACCGTCTCTCCCAGGGCCTCGAGCACGCGACCCCAGCGAGCGGCTCAGCTTGCCACCAGCCGGAGGTCCGGCGCGGGCGCGGGTGCCGTCCGCTCCTTCTCCCTCCCGTCCCACCCCACCGCAAACCGGACCGCCCGCTCCACCACCACGGGGTCGGCGAGCAACCTCCTGTGCCCGAGGCCCTCGGTGGCGAGGAGCTCGGCCTCTGGCCACGCGCGGTGGAGCGCCTGGGCGGAGAGGAACGGGACCTCGCGGTCGCCGCGGTCGTGGATGACCAGCGCCCGCCCTGACAGCCGCGGGGCCACCGCGCCGAGTTCCATGGTCTCGATTCCGCCCTCGGTGAGCACGCGCCGGATCCGCTCCCGGATCCCTCTGCGAACCGCAGGCGCCAGCTCGAGCACCTGCTCGAAGTGCTGGAGGTACGGTTCCATCGAGACCGGGCCGGAGATGAGCACCGCTCTGGGGAGTGGAGCGCCCTTGCCGGCGGCGAGCACCGTCGCCGGGACGCCGAAGGAGTGGGCGATGACCGCCTCCACCGACGGCTCGCGGCGGAGACACATCTCCACCGCCGCCGCCGCCTGCGCCAAGTTCAGCCGTCGTCCGGGCGAGCGGCCATGGGCCGGCAGATCGAGGGCGACCACCCGGCGTCCGGCATCCCGCAGCGGCGAGACGAACGACGCGAGGTCGCCCGAGCCGCCGCCCCAGCCGTGCACCAGGAGCACCGTCGGGCCTCCGCCCTGCCACAGGTAGCTGGTGACCTGACGCCCCCTGGCCCAGAACCGCTCCACCGCGTCCGGCGCAGTGCTGAACCGCGGCAGCCGCCGCGCCCCGGTGATGCAGAACAGCTCGAAGGCCAGCCGGCCAGCCGCGCGGGGCGACACCGCCCCCACTGCGGAGACCA
This sequence comes from Myxococcaceae bacterium, assembly GCA_035543115.1. GTDB lineage: Bacteria > Myxococcota > Myxococcia > Myxococcales > Myxococcaceae > RPRB01. The sequence continues at coordinate 42,117 of DATKKF010000042.1, forward strand.
GTCCGTACAGAAGACGAACGTTCGTTCTATTCTCAGCCATGGCGACTCCTCCTCGACGACGTGCAAGCGACGGGTGACGGGTCAGCGCGCGGGCAGGGCCTGCGCGAGCAGCTGCTCGAACGACTGCCGGGCCATGGCCTCGGCGTTGCGCTGGCGAAGGAGCCGCCGCGCGTGGTGGAAGCCCAGCATCAGGCCGTGGATCTGGAAGGCGAGCAGGTCGCAGTCGAGGTCTGCCCGGAAGGCCCCCGACTCGACGCCGAGCCGGGCCGAGCGCGAGAGCAGGCCGAGGAGCCGCTTCTCCTCCTCGACCAGGTAGTCACGGACCGGGCCGGGCCGGTCGTCCAGCTCGAACGAGGCGGCGGCGAAGATACAGCCTCCAGCCACCTCGGGGGTGAAGGCCCACTTCAGCCAGAGCTCGAAGAGCGCCCGGAGCCGGGGCGCGCCGCGCGGCTGCTGCAGCGCGGGCCGGACGACCTTCTCCTCGAAGTCCGCCGCCGAGGCCCGGAGCACCTCGACCTGGAGGTCCTCCTTGCTCCCGAAGTGGGCGAAGAGCCCGCTCTTGGACATCTCGAGCGCGGTGGCCAGCTCGCCGATGCTCAGCCCATCGAGGCCATCCCGGCTCGCCACCCGGGCCGCGTGGCGGAGGATGCGGGCTCGCGTCTGGTCGCCCTTGCTCACCCCTCCTGAATACGAACGGTCGTTCTTTTTGTCAAGTCCCGGATTCCCGGTCCGCCGGAGGCGCCACATTTCCCCCGCCGAACACCCTCCGGAGCGCCTGGGCCAGCTCCTCGATCCGGAACGGCTTGTCGACGATCTCCCGGATGCCCGCCGCCCGCGCCGTCGACGCCGGGACCGACCACCGGTTTCCCGTGGACAGCACCACCGGCAGCTGCGGACGGAGCCGTGCCACCCGCGCCGCGAGCTCCACCCCGTCCATCCGCGGCATCTGGAGGTCGGTGAGCAGGAGGTCGAAGTCGTCCGGATCCTCGGCGATCAGCTCCAGCGCCTCCTCCGGGTCGTTCACCGAGGTGACCTGGTACCCGAGGCGCCGCAGCTGCTCGCTCACCACCCGCGCGACGACCGGCTCGTCGTCCACCAGCAGGACCCGCTCACCCGCGCCCGGCAGCGCGACGCTCGGGGCCACCACTCCCTCCGGGCGCTCGAGGCCCGCCGCCGGTAGCTCGACGTCGAAGGTGGTCCCCTCCCCCGGCGCGCTCCGGACGAAGATCTGCCCGCCATGGTCCTGGACGATGCCCTGGACCACCGCGAGCCCCAGCCCCGTCCCCTCCCCCAGCCCGCGGGTGGTGAAGAAGGGCTCGAAGATCCGCTCCAGCACCTCCGGGGCGATCCCCGCTCCGTCGTCGGTCACCCGAAGCCGGACGGTGCCCGGCGATGCGGCCTCTCCTCCCGACCGCGGGAGGTTTCCGAGGTACACGCCGATCTTCCCGTTCCGGCCCTGCAGCGACGCGGCGGCGTTGGCCATGAGGTTGATGACCACCTGGTGTATCTGCCCCTGGTCGGCGAGCACCACCGCGGTCCCCGAGTCGATGGAGGTCTCGAGCTCCACCGAGGCGGGGATGGAGGCGCGCATCAGCTGGACCGCCTCGGCCACCACCTGCTGCAGCTGGACCGGACGGTGCTCCTGGCCGGTGCTCCGGGCGAAGGTGAGGAGCTGGCGGACCACGTCGCGGGCGCGGGCGCTGGCCTGGAGGATCTCCGTGGCCCGGGTCTGCAACGGACCCCGGCACTCGTCCTGGAGCAGCTGCGCCTGCCCCATGATCGCGGTGAGCACGTTGTTGAAGTCGTGGGCGATGCCGCTGGCCAGCGTACCGATGGCCTCGCGCTTCTGCGACCGGCGCAGCTGCATCTCCAGCTGCGCGCGGCGGGCCTCGGCCTCCTTGCGCTCGCTCACCTCGCGTCCGATGCCCAGGAGATCCGCCGACGCGTCGGGGGACACGGCCAGGACCACCTCCAGCACCCGTTCGCCCGACGCCGAGCGGACCGGCACCTCCAGCGCTGGGCCGGGCGCGTCCCGCAGGGTCTTCCAGATCTCCTCCGCCCGCTCGCCGGCGATGAGCGAGGCGATCGGCCGTCCCACCCAGTGGGCGGCGCGGAACCCGGTCACCGACTCGAACGCCGGGTTGAGCGAGGTGATGATGCCGTCGCGGTTGACGGTGAAGATGACGTCGCGCGCCCGGTCCACCAGCGTCCGGTAGCGATCCTGAGAGGCGCGGAGGTTGCGGGCCGCCAGCAGCTGGAAGGCGACGACCAGGCCGGCGTAGACCGCGAAATCGGCGAACGTGGCCAGGGGCAAGTTGCGGATGGGCGGTCCCGGCAGCGCTCCTCTTGCTCCGGCCAGCGCGAGCGCCCCGGCGGTCACCAGGCACACCACCGCGGTCGCCACCGTGCCGCGGGTTCCGAGCAGGAGCCCGGCGGCGACGATGAGCACCAGGAACCCGAGCGGCGCCGAGCCCTCGATCCCCCCCGCGGTGTAGGCCGACGCGCTGAGCAGGAGCCACCCGCAGGCGAGGTAGCCGACCGCGGCGATGAGCACCCGGCCCCGCCGGACAGCCCAGGCGAGGGCGAGGATCACCGTCCACCCGAACGCCGTCTGCACGCCGTACCGCACCCAGGCCGCCGGCGCGAGCCAGGTGGAGGCCACCAGGTACACCAGGAACGCCGCGGCCTGGATCCAGAGGAAGGACAGCAGCAGCCGCGCCGCCCCGCGCGTCCGGAGCCCGCGGGACCCCGGGTCTGAGGGGGGCTCGATGGAGAGTGTCTCGAGGGCCGATCCGGGCGCACGCCAGCGGAGCTTCACGGGTGCGCCCCTTACCAGATGCGAGCCCGGCACACCTGCCCTAAGGTCCCGCGCCCGATGCGTCTCGCCGCCCTGTTGCTGCTCGCCTCCGCCACCGCCGCCGCCGCTCCGGCGCGTACCTTCCGGGTCGACTACTTCCACACCGGCAGCGGGGGGAAGGAGATCTTCAGCCTGGACCGGCTCATCGTGGAGCCGCTGCCCTGGCCGGGGAACCCCGCCCGCCCCGTCGACGACACCGACTCGGGCAAGTACCGGTTCCTGGTGAGGGACGCGGCGAGCAGGGCGCTCCTCTACTCGCGCGGGTTCAGCTCGATCTTCGGCGAGTGGAAGGACACCCCCGAGGCCAAGGATCGGGCGCGCACCTTCGAGGAGTCGCTCCGCTTTCCGCTGCCCTCGGGCCCGGTGGAGGTGACGCTCGAGGAGCGCGACCGGCTCAACGCCTTCGTCCCGGTCTGGACCTTCAAGGTGGATCCGAAGGACCAGACGGTGAGCGATGCTGTTCCCGACAGCCCCGGCCCGCTCCTCCCGCTGATGAGGAACGGCCCGTCCGAGTCGAAGGTCGATCTGCTCATCCTCGGCGACGGCTACACCCGGGCCCAGCGGGGGAAGTTCGAGAAGGACGCGCGGCGGCTGGTCTCCATCCTGTTCTCGCAGTCGCCGTTCAAGGAGCGAAGGCAGGAGTTCAACGTCTGGGGCCTCTGCCCGGAGTCGCGCCAGCCGGGCATCTCGCGGCCCTCCACCGGGATCCACCGCCGCAGCCGCATCGGGGCCACCTACGACGCGTTCGGGAGCGAGCGGTACATCCTCACCTTCGACAACCGCTCATTCCGCGACGTGGCCTCGTTCGCTCCCTACGAGTTCGTGGAGATCCTGGTCAACGGGAACACCTACGGCGGCGGGGGCATCTTCGGGCTGTTCGGCACGGTGGCCGCGGACTCGCTCTGGTCGCCGTACGTCTTCGTCCACGAGTTCGGGCACCACTTCGCCGGACTGGCCGACGAGTACTTCACCTCGGACACCCCGACCCAGCCGGTGGCCGAGCGGCTCGAGCCCTGGGAGCCCAACGTCACTGCGCTGAAGGACCCGGGGCAGCTGAAGTGGAGGGCGCTGGTCCCGCCCGGAACCCCGCTGCCCACGCCGTGGCGCAAGGACGAGTTCGAGACCTTCAGCCGCGCCATCCAGGTGGAGCGGAAGAAGATCCGCGCCGAGCGCCGCCCCGAGTCCGAGATGGACGCGCTCTTCCTCCGCGAGAAGACCGAGGTCACCCGCATCCTGGGGACCGATCGGTACTCGGGAAGGGTGGGGGCGTTCGAGGGCGCGATGTACGAGTCCCGCGGCTACTTCCGGCCCGAGGAAGACTGCATCATGTTCACCCGCGACGAGGTGCCGTTCTGCCGCGTCTGCCAGGCGGCCCTCTCGCGCATCATCGACCTCTACGTGAAGGGCCCGCCGCAGTGATGCGAGTGGCCCTGGTGGCGCTGGGCGGGGCCATCGGCTCGGTCGCGCGCTACGGCGTGGGCGCGCTGGCGGCCCAGTTCCTCGGGCCGTCGTTCCCCTGGGGCACGCTCCTGGTCAACCTCAGCGGCTCGTTCCTCATCGCCCTGGTGATGCACCTGGCGCTGAGCGGGACCGCGATCTCGCTCGAGCTCCGCATCTTCCTCACCACCGGCATCCTGGGCGGGTTCACCACCTACTCCTCCTTCAACTACGAGACGCTGGCGCTGCTGAACCAGCGGGCGTATGGCCTCGCAGGGCTGAACCTGGCCGCCACGGTGCTCGGGTCCCTCGCGGCCGGGGTGCTCGGCCTCGGAGCAGGCCGCGCGATGACAGGAGGCTAGAGGCGTGGGTCACCGGGTGCTCGAGGGCGAGCAGACGCTCCTCAGGATCTTCCTGGGCGAGTCGGATCAGTGGCACGGCCGCCCGCTGCACCTCGCGCTCATCGAGCGGTTCCGGAAGGAGGGCGCGGCCGGGGTCACCGTCCTCCGGGGCATCGCCGGGTTCGGCGCGCGCAGCGTCGTCCACACCACCCACATCCTCCGGCTGAGCGAGGACCTGCCCATCGTGCTCGAGCTGGTGGACACGCCCGCACAGGTGGAGCGGCTGCTCCCCATCCTCGACGAGATGGTGGGCGAGGGCCTGGTGACGCTGGAGAAGGTCCGGGTGGTGAAGTACGCACCCGGGGACCGGCCTCCGCCCCGCTGACCGCAAGGGCTCAGCGGAACAGGGCCACGGCCTCGAGGGCATTCCCGGGAACTGTGCTGGCGCCCTCCCCTCAGGCTCCGGTATGGGAGACCTGGGGAGGATGCCACGTGGCTCTCGACCTGAACGACACCCTGGGGCACGCGCGGGACCCGGACACGGTCAGCGGCATGGCCCGCGGATTGATGGGGAGCGAGATCCTCAAGGTCGCCGCCGAGATCCGCACGCTGGTGGCGAAGGGGCAGAAGGTCTGCAACCTCACCGTGGGCGACTTCAGCCCGCGCGAGTTCCCCATCCCGGCCGCGCTGCGTGACTTCATCGGGGAGGCGCTCCGCGCCGGCGAGACCAACTACCCGCCGGCGGACGGCATGCCCGAGCTGCGCCAGGCAGTGCAGCGCTTCTACGCGCGGGGCCTCGGGCTGCAGTACCCGCTGGAGAGCATCGTCATCGCCAGCGGGGCCCGGCCGGTGGTCTACGGGACGTTCCGCAGCGTGGTCGACGCGGGCGACGTGGTCATCTACCCGGTGCCGAGCTGGAACAACCAGTATTACGTCTACCTGGTCGGGGCGAGGGGCGCGGTGGTGCCCACCCTTCCGGAGCAGGGCTTCATGCCCACGGTGGAGCAGATCCGGCCCCACCTGCCGCGTGCCCGGCTGCTCTGCCTGGGCAGCCCGCTCAACCCCACCGGGACCATGTTCGCCGCGGGCCCGCTCAAGGCGGTGTGCGAGGCGGTGGTGGAGGAGAACCTCGAGCGAAAGCACGCCGGCCAGCCGCCGGTCATCGTGATGTACGATCAGATCTACTGGGTGCTGACCTACGGCGCGGCGAAGCACGTCACCCCGGTGGGCCTGGTCCCGGAGATGGCGCCGTACACCGTCTTCGTCGACGGCATCTCCAAGGCGTTCGCCGCGACCGGCGTCCGCGTGGGCTGGGGCGTGGGGCCGCCGTCGATCATCTCGCGGATGAAGGACCTCATCGGCCACACCGGCGCCTGGGCGCCGCGGGCCGAGCAGGTGGCCTCGGCGCGCTTCCTGGACGACGTGCCGGCGATGGAGCGCTACCTCACCGAGATGCGCCGCGGGGTCGAGTCGCGGCTGCAGACGCTCCACCACGGGCTGATGGCAATGCGCGGCCGCGGGCTGCCGGTGAGCGACATCCCTCCGCAGGGCGCCATCTACCTCTCGGTTCGGTTTGACCTCATCGGCCGCGGCGGCATCCAGAGCAACGAGGACATCCGGAAGCTCCTGCTCGAGCGCGCCGGGTTCGCGATGGTGCCGTTCCAGGCCTTCGGGCTCCAGGACGAGACCGGGTGGTTCCGGTGCAGCGTGGGCGCGGTGTCCGAGGCGGAGATCCGCGAGGTGCTGCCGCGGGTCGAGGCGGCGCTGCGCTCGGTGGTCGACGCAGCGGCCTGAGCCGGCATCAGACGCCAAGGTCAGGGCAGCAGGCTCGCCCGGGCCCGCCGCTCGAACGCGGCCACCTCGGCCTGGACCCACTCCTCGTCGCGCCCGAGCTCGCGGGCGATGACCCGGGCCACCCGGGGCGCACACTCGAGCGCCGCCCGGGCATCGAGCACCAGCGCGCGGGTCCGCCGGGACAGCACGTCCTCGAGGGTGCGGGCCATCTCCTCGCGCACTGCCCACGCCACCTCGCACATGAGGTAGGGCAGCCGCGGGTGCATCGGGACGGCGAGCTCCGGGTCTGACTCGGCCAGCGCCCGCACCAGGTCGGCGTCGGTCCCGTAGGCGGCGAGCATCTCGCTCGGGGTGCCGACCGTGGAGTGCTCGAGGTGCTCGTCCGCGGGCGCGCCGTGCAGCCTGAGCTCGGCGGTGGTGGACGGCCTCGGCGGAAGGCCGGCCACCCGCGCGGCGTGGTCCACCACGTCCTCGCCCATCCGGCGGTACGTCGTCCACTTGCCGCCGACGATGGTGACCAGCCCGCTCGGGCTCTCGAAGACGCTGTGGTCGCGGCTGAGCGCGGCGGTGCGCTCGGCCCCCTCGGTCCGGACCAGCGGCCGGAGGCCGGCGTACACACTCAGGACATCCTCCGGGCGCGGGTCTCGCGTCAGGTAGCGGGCGGCGTGCTCGAGGAGGAAGGTGACCTCCTCCTCCAGGGGCTGCGGCTCCGCGCTCACCTCCGGGACCGGGGTGTCGGTGGTCCCGACCAGGGCCCGCTTGTGCCAGGGCACGACGAAGAGCACCCGGCCGTCGTCGGTCCTGGGAATCATCAGGGCGTGGGCCCCCGGGAGGAACGAGTCCGGGAGGACCAGGTGAACGCCCTGCGAGGGCGCGACCAGCGGCGGGGCGTCGGGTTGGTCCATGCGGCGGATCGCGTCGGCGAAGATGCCGGTGGCGTTGATGACCGCCCGCGCGTGCACCTCATGCTCACGCCCGGACTCCTCGTCGCGCAGCCGGACGCCGCGCACCCGGTCCCCGGTCTTGACCAGCCCGGTCACGCTCGCGCGGTTCACCAGCACCGCGCCCAGATCGTCCCCGGTGAGGGCCAAGGTCACCGCCAGGCGCGCGTCGTCGAACTGCCCGTCGAAATACCGCACGCCGCCCTTCAGCTGGTCGGGCTCGAGCGTGGGGATGCGCTCCAGCACCTGGGCCCGGGAGAGCAGCTGGCTCTTCCCCAGGCGGTGCCGGCCGGCGAGCACGTCGTACAGCTTGAGCCCCACGCCGTAGTACGGGCCGGACCACCAGGCGTACGCCGGGACGACGAACTCGAGATCGCCCACCAGGTGGGGCGCGTTCCGCCTGAGCCGGCCCCGCTCGAGCAGCGCCTCGCGGACCAGCCCCAGGTTCCCCTGAGCCAGGTAACGCACGCCCCCGTGCACCAGCTTGGTCGAGCGGCTGGACGTCCCCTGGGCGAAGTCCCGGGCCTCGAGCAGCACCGTCCGGTAGCCGCGCGCTGCCGACTCCACCGCGGCGCCGAGGCCGGTGGCGCCCCCGCCGACGATGGCGAGGTCGAAGGGGTCCGAGAGCCGGTCGAGGTTGCTGGCGCGGTCCATGCTGGGAGGCGACGACGCTAGCAGCGGCCCCGCCGAAGGCGATGCCCCCTTCCCTCCGGGAGTCCTCCCGGGGCAAGGTGGCGCGCTGTGAGCAACACGCCCTTCCACCCGTTCGTTCCAAGGCAGCAGCGCTCCCAGGTCACCAAGGAGCCGGACGCCGCCGGACGCTGGACGCCCCTCTTCCCGGACATGATCGGCTACGGCCAGCAGGGCGGCGGCGCGGTGCCGGCCGACTTCCACTGGCGGAGCAACCCCAAGCAGTGGCAGGAGGAGCTCACCGACGCCGAGCTCCGCAAGGAGGCCGAGGCGCACCACGCGCTACCGGAGGCCATTCTTCCGATGGCGTTGCCTCCCGGAGAGCGCTGAGCCGTCCCCCGGGGGTCGGAGCGGCCACAGGCCGCCGCGTGGCGGATGGACACTCCTCACTTCGCGAGCAGGTAGAGCCCGATGCCGAGGCCGATCACGATGATCACCCAGCGCACCATCGCCTCCCCGATGCGCTGGGCGAGCCAGGCACCGCCGTAGCCGCCCAGCACTGCCCCCACCGCCATCAGGGCCGCCAGCGGCCAGCGGACGTGCTCGCCCACGGCGAAGTAGAGGGCGGCGATGCCGTTGATGCACACCGCGGCGAAGTTCTTCAGCCCGTTCATCTGGTGGATGTTGGTCAGTCCCACCAGCCCGAGCTCGGCGAGCATGAGAATCCCCATCCCCGCGCCGAAGAAGCCGCCGTAGACCGCCACCACGAACTGCGCCGCCGCCAGTCCCCAGAGATTCACCTCGTCCAGCCCCCGCGACTCCAGCGCCGCGGTCCGCCGCTCGCGCCACCGCCGGAGCGGCTCCTGGACGATGAACAGCGCGGTGGCGCCGAGGATCAGCCAGGGCACGAGCGCCCGGAGCAGCGCGTCCCCGGCCACCACCACCAGCCAGGCACCCAAGAGGCCCCCGGCGAGGCTGGTGACCATCAGCACGATCAGCACGCGATTGGTGTGGCTCCCCAGCTCCCGGCGGAACCCCCACCCGGCGCTCAGCGAGCCCGGGACGAGGGCCACGGCGTTCGTCGCGTTGGCCGCGACCGGGCTCACCCCAGCGGCGAGCAGCGCGGGGAAGGTGAGCAGCGTCCCGCCCCCGGCCAGCGCGTTCATCGCCCCCGCGGCGATGGCGGTCAGGAACAGGAAGAGGAGGTCGCCGGGGTGGGAGGTCACGCGGGGGAGCGGCCGCTCATACCACCGGCCCGGCTCCCCGGCTCACAGCGGATTGCGCTGGGCCATCGCGTTGTACGTCGCGTACTTGTAGAGATCGGAGAGCGTCGGGTAGTTGTAGCAGGTGTCGATGAAGAGCTGCGCCCCGGCTCCGCAGAGCAGCGCGGTGAGGCCGATGTGGACCAGCTCCGACGCCTGCTCTCCGATGACGTGGACCCCGAGCAGCTTCATGTCCTCGCGGCGGAAGATGAGCTTCAGGAACCCGCCGCCGTCCCCGATGATCTGCCCGCGCGCGTTCGTCGCGTAAGCCGCCCGTCCCACCACGTAGTCCACCCCCGCCTGCTTGCAGGACTCCTCGGTCTCCCCGGCCATCGACAGCTCGGGGATGGTGTACAGGCCGTAGGGGAGGATCGGCGCCAGCCGGTCCTTGGGGTAGAGATTGAAGGCGTGGGCGATCGCCACCCGCGCCTGCTCCATCGAGGTGGAGGCGAGCGCGGGGAAGCCGACGCAGTCGCCGGCCGCGTAGATGTTCGGGACGGTCGTCTGGTAGTGCTCGTTGACGATCACCCGCCCCCGCTCGCCGAGCTTGACCCCCGCCTCCTCGAGGCCGATGCCCGCGGTGTTGGCGCTCCTTCCGGAGGCGACCAGCAGCGCGGCCGCGGCGATGATGTCGCCGCCGTTGAGCCCGAGGGTGACCCGGCCCTCCTCGACCTCCACCGACTCGACGGTGGCCGGCATCCGGAACTGCACCCCCAGCCCCTCCATCCGCGCCTTCAGGCGGGTGGACATCTCGAGATCGAGGAACGACAGGAGCGGCGACCGGGCCTCGACCAGAGTGACCGGGATGCCGAGCGCGGCGAAGGTGCAGGCGTACTCGCAGCCGATGACCCCACCGCCGACGACGACCAGCGAATGCGGAACCTCGGACATCAGTAGGATGCTGTCCGAGTCGTAGACCCCCGGAGCCGAGAAGTTGAACAGCGGTGGGTGGAACGGCGTGCTCCCGGTGGCGACGAGGATGACCTTCGCCGTGAGCCGCTCCTCGGCACCCGGCCGGCGCACCAGCACCGTGTTGGAATCCACGATGCGGCCCTTGCCCTGGTACACATCGGCTCCGTGTGACCGGAGGTTGTGGGCCACCCGCACCTGCTCCTCCTGGGCGACGGCGCGCTCGCGGAAGAGCAGCTCGCGGACGCCGGTCCGCGCCTCGAGCCTCATCTCCACCCCGTAGAGCCCGCGCTGCCGGAAACCGGACAGGAACAGCGAGGTCTCCCGGAGGGTCTTCGACGGGAGCGTGCCGGTGTTCGCCCCTGCCCCGCCGAGGTTGGACTGCCGCTCGACGACGGCGACCTTCTTGCGGAAGTACCCAGCCTGGGCCGCCCCCTTCTCGCCGGCGGGCCCGGAGCCGATCACCACCAGGTCGTACTCTGGCATCAGCGAAGGTTACAGCACGGGCGAGCGGGCGATGCACGGTCGAGGGTGGATGCATGGTGACGTTCGGGTGGCACCCTCTCCCGGCCCCGCTGGTGGTATGGGGGCGGCCATGGCGCTGCCCCCGCTGACCGAGGCCCTGCAGCCGCTGCTGGAGTCGCTCGACGAGGCGCTGCACCAGCGCGAGCGCGAGCGACGAGCCGGCCCCGCCGGGCGGCGACCGGTCCAGGTCTTGTACGGGGGCGCGCACCTGTTCAAGGCTGGCGCTGCGGCCCGGATGGGAACGCTGGCCCTCGCCGCGCTGGACACCTACGCTCCGGACGGGCCGACGTACGCCCATGCGCTCGGGCTGTCGCTGACCCCGAGCCAGGCGACGGAGCTCCGCAAGCGGGTCATCGCCAAGCTCGAGCGCGAGCCGGTCGAGGACCTCCGGATCGACTTCGAGGACGGCTACGGCATCCGCCCGGACGAGGAGGAGGACGCGCACGCCGAGGCGGCGGGCGCGGCGCTCGAGCAGGGGCGCCGCGACGGGACGCTGCCTCCGTTCATCGGCCTCCGGCTGAAGCCCTTCTCGGGGCGGTCGGCGCGCCGGGCGCTCCGGACCCTGGAGCGCGTGGGGGCTCAGCTGGGCGGAGAGCCCATCCCCGGATTCGCGCTCACCGCGCCCAAGGTGGTGCTGCCGGTCCAGGTGGAGCTGCTCCGCCGCTCGGCCGAGGCGCTGGAGCACCGGCTGGGGTGGCCCGCCGGGGCCATCGCGCTCGAGCTGATGGTGGAGACTCCCTCGGCGCTGGTGTCGCTGGACGGAAGGCTGGGCATCCTCGCGCTGGTCGAGGCGGCGGGGGGGCGCTGCCGCTCGGTGCACGTGGGGCCGTACGACCTGACCTCGGCGCTGGGAATCAGCGCGGCACACCAGTGGCTCGGCCATCCCTCGGTGGAGCTGGTGCGGCGCCTGCTCCAGCTCGCGCTCTCCGGGACGGGGGTGACCGTCGTCGACGGCCCGACGACGCTCCTCCCCGTCGGCCCGCACCGCGAGCCCCGGAACGACGCCGAGCGGGCGGCGAACCGGGAGGCGGTGTTCCGGGCCTGGGCACGGACGGCCGACGACGTGCGGCGGGCGTACCGCGACGGCATCGTCCAGGGCTGGGACCTGCACCCGGCGCAGCTGCCGGCTCGCTACGGCGCGCTGTTCGCCACGCTGCGCGAGGAGGTCCCCGGAGCGGCGGCGCGCCTCCGGCAGTTCCTCGACCAGTCGGCGCAGGCGACGCGGCTCGGCGCCGAGTTCGACGACGCGGCGACCGCCCGCGGCCTCCTCAACGGGCTGCGCCGGGCGGTCGAGTGCGGCGCGGCGACGAGCGCGGAGATCGAGGCCGCCTTCGGGCATCCGCTGGAGCTCGCCCGCGAGCGGCTCGGCGGTTGAGCCGCCGGTGCCCGGGCGGAGCGCCCGGCCGATGAGTTCGGGGGGAGGGCGGTGAGAGAAGGATCACCGCGCCCGCTGTCGCTCCTCGGCGAGATCGCGCAGCGCCTCGAGCACCAGCGCCGTCCAGCCCGTCTGGTGGCTCGCCCCGAGCCCCCGGCCGGTGTCGCCGTGGAAGAACTCGTAGAAGAGCACCAGGTCGCGGAACGCCGGGTCGGTCGCGTACCGCACCTCGTCGCCGTGCGCCGGCCGCCGCCCGCGTGCGTCCGGGAGGAACAGCCCGAGCAGTCGCAACGAGAGGTGCTTTCCCACCTCGGCGAGGGTGAGAGACTGCCCGGACCCGGTGGGACACTCCACCTTGAGCCCGTCGCCGTAGAAGTGGTGGTATCGCTCCAGCGACTCGAGCAGGAGGAAGTTGCTCGGGAACCACACCGGTCCGCGCCAGTTGGAATTCCCGCCGAAGATGCCGGTGGTCGAGTCCCCCGGGTCGTAGTGAACGCTCCAGTCGGCGTGGCCGTCGAGGACGTACGGGCGGGCGGCGTGCACACGGCTCAGGCTGCGGACGCCGTACGGCGAGAGGAACTCGCTCTCGTCCAGCACGTAGCCCAGGAGCCGCACCAGCCGCTCGCGCGGGGCGATGGCCAGTAGGCGGGCCCCGGGCGCCCCGTGCTCCGGCGGACGGTAGTACACGTGCGCGGCCAGCTCGGGCCGGTTCTCCAGGAACCACCGCATCCGCTTGCTGAACCCGGGCAGCCGGTCCACCTCGCGGTCACCGAGCACCTCGGCGGCGAACAGCGGGATGATCCCCACCATGCTCCGGATCCGCAGCGGGATGCACTGACCGTCGACGACCAGCTGGTCGTAGTAGAACCCGTCCGCCTCGTTCCAGAGGCCCTCGGTGCCCATCGCGTTCATCGCGTCGACGATGGCCACGAAATGCTCGAAGAACTTGCTGGCGATGTCCTCGTAGGCGTCGTCCACCTGCGCCAGCTCGAGCGCGATGCTGAGCATCGTGGTGCAGAAGAACGCCATCCATGCCGTGCCGTCCGCCTGGGTGAGCTGACCGCCGGTGGGCAACGGCTTGCTCCGGTCGAACACCCCGATGTTGTCCAGGCCGAGGAAGCCGCCGGAGAAGAGGTTCTTCCCCTCGGGGTCCTTGCGGTTCACCCACCAGGTGAAGTTGAGCAGCAGCTTCTGGAAGGCCCGCTTGAGGAAGGCGGTGTCGCGGCGGCCGCGCGGGCCGGTCTTCTTGTAGACCCGCCAGCAGGCCCAGGCGTGCACTGGCGGGTTCACGTCCGAGAGCGCCCATTCGTAGGCCGGCAGGTGGCCGTTGGGGTGCATGTACCATTCGCGCAAGAGGAGAAGCAGCTGCTCCTTGGCGAAGGCCGGGTCCACCTCGCAGAACGGCAACATGTGGAACGCGAGGTCCCACGCCGCGTACCAGGGGTACTCCCAGGTGTCGGGCATCGAGAGGACGTCGCGGTTGTACAGGTTCTGCGCCCAGGACGCGTTGCGGCCTTGCTTCCGCTCGGGCGGAGGTGAGGGGCCGGAAGGGTCACCCTCGAGCCAGTCGCGCACGCTGTAGTGGTAGTACTGCTTGGACCAGTGCAGGCCGGCCCAGGCCTGCCGGGCGATGCGTCGCTCCTCCTCGTTGCAGGTCGCCGGCAGGTGCCGGGCGTAGAACGCGTCGGCCTCGGCGCGGCGGTCGGCGAAGAGCGCGTCCACCGAGCCGTCGAAGTCGGACGCCAGCCCGTGCTCCACCGCCGCGAGCCGCAGACGCAAGGTCACCGAGGCGCCGGCGGGGATCTCCAGGCGGTAGTGCGCGGCGACCTTCGTCCCGACGCGGTCCTGGTTCACCGCCTCTCGCCGCCCGTGGATCACCGCATCGTGGATGGCGTCCTTCGGCCAGCGGCTGCGCGACGGCACCCCGAAGAGCCGCTCGGCGTTGGTCTCGTTGTCGCAGAACAGGAGCTCGGGCGAGGTGCCGCCCTGCGTCGGGCCGGGCTCGAACCGGAACAGCCCGAGCGAGGCGTGGCGGGCGAGCACGTGCCCGTCCTCCCCGAGAAGCTCGGGCCGCGGCCAGTACCCCTCGGTCGTCCGGCCCCAGGCCCAGCTGTTCCGGAACCAGAGCGTGGGGAGCACGTGCAGCGGCGCGGGCTCCGGACCGTGGTTGGTCAGGGTGAGCCGCATCCACAGGTCGTCCGGCGCCGCCTTGGCGTACTCGACGCGGACGTCGAAGTAGCGGTTCCCGTCGAGGACGCCGGTGTCCAAGAGCTCGTACTCCGGGGCGCCACGGCCCCGGCGCCGGTTCTCCTCGACGAGCTGCGCGTAGGGGAACGCGCGCTGCGGATACTTGTAGAGCGCCTCGAGGTAGCTGGAGGTCGGCGTGGCGTCGAGGAAGTAGTACAGCTCCTTCACGTCCTCGCCGTGGTTGCCCTCGTTGCCGGTCAGCCCGTAGAACCGCTCCTTGAGGATGGGGTCCCGCTCGTTCCAGAGCGCCACCGCCAGACAGAGGCGGCACTCGCGATCGGTGATGCCGAGTAGCCCGTCCTCTCCCCAGCGGTACGCCCGGGAGCGCGCGGCCTCGTGGGGGAAGTACTCCCAGGCCTCACCGGTGGCGGAGTAGTCCTCGCGCACCGTTCCCCACTGGCGGTCGGACAGGTAGGGGCCCCACCGCTTCCAGTTCCGGGTGCGCTGGCCGTCCTCCAGCAGGCGCTGAGACTCGGGGTCCACGGACCATCCACCAAACCAGCACACGTCGGGGGCTGCAACGGGAGAACAGCGACAGGAAGCGGCACGCACCCCGGCCCGCCGCTAAGGAGACTCCCCGCAGGACCATGAGCCCCACCGGATCCACAGCCTCGACGAGTCGCGTTGCGGTGGGGCTCGCCCTCTTCTCGCTCTACGTCATCTGGGGCTCGACCTACCTCGCGATGCGGGTGGCGCTGGCCGGCTTCGGGCCGTTCACCATGGCGGCGATCCGCTTCCTGGTCGCCGGCGTGGTGATGCTGGCCATCGCCCGTGCCCGGGGGGAGTCGCTCCCCACCGGACGGCAGTGGCGCAATGCGGCGGCCATTGGCACCCTCCTGCTCGCCTGCGGGAACGGCGGCGTGGCCCTCGCCGAGCAGACCGTCACCTCGGGCCTGGCGGCGCTGATGGTCTCGGCGGTGCCCCTGTGGATGGCGCTGTTCGCCGGACTGTGGGGCCGCTGGCCGGCGACCAAGGACTGGGTCGCGCTGGTGCTGGGGTTCGGCGGCATCATCCTCCTCAACCTGGGAAGCGAGCTGCGCGGGAGTGCCGGCGGCGTGGCGGCGCTGACCTTCGCCACCGCGGCCTGGGCCTTTGGCTCCCTGTGGAGCCGCCGTCTCGACCTCCCGAAGGGGATGATGGCCGCCGGCGCGGAGATGTTCACCGCCGGATCGGTGCTCGTGGCACTGAGCCTGCTCCACGGCGAGCGGATGCCCGCCATCGTCCCGGGACGGGCGGTGGTGGCGGTGGCCTACCTGGTCGTGGCCGGCTCGCTGGTGGCGTACACCGCCTACCTGTACCTCCTGGCGCGGGTGCCGGCGCCGGTGGCCTCGAGCTACGCCTACGTCAACCCGCTCGTCGCGCTGGCGCTCGGCGCGGCGTTCGGCGGAGAGCGATTGCCACAGGCCCTGCTGGTCTCGGTGCCGCTCATCCTGACTGCAGTGGTGCTGGTGCTCCGTCCGGCCCCTGCCCGGCTGGCGGTGCCGGTGCCGGCGCTCCGAGCTCCACGCCCCAACCGAGGGTGAGGCGCGCGGGGCGTCCCCGCGCCGGGCACCGTCATGCACTCCCACCCGACCGCCTGGCGGCGCACCCCGGCGCCCCGGAAACATGTCTTCACACTCGCCCGGCCGCTGGTACCGTTCCGGGGCGCGTGTCGGTCCTCCTCCTCGTGCTGCTGGGCGCGGCGTCTCCCGACGTGGTGTGTCTCGGCCCGGGCGTGTGCACCCCGGTGGCCCGTCTGGGCTGGCAGGGAGCGGTGGAGGTGGTGCGGCACAGCGAGCGGCTGCCTGCACGCGTCGAGCCCGGAGCGCCGTTCGCAGCCTGGATGACCTGGCCCGGGCCGCCCGAGGCGGTGCGACGCCATGTGGAGCAAGGGCAGCCGGTGGAGCTCCGCGCGGTCATTCCTGCCGCGCAGCTCCGGCTGAGCGTCGCGCCGGGGCTCGTCACGGAGGGCGGCAGTGAGCCCGGCGTCCTGGCGTTCCTGGTGTCCGATCCGCTGGGGGGTGGAAGCGAGACGCTGGCGCTGCCGGAGTCCATCGCCGCAGCCGAGTCCCTGGGGCTGCTGAGCCCCGCCCAGACGAGCGAGGTCGGGCGGTGGCGGAGCACCGCGGCAAGCTGGCAGTCCCGGCTCGCGGCCGAGTGGGCGGCCTTCACCCGCTCGCCCAGGCCGGCGTCGGTCCGATCGAGCCTGCTCCACACCCTGGGGACGGCGCCGGCTCCGCCGTCGCCCGAGCAGTTCCTCACCGAGGCGCAGCGGACGGAGCTGCGCCGGCGCGGCCACGCGCTCGAGGGACGCATCCTGGTGGAAGACCTTCCCGGAGACTCCTACCGGCTGAAGGTCGAGGGCGTGCCGCTCAACCAGCTGGTGGAGGAATGGAATGCCGGCCTGCACGGGCTCGTCGGCCGGCTGGAGCGGGTGCCACGGCCGCGGTTCCATGTGCGACCGGGCCACCGCCACGAGGAGGTGAGCTTCACGCTCGAGGTGCGCTCGGACGTGGACGAGACGCGCCTGTCGCAGGTCGCCCGGAGGCTCCGGGAGATCCCGGGCCTGGAGATGGACGGGACGGAGCTTCCACCGCCGGGCCTGTAGACGCTGAGCCGCGGACGGGGCCTCGCGGCGGGGGGAGGCGTCCGACAAGCCCAGCGAGTCCTCGTGGCCGTTGTTCGCTGCCCGGCTCCTCCACGAGCCCGCACGAGCGCGCCACACCCGACACCCCGCCTGAGCCCCGGAGCTCGAGACCAGAGACGGGACCGCCCGTCGGGGAGGTGCCTCGCCGCGTCCGGAGTTTGCCCACCTGGCGGCTGCCGGGCACTCTTCGAGCCCAACGCATGCTCTTGCCCCTCCTGGTCTCGGCCTTGGTCGGAACCACCCCTGCGCCGGCCCGCTTCGACCAGACCGGACGAAGCATCGGCCCGGCGCTCAGCGAACGCACGGCGAGCTACGTTCTCGAGGCGCGCTACGACCCTGCGAACCGACAGGTCAAAGGAACGGCGCGGCTCACCTGGACCAACCGCTCCGACGCCCCGCAAGCAACGCTCTGGTTCCACGCGTACTGGAACGCCTTCAAGAACGCCGACAGCACCTTCTCCCGGGAGGCGAGCCGGTTCGGCTCGCGCTCGGGGACGGGCGGCTACCGCCGTGACGACTGGGGCTGGACGGAGATCCGCGCCGCACGGCTCCCCGACGGCACCGACGTCCGCCCCACGCTGCGCTGGGAGCGGCCCGACGACGGCAACGCAGCCGACCAGACGGTCTTCACCCTCACCCTCCCCACGCCGGTCCCGCCGCAGGGAACGGTCACGCTCGAGCTGGCCTGGGAGGCGCGCGTGCCGAAGCTCGCCGCTCGCACCGGCGTCGCGGGGAAGTACACCCTCTTCGGCCAGTGGTTCCCGAAGCTCGGCGTTCTCGAGGTGCCGCCCCAGCGCGGCGTCCGTACGCCCACCTGGAACTGCCATCAGTTCCACGCCAGCAGCGAGTTCTACGCCGACTTCGGCAGCTACGACGCCCTGCTCACCGTCCCGCGGGCGATGGTCGTCGCCGCCACCGGGGTGCGCACCGGCCGCACCGAGAATCCCGACGGCACCGTGACCCACCGCTTCCACCAGGACGACGTCATCGACTTCGCCTGGGCCGCGTGGGACGGCGCCCTGGAGGTACACGACGTCTTCCGCAGCGATGGGCTGCCCGAGGTGGCGCTCACCGTGCTCGTCCCGGCGAGCGCACAGCAGACGGCACCGCAGGCCTTCGCCGCCGCGAAGGCCACGCTCGAGCACGGCGGGCGGCACTGGCTCCCGTACCCGTACCCTCACCTCACCCTGGTCGCACCGCCCCTCGGCTCGAACGACGAGTCGGGCGGGATGGAGTACCCGACGTTCGTCACCGTGTACTCGCGCACCGATCCGGTCGGGCCGCGCGACATCCTGCTCTGGGAGGTGACCGTCCACGAGGTCGGGCACAACTGGTGGCAAGGGATGCTCGCCTCGAACGAGTTCGAGGAGGCCTGGCTCGACGAGGGAATCGACACCTGGGCCACCGCGGAGGTGCTCGAGGGCGTGGGGCTGGACTGGAACCTGGCCCAGCTGGCCCCGCCTGGCACCCGCTGGCTGCTCGCGCCCGTGCTTCGATCGGCGGTGGCCGACCGGGACATCCGCGCCCGCGCCTCCGTCCCACGCTACCAGTCCTCGATCGTCCGCCCGGGCTGGCGCTTCAAGGGTGGCAGCGACGTGGGCCGGAGCACCTACAGCCGCGCCGCCGCCGTCCTCCGAACGCTCGAGCAAGAGGTGGGCCCGGAGAGGTTCTCCCGCATCATGCGCACCTACGCCGAGCGCTGGGCGTTCCGTCATCCGGGCACCGACGACTTCCTGCAGGTCGCCTCGGAGATCGGTGGGAAGGACCTCCGGCCGCTCGGGAGCGCACTCCTCCGCGGCACCGCCGGGCTGGACGATGCGGTGGCCGAGCTGAGCTGCAAGCGCCGTCCGGTGGCCGGCGGACCCGGGCTCTACGACGCCGACGGCGGGACGCCCACCTTCCGGCGCTCCCGCGGTGGCAATGCCGACCCGGCGCTGGCCCGGTGCGAGGTGCTCGTCGAGCGCCGAGGCGACCTTCCGTTTCCTCTCCCGGTCGAGCTCACCTTCCAGGACGGAAATCGCACCACCCTCCAGGTTCCCTCGGACGAGATTTGGAGCCGGTTCGACGTGGAACGCCCGTACCCCGGTGGCGAGGTCGTCCGGGCCGAGGTGCACCCCGGCGCGCCGCCGCCGCTGGACGCGAACCCGGCGAACGACGCTCGCTCGCTCGCGGCCACGCCCGGCCCGGCGCTCTCGGTGGCGGGCTGGCTCCTGTACTCCGGGCAGCTGCTGGCCGCAGCGGTGGGGTCGCTCCTGTGAGCGGGACGCGGCGGCCAGGAGTGCTCGAGGCGATCGGGGTGGGGTTCCGCGAGTGGCGGACGGTGGCATTGCTCCTCTGGGCCAACTGGCTCGTCGCGGGCCTGATGGTCGCCCCGTCGATACCCCGGGTGGCGGCCGCCTTCGGGCACGCGCCCCGGGCAGCGGGGAAGCCGCTGCTCTCCACCTTGCTGCTGCTCGGCCTCGGGGCCGTGTTCGAGGGCGGCGGCGCTCCGTCCGTGGCCGCGCCGCTCCTCCTCCTGGTCGTGCTCCAGACCTTCCTGGTGGGCGGCGTGGTGTGGCGTGCCTGCGCCGGCGGGCCGTTCCGGGTCGGGGCGTTCCTCGGCCAGTCGGGGCGCCTGGTGGCGCGCAACGCACGGCTCTACCTCTGGCTGCTCCTGCTCCTCCCCGTGGCGGCCCTGGTTCCGGCCGCGCTCGCGCTCGGGATGCGCGCGCTCGGCCTGCCGACGGTGTTCACCGTCTCCGGCGAGACCTGGCTCTTCGGCCGGCCGTTCACCGCCTGGAGCGTGCTCCACCTGGGTGTGGTGGCGCTCGCGTTCGCGCTGTGGAGGCTGTCGCTCGACGTCGGCCGGGTACTGCTCTTCCGGGACGATCTCCGGGCGACGCGCCGGGCTGCCTGGCGTGCGGTGCGGCTGGTGCTCCGGGCTCCGTTGTCGGTCGTGCTCTACGCGGTGCTCGGAGGGATCGCCACGCTCGCCGTTCTCCTCGCGGCGCGCGGGCGGGCGTCGCTTCCGGAGGGAAACGCCGGGCTCGCGCTGCTCGCGCTCGGCGTGGGGCAGCTCGTGCTGTGGATCCGCCTCGCCTTCCAGGTGGCCGGGACGCGCTTCGCCGCGGCGCTGGTCGAGCGCACCGAGCCCCCCAGCGAGGCGCCGGGGGCGCACGATGTGTGGCCCGCGGAACGCGCACCGGCCGACGCTCCGCCGGGTTGACACTGGCGAGGCTTGGGCCTCTGCGGATTGTGTGGCGGGTCATCCGCGCGAGGTTCGAGGAGGCCTGCCCGGCTCGCGCTCGCCACGCGCACGGACGGTGAAGCCGACCCGGGCGCCACCCTCGGCCCGGTTCTCGGCGAAGGCCGAGCCGCCGTGCGCCTCGGCGATGCGCCGGACCAGCGCGAGCCCGAGGCCCAGGCCGTCGCTCGCCTCGCCGCGCTGGAACGGGGCGAAGGCGCGCTCACCGGCATCGGGGAGGCCGGGCCCCGCGTCCTCCACCGAGAAGCGCACCACGCCATCCGGTCCGTCCACCCGGAGCCGGGTCACCCCGCCGCCGTGCACCCGCGCGTTCTCGAGGAGATTGGACAGGGCGCGCTGGAGGAGCGTCGGGTCGCCCTGGAGCGACACCGGGGCGGACTCCACCTCGAGCAGGGCCGTGGACAGCGCGGCCCGCTCCAGCGCCCGCGCCCCGAGGTCTCTGGCGTCGAGCGGCAGGCGGGCCATGGCGCTGAAGTCGAGCCGTGCCGAGGCGAGCAGCTCACCCACCAGCGCGTCCATCTCCAGCACCTCGTGCTCGAGCTGATCCAGCACCGAGGTGTCCCCGCCGCGCCCGAGCTCGAGGAGGAGCCGGACGCGGGCCAGCGGCGTGCGCAGCTCGTGGCTCACCGCGGCCAGCAGCTCGCGCTGGTCCTTCAGCTGCCGCTCGATGCGCTCGGCCATCCCGTTCATCACCTCGGCCAGCGAGCGCACCTCGCCGCGGGCGAACCGCACGTCGAACCGGCTCTGGAGCCGGCCCTCACCCAGATCGCGCGCCACGCGGGTGAGCTCCTCCAGCGGCCAGGCCAGCTTCCGGGCGATGCGGCCCGACATCGCCCAGAGCATCGCCAGCACCACGCTGAGGGCGAGCAGCGCGGTCCAGCCGCTCCATCGGCCCTGTGGCCAGGGCTGGACCCGCACCACGCCCACCGTCACCCCCCGCTGCACCACGGAGGCGCTCGCCGTCCAGCGGTGCGCGGGCGGACCGAACCGGCCCAGCTCCGTGCCCCGGGCGTCCTCGAGCTTCAGCGCCCAGCCGAGCTGCTGAGAGAGCTCCGAGGCCCAGGTGTCACGCTCCTGCGGATCGCCCCACACCCGCGCCGCCTGCGCCCCGATCAGCGCCTGCACGTTCTCCCACTGCGCCCGGGGGGAAGGCCCACGCAGCCGCTCCACGCCCGCGGTCACCGCCGAGACGACCAAGGCGGTGACCAGGATGGACACCCCGAACCAGACGAACAGCCGCCGTTGCATCCGGGCGCGGTTGCGCCAGCGCGTCAGGTCCGTCCAGCGGCTCCGGTGGTGCCACGGGTGGGAGGGCGGGACCACCGCTAGCGTTCCCGGCTGAGCACGTAGCCCACGCCGCGCACCGTCTTGATCCGCCGGGGCGAGCGCGGGTCGTCCCCCAGCTTCGCCCGGAGGTGCGAGATGTGGACGTCCACCGTGCGCTCGCCGACCACGACGTCGCTCCGGCCCGCCTCGGCGAGGAGCGCGTCGCGGGGGATGACCCGCCCGGCCCGCCGCATCAGCGCGACGAGGATGTCGAACTCCAGGCCGGTGAGATCCACCGGCTTGCCCTCCACCATGACCTGTCGCGAGCCCACGTCCACCTGCACGTCGGCCACCGCGAGCTTCTCGCTCACCGCGTCCGGGGCGCTGCGGCGGAGCACCGCCCGGAGACGAGCGAGCAGCTCGCGGGGGCTGAAGGGCTTGGGCACGTAGTCGTCCGCGCCGATCTCCAGCCCCACCACCCGGTCAGTCTCGTCGCCCTTGGCGGTGAGCATCAGGATGGGCACGCGGCTCTTGGTCCGGATGCGCCGGAGCACCTCCAGCCCGTCCATGCCCGGGAGCATGATGTCCAGGAGCACGGCGTCGAAGGGGGAGGTGTCCAGCGCCTGGATGCCGCTCGGGCCGTCGTAGGCCGGCTGGACGGATACCCCGTTCTGCCCCAGCCAGCTGACCAGCAGCTCCTGCAGCCGGCGATCGTCATCGATGCACAGCACCCGGACGGGCATGACGAGCCAGTCTAACGTCCGGGCTCGTCACCCGGCAGGAGCGGTGAGGAGGGGTGGCCCGCGGCGCCGCGTGCGGCCTCCGCGCAGAGCCCGGCCATGTGCCGCTCCCACGCCAGCCGGCGCTCCCAGTGTCGCATCCGGAGCGCGTGGAAGCCCGACCCGAAGCCGAGGAGGACCCCGGCGGTGAGGAGTGCGATGCGCACGTCACGTCGCATGGTCGTTCCTCCTCACGTCAGTTCCACCGCCGGCGCCAGCCGGAGGCCAGGAGGTCTGCCAGCTCGGCTCGCTGGCGGGGATCCAGCGCCTCGTGAACCCGCGCCGCCTGTCCGCGCAGCGTATCGCGCAGGCTCGCCATCCGCGCCTCGGCCCGGGCGAAGGCCTCCTCCAGCGCCGCCGCGTCGAACGTCTCGCCGCGGATGCTGCGGGCGACGTCGGACCGCATCCGCTCGGCGTCGTCGTGCCAGCCACCCATCGTGCCGCGCAGCGCGTCGGCCGCCTCGGCGATCACCTTCTCCTGTCCAGGCGAGGTGTCTATGCGCTCGAACAGCCAGCGCAGCGGGCCGCGCCCGCCCGGACGGCCCGGCCCTCCCCAGCCCTCGTGCCGCCACCCACCCCACCGCCGCCTTCCCCACGGCCCCGGGCCGTGGGCGTACGCCCAGCCGCCACCGCGCATCGTCCGGGCCAGCCCGTACAGACAGGCCGCACCCACCAGGAAACCCAGCATCACTCGTCTTCTCCAGTCAGGGGCGACGGAAGTGCCGCCCGCGGGAGCAGAGGTAAACCGGGGGTGTGAAGCCGCCGCCCCGGCTCCGGTGAAGAAGTGCAAACGCACGGCCCCCGGACTCCTAGCGGGGGGTGGACGGCGCCCCGGCCTCGAGCCGCTCTGCCTGCTCGTGCAGCGAGGCGGACTGCGGGGGCAGGCGCACCCACCCCGCGGTGTGCTCGGTGCGGGCAAACCACTCGGCCCCCGCGCGCGCGAGCTCCACGAACCCGAGCGGCCTCCGGTCGCGTGCGTACTCCACGCGCAGGGCGATGGCCGGCGTGCCTTCCCGCGGCGTCTCGCCGCGCCCCAGCACGTCGAGCGGCGCGAGCCGCCACACCCGGTCCGCCCAGGCCGTCGCCTCGGCGCTCGGCGCATCGGGGTTCTCGGCCGGTGCGACGCGGGTCGACCCCTGTACCTTCCTGACGACGAAGGCGCGCGCGTGCCCGTCGAGCTGGAGCTGGAGCGCGTCCGGCTCGTCGGAGCGGAAGGTGTGAAGCCGCCGATCGACCAGCCGGCTCGCCGCCGCCGAGAGGTCCTGCACCAGCGACTCCTGGACGAGCCACAGGTGCCCGTCGGGCGCGAGGAGGTAGGTACCCGCAGCACCGGGTGGCGTGGAGACGACGAACTCGAGCATGCGACCGGGGCCCGCCATGCCCGGTCCGGTGTCGAGCCGGAGCCGCTTGCTGGAGGCCTCGAGCCCGAGCTCGGTGCGGCGCGCAGGGGTGATCGGGCCCAGGTCACGGGTGGCCATCGGCGGGGAGACCCGGTCGAGCAGCTGCTCGGCGGTCTCGTTCCCGCGGAGGTCGCGTGGCGGCGGAGGTGGCGCCTCCCGGAGGGCCCGCAGCACGTCGGTCACTCCGGCATCGGCCCGGCCGCGCACGCCCCCGTCGCCCCGGGCGCCGTGTCCGGCCACGCCCGCATCCGACGGCGCACCCGGGCCCGCGTCCGGCGGCTGCACCGACGGGCTGGTCGCGATGTGCACCCAGACAGCCCGGTCGGCATCCGTGCCCCGGGTGACGTTCACCGCGTGCGCGCCGTCGTCCCAGTGCACCGCGGTCACCTCACCCCGAGCGAGCACCGCCACCGGGACCTCGCCCGGCGCGCCCTGCCGCGGCGGACGGAGCCACACCGCGGCGGCCAGGGCCAGCGCGCCGGCAGCCACCGCCGCCTGCACCAGGACGGGGCGCCCTCTCATCCCGCCCTCCTCCGGCGCGTCACCCACAACCCGGCCCCCAGCACCGCGAGCGGGGCCACGAAGACGGTGAGGTAGAACCACGCCACCTCCTGCCCCCGGGTGTGCTGGATGGGAAAGTCGGTCTCGCCGCCGGGGGCACCGAGCGACTCCTCGCCGAGCAGCCAGCGCACGGCGTCGAGCGCCAGGGCGCGGTTGCCCTGGCTCGCGTCCAGAGCGAGGTCGGTGAAGGCATCGGAGTCGGCCACCACCACCGCGCGCCCCTCGTCGCTGCCCTTCCGCGGCAAGGTGATGGCGGCGGCGACATCCCACCCCTTCCGCTTCTCCGTCCGTGGATCGAAGACGTAGTTCCCGTCCAGGTCGCGAAAGGTCTCGGGGAGCGTGGTGACGGTGAAGACCACGTTCACCCCGGCGGGCTTCTGGGTCAGCTGCTCGAGCGAGCCGGCGCCGAGCAGGAAGACCGGGAGGCGGCCTCCGGCCCGGACGAGGGTGCCGACGCTGGCGTGCGGCCCGAAGGTGGCGGTGACCAGCTGCGCGCGGTCGCTGGGCTGGTGCGCGCGCGCCAGGTACACTCGGTCGTTCACCAGCGTGGTGGGGACGAAGCGGACGCCGAGCGGCTGGAGCAGGGCGTCGAACTGCGAGCCGGACTCGGGGTCCAGCGCCACCAGGAGCCGGCCGCCACCGCGCGCCCAGCGGACCAGCGCCTCCACCTCCTCGCGGAGGAAGGGTGTGGTGGGGCCCAGGACGAGCACCGCGCTCGCGTCGCGCGGCACGTCGGTGGCCAGGCCCTGCGCGGCCCCGAGAGGACGGACCTCGTCGTTCTGCGCCCGGAGCAGATCCTGGAAGGTGCGCACCGTGCTCCGGGGGTCGGAGAGGTCCGGGTTCAGCGCGGCCCGCTCGCCGTGACCGGTGGTGAGGTAGAGGACCTTCGGGGCCCGGGCGACCTGGTAGAGCCGCTTCTGCACCTCGGGGTCGAGCTCGCGGAGCTGGCTCCTCGAGGAGTCGAGCGTGTTGCCGGTCAGGTACGTCTCGTGGCGCTCGCCCCGGCTCACCGCGATGGCGCCGTTGCCGTTCACCCCCAGGGCCCGCGCCCGGGGGAGGTCCACCGCCGCGTCCAGCCGCTCCACCCGGAGCAACGGGCTCTCCCTGGCCAAAGTCTGGGCGTAGTCGCGCACCGCGGCGCCGACCTCGGAGCCGGGCGGGTAGAACAGCGACAGGGTCACCGGCTCGGTGAACCCCCGCACCAGCCCCCGCGTCGACTCGCTCGGCCGCCCGGGCCGGAAGTAGCTCCAGTCCGAGGACACGTCGCTCACCTCCGCCACCCAGCCCAGGGCCAGGGCTGTCGTGAGGACCGCCACCAGCGCCGCGCCGGTGCCCACCGCGTCCTGAACCCGCGCCACCTCGACCTCGGGGGCGCGCGACATCGCGGCGTAGGCCAGCTCGCCCAGGAGCAGCGGCAGCACCGCGGCCGCCGCCAGGAGCGCGGTGAGGAGCTGCAGCAGGGTGGCCAGCCGTGGAGCGCTCTTCTTCAGATCTGGGCCGCCGGCGGCGAGGACCACGTCGGACTGCGCGAACCAGGCGAGCAGCGCGAGCAGGGCGAGCGTGGAGAGGATGGCGAAGAGGCGCTCGACCCGGGCCCGCGGCGCGGCGGCCGAGAGGGCCGAGCGGTTCCAGCGCAGAACGGTCGCGCTGGCGACGCCGAGCACCCCCACCACGTCGAGCACGGGCCGGAGCGGCCCCGCACCCACCACCCGCTCGCCGAGGAACACCGCGACCAGCCCGAGCACCGTGACCGCGCTGAGGACCCCGCTCCTCGCGTTCATCGCCACCGCCGCGCCTCGAGCACCCGGGTGGTAGCGAAGAGGGCCACCCAGGTGACGAGCAGGTAGTAGGCCACGTCGCGCAGGTGCACCTGGCCCGACTGGAAGGGCGAGAAGTGCGCGTTGTGCAGCGCCAGCGCGGCGAAGAGGCCGGAGAACGGCGGCTCGGTCACCGGCGCGAGCAGCCACGCCAGCAGGAGCGAGACCAGCAGCGCCGCCCCGAGGATGGCGGCGACGATCTGGGTCCGGGCGAGGGCGGACCCCAGCGTCCCGAGCCCGAGCGAGGCGGCCCCGAGCAGCAAGAGCCCGAGGTATCCGGCCAGCAGATGCCCCACCGAGATGTGCCCGTGCACCAGGATAAGGAGCGGCATGTACCCGGTGGCCAGGGTGAGTCCGGAGAGGAACGCCAGGGCGCCGAGGAACTTCCCGAGGACGATGTCGCGGTCGCGCACCGGCGAGGCGTAGAGCAGGGCCAGGGTCCCGAGCTGGCGCTCCTCCGCCAGCAGCCGCATGGCGAGGAAGATGGCGGCGACCATCGTCGGCCCGGAGGCGAAGTAGAAGAACCGCGTCAGGACCTCGGTGGAGCGGCGCGCTCCCTCCAGCGCGAAGGCGTTGAACAGGAGCCCGTCGATGAGCAGCACCGAGGCGGCGATGATCCACCCGGTCATGGTGCGCAGGTACCCGCGCAGCTCCCGGCGGGCGATGAGGAAGACCGGGCTCATCCCGCCGCTCCCCGGCCGGCGAGCTTGAGGAACAGCGACTCCAGCCGGTCGGCCGAGACGTCCAGCCGGAACAGCTGGGCGCCAGCCCCCAGCGCCGCCTGGGCCAGCGCGGGCCGGAGCGCGTCGGGTGCCTCGACCCGGAGCACGGCGTGCCCCGCCGGCGTGGGCTGCACCGAGACCCCGCGCACCCCGGGGAGGTTGCGGAGGGCCGCGGCGACGACCTCGATGGGTCCGGCGATCTCCAGCTCCACGCCGGTGCCGACGCCGAGGCGCTCCTCCAGCTCGGCCTCGCTCCCCTGGGCGACCAGCTCGCCGTCGCGGACGACGAGCAGGCGGTCACAGGTCTGGGCGATCTCCGGAAGGATGTGGCTGGAGACCAGCACGGTGTGGTCTCCGCGCAGGCTTCGGATCAGCGCGCGCATCTCCACGTTCTGCACCGGGTCGAGGCCATTGGCCGGCTCGTCGAGCAGGAGCACCTCGGGTGCGTGCACCAGCGCCTGGGCGACACCGACGCGCTGCCGGAAACCGTGGCTCAAGGTGGAGATGCGCTCGGGGTCGAAGGTGGCCAGGCCGGTGCGCTCCTCGGTCTCCCCCACCCGGGCGCGGATGCGGCCCGGCTCCACCCCGCGCAGCCCGGCGACGAAGGCGAGGTACTCGCCCACCGTCATCTCCTCGTAGAGCGGGGGCGTCTCGGGCAGGAAGCCGATGCGCGCCTTCAGCTGCCTCGGCGCGGTGAGGAGGTCCTGTCCGTCGAGGCGGACCGTGCCCGAGGTGGGCAAGAGCACACAGCCCAGGATGCGCAAGGTGGTGGTCTTCCCCGCGCCGTTGAGGCCCAGGAAGCCCACGACCTCGCCCGAGTCGATGCGGAAGGAGAGGTTCCGGATGGCCGCCCGTGCTCCGTAGTACTTGGAGAGCTGCTCGACCTGGATCATCAGGGGGGCGCCCTCTTTCCCAGGCACCGGGGCCACGGGTCAAGAGTGGAACGTCGCTTGGGGGGTCTACGCCGCGCTCGGGAGCCGGACCTTGCCGAGGCAGAAGCGGAGCGTCTCCTCGAGACCGGGCCAGCGGAAGCGGAAGCCCGCGTCCAGGAGCGCCCGCGGATTCACATTCGCTCCGGAGAGGACGGATTCCTGGCCCATCTCGCCGAACACGGTGCGGATGACGACCGCGGGCACGGCCGCGACGGTTGGCCGGTGGAGGACCCGCCCCAGCACGTGGGTGAACCCGGCGTTGGTGACCGGCTCGGGGGCGGTGAGGTTCGCCGCGCCGTGAAAGGAGCGGGTGCGCAGCGCGAAGTGAATCGCGCCGATGACGTCCTCGAGCGAGATCCAGCTCAAGACCTGCTTGCCCGAGCCGAGCGTTCCGCCCGCGCCAGCCTTGAAGATGGGCAGCATCCTGGCGAGCGCCCCCCCGTCCGGGGTGAGCACCACGCCGGTGCGGAGCTTCACCACCCGCACCCCTGCCTCCTCCGCCGGTCGGGTCGCCGCCTCCCAGCCCTCGACCACCTCGGCCAGAAAGCCGGTGCCGCGGGACGAGGACTCGTCGATGGGCGTGTCGCCGCGGTCGCCGTAGTAGCCCATCGCCGAGCCGTTGATAAGCACCGACGGGCGGCGCGCCGCGCGGAGGATACCGGCCACCACCGCCTCGGTGGTGCGCAGGCGGCTCTCGCGGATCTCCCGCTTGCGCACCTCCGTCCAGCGGCCTTCGCCCACGTTGGCGCCGGCGAGGTTCACCACCGCGTCGAGCCCGTCGACCTCCCCGGCCTTCTCGTCGCGGCCGAGCCGGACCACGGTGTGGCCGCCGGCGGTGAGGAAGTGGGTCAGCGCGTCGCCGATCAGCCCGTGCGAGCCGGTGATGCCGACCCTGAGCGGCGAGCCGGGCAGCTCGGCGTGGCGGGCGAGGTCGGCGGCGGTGAGCGCGTGCCGGTAAGCGAAGAGCGACTCGAGCTTCTGCTGGGCCGTGCCGGCGCCGAGTCGGCCCAGGGGCCCGAGCGGGAGCGCGTACCGCACCTCGTCCTCGAGGATGGAGCGGCCGTCGCCGTCAGAGAGCATGCGATGCACGTGCTCCCAAAGAGCGAAGGGGCCGGACTCCTGCCGGTCGGTGAAGGATCGGCCGTCCTCCAGGGCGGTGTGGACTGCGACCCATTTCCGCGGGACCGGGCCGACGTGGACGCGGAGCACGGTGCGTGCGCCAGGGGTCAGCCCGCCGGAGCGCTCGAGGACCTCCGCCCGGTCGAACGGCGGGTTCAGGCGCTCGAAGGCACCCGGGCGGCCGTGCCAGTCGAAGAGCTCCCGGGCCGGCACGGGCATGGGGCTGCGTGCGACGTAGCGCTGCTCCTGCATCACGCTCCTCCGGACGCCAGGACCGTCCGCCACTTCCGGTGCCCGGGCCGGGCTTGTTATGAGCGCCGGGAGAGCCCACCGCAACCCCGGCCACGGCATGGAAGTCACCTCACCCGAAAGCATCGCTGCTGCCGTCGCGGTGCTCCGCCGCGGCGGGCTGGTCGGACTGCCCACCGAGACGGTGTACGGGCTGGCGGCGGACGCGGAGAACGAGCTGGCGGTGCGGCGCATCTTCGCGGTGAAGGGCCGGCCGTCGACGCATCCGCTGATCGTCCACGTGGCGCAGGCCGCCGCCGTCGAGTCCTGGGCGACGAAGGTGCCGCCCGAGGCGTACCGGCTCGCCTCGGCCTTCTGGCCCGGTCCGCTGACTCTGGTGCTCAAGCGGTCCGCGCGCGCCTCGGACGCGGTGACCGGAGGACAGGACACCGTGGCGCTGCGGGTGCCGGGGCATCCGGTGGCGCTGGCGGTGCTGCGGGCCTTCGACGGCGGCGTGGCGGCCCCGAGCGCGAACCGCTTCGGTCAGGTGAGCCCGACGCGTGCCGAGCACGTCCGGGCGGACCTGGGGAGCGACGTGGATCTGGTCCTCGACGGAGGGCCGGCGCGGGTGGGCGTGGAGTCGACCATCGTCGACCTGAGCGGCGACGAGCCGGTGCTGCTGCGACCCGGCGGCGTGCCGGTGGAGTCCGTGGAGCTGGTGCTCGAGCGGCGCATCTCGCGGATGCCGGGACGGAAGATCCGAGCCCCGGGACTCCTCCCCTCGCACTACGCCCCCCGTGCCGGGGTGCTGCTCGCCGAGCCAGGGGGGGCGGTGGCCAAGGCGCTCGCGCTCTCCGGGAGCGGGCGGAAGGTGGCGGTCGCGGTGCCCGAGCCGGTCGAGGTGCCCGAGCCGCTGGTCGCGCTGCGCATCCCGGGCGACATCGAGGGCCTGGCGCGTGAGCTCTACGCGGTGTTCCGCGCCGCGGACGAGGCAAAGGTCGACGTTGCGGTCATCTCGGTTCCGGGCGAGGAAGGGCTCGGGCTGGCGGTGGTGGACCGGCTGCGGCGGGCAGCGGCGCCGCGCACCGGGTGACCCGCGCCATGGACCTCCGCGCCCCGGGAGCTCGGCTCGGTCCCGGGCCGTGGCACCCGCCACCGCGGCGCTCGTCGCACCACTCACGCCGCGGCGCCGGTCTCCGATTCGTCGCCTCGGAGCTGCCGGAGCATCTGGGTCAATCCCCGGACCCACGACGGATGCGCATTCAGGCTCGGCACCAGGGTCAGCGCCTCCCCGCCATGCGCCAGGAACTGGTCCTTCGCCCGGATTCCGATCTCCTCCAGGGTCTCCAGGCAATCCGCCACGAACGCCGGGCAGAACACCGCCAGGCGCTTCGCTCCGCTCCGGGCCAGCTCGGGAATCACCAGATCGGTGTACGGCTTGATCCACGGCGTCCGTCCCAGCCGGCTCTGGAAGGTCACCGTCCACTTCCCCGGCTCCAGCCCCAGCCGCTGGGCCAGCGCCCGCGCGGTGAACACCGCCTGCATCCGGTAACACCACCGGTTCGCCGGAACCTTCATGTCGCAGCAGTCCGCCCGCTGCAGACAGTGCGCCCCGGTGGGGTCGCTCTTCTTCACCTGCCGCTCGGGCAGCCCATGGAAGCTGAACAGCACGTGGTCGGGCCGTGCTTCGGCCAGCACCGGCCGGCCCACGTCTGCGAACGCGTCGAGGAACGCCTGCCGGTCGTAGAACGGCGGGAGCACCCGGACCGCCTCCACGTTCCACGCCTCACCCACCAGCTTGAACACCCGCTCCAGGCTCGAG
This sequence comes from Myxococcaceae bacterium, assembly GCA_035543115.1. Classification (GTDB taxonomy): domain Bacteria; phylum Myxococcota; class Myxococcia; order Myxococcales; family Myxococcaceae; genus RPRB01. The sequence goes on from DATKKF010000042.1 coordinate 72,951, forward strand.
CCGGTCGAGCTCGACGCGTACTGCGGATAGAGCGGCACCACGCTCAGCTCCCGAACCCCCCGGCCCCGCAGCGCCTCCAGCGCCGAGCCGAGCGACGGCTTCCCGTAGCGCATTCCCAGTTCCACCGCCCACGCCGGTCCCAGCGCGTCCTGGAGCCGGTCCCGCAGCGCCATCCCGTGCACCAGGAGCGGCGAGCCCTGGGGCATCCAGACCTTCCGGTAGGCCTCGGCCGACTTCTGCGGCCGGAACGGGAGGATGGCCCCGTAGAGCAGCGCCGCCCGGCCGGCGGGAGGAATGTCCAGCACCCGGGGGTCGCTGAGGAACTCGCGGAGGTAACGCCGCACCGGCCCCGTCTCCGGCGCGTCCGGGGTCCCGAGGTTGATCAGCAGCACGCCCTGCGGAGCGGGATCCATCAGTTGAGCGCGTTCGGCTGCGTCAGGGCGAACTCGCCGATGCGGGCCTCGAACGTCGACCCGTCCGGGCGCACGAAGGTGTAGCTCCCCCGCATCGTCCCGAACGGCGTCCGCAGCATCGCCCAGCTCCTGTACTCGAACCGCTCTCCCGGGCCGAGCTTCGGTTTCTCGCCCACCACACCCTGCCCCCGGACCTCCTCCACGTGCCCATTGGCGTCGGTGATGACCCAGTGCCGGCTCTTGAGCTGCGCGGTTGCGGTGCCCTCGTTGGAGATCTGCACCGCGTAGGCGAAGGCGAACTGCCCGTTCTCCGGCGCGCTGCGCTCGGCCCAGAAGCTGGGCTGGACGGTGACCCGGATCCCCTCGGTGACGGTGCTGGACATGGCGAGGGCGGCACCATGGCCCGTCCCCCGCCCGAGGCGCAACGATCAAGCCCCGGGGCCGTCCTCATCCGGGGCCGCCGGCTCCCCCCGGGCCTTCCACCAGGACGCGGCGAACGCCAGGACCAGCACCCCGGCGATGACCACCAGCGAGAGCCAGACCGGGACCGGGACCCAGGGCTCGGCAATCATCTTCAGCCCGACGAACCCCAGCACCACCGCCAGCGCCGGCTTCAGGTAGCGCAGTCGGGCGAGGAGCGAGCGAAGCAGGAAGAACAGCGAGCGGAGCCCGAGCACCGCGGTGACGTTGCTGCTGTAGAGGACGAAGGGGTCGCGGCTCACACCCAGCACCGCGGGGATCGAGTCGAGGGCGAACATGAGGTCCGTCGTCTCCACCACCAGCAGCACCAGGAACAGCGGAGTGACCTGGATGCCATGGGGCCCGCGCACCACGAAGCGGCCGGCCGGCGCCGGGTCGGCGACCGGGAGCACCCGCCGGGCGACCTTCAGGACCGGGTTGTGCGCGGGGTCGGCCTCGGGCGCGTCCTCGCCGCCGCGGACCAGCTTGATCGCCGTCCAGATCAGGAGCGCGCCGAAGAGGTAGAGCAGCCACTCGAACTCCCGGACCAGCGCCGCGCCCCCGAGGATGAGCATCCCGCGGAGCACGAACGCTCCCAGCACGCCCCAGAACAGCAGCAGGTGCTGCTCCCCCGGCCGGATCCGGAAGTACTCGAACACCAGCAGGAAGACGAAGAGGTTGTCGACGCTGAGCGCGTACTCGACCACGTAGGCGGTGAAGAACTCCAGCCCCCGCTCGGGTCCGCGGACCGCCCACAGTCCCGCCCCGAACGCCACCGACAGCGCGACCCAGAGCAGCACCCACCGCCCGGCCTCGGCGGCGGTCTGCGCCCGGTGCCCGCGCAGGCGAGCCACGCCGAGGTCCACCGCCAGCACCCCGAGGACACCGACGTTGAACAGCAGCCAGACCCACCAGGGGGTGGTCATCCGCTGTTGCCGCCACCGCCGGTGATCGCCGGCCGGCGGAGCACCATCATCGCGCGGTCCACGACGGTGAGCTTGCCACCGGCGGGGGTGAACGCCCCGGTCTTCCCGTCGCCGTCGGCGGTGTCGACCAGGATCTCCCAGTCGCTGCCCCACTCGATGGCCGGGAGCACGAACTCCACCGGCTCGTTGTTGGCGTTCATCAGGACGAGCAGCGAGTCCCCCACCACCTTGCTCCCCTGGGTGTCGGTGGTGGCGATGGCGTCCCCGCCGAGGAGGAATCCGAGCGAGCGGACGAAGGGCTGCGTCCAGTCGTCCTGGGTCATCTCGGTGCCGTCGGGCCGGAACCAGGCCAGGTCCTTGAGGTCCGAGTCCCAGATGTGCTGGCCGCGAAAGAAGCGCCGCCGCCGGAGCACCGGCTGCTCCTGCCGCATCTTGATCAGCCGTCGGGTGAAGGCGAGGAGTGACTTCCTCCGCTCGTCGAGGTTCCAGTCCAGCCAGGAGATCTCGTTGTCCTGGCAGTAGGCGTTGTTGTTCCCGCGCTGGGTCCGGGCGATCTCGTCGCCGGCCAGCAGCATCGGCACGCCGTTGGAGACGAAGAGCGTGGTGAGGAAGTTGCGGACCTGCCGTTCGCGGAGCGCGTTGACCTGGGGATCGTCGGTCTCGCCCTCCACGCCGCAGTTCCACGAGTTGTTGTCGTCCGCGCCGTCCTTGTTGTGCTCGAGGTTCGTCTCGTTGTGCTTCTGGTTGTAGGAGACCAGGTCCCGGAGCGTGAAGCCGTCGTGCGCGGTGACGAAGTTGATGGACGCGTGGGGCCCGCGGCCCGAGAGCTGGAAGAGGTCCGACGAGCCGGTCAGCCGGTAGCCGATCTCCGCGGCGAGGTTGTCCTCTCCCTTCCAGTACTTCCGGAAGGCGTCGCGGTACTTCCCGTTCCACTCCGAGAAGTCGACCGGGAACGCACCGAGCTGGTACCCGCCCGGGCCCACGTCCCAGGGCTCGGCGATGAGCTTCACCCGGCAGAGCACCGGGTCCTGGTGGATGGCGTGGAAGAAGGGCGCGTTCCGGTCGAAGGTCAGCCGGGTGCGGCCCAGGGTGGTGGCGAGGTCGAAGCGGAACCCGTCGACGTGCATCTCCTGCACCCAGTAGCGCAGCGAGTCCGTCACCAGCTTCAGGGTCTGCGGATGGTCCAGGTTGACGCTGTTCCCGGTGCCGGTGAAGTCCTGGAAGTAGCGCGGCGACGCGGGGCTCATCACGTAGTAGGCGAGAGGGTCGAGTCCCTTGAGACTCAGCATCGGCCCCAGGTGATTCCCCTCCCCGGTGTGGTTGTAGACCACGTCCAGGAGCACCTCGATGCCGGCGCGGTGCAGCGCCTTCACCATGCCCTTGAACTCGTTCACCACGTTGAAGGGCCCGGTGCAGGCGTAGCGCGCGTCGGGGGCGAAGTACCCGAGCGTGTTGTAGCCCCAGTAGTTGGTGAGCCCCTTGGCCTCGAGGAACCCCTCGTCCACCGCCTGGTGTACCGGGAGGAACTCCACCGCGGTGACGCCGAGCTCCTTGAGATACTCGATGACCACCGGATGCGCGAAGCCGCCGTACGTCCCGCGCAGGTACTCGGGGAGCTCCGGGTGGCGCATGGTGAAGCCGCGCACGTGGGTCTCGTAGACGATCAGCCGCGGCCAGGTGATCTGCGGGCTCTCCACCCCCTCCCAGTTGAAGCGGCCATCCACCACGATGCCGCGGGGCATGCCCGGCGCGCTGTCGCGGTCGTCGAACGAGAGATCCGCCTTCCGGCTCCCCACCCGGTAGGGGTAGACCGGCGCGTCGAAGTCCACCCGGCCGTAGATGGCGCGAGCGTACGGATCGACCAGGAGCTTGTTGGCATTGAAGCGCAGGCCGCGGGCCGGCTCGTAGGGACCGTGGGCCCGGAGGCCGTAGAGCGTCCCCGGCCCGACACCCTTCAGGTACCCGTGCCGCACGTTCCGCGTGCGCTCGGGCAGGGTGACCCGCGCCGTCTCGCGGTTCGGATCTCGCACGTCGTAGAGGCAGACGTCGATCCGGTCCGCCCACTCGGAGAAGACGGCGACGTTGACCCCCTCTCCATCCCAGGTGGCACCCAGCGGCCGTGGCTTCCCCGGCCAGACCGCCGTGGGGACCGTCATTCCACCGCCTCCAGGACCGCCACCGGGAAGTCGGTGAACAGCGGACCCAGGGCCAATCTCCCCTCGAGCGGCTGCACCCGCATCCCGGTGACCACGTTCCGGAAGCGCCGGCCGGCAAGGTCGGTGGGGAGCCGGACGCGCGTCGAACCGTAGACCGGGCCGAGGCCGGCGCGGAGGGCGCGGGTGACCAGCCGGGGCGCGGCCACCACCACCGCCTCGTCCCCCCGCCGCCGGGCGAAGGCCAGGGCACGGGCCGCGGCGATGCCGTCCACCTCGAGCGACTCGTAGGCGCCCCGCCGGAAGAGGTCGGGCCGAGCCTGGCGGAGCTGGAGCATCAGGGTGGTGAGGAGGAGCTTGCAGCGCCCGTCGGCCGGGTGGGCCCAGGCGTCGCGCACCACCCCGACCGGCGACGCGCCGTGCTGGCGGAGCAGCTCGGACAGCATCTCCTCTCGGAGCTGGAAGTCCACGGGGCGGCGGTTGTCCGGGTCCACCAGCGAGAGGTCCCACAGCTCGCAGCCCTGGTAGATGTCCGGGACGCCGGGGCTGGCGAGCTTGACCGCGAGCTGAACCAGCGAGTTCACCTGGCCCGGCCGCTCGATGCGCTCCTTGAGGAGACGGGCCTGCTCGAAGAAGACCCGGGAGACGCCCGGATCGAGGATGCGGTCCACGAAGCGGGTGGTGGCCTCCTCGTAGTCCGGGTCGGGGTTGGTCCAGCTGGTGTGGACCTTCGCCTCGCGGATGGCCTTGAGCATGTACTCGCGGATCCGCGTCCGGAAGGCGGGGAGCTGGGCGGAGTCCAGCTCGCCCATCGGCCAGGCGCCGAGCAGGATCTGGTACAGGAGGTACTCGTCGTTGCCCGAGGGCGCGGGCCTGCCGGCGAGCTCGGTCCGGTGGACCGCGTTCAGCTTCCGCCAGCTCTCGAGCGCGCGGCGCCACTCGCCCGGAATCTCCGAGAGCGCCACCAGCCGGGCCCGCACGTCCTCGCTGCGCTTGGTGTCGTGGGTGGAGCCGGCGAGCAGCGCCCCGGGCCAGTCGCGGGCACGCTCCACGTTGCGGTGATGAAAGGCCTCCACGCTGGTCCCGAAGTGCTCCGGCTCCCCGCCCACCTCGTTGAGGGCCACCAGGCGGTTGTAGACGTAGAAGACCGTGTCCTCCAGCCCCTTCGCCATCACCGGTCCGGTGATCTGCTGGAGCTTCATGGCGAAGTGCAGCATGACCTGGCGCTCGGCGAGCGGGAGGTGATCCGGGTAGCGCTTGAGGAGCACGTCCTCGAGCCACTGGAACAGCGAGGCGTTGGTGGTGGGGTCCGCCACCCGCGCCCGGGCGATGGTCCACTGGATGTAGTGCGCGTCGCGCTCGTCGACTCCCGGCGCGTGCGAGACGTAGGTCCGGTACACCGGGAAATGGGCGATGAACCCGATGAGCGCGCGGCGGATGGAGTTGAGGGTGAAGTCCCGTGTCCGCCGGTTCATCTCGCTGATGCGGTTCAGCTCGCGGGCGAGCCCGTTGATCTCGCTGGCCATGGCCACCGCCATGACCTGCTTCTTCTTCTCCACCAGCAGCGCCTCGAAGCTCATCGGGTGGCCGATGAACTTCTCGTAGATGTCGGTGAACTCCCGGGCAGCGGAGGCGTCCACCAGCACCCCGGCGGTGAGGTTGGCGAACCGGTATCCGGTGGTGCCCTGCACCGCCCAATCGTCCGGGATGCGCTCCTTTCCGCCCTGGATCTTCTCCACCACCACGTACAGCGCGCGGCGGAGCGGCGAGGACGGATCACTCCCCGCCTCCGCCCGCCAGCGCCGGAGCAGCGCCTCGCTCACCGCCGGCCAGCCCGCGTCGTCCACCGTCTCGCCGGCGAGCTTGCGGGCCTGGTCCAGGAAGTGCCGTTCTTGAAGCCGGAGGAAGTAGCCGCTCGGATCGAACAGCCCATCGGGATGGTCGATGCGCAGCCCATGCACCTGGCCCCCGGCAAGGAACTGGAAGGTGAGCGCGTGGGCCTCCTCGAAGACGTCGAGGTCCTCGACCCGGATGGCGGCGAGGCTGTTGATGTCGAAGAAGCGCCGGTAGTTGATCTCCTCCCCGGCGACGCGCCAGTGCGCCAGCCGGTACGGGACGTAGCGCTCGAGCAAACCGTCCAGCGCATCGAAGCTGCGCGGGTCCCCCGGGCGTCCGTTGAGGTGAGCGAGGTTGGCGCGCAGGTGCTCGGCAACCACCGGCGAGCCGGTCACCAGCGTGTTCAGCCGGCGCTTGAGGACCTCCTTCTCCCGGCTCCGCTCGAGCACCTTCTCCGCCGAGGTATCCCCGCGCGAGGGCAGGTTCCGCAGCCCGGTGAGAATGCTCTGCAGCTCGACGAAGTCCGGATGGGACTCGCCCAGCTGCGCTCCCACCTGCTCGGCGCCGGGGCCGAGCACGTCCTGGTAGGCCCGGGGGTTCAGCGGGAAGCGCCGCTCGAAGTAGCGGAGGGTGATGCTCCCCCCCTGGTACTCGAGCTGCAGCTCGCCCCGATCCAGCACCACGCCGTACTGGTCGCCGAGGATGGGGAGGAGCACCTTGTTCCGGAGCTCGGACTTCACCGGGTCCCACTCGACGTCGAAGAAGTGGGCGTGGAGCGCCGCCGGACCGTTCTCCAGCACGTCCTCCCAGAGCGCGTTCCCCGAAGCGATGCCCATGTGGTTGGGCACGGTGTCCAGCACCAGCCGGAGGCCGTTGCCCTGGAGCGCGTCGGAGAGCGCGGCGAACCCCACGCCGCCGCCGAGCTCGGGGTTCACCGCGGTGTGGTCCACCACGTCGTAGCCGTGGTTGCTCCCGGGCATCGCGCAGAGGATGGGCGAGGCGTAGAGGTGGCTCACCCCGAGCCGTGCCAGGTACGGCACCACCGCGCTCGCCCTGGAGAAGTCGAAGTCCCGGTGCAGCTGGACCCGGTAGGTGGACAGCGGGATCTGCTGCTGCGCCAGGAGCCACTCGCGGGTGCGGCCGTACAGCGGCTCGGCCATGGCGGGCTCGTCGAGCGCGGGAGGATCGCCGGGCTGATCGGCCTCTCGGGCCTCGTCGAGATGCGGGTGCATGGCGTGTGGGGTGCTTACCGGAGGAGGTCCGGGGTCACGGGCGGCGAATGTGGCGACGCGCGTGCCAGCCAACAATCCCTTGGGGCCAGGGTCGGGAAAGCTCCTCCTCGGCAGTGCGCGCTCCGGGGTCGTCTCCCCGGCGACATTGCAAGCCCTCGGGTGGAACTGCGCTCAGGCCTGTCCCGCGGAGCCTGTGCCGAACGTCACCATCCGGCCGTCGGAAGCATAGCGGACCGGCTCCCCTCCGGCGCTGGTCAGCGCGCCGCCCTGACGGGCCAGCACGGTGGTTCGCCCCGTCGCGGGGTCGTTGGCCGAGTACTGGCCGGTCCTCGCGTCGCGGCCGGTCAGGCAGACCCAGTGCTGCTGGGGCCGGCCCTGGACCTCGTGCACCACCCGCAGCAGGACTGGCCGACCGGCGGCGAGCTCGCGGTCGACCCGGGTGCAGTCGAGGTCGCCCGGACTGGCGCGGGGACCGGCGGGGATGGCCGAGCCTGCGGAGCTCCAGTCGACCAGCGGCCCCTTGAAGCCGCCGGACGCGCGGAGGTGCCGCACCAGCGCGTCCGGAGTGACGACCCTGCCGCCGAGCCGGCTCAGGGCCATGGCGCAGGCGGTGACCGCACATCCGGCGTGGGCCAGCGTGGGCCCCTCACCGGAGGCGCCGAGCCGCTCGGTCCGCCACGCTGGGTCACCCTGGCAGAAGAGCGGCGTGCCATTGCCGGCGCGGACATCGGCGCGCGCCTTCACTTCCACCGGCCGCAGGAGGCGGAGGAGCGCGTTGGCCATCCGCGCCTGCTGCGCGGCCAGGTCCTTCAAGAGCGGCGGGAGATCGGGGAGCCGGGGAAGCCAGTCTTCACCGTCGACCACGCGGTCCTCGGACTCCGGGCGGGTCAGCGCCACTCGGCCGGGGAGCGTGAGCACCTGGCCGGCCTCGATCCGGTCCGGGTGGGCGATGCCGTTGCGCTGGGCGAGCGTCCGGACCAGCTCGGCGGTGGTCCCGGGAGCGCCCTCCTGCTGCATCTGCCGGGCGATGCCGGACAGGGTGTCTCCGGGCTGGACGACCCGGGTGCGGGCGTCCTCCGGCGGGGCGGACACCTCGGGCGAACCGGACGAGACGGGACGGACGGCCATCGAGCGCACCTCGCGGGCAGCGAGCCTGCGCCGACCCCGGTGCAGCCGGCGGGCCATGGCCGCTCCCACGCCCCCACGCCCGCGCTCGTCCGCCGTCGAGGACGGGGGACCAGAACCCCGGACGTACGAAGGGCCCCGCGGTCGCCTTCGCACGAGCCGATCACGGAGCCCTGGATGGCCGAGGACGCACCCCGGCGGAAAACGTCAGCTCAGGTGCTTGTTGACCAGCTTGGTCATCTCGAACATCGAGACCTGCTTCTTGCCGCCGAAGACCGGCCTCAGCTTGTCGTCGGCGTTGATCATCCGCCTCTCCTTGGCGTCCTGGAGATTGTTCTTGCGGATGTAGGCCCAGAGCTTCTTCACCACCTCGGTGCGGGGAATCGGCTTGTTGCCGACCACCTGGGCGAGGTCCTCGGACGGCGTGAGCTCCTTCATGAAGGCGGCGTTCGGCTTGCGCTTCGCTCCGGATGACTTCTTTGCCTTCTTCGCAGGCTTCTTGGCGGCCATTCGGTCGAATTCTCCCTCCCCCTCTGTTCAGGGGACGTTGTACGGCTCGTCGTGCGAGTCGATGGCTTCGGGTCGACGAAGCCAAGCTTGGGCGGATATCAGGTTTCAGAGGAGAAAACACGCATCGAGCGCCTTTCCCCCTCGGAGAATCCTCGGAGGCCCCTCTGACATGCAGGTGCTGATCACCGGAGCGAACGGGTTCCTGGGCAGTGCCCTGAGCCGGCGGCTCGTCGAGGGTGGGCACCGGGTGCGGGCCCTGGTGCGTCCCGGGAGCGACGCCTCGGCCCTCGACGGCGTGGGGGTGGATCGGGTGGCCGGGGACGTGACCGAGCCCGGGTCGGTACAGCGCGCGGTCGAGGGGATGGAGGTGGTCTTTCACCTCGCGGGCCTGCGCCGCGCCCCCGAGCGCTCGGCCTTCTTCCGGGTCAACGCAGAGGGCACTCGCACGGTGTGTGACGCGATGCTCCGGGTGGGGGCACGCCGCATGGTGCTCGCCGGGTCGCTCGCGGCGGTCGGCCCCTCGCGAGCGGACCGGCCCCACGTGGAGACAGACCCCTTCGCGCCCGAGGAGTGGTACGGCGAGAGCAAGGCCGAGGCGGAGCGCATCGCCTTCGGCACGGAAGGGCTCGAGGTGACGGTGGCCCGTCCGCCGCGCATCCTTGGACCTGGCGATCGCGAGAACCTCGTCCTCTTTCGACTGGTGAAACGGGGCATCCGGCTGGAGATCGGGGGTGGACCGCGACCCCTCTCGGTGGTGGACGTGGATGACGTGGTGGAGCTGCTCCTCCTGCTCGCGGTGAGACCGGAGGCAGTGGGCGAGGCGTACTTCGCGCCGGGGCCGGACCAGACGACGCTCGAGGAGATCCAGGCGCTCGGGGCCGAGGTGCTCGGGGTTCGGACGCATGTGCTCCGCCTCTCGCCTCGGCGGCTCCGGGCGCTGGCGGCGCTGGCGGACGGGTTCAGCCGGGTGACCGGGAAGCATCTGCCCCTGAATCGGAAGCTCGCGCGCCAGCTGCTCGCGCCGGCGTGGACCTGCAGCGGGGAGAAGGCGCGAGCCCGGCTCGGGTGGGTTCCCCGCATCGACGCCCGCAGCTCGATTGCCCGGAGCGCCGCGTGGTATCAGGCCCACGGCTGGCTATGAGCGCCAAGGCGGCTTTCTACGACGTCGACGGAACGCTGGTGCGGACGAACATCGTCCACACCTACGCGTACTACGCGATGAACCGTGGCTCGCTGACCGGCATCGCGGCGCGGACGCTGGCGACGGTGGCGCAGATCCCGGTGTACGCCGGGCTGGACCTGGTCAACCGGAAGGTCTTCAACGAGTACTTCTACCGGGCCTACGAGGGGCTGTCCGAGGATCGGCTGGTGGTGCTGGGCGAGGAGTTGCTGGACGACGTGCTGAAGCCGGCGATCTTCCCCAAGGCGCAGGACCTGATCGACGAGGCGCGGCGGGCGGGCTGCCGGATCGTGCTGATCACCGGTGCGCTGGACTTCACCGTGCTCCCGCTGGCGCGGCACCTGCGGGCGGACGACGTCATCGCCAACAAGATGCAGTTCGTGGGCGGGGTGGCGACCGGCAAGGTGATTCCCCCGATCATCGAGGGGGCGAACAAGGCCCACGCCATCCGCGAGTACTGCGTGAAGCACGGGCTGCAGCTGGACCAGAGCTTCGCCTACTCCGACAGCTTCAGCGACTACGCGATGCTGGCGATGGTGGGGCGGCCGACGGCGGTGAACCCGGACGTGCGGCTCCGGTCGGTGGCGCGGACGTACCACTGGCCGGTGCTGGATCTGCGCTAGAGAGGGCTCTCAGATGCGCCAGCTGAAGACGCTGAAGCGGCTCTACGACGAAGAGGGGCACGTGGTGGTGACGGAGAAGGGCAGCCCGCCCCGGGTGCTCTTCTTTGGCGAGGACTTCCTGCTCGAGGACCTGCCGCTGGACACGCGGGTGGTGTTCCCGCGCCAACCGCTCCAGGGCGTGCCGAACGTGAAGGCGGCGATCCGCTGGGCGCTGAACCACCCCGAGGGGATGGACCCGCTGCACGCGCTTCTCCGCCCGGGGATGAAGGTGACGGTGGCGATCGACGACATCTCGCTCCCGCTGCCGCCGATGGCGCTGCCGGACGTGCGGCAGACAATTCTGGAAATCGTGCTCGAGCTGCTCACCGACTCGGGCGTGGACGACGTGCACCTGGTCATCGCCAATGCGCTGCACCGGCGCATGACCGAAGGGGAGATGCGGCGGATGGTGGGCTCGAAGATCTTCGGGGCCTACTACCCGGAGCGCTACTACAACCACGACGCCGAGGATCCCGAGGGGATGCTGGAGCTGGAGCGCACCAGCGCCGGCGAGGTGGTGGCGATCAACCGCCGCGCCGCCGAGAGCGATCTCCTCATCTACCTGAACATCAACCTCGTGCCGATGGACGGCGGACACAAGTCGGTGGGCACGGGGCTGGCGAACTACGCGTCGCTGCGGGCGCACCACAATCCCAAGACCATCCGCGACTCCGAGAGCTACATGGAGCCGAGCCGGAGCGCGCTCCACAAGAGCACCGAACGCATCGGCCGGGTGATCGACAAGTCGCTCAAGGTCTTCCACATCGAGACCGCGCTGAACAACCGGATGTTCGACGGTCCGACCGGGTTCCTCGGCAAGCGAGAGGAGGACTACACCGAGTTCGACCGGCTGAAGTTCCAGGGGCTGAAGTACACGCTGTCCAAGCTGCCGCGGGCGGCGAAGCGGAAGCTGTTCATGAACATCCCGGCGCCCTACGAGGTGATCGGGGTGAACGCCGGCGCGACCGAGCCCTGCCACGAGAAGACGCTCGAGCTCTGCTGGAAGCAGTACTCGATCCCCATCGAGGGGCAGAGCGACGTGGTCATCTTCCCGGTGCCGTACATCTCGCCCTACAACGTGAACTCGATCCTGAACCCGCTCCTGGTCCAGGTGATGGGGCTCGGGTACCTGTACAACCTGAACCGCGGCGTGCCGCTGGTGAAGAACGGCGGAGTGATCATCCTCTGCCACCCGGCGTACGACGAGTTCGACCCCGAGCATCACCCGAGCTACATCGAGTTCTTCAACCGGCTGCTCCCCGAGACGCGGGACGCGATGAAGCTCGAGCACCTGTACGAGCGCGAGTTCGCGGAGAATCCCTCGTACGTGCACCTGTACCGGAAAGGCCACGCGTACCACGGCGCTCACCCGTTCTACATGTGGTACTGGGGCGAGAACGGCCGGCAGCACGTGGGCAAGGTCATCTGCGCAGGGGCGGAGAACAACCACGTCCCGGAGTTGCTGGGCTGGGAGCGCGCCGACACCCTGGGCGAGGCGATCGACCTGGCCCGGGGCTTCGTGGGCCGGAGCGCGAGCATCACCTGCGTGAAGACCGCGCCAATCCTTCAATGCGACGTGCGGATCTGAGGAGGCCGGGCGATGAGGTCGTCGAACATCGACCAGGCCATGGCCGGTCGCGGTACCCGTCACCCCTGGGGCACCCCGCACGCGATGGCAGCCGTGCTCGGCATGGCGAGCTCCATCTTGCTCCTGTCATGCTGGAATTCGGAGAGCTGTTCTTCGTTCGGCCCCGCGTGTCGTGTCGATGAGGCGTGGCCGGAGACCAACGGTCAGCCAATTCTCGAAGTGTGCTCGAGCCTGACTGGGACCGACTACACTTGGACACGGCGCTACTGTCTCACGACGGCCGATGGGGGAGGACCTGAGAACTGTCTTGGAGTCGCGGATAGCTTCGACGTCGTGTGTCGAAGAGGCTTCTGTTTCTGCAGGTAATCCCTTGCACGGATCCGGCGCTCGAGATCAAGCCCGCCCTGACTTGCCGAAGGCAAAGTACGCGAAGCCGGCGCCGAGCAAGCCATAGATGACCACGGTGGACCATCCCAGTGCGTTGGTCGCGCCGCCCAGCACCCCCTGCAACGAGAGGAGGAAACCGAGCACGTCGGCGACCAGGAGCGCCAGAACGACGGCGCGAAGCGCGTCGGACGCCGCAGAGGCGCGCACCTGCCAGGTCAGGACTCCGTAGCCGACCAGCGCTGCGCCGAACAGCCTCGAGACGACCGCAGTGCCCGGGGTGAGCGTGACCCCGTACGCTTGGAGCAACTGCGCAGGGACGATGATGAAGGCGATTCCGAAAGCCGCGGCGATCACTGCGTTCAGCGTGAAGAGCGGTCCGATCTTCATCTCGATCCCCCTCGGGCCGGGCCGGGAGCGACCCGGAGCAGGCAGCTAGCGCCTCCTGCATCCCGCTTGTCAACGGCACGGGCACCTCCCCACATGATCCTGGGCGGGCCGGGTTTCCCGCTCTCCGCCAGGGAAGAATTGAATAAGGTGCTCTCCGGCTCCTGCCCGTCGGCCCGACGCATGGATCTGTTGACCTTCGACAACGTCGCGATCGGTTACCGTCGGGGACAGCCGCTCCTGCCACCGATCTCGTTCGCGGTGGCGAGCGGAGACCTGGTCGGCATTCTCGGGCCCAACGGGGCGGGGAAGAGCACCTTCCTCAGGACGCTGCTCGGGCTCCTACCGCCGCTTCAAGGCAAGGTGCGATACCCCGGAGGGCATGAGCCCCGCATGGGGTACGTGCCGCAGAATGCGCAGTTCGATTACGCCTACCCACTCTCGGTGCTCGAGGTGGTGCTGATGGCGCGTTCCTCACAGCTGGGCCTCTTTCGCCGGCCCGGGAAGGAGGACGTCGAGATCGCCAAGCGCGAGCTCCAGGCAGTGGGTCTCCAGTCAATCTCCGGGCAGCCGTTTCGCTCGCTGTCGGGCGGCCAGCAGCAGCGGGTCCTGGTGGCTCGCGCACTGACCGGCGAGCCCGAGCTCCTGGTCCTCGACGAGCCGACCAGCAACATGGACCCTGCCGCCGAGCATGCCCTGCTCTCCATGGTCAGCTCACTGACGGCGACGCGAAACGTGGCGGTGGTCTTCGTCACCCATGAGATCTCCGCTGCCGCCGAGTTTGCGAGAACGGTGGTGCTGCTCGACGGGGCGAAGAAATTCTTCGCTCTCGGACCGGCGAGAGAGATCGTGACCTCCGAGACGATGAGCGCGCTCTACGGCCGCCCGGTCGAGGTGCGTCGTGAAAACGGGAGGGTGTTCGTCTGGCTCTCGGCCAACGGAAGCGGAGGCGCCTCACCGTGACCTTCTGGGAGGCCCGGTTCCTGTGGGAAGAGCCGATGCTCGCCGCGGTGCTCGCCTCGGCGATGCTCGGCTACCTGGGCTTCTTCGTGGTGCTGCGCCGGATTGCCTTTATGAGCGCAGCGTTGAGCCAGGTCTCGGGACTCGGGGTCGCGTCCGCCTTTCTCGCCGGCAGCTATGCCGGCATCACCCCTCACTCCGAGACCCCGCTCTGGCTCAACCCATCGCTGTGGGCGCTGGTCTTTGCGTGCCTCGGGGCCGCGGCGATGGGCTTACCCGCACGTTCGCGGCGGGTGACCCCCGAGAGCGCCGTTGCGCTCGCCTACCTGGCGGCGAGTGCCTTCGTCCTGCTGGTCCTCGCCAACCCGCGCATCGCGCAGGAGGCCCACGAGATCGGCGACCTCCTCTTTGGCAATGCGGTGGTGGTGCGACGGCAGGACCTCTGGAACCTCGGCTTCACCGGGCTCCTCGTCCTGCTGGTGCACGGCCTCCTCTTTCGTTCCTTCCTCTTTGCGTCCTTCGACTCCGACACTGCGCGCGTCTCCGGAGTACCGGTGCGGGGAGTGGAGCTGGTGCTCCACCTCTCGTTGGCGGTGGCGGTGGCGGCGGCGACGCGTGCTCTGGGGGCGTTGCCGGTGTTCTCGTTCCTGGTGCTTCCCGCCGGGGCAGCGCTTCTCTTCTCCGAACGGCTGCGGATCGTGCTCCTCCTGTCGGTGCTGATCGCGGTCTTCTCGGGCGCCGGGGGCTACGCGCTCTCCTGGGCGCTGTCTCTGCCCACCGGCTCGGTGATGGTCGCGCTGGGGGTGGGCATGTGGGGGGTCGCCGGGCTCAAGCGGCTGGTGGAGATCCGGCTCGGTCGAGAATCGTGAGCTCGATGGCATCATGAGGGTCGAGAGGCTCGAAGCATGAAGAACGCTCTCTTCGAGGCGATGGCGCTGGCCCTCGTTGCGGTCGCGCTGCCGGTCCGCGCGCAGGACGCCGGAGCGCCGGCGCCTCCGGCCGTCGCCGGGGGGCAGGTCGACGGTGGCAGCGAACCATCGCTCCTCGACGAGATCGATGCCGCGGCGAGTGACGCCACACCGGGGCGCGCTGCACCGGCGGTGGCGCCCGCCCCGACGGCGCGCGCGTTTCAGAGCTTCAATCCAGACATCTCGGTCATCATCGACGGGACCGCCGGCTACGCGAACAAGGCCAGCTACAGCCTGGCGGGAGACGACCCCGACCTCAAGGGTGGCTCGTCCGCCCGGCCAGCCGGCTTCACCGTGCAAGAGCTGGAGATCGCCTTCCAGGCAGTGGTGGATCCCTTCTTTCGCGCCGACGTGTTCGTGACCATTCCCAATCTGGAGGGAGTCGAGGTCGAAGAGGCGGTGGTGACCACCACCAGCTTGCCGGCCGGTTTCCAGGTACGCGCCGGCATCTTTCGCTCGGCCTTCGGCCGGCAGAACGGTCAGCACCTGCACCTCCAGGACTTCACGCGCCGCCCGTTGATCAACGAGGCGTTCCTGGGCGTCGACGGTCTGCGTTCCCCCGGACTCCAGATCTCGTGGTTGTTTCCGACCTCGTTCTTCTTGCAGCTGAGTGCGGAGGCCTTCAGCGTTGCCCGCCCCGACGAGACGGGCCACCTGACGAGCTTTGGCGGCGGCGAGCGTACCAACCTCACCTACACCACCGAGCTCAAGGTCTTCGTTCCGGTGACTCCGTCGCTGAGCCTCTATGGCGGCCTCAACGCCGCGTTCGGAAAGAGCACCTATCCCCGGGATGGCGCGTCGACCTCGCTCGAGGGCGTGGACCTCTACCTCAAGTACAAGCCGCCGAACGTCGTGAGCGGCTACTTCAGCCTGGCCTGGACGACGGAGTACTTCTTGCGTCAGGTGCAGCCGCTGACTCCGGAGGAATCGGTCGCCCAGGACGGTGGCCTCTATACCCAGCTGGTCTTTCAGGTGGCTCGGCAGTGGTACCTGGGCGTGAGGCAGGACTTCCTGGGCATTCCCCAGTCGACGTTGCAGTCCCGGGTCCAGCGCACGAGCCTGAGCTTCACCTTTGCCACCAGCGAGTTTGCGCGGATCCGTCTGTACGGCGAGCGCGAGACGACGCCCGCGGCCGGGCAATCGATCTTCTCCGGGCCGGAGTGCTATGCCGCATATCTTCAGCTGGAGGTGGCAATCGGCGCACACGGAGCACACCCGTTCTGAGCTCGCGGTCCCGGACGAGTCACCTGCATCCGCTGATCGAAGGTCCCGGAGAGGTTGCACGATGCTTCGTACGCCGTCGCTGCTGCCGCTGTTGCTGCTGGGAATGGCATCACCCGCTGAGGCGCAGGAGAAGCTCCAGGTCGTCACGACCATCGAGACATTCGCCGACCTGGCGCGCAGGGTGGGCGGCGACCGGGTGGAGGTTCAGAGCCTGTCGCACGGCTATCAAGATCCGCACTTCGTCGAGGCGAAGCCAAACCTCATGGTGTCGCTGAACCGAGCCGACCTGCTGGTACGGGTGGGGATGGACCTCGAGATCGGCTGGCTACCCCCTCTGGTCGTGGGCTCGCGCAACGACCGGATCCAGACCGGGCAGCCGGGGGACCTCGATCTCTCGACGGTGATCGACCCGCTCGACGTGCCGACGACGAAGGTCGACCGTTCCCAGGGCGACATCCACCCGATGGGGAACCCGCACTACTGGTTGCCGCCAGTCAATGCGGTGCGTTGCGCGAAGGGCATCCGCGACCGGCTCCAGCAACTGCGGCCGCAGGACAAGCCGTACTTCGACGCGCAGTTCAAGCAATTCGTCGACGAGCTCAAGGTGAACGCGGCGAGGTGGGAGACGATCACCAAGCCCCTCGCGGGTCTCAAGATCGTGACCTACCACAAGAGCTGGAGCTACGTGTCGAAGTGGCTGCATCTCCAGGAGGTCGGTTACATCGAGGACCGCCCGGGGATTCCGCCCTCTCCGGCCCATCTCGCGCAGCTGATCCAGACGATGCGTACGGAGGGCGTGAAGGTGATCCTGGTCGAGAGCTTCTACAACCGGTCGATCGCCGACAGCGTGGCCGACAAGACCGGTGCGCGGGTCGTGCCTTCACCTTCTGATGTCGGAGCGACGCCGGAGATCAAGACCTACTTCGACCTGGTCGACGCCTTCCTCAAGGGTCTGCTTGGCGCGATCTCTTGATCGGAGGAGGCCGCGCGCCCTCCACCCCCGGCATCCGCGGGTCCTCGCCGCACGCTGCGCGAGATGACCGACCCTGCTCCGCCGACCTCGGCCGACCGCCGCCGGGCACTCGCTACCGTGGGAGTCGCCTACGCGGCGGCCCTGGCCGTCGGACTCGTGATGGGCTGGGAACTCCGGGGCCGCAGCCCCATCCTCGTCGCCGCGCTCGGAGACCTCGCCGCCACGCTGGTGGTCTTCGTCTCCAGCGTCCGACACGACAACTCCAGTCTCTACGATCCGTACTGGAGCCTGGCGCCCATCCCCATCGCGGCGTACTGGGCCACCTGCGCGCCCTCCGGTCCCAACCTCCGCGCCATCCTGGTGCTGGTCCTCGTCGCGGCCTGGGGCGTGCGGCTCACCGCGAACTGGGTGGCCCGCTGGCGAGGGCTCGGCGACGAGGACTTCCGCTATCAGGAGATCCGCGCCAGGACCGGCCGGCTCCACTGGCCGGCGAGCCTCGTCTCCATCCACCTCATACCCACCGCATGGGTCTTTCTGGGCCTCTTGCCAACCTGGCCGGCCCTCTCGAGCCAGGGGCGACCCGTCGGAGCGCTGGATCTCCTCGCGCTGGCCGTGACCGCAGGTGCCATCGCGGTCGAGGGCGTCTCCGACCTTCAGCTGCGCCGTTTCCTCCGCACCCGCCGCGAGGCCTCGGCGGTGCTCGACACGGGGCTCTGGCGCTTCTCCCGCCACCCGAACTACTTCGGCGAGGTCACCTTCTGGTGGGGCCTGTGGCTGTTCGGGCTCGCCGCCGACCCGGGCTGGGCCTGGACAGTCGTCGGTCCGGTCTCGATGACGCTGCTCTTCGCCCTGGTCAGCATTCCCTGGATGGACCGGCGCATGCTCTCCCGCCACCCCGAGTGGGCGGCGCAGATGACCGCGACCTCCGCCCTCGTGCCCTGGCCCCGCCGGTTGCCATGACCGCTGGACGCGCGCGTCGCTGGCTGCCGCATCTGGTCGCCGTCCT
The DNA here is from genome assembly GCA_035543115.1 of Myxococcaceae bacterium. Classification (GTDB taxonomy): domain Bacteria; phylum Myxococcota; class Myxococcia; order Myxococcales; family Myxococcaceae; genus RPRB01. The sequence continues at coordinate 90,937 of DATKKF010000042.1, forward strand.
GGGAGCCCTCCAGCCTCGCGGCGCGAGGGGCGCGGATGGCGCTCCGGTCGAGGAGTTCCGGGACCGGTACGCCGGCGAGTACCTGTTCGTCGGCGGCGCTTCGGAGCGGGCTCTGGTCCCGGCAGCGGTCGAGCGGTCGGTGGATGGGATGTTCTTCATCGCGCGGGGCATCGCCTACGACCGTCTGCTCAGGACCTGCGAGATCTGCTCGAGCTACACGCTCGGCTTCGGCGGCGGAAACATCTCCGTCGCCGGTCCCTGCCAGCTGACGGACGTCAGCCCGGACGATGGCCGGGAGGTGGACCACCGGACGAAGCTCGGCGACACGAGCAAGCTCAGCCAGCGCTTCGAACGGGAGACGCTGGTCCAGACCTTTCGCGCGGAGGAAGGTTCGCGCAAGGTGGTGTGGATGCTGCTGCCTGGCGGCGCCACGCTCCGGGTCCAGGTCATCATCACCAGCAAGCACCTTCCCCACCCCGTCGACTACGCGCTCACCTACCAACGGAAGAGCGCCCCACGCCCGGCACCGCCCGCTGCAGGGGCAAGCGACGCTGGACCGTCACCTCGCGGGGCAGGTGGCCCGGAGCCCGTCGACCAGGTGGTGGCAACGCCGCGGAGCAGGTAGACCCGCGGCATGCACCCGCTCCTCCGCCGACGGTCTCCGCCCTCTGCGCTCGCCCTCCTCCTCGGGGCGTTCGCGCTCGGCTGCAGCCAGAAGACCACACCGCCGCCGCCGTCCGACCCTTACGTCTACACCCCGCCACCGGCGGGCGGTGCGCCGGCTGAGCTCGCGGCGCCGGTGTGGAACGACCCCGGCGGCACCGGCGGCCATCTGCAGAAGGACCTCGAGCCCTACTGGGCCATGCCCGAGGCCAAGGGCTCCCCGGAGGGGAATTTCCCGACCTGGCGCACCATGACCGGCGCGCTCACCGCCAACACCGCGCGCAAGCCTCGCATGCTGGGTCGTCAGACCTTCGGGTACGCCATCGAGTACCTCCTGACCGGCGACGCGGAGAAGCTCGCCCTGGCGAGGGCCGGCAACCGGTGGATTCTCGACCACGCGTGGGACGGTTCGGTGGGCGGGTGGTTCGCCGACCTCGACGCCGCCGGCAACTCGTCCGGCGCCGGCGCCAAGCTGACCCAGGACTTCGCGTACACGGTGATGGGCCCCGCCGCCTACTTCTTCGTCACCCGCGACCCCGAGGCCGAGGCGAAGATCGAGCAGACCCGCCAGCTCCTCTTCGATCCGGCCACCTACTTCGACACCGCCGGCCAGCGCATCCGCGACGGCATGAACGCGTCCCTCACCGCCGAGGCCTTCCTCAACGGCAGCGGGAACGACATCGTCTCGCAGCTCGATCCCATCACTGCCTTCATCCTGCTGGTCCAACCGGTGCGCACCCAGCAGACCGACCGCGACCGGATGCTCGCCGACCTGCGCACCCTCGCGGTGGCCGTCCGCGACCGGCATTTCTCGCAGGGGCTCTTCTGGGGCAACGTGAATGCGCTCGGCGCGTACCGGAGCTTCCACAGTGACTACGGCCACATCCTGAAGGCGCACTGGGCACTCACCCAGATCGACAAGCGGCTCGCAGACCGGCCGTTCCACGACTTCCTCGCCACCTGGACGAATGCCACGCTCACCCGCGCGCTCGACGAGACGCGCGGCCGCTGGAAGAAGCAGCCAGCGTCGGAGACCACCGACGACTACGGCTCGGACTGGTGGGCGTTCGCCGAGGCCGATCAGCTGGCCTCCACCCTGGCGCTGCACGATCCGAAGTGGGTCCCGGTCGTCGCCAAGACCTCGACCCACTGGCGCAACGAGTACGTCGACCAAGAGTACGCCATCGGGGAGATCATCCCCAGCATCACCGCGGATGGCTCGCCGGTCTACCCCTGGCCGTCGACCGACACCGCGAAGTGCAACGAGTGGAAGTCGGCATTCCACTCGCACGAGCACGCGCTGGTGATGTTCCTCTTCGGCCACTACCTCACCGGGACCCCGGCGCCGCTCTACTTCGCCTTCCCCGCGGCGGAGATCGAGGCACGGGCCAAGGCGTCCACTCCCTACACCTTCCAGGGCAAGGTCGCCGGCTGGGAGGATCTGGGCGAGATCGCCGGGACCGGCGGGCTGCACCAGGTCCGGGTCACCTTCTCCGAGCTGCGCTGAGCGCGGCGGGCCTCTGGCCTGCGGCCGGTCACGGTCACCGACTGCACACCGTTGACCGAGGCCGCCTCCACCTCCACCGGCGCGGACAGCGAGATGGTGTCACCGGGTTGCGGCCGGAGGACCGTGAGACCGGACTGACCCCGCCGTCGGCCGGAAGCGATGGGACCGTCAGATCGAAGCACCCGAAGAGCACGGCGCAGGGCAGCAGGCACCAGGCTGCGGACCATCCCGAGAGCGACAGGGCATCCCTCCGGAGTTGCGACGAGCGCGGACTGTAAGCCGCGCCCCCGCCCACGAGGTCCCCCGAAGCCGGCCGAGAGGTGGACGCAGGAGGGCCATGAAAGTGGAGTGCGCGGGCGCACGGCACTTCGAAGCCGCGCGTCCTCCGCTTGGTCTGGCACGAGGACGTAGGGACGCAGCCGCCGCGCTGACATGCGCTTCCGTTCAGGAAACGGGTCCGGCAGCTTGCTCCTGTTCAGGTGTCGCCCCGGACTTTCGGCTCCGCGGTCAAGTGGTTCGCACGTCGACCTGAACACCGAGAGGGGCGTGGTGAGGATCACGACAATCGTCCACACGCCGAAAGCCCCGCCTGGAGCGCAGCGCATGCGGAGAAAGGCCCGGATTTCACACCCGGTCGCCGGCCGCCAGCTCAGTGATGGTGGGCCAGGTGGTGATGTGGCCAGAACGTCTCGTCACTGTTCGGCACAAGGGAGAAGATGAAGATGAGCGTCGCGGCGAGCACGGTGACGTGAAAGTGGTCGATGTTCGGCAGGACCGCTCCCGACCAGAACAGCCAGACCGCCACCGCGACGTTGATGAACCGCAGCCGCGGAGCCCAGATCCCCATGAAGGAGACCAGCGCGACCAGTCCTCCGATGAGCAGGTCGTGCCAGAACACCGGCGAGTGGGTGGGCTGCAGGAAGGCACTGGCAAACACCGCAGCGCCGAGGAGAACGCCGAGGACTCGAGCGATCATGATCACACCTCCGAGGCCACCATCCGCCTTCGGTGCATGCTCCACAAGCCACGGTCCTTCCACTGCGCCGCGTCAGGCACACCCAGGGCGCGCGCCTCTCACACGGCGGAGAGTCGACCGGACGAGGAGTGCGCGACCACGGGGCCCGGCGCGCCTCGATTCGACCGCCTGACCGCCGTTGAGCTTGGCGACCTAGGGGAGGCCTTCGGCCTTCGCGCGCTGCACCGGCCCGACACCCCGCTGCACTCGGCTCGCCGTCCGCGGCCCCTCGCCGTAGGAGGACCCGCGCCCGAAGCCGGGAGAGCGCTGGTGCCTGGAGGAGCTCGACATGAAGTCCCACCTTCCCCTGGTCATCGCTGTCCTGCTCGTCGGGTCGGCGCCTGCCCTGGCCCAGGCCCCGCGGCTGAGCGTGCCCGAGCCGAGCCCTCATGCCTCGGTCAGCCAGCGCGTGGGCCTCACCGACATCACCATCGACTATCACCGCCCTGCGGTGGGAAAGCGGAAGATCTGGGGAGCGCTCGTGCCCTACGGAGAGGTCTGGCGCGCGGGGGCCAACGAGAACACCACCATCAGCTTCTCCACCCCGGTCAGCGTGGGAGGCCGCCAGCTCCCCGCCGGAACGTACGGCCTGCACATGATCCCCACCTCGACCACCTGGATGGTCATCCTGAGCACGGTCTCCAGTGCCTGGGGCAGCTTCAGCTACGAGGAGAAGGAGGATGCGGTCCGGCTGACGGTGACGCCGGCGCAGGCGGACTTCGAGGAGAGCCTGGAGTACCGCTTCGAGAACCCGAAGGAGAGCTCGGTCGAGGTGGTCCTCAACTGGGAGCGGCTCCAGGTCTCCTTCCCCGTCGCGGTCGACTCGAAGGCGATCACCCTGGCTAGCCTCAAGAGCCAGCTCCGCGGGCTCGCCCGGTTCTCCTGGCAGGGTTGGAATCAGGCGGCACAGTGGTGCGTCGACAGCGACCACGACCTGGATCAGGGGCTCGCCTGGGTCGACCGGTCGATCGGAATGCAGGCCACCTTCGCCAACCTCGGCACCAAGGCCGCGCTCCTCGAGAAGAAGAAGGACACGAAGAGCGCGGCCGACCTGCGAGCCCAGGCGATGAAGGTCGCCACCGAGGCCGACATCAACAATCGCGGCTACCAGCTCCTGTCCGAGAAGAAGTACAGCGAGGCGCTCGCCCTCTTCCGGAGGAACGTCAAGGACCACCCCGATTCCTGGAACTGCCACGACAGCCTCGGCGAGGCGCTGGCCGCCACCGGCGACAAGAAGGGCGCGGCCGAGAGCTACAACAAGGCGCTGGCCCTGGCGAAGGACCCCGCGGACAAGAAGCGGATCAGCGGCGTCCTGGCTCGACTCCAGAACTAGCGCCGGCCACGCCTCACCATCCCTGGAGCGCGTCCTCGAACAGATGGGCGAGGTCGGACTCGTCCACCGGACGGGGCGACAGCTTGGTCACCCGGGCCTGCGGCAGCGTCCCCTGGACCAGCGCCGGGATGTCGGACTTGCCGTAACCGATGGAACGCAGCCCGTTGGGCATCTTCAGGCGCTGCATGAGGCCCACCAGCCGGTCCGAGAGGATCTTCCCCGCGTCCTCCGGCCTGGCGCGGGAGACGTCGGCTCCGAGGATCTCCGCGGCGATCAGGTGGCGGTCCGGACAGGCCTGGGCAGTGAAGCGGAACACCGCCGGCGCATTGAGGATCACCGACATGCCGTGGGGCACGATCGGATGGCCGACCGGGAACCCTTCGGGCCGGAAGTCCCGGACCATTCCCGAGACCGGATAGGACATCCCATGCGGAAGATGGACGCCGGCGTTTCCGAAGCCCACTCCGGCGAAGGCGGCGGCCAGCTGCATCTTCTCCTGGGCCTCCTCGTCGTCGGGGTCCTCCACCGCCCGGACGAAGTACTTCGAGACCCAGCGCATCGCCTCCAGTGACCAGACGTCGCTGATCGGGTTCGAGCCCTGGTACGCCGGCCGGACCACCGGACGGTCCGGCCGTGGCCGCTGGTGGTAAGGCAGCGCGGTGAAGGATTCGATGGCGTGGCTGAGGACGTCGAACCCGCTGGTCGCCGCCACCTGGGGCGGCATGCTCCGGGTGTTGTCCGGATCGAGGATTCCCAAGAGCGGCTTGAGCCGGCGATGAGCGATGCCGGTCTTCGCGTGGAGCGGCGTGTAGTCGAAGATGGCGACGCCGGTGGTCTCGCTCCCCGTCCCGGCGGTGGTGGGGACCGCGATCAGCGGCTTGAGCGCCCCGGGGACGGGCTTGCCCTTTCCGATGGGCGCGTTGACGTAGTCGAGGAACTCCGCCGGGTAGGTGGCATAGAGATCGGCCGCCTTCGCCGTGTCGATGGTCGATCCGCCTCCGACCGCGACGAACGCGTCGAAGCCGCCCTGGGTGGCGAACTCGATCGCCTCGCGAAAGGAGACGTCGGTCGGCTCGACCCGCACCCGGTCGAAGAGGGCGAAGGTGATTCCGTTGTCGCGCAAGCTCTGGAGGACGGTGTCCACCGGCTGGAGCCTGGCGAGGTTGGGGTCGGTGAGAACCATCACCCGCTGGGCCTTCATCTCGGCGAGGTCCATCCCCACCTCCCGCGTGACCCCCCGCCCGAAGCGGATGCTGGAGGCAGCCATCTCGAACGCGTACTCGAGTGCCATTGGAACCCCCTGGATCCTTGGCGTTACTTGCGCTTCTCGTACGTCCCGACCAGCTCCGCGCTGCCCAGAACATGCCCCTCCATCGCCTTCAGCAGATCCGCCTTCGAAGGTCTGCCGAGATCGGGCAGCGCGATGTCGAGCGCATACAGCTTGAAGAAGTAGCGATGACGGCCGATGGGCGGGCACGGTCCACCGTACCCGGGCTTCTTCCAGTCGTTCAGCCCGTCCCGGGCCCCCTGCGGAAGCGACCGGGAGGCGCCTTCTCCCAGTGACGTGGTCGGTGGCGCCAAGTCGTAGACCACCCAGTGGACCCAGGTCATCTTCGGTGCGCTCGGATCGGGAGCATCGGGGTCGTCCACGATGAGGGCCAGGCTCTTGGCGGAGGGAGGAACCCCGCTCCAGGCGAGCGGCGGCGAGGTGTCGGCCCCCTCGCAGGTGTACTTCGCTGGTATCGACCCCTGGTGGGTGAAGCTTGGTGACGAGATCTGCATTCGCGCCTCCGCGAGCAGCAGGCCGAGGATGAGCACCATCCCGAGGCGTGGCATGCGGTGACTCTAGGCCTTCCGCAATGGGGAGGCGATGGCCCGTGGGTCGGACGCGTGCTATGCCGACGACCATGTCGGAGTCACGCGAGGTCCGCTGCTACGACTACGTGACCGTGCCCTACGATCGGGTGCGCGACCTTCTCCATTCCGACGCTGCCGGGATCTTCGCCCGGGCCACCGCCACGGCGAAGGACCGCGCGCGAGAGCTCATGGCCACCTTGCGCCTGAACGTGGGCCCGGTGCAGCTCGGGGTCGACGTCCAGCTCCAGGTTAAGGGCATCACCGACGAGGTCACGGCGGTGGGCGACCCGCGGACGCGCCTAGATTTCTTCTGGCAGGCGACCCAGAGCGCCGGCTTCTTTCCCACGATGGAGGCCACGCTCAGCGCGTACCCCCTGTCGCCGCACGAGACCCAGCTGGATCTCCACGGCCACTACCGCCCCCCACTCGGGACCCTGGGGACGGCCATCGACGCCGCGGTGGGACACCGAGTCGCCGAGGCCACGGTGCTCCGGCTGCTCCACGACGTCCGGACGGCGATCATCGCCGAGCTCGGCGCAGGATCGGGAGCAGCGTAGCGGCGCTCCTCTCTGCAGCGGCTCGCAGGCGACGCGGGGCGTCATCGGGGTCTCCACAGGGAAGCCGCGCGCAGACGCGCGGTCCATCGAGGGGGCACTCGGTCGTGGTAAGAACCAGGGAGCTCAGTCCGCCACTCTCGAGGAGGCGCCCGTGTTCGAGCTCAAGCCGCTGCGCGCCGAGGCCGTCCCTGCTGCGCTCGCCAAGGCCGAGCGATACCGGCTGCTCAACGAGCCGGAGCAGGCCGAGAGCATCTGCCAGGACGTGCTCCGCACCCAGCCCGGCAACCAGCAGGCCATCACCCTCTACCTGCTGGCCGTCACCGACACCTTCCGCACCAGCCGCCCGCCCGACGTCCGGCGAGCTCGCGCGCTCCTCGACCACTTCGAGTCCGACTACGACCGTTGCTACTACGCCGGCATCATCGACGAGCGTCTCGCCCGGGCCAAGCTCGAGTCCGGCGAGCCGCTCGGGCCCCAGGAAGCGTACGTCGGCTTCTGCAGCGCGATGCGCTGGTACTCGGAGGCCGAGGCGCTGAGGCCTCCGGGAAACGACGACGCCATCCTCCGCTGGAACACCTGCGCGCGCGTGCTGACGGAGAAGGTGCATCTCCGACCCGCGGAGGACGACCGCAGCGAGCTGCGCCTCGAGTAGCCGCTCCATCGTCATTCCTTGACACCCCCGGGGCTGTGCCCGGAGACTTTCGCGCCATCGCCGGCGAGCTGATCGCCCCTCGACGGAGGTCTGGATGTCGGCCGTTGCCCCGCAGGCGCCGCCCACCTCGATGCTCACCCGTGCGCCTCAGCGGCTCGACGCCTGGTGGGTGAAGCCGGCCATCACCGTGGCCGTCCTCGGCGGTTTCGTCGTCTACGCCACCTGGGCCGGGCTCCAGAACGCGAACTACTACGCCGCTCCCTACCTCTCGCCCTTCTACTCACCCTGCCTGAGCGCGAACTGCGCGGAGGTCAGCGTGCCGGTGCTCGGTGACTGGTGGAAGTGGTCGCCGGCCATCCTCATCCTCTGGATGCCGGGCGGCTTTCGCTTGACCTGCTACTACTACCGCAAGGCGTACTACCGGGCCTTCGTCTGGGCCCCGCCGGCGTGCGCGGTGCCCGACGCGCGTGCCAGGTACTTCGGCGAGAGCCGCTTCCCCCTCATCCTCCAGAACATCCACCGCTACTTCTTCTATCTCTCCATTCCCATCTTGGTGTTCCTGTGGTGGGACGCGTTCCGGGCCTTCCGGTTCGCCGATGGCTTCGGCGTCGGCGTGGGCACGCTGGTGCTGCTGGCCAACGCCTCGCTGCTCACGCTGTACACGCTCTCCTGTCACTCCTGCCGGCACGCCTGCGGCGGCGGCGTCGACCGCTTCTCGACCCACCCCGTCCGTTACCGGCTGTGGAAGAGGCTCAGCGTCCTCAACGAGCGGCATGCCCAGATCGCCTGGGTCAGCCTCTTCGGGGTGGCCCTGACCGACCTCTACGTCCGCCTCCTCGCCACGGGCGCCATCCGTGACCTGAGGCTCTTCTGATGGTCGAGTACGAGACGCACGAGCACGACGTCCTGATCATCGGCGCCGGCGGCGCGGGCCTGCGCGCCGCCATCGAGTCCTCCGCCCAGGGCGCGGACACGGCGCTGATCTGCAAGTCGCTCCTCGGCAAGGCCCACACGGTGATGGCCGAGGGAGGCATCGCCGCCGCCCTGGGCAACGTCTGGCCCGAGGACAACTGGAAGGTCCACTTCCGCGACACGATGCGCGGGGGGAAGCTCCTCAACAACTGGCGCATGGCGCAGCTCCACGCCCAGGAAGCGCCGGCCCGGGTGCTGGAGCTGGAAGAGTGGGGCGCGCTCTTCGACCGGACGAAGGACGGGCTCATCCTCCAGCGTGACTTTGGCGGGCACCGCTACGCCCGGCTGGCCCACGTCGGCGACCGGACCGGGCTGGAGATGATTCGCACTCTCCAGCAGCACGCGGTGCACAAGGGCATCGCGGTCTACATGGAGTGTACCCTGGTCAGCCTCCTCAAAGACGGCGACCGGGTGTGCGGCGCCTTCGGCTACCGGCGCGAGTCGGGGAAGTTCGTCGTCTTCAAGGCGAAGGCGGTGGTGCTGGCCACCGGGGGGATCGGCAAGGCGTGGGAGTTCACCTCGAATTCCTGGGAGTACACCGGCGACGGCGTGGCGATGGCCCTGGACGCCGGAGCCGACCTCATCGACATGGAGTGCTACCAGTTTCATCCCACCGGGATGGTCTGGCCGCACAGCGTCCGGGGGATTCTGGTCACCGAGGGCGTGCGCGGGGACGGAGGCGTCCTGCGGAACTCGCAGGGACGCCGCTTCATGTTCGACTACATCCCCGAGTTCTTCCGGAAAGAGACGGCCGACTCCGAGGCGGAAGCCGATCGCTGGTACACCGACAAGAAGAACAACCGCCGTCCCCCCGAGCTGCTGCCGCGCGACGAGGTGGCTCGGGCGATCAACGCCGAGGTGAAGGCCGGCCGCGGCAGTCCTCACGGCGGCGTGTTCCTCGACATCGCCACCCGCCGGGACGCGGAGACCATCAAGCGCCGCCTGCCGTCGATGTACCACCAGTTCAAGGAGCTGGCGGACGTCGACATCACCACCACACCGATGGAGGTCGGGCCGACCGCCCACTACATGAACGGTGGAGTGCGGGTGGATGCAGACAGCGAGGCCACCGCGGTCCCCGGGCTCTTTGCCGCCGGCGAGGTCGCAGGCGGGCTCCACGGCGCCAATCGGCTAGGGGGCAACTCCCTCTCGGATCTCCTGGTCTTCGGGCGGCGAGCGGGAGCGGCCGCGGCCGGGTACGCGAAGTCCCTCGGAACGACGCTCTCCATCGACGCCAGGCGCCTGGAAGCGCTGGCCCGGGAGGCCCTGGCTCCCTTCGATCCGGGCGGGCCCGAGAACCCGTACACGCTACACCACGAGCTGCAGAGGACGATGCAGTCGGACGTTGGCATCATTCGCGTCCAGCACGAGCTCGAGCGCGCGGTGGAGAAGATCGGTGAGCTGCGTGCCCGGCTGAAGCGCGTCCGGGTCGAGGGGCATCGCCAGTACAACCCCGGCTGGCACCTGGCGCTGGATCTCCGCTCTTTATTGGTATCCGCTGAGGCGGTGGCCCGGGCGGCGATCGAGCGCAAGGAGAGCCGCGGCGGTCACGCCCGCGACGACTACCCGAAGCCGGATCCGGCCTTCGCCAAGGTGAACATGGTGGTGCGCAAGCGGGGCGAGGGGCTCTCGGTGTCTCCCGAGCCCATCACCCCGATGCCCGAGGACCTGAAGGCTCTGCTCGAGGGGTGATGGATGGCGCGGGTGGCGAAGCTGTGGATCTGGAGAGGTGACGCCTCGGGCGGGCAGCTGCGCGAGTACGACGTCCCCTGGGAGGAGGGCATGGTCCTCCTCGACGTCCTGCACGTCCTCCAGGCAACCCAGGCGGGCGATCTGGCCGTTCGCTGGAACTGCAAGGCCGGGAAGTGCGGCTCGTGCAGCGCCGAGGTGAACGGGACGCCGCGGCTGATGTGCATGACGCGGATGAGTGCGCTCGACACCACGCTGCCGATCACCGTGGCGCCGATGAAGACCTTCCCGGTGCTCCGCGATCTGGTGACCGACGTCTCGTTCAACTTCGAGATGGCCAAGAAGGTGCCGGCGTTCAAGCCCGGACCCCGGCCGCCCGACGGGAAGTACCGGATGATGCAGGAGGACATCGACCGGGTGCAGGAGTTCCACAAGTGCATCGAGTGCTTCCTCTGCCAGAACGTCTGCCACGTCATCCGTGACCACCCCGAGAACAAGGCGCATTTCGCCGGCCCCCGGATGTTCGTGCGCTACGCCGCCCTGGAGATGCATCCGCTGGACACCAACGACCGGCGGGCGCTCCTCAAGGAGAAGATGGGCCTCGGGATGTGCAACATCACCAAGTGCTGCACCGAGGTCTGCCCGGAGAGCATCCGGATCACCGACAACGCGATCATCCCCCTCAAAGAAAGGGTGGTCGACGAGTTCTTCGACCCCCTCCGCTGGGCGTGGCGGAAGCTGACCAGGTCGGCCTCGGGCTCGAAGTAGCCCGCGGGCCGGGCCGTCGCGGGGGTACCTGCCGGCCGGGGCGAGAGCGAGAGCCGAGCGCCCGAGGCTCGACCGGCGGGGCTGGGTGGCGATCGCGGTGCGGGTCGCCATGCTCCCAGCGCTGGCGCTCTGCACGATCGCCAACCAGGAGATCTTCAACGCCGACGAGGTGGGGGGGCGACGCGCACGACGACCGAAACCTGTTCGGCTTCGATCTTCCGGTGACTGGCGATGGCGAAATTCGCCACCGGCTATCTCGGCGGGCTGCTCGAGAAGATGAGCGGCTTCGCGTTCTGGCTGATGCATTCCGGGCTGGTAGCGACCGGCGCAGTGGCGATGCGGGTCTTTGCGCTGCTGTTCCGGAGGATCCTCGCCCCCACTGCGGAGCCGGCGCCGATCCAGGAGAGGTGCTTCGCTACCGTTGAAGAGCGGCCTTGACCGTCATGGGGATCTTCAGCGCCGTCGAGATCGGGCAGCCGCTCTTCGCGCCCTCGGCCGCCTTCTCGAACTCCGCCGCGCCAATGCCCGGCACCCACCCCTTCACCTCGAGCGCCGAGGAGCGCACCTCGAACCCGCCGCCGGCCTTCGGCCCGAACTCGACCACGCAGCTGGTCTCCAGCCGCGTCGCTGGATGGCCCCCTTGCGCGAGCGCGTGCGAGAGGGCCATGGAGAAGCAGCTCGCGTGCGCCGCGGCGAGCAGCTCCTCGGGCGTGGTCGACCGCGCCACGCCCTCCGTCCGTGCCTTCCAGCTCAGGCTTGCGCCTTGAAACGTCCCGCTCGCGGCGCTGATCTTCCCCTGGCCGCTCATCAGATCGCCCTGCCACTCCGCGGTCGCCTTGCTCTGCATGGCCCACCTCCGTCCCGCGCTTTCTGCCGCGGGCCGGGCCCGGGCGCAACAGGCCCCTGAGCGAATCACGGGCCGAGCGGCACGCCGCGCGCCTCAGAGCCCGCTGAGGTTGCTGCTCCAGATCGGACTGCGCGAGCGCCGCTCGTCCCGGGTGACGATGAAGCGGGACTTCACCAGGCCGAGCGCGACCTTACCGATGACGTCCTTGGCCACCGTTCCCCGGTAGTGAGGGACGGTCCGGGCCAAACGGAGCGCGTGCTCGAAGACCACCACTGGCTGCCAGCTCCAGGTCTCGGTCCCGGGCGCACCATCCGGGGACTCGGTGAGGGTGACCCAGGCGACGATGGGGAGGAACGAGACCTCCCCCTGGCTTCCGTCGGCGCTCTCGCACAGCAGCACCTTGAGACCCAGGTCTCCGGAGGTGAGCGGGCTGCAGCCGCTCGTGGGGCTTCCCGGCTCCGTCACCGTGCGCTCTTCCAGCGGAAGGACAGGCGTGACCCATTCTGGGGAAGGGACTCGCGCTCGAACCGCACCAGGACCGGCGCGCGGCCGAAGTCGTCGGCGACGGCGACCTGGATCACCGCGTTCCGGGTTCCCTCTGGGCAGCCCGGCCAAGCGCACATGAGAATCGCTTCCTGGTGCAGGGGGTGCCTTTGCCGCAGGTGGTTGCAGCGGATCACGTCGCGCCCCCATAAGGACGCGGAGACTTCCGAAACGGACATGTCAGCTCCCGGACCTCGGGTTGCCCGGAAGACCGGGTCGGGAAGTCACCGGTTGGCTGTAGCACCTCGAGGTGGGACCGGCAAACGCAGGGCGCGCGGCGAGGACCGCCGCCGGAACCGCCGAGGCCTCTCCGAGCGGCGACGTTGGTCCCCCTGCACTGGGACCACGCCCGCCCGCTGATTCCTCGGACGCGGCCCCGGGGGCGTGCCCCCGTCGAAGCAGGCTCTCCTTTCCGCCACGGTGGGGTAAGACCCTCGCCCTCGGTCGCCACGCATGCCGGACACCCCTTCGAGCTCCGCCGCGCGCGCCTGGACCGACGCCTGGGCGGAGCCGCGCTTTCGTCGCGAGGCCCTGCTCACGGCTGCGGGGATGCTGCTGGTCCTCACCGCCCTGGCCCGCTTCCTGAACTGGGTGGAGCGCCGGCCCGGAGTGGTCCTGCCCGACCCGGTGCTGGCCGTCCTCGCTCCTCGAGACCTCACCTGGATCACCTTCGCGCTCATCTATGCCGGCATCCTCACCGCGGTGGCGGTGCTGCTGCCGACGCCGCGACGCCTCGTGCTCGGGTTCCAGGCCTATGTGGGGCTGGTGCTCCTGCGCATGGCGGTGATGGCGGTGACCCCCCTCGAGGCCCCGCCGGGCATGGTGCTCCTCCGGGATCCGCTGGTGCAGCTCCTCGGGACCGGCCAGCCCCTCACCAAGGACCTCTTCTTCTCCGGGCACACCTCGACCCTCTTCCTGCTGACGCTGATGGCCCCGGGGCGGGGGACCCGCGCCTTCTTCCTCGCCTGCACCGTTGCGGTCGCCGGCTGCGTGCTGTGGCAGCACGTGCACTACACGGTGGACGTGCTGGTCGCCCCCCTCTTCGCCTTCGCGAGCCACGCGCTCGTCGTCAGGCTCCAGGTCCGCCGCTCGCTGGCAGCCGACCTCGAGGAGCCGGCGCCCGGTCGAGCTAGAGCTCCCGGGTCATGAACACGCTGAATGGATCCTCCCGGTAGTCCCCGAAAGGACCGCAGCGCCGGAACCCGGCGCTCTCGTACAGCCGGAGCGCGGGGACGAAGGCGGGCGCGGAGCCCGTCTCCAGCCAGAGGCTGCGGAGGCCCCGGGCCCTCGCCTCGGCGACCAGGTGCTCGAGGATCGCCCGCCCGATTCCCCGCCCGAGGAAGGCGTCCGCCACCCGCATCGACTTTAGCTCGCCGCGCTGGGAGTCGAGGAGCTTCAGCGCGCCACAGCCGGCGATCTCCTCCCCCACCCAGGCGGACCAGAACGTGACCCCTGGCTGCCGGAGCCCGTCCACGTCGAACGCGTGCACGCTCTCCGGCGGCGAGTTGGCGTGCATGCCCGCGAGGTGCCGGGCGATCAGCGCACGCGACGGGCCGCCCGACAGGTCATCGAGCTGGAAGCGCACCGGAGGGCTCAATCGACGGCGCAAGGTACCATCCGGACCTGGCCACTCGCTCCCCGCGAGGCGTCGGTCGACCTGTGCTGGAGCCGACCAGGCACTGCTGTGATGGCGCTCGCGGTGGCCGCAGCGCAGGACGCAAGGGGCTGTCCCCGGCGTCGTCGAGGTCCGGCTGACCGGGGTCGGGTGAAGCAACGCCGGAGCGCGCAGGTGTCCTCCCCGGGGGAGCCGCCCGGACGGCGGACACCAGGAATCAGGAGCTCGAGACTTGGATCCCCTTCCGCCCGCTTGCCGGCTCCTCCGCGGCCTCCTCTGGATCGCGGCGCTCTCCGCCTGTGGTCCACGGTCGGTCCCGCCGGAACCCGACCTCACCCCCCGAGACGTGACACTCCCCGGAGTCGCGGCGGTGAAGCTCGAGCCCTCGGAGCGCCGGAGCTGGGTGGTCCTCGTCGAGACGCTCCAGCAGCAGCTGCTGGTGACCGCGCCGGCGCGCAAGCTGGTGTGGCTCGACGGGGACCTCGCGGTGGTCAAGGAGTACGTGCCTCCCCAGGGCCGCCTCCTGATCGACTTCACCGTCCATCCATCCGGTGCCGCCACCGCCGTGGAGGTGGAGCCAGCACCGGGAGCCGATCTCTTCCTGAAGCCCATCAAGGCCTGGCTGACCCGTTTCCTCCCCGGGGGCTCGGAGGTTACCTTCCCGCTCGACCCGGGCATCCCCGACACCGGGGGGATGCTGCCCATTCTCTTCTCGCTCGACCGGGCCCGGATTGCAGCTCTCGGCGAGGACGTGCTCGTGGCGATGCGCTGGTCCGACAACTCGGTCCGCGCGCACCGGGTGGAGTTCCACGACGGCGCGTTCCACCCGAGGTGGACCACGGTGGTCGAGCCTCCGGCACAGCTCCTGGCGATCGGGATCATCGGCGGCGGATTCGACAACTTCCACCAGGGAGACCGTTCGGCCTTCGTGTACCTCGACGTGGATCCGGCCGGGGCCGCGTACGTCGTCGTCCCGAGCACGGCGGAGGTGCTTCCCGCCCACGACGCCTTCTTCGGCGAGCACCTGTTGGCCGGCGCCGACGAGGCCCAGTTCGACTACGGAGTCTCCATCATCACCCGGCTGTCGCCGGACGGCCAACGCACCTCTGCCAGGCTCTCGGGTCTGGGCCTCGGCAAGCGCCTGCTGAGCATCCGGACGGCGGGGGACACCCTGTGGCTGACCGGGAGGGCCCGGACCGGGGGGGAGCCCGGCGGCTGGGATGCATGGATGCAGTCCTTCGATGCCTCCACCGGAATCCTCCTGACCGAACGGCTGGTGGACGTCGAGGCCGGCGACATGTTCTGGGAGGTGGCGGCGCTGGGGGACGGCTCGGTCCTCGGCGTCGGCTCCACCAACTACACCCAGAATCCCGCGGGGCTGAGCGTGAGCGACGCGCGGGACGACCTCGCGGTGGTGCTGGGCCCGGAGGGAGCCGTTCGGACGCGCCTGGCGCTGCCGCCCGGGCCCGTCGGTCGGGGGAACGAGGTCACCTCGGTGCGGGTGATCGAGGGTCGGTGGGCGATGTTCGCCGGGGTGAAGGACGCACCAGGGACTCACGCCGAGGTGTTCTCGGACGCGTTCCTGAGTCTCCGAGACCTCGAGTCGCCAGCGGCATCCCAGGGCAGGTGAGCCTCGATGCCGGCTGGTCCAACTCAGGGCACGGGCCGGCCTCGCCGCCCTGCGTCGCACGGACGGCCCGGAGCGCCGCCACCCGGACTCCGGACCGGCGGTATGGTGCGCCCGGTGGACGCGGCCGCGACCCTGCACATCCGCCTGCTGGGCGGCGTCAGCTTGGTGCACGGCGAACAGCCGGTGACGGCGATCCACTCGCCGCGCCTGCACTCGCTGCTGGCGTATCTCCTGCTGCACCGCGACGCGCCACAGCTGCGCCAGCACCTCGCCTTCACCTTCTGGCCGGACTCGAGCGAGGCGCAGGCGCGAAACAACCTGCGGCAGATCCTCCACGAGCTGCGCCACGCGCTTCCCGACGCCGAGCGCTTCCTGGTCGCCGACAACCGGACCGCGGGCTGGCGGGCGGACTCGGCGTTCGAGCTGGACCTCGCCGCGTTCGAGGCGACGCTGGCCGAGGCCGCCGCCTGCCATGGCGGGGAGCGCGAGCGCATCCTCCTGGAGCGCGCGGCCGAGGTCTACCGGGGTGACCTGCTGCCCGGCTGCTACGACGCGTGGATCGAGGCAGAGCGGGAGCGGCTCCGGCAGCTGCACCGACGGGCGCTGGGCCGCCTCGCCGAGCTGCTCGAGGCTGCGCGGGACTACCCCGGAGCCATCGGTCACTTGAAGACGCTGCTGCACGACGAGCCCACCGACGAGGAGGCCTGTCGTGCCCTGATGCGGGTGCTGGCGCTCTCGGGCGACCGGGCGGGGGCGCTGCGTCTCTACCGCGATCACGCTGCGACCCTCCGTCGCGAGCTGGGCGTCGAGCCGAGCACGGAGCTGCGGCTGGCCCATGAGGCGCTGCGCGAGCAGGAGCCGGCGGCAGCCGCGCGCGCCGCGCCGCTCGACAGCGGGCCACCGCTCGTCGGCCGCCTCCGCGAGTGGCAGGTGCTCCTCGAGGCGTGGCGCATCGCCAGCGGGGGAACGCCGAGCTTCGGGCTGATCACCGGGGAGCCGGGGATTGGCAAGTCGCGGCTGGCCGAGGAGCTCCTCGCCTGGGGACGCCGGCAGGGAGTCACCGTCGCGACGACCCGCTCCTACGCCACCGAGGGCCAGCTCTCCCTGGCACCGGTCACCGAGTGGCTGCGCGCGGAGCCGGTGCGCCGCGCGCTCCTCCGGCTCGAGCCGATGTGGCTCACCGAGGTCTCGCGCGTCCTCCCGGAGCTCCGCGCCGAGCGCCCGGAGCTGCCACAGCCGGAGCCAATGACCGGGTACGGCCAGCGGCAGCGCTTCTTCGAGGCCCTGTCCCGCGCGGTGCTCGCGGCCCCACCGCCGATCATCCTGCTGGTGGACGACCTGCAGTGGTGCGACCGCGAGACCATCGAGTGGCTGCACTACCTGCTCCGCTTCGATCCGCAGGCGCGGTTGCTGGCCGTGGGGACGGCGCGCGACGAGGAGGTCCCGGGCAACCACCCTCTGCGCGGCCTGCTCCTGCATCTGCGGGCCGGCCGGGTCCCGGTGACCGAGATCGCACTCGATCCGCTGGACGCGGCCGAGACCGCGCACCTCGCAGCGCACATCGGGCGCCGGGAGCTGGACCAGAACGCGGCACTCCGGCTGTTCCACGAGACGGAGGGCAACCCGCTCTTCGTGGTCGAGATGGCACGCGCCGGTCTCGGCGGGGCGCTCCAGCTCCCCTCCAAGGTGCAGGCGGTCATCGAGTCGCGCCTGGCACAGCTCTCGCCGCCGGCACGCGATCTGGCGCACCTCGGCGCCGCCATCGGCCGCGGCTTCGGGCTCGACCTGCTCCTCGAGGCCGGGCAGGCCACCGAGAACGGGGTGGTGTCCGCGCTGGACGAGCTGTGGCAGCGGCGCATCGTCCGCGAGCTCGGGGCCAACCAGTACGACTTCACCCACGACAAGCTGCGCGAGGTGGCCTACGCGGAGATCGCCCCCCCGCAGCGCCGGTTCCTCCACCGCCGCATCGCCCAGGCCCTGGAGAAGCTGCACGCCGGAGCGCTGGATCCCCTGAGCGGCAGCATCGCCGCCCACTACGAACGCGCCGGGCTCGACGCGCAGGCCATCGAGCACTTGCAGCGAGCAGCGATCGTGGCCCGGCGCACCTACGCCAACGAGGATGCGATCGATCTGCTCGGCCGCGCCCTCGCGCTGGTCGAGCGCCAGCCACGGGACCTGGGGCGGGACTCGCGCGAGCTCCGAATCCAGCTCGGGCTGGCGCGGCTCTACCGGATGACCAAGGGGTGGACCTCGCCGGAGGTCGAACGCAGCCTCGACCGGGCGGTGGACCTCTGCGACACGGTGGGTGACGACGTGCAGCGTGCCCAGGCCCTCTCCGGCATGCAGTCGCTCTACGTGGTCCAGGCCCGGCTGGAGAGGGCGCAGCTGGTCTCGGACGAGCTGCACCAGCTCTACCAGCGGACGCAGCGTTCGCCCCCGCCGCTGGAGAGCGAGATGATGCTCATCGGCTCGCGCCTGCACCTGGGCCGCATCGCGCAGGCGAGCGAGGCGTTCGAGCGCGCGCTCACCCTGAACGACCCCTCTCAGGTACAGCGCATCGCCGACGAGCAGGGCTGGAACTTCGCCGTCCACGGCCGGGCCTGGTACGCGCATGCGCTCTGGCTGCAGGGCTGGGTGGACACCGCGCTGGCCCACGGGCTCGAGGCGACGCGGATCGCCGACGAGCTCGGGCAGCCCTTCAACCAGTCGCTGGCCGCGACCTACCTCGCCCTTCTTCAGCAGATGCGGGGGGACGCGGAGACCGCGAGGGCCTACGCGGTGAAGGCGCTGGCGATGACCACCGAGTCGCGCGCCCCGTACTACCGGGCCTGGTCGGAGATCCTGGTGCGCCACGCCGAGGCGTGGAGCCGGCCGGACGTCGACACGCTCCGCGCCCTGCGCGCCTCCATCGAGCAGTTCCGCGCCAGCGGAGCGCGGCTCCGTCTGCCCTACTACCTCGGCCTGCTCGCCGGGATCTGCCTCCGGGCAGGCCGCGCCGCCGAGGGTCTGGTGGTGGTCGAGGAGGCGCTCGCCGAGGCGCAGAGCAGCAGCGAGCGCTGGTGGGACGCCGAGCTGCACCGGCTGCGAGGGGACCTCCGACTCGCGGACGGGGCCAGCCCGGAGGAAGCCAGCGTGGCCTACCGTCGCTCGGTGGAAATCGCCCGGAGCCTGGGGGCGCGGTCCCTGGAGCTGCGCGCCGCCACCAGCCTGGCCCGCCTCGTCGGCCGCGCCAGACCGCTCGCGGAGCTGATCCACACTCTTGGTGAGGGTGCCGGCACTCCGGACCACCAGGCGGCCCGGGCGCTCCTGACCGAGCTAACGGCCGACTAACGCCTCCGGGAGGAGGCTCGGCGAGAACCGGGGCCAGCGCGAACGATCCGCTCACGGCGCTCGGGTCACCCTGCCGGCAACACGCTGGACCCAAAGGAGCAGACGATGAGCAAGCTGGACGAGACGGCGGTGCAGGGCCTCAGGTCGCGGGTGCGCGGTGATCTGATCCGCCCGGGAGACGGCGCCTACGACGAGGCGCGCAAGGTCTACAACGGGATGATCGACCGGCGGCCGGAGATGATCGCCCGCTGCATCGACGTGGCCGACGTCATGGCCTGCGTCAACTTCGCCCGGGAGCAGAAGCTGGCGCTCGCGGTGAGAGGTGGCGGCCACAGCGGACCGGGACTCGGCGTGTGCGACGGTGGCCTGGTGATCGACCTCTCGCGGATGCGCGGCGTCCGGGTCGACCCCGCGGCCCGGACCGTGCGCGTCGAGGGCGGCGCGAAGTGGGCGGACGTCGACCACGCCACCCACCCCTTCGGTCTCGCCACCCCGAGCGGATTCATCTCCAGCACCGGCGTCGGCGGGCTCACCCTGGGCGGAGGCATCGGCTACCTGTCGCGCACCTACGGCCTCACCATCGACAACCTCGTGTCGGTGGACATGGTGCTCGCCGACGGCCGCTTCGTCGTCGCCAGCGCCAAGGAGAACAAGGATCTCTTCTGGGCGGTGCGCGGAGGAGGCGGCAACTTCGGGGTGGTCACCTCCTTCGAGTACCGGCTGCACCCCATCAGCCAGGTCTACGGTGGCCCGATGATCTGGCCGCTCGAGCGGAGCGGCGAGGTTCTGAAGTGGTGGCGGGACTTCATCCTCACGGCGCCCGAGGACATCAACGGCTGGTTCGCCTACCTCACCGTTCCCCCGGCGGCGCCCTTTCCCGAGCAGCACCAGGGGAAGAAGATGTGCGGCGTCGTCTGGTGCTACACCGGTCCGATGGAGAAGGCCGAGGAGCGCTTCAAGGCGATCCGCGCCTTCGGGCCGCCGGCGATCGACTTCGTCGGCCCCATTCCCTGGCCGGCGCTGCAGGGGATGTTCGACGCGCTCTACCCGCCCGGTCTGCAGTGGTACTGGAAGGCGGATTTCTTCCGCGAGCTCTCGGACAAGGCAATCGACCTGCACGTGAAGTACGGCTCGCAGCTGCCCACGTTCCACTCGACGATGCACATCTACCCGATCAACGGCGCCGCGCACCGGCCCGCGGCGGGGGACACCGCCTTCAGCTTCCGTGACGCGAACTTCGCCGAGGTGATCGTCGGTGTGGATCCGGATCCGGCCAACAACACCCGGACCACCGAGTGGGCGCGGAACTACTGGCTGGCGCTGCATCCGCACTCGGCCGGCGGCGCCTACGTGAACATGATCATGGACGAGGGCGAGGACACGGTGAAGTCCGCCTACCGCGACAACTACCCGCGCCTCGCGGAGGTCAAGGCCAAGTACGACCCGGGCAACCTCTTCCGGAGCAACCAGAACATCAAGCCGGCGAAGTGACCGGCGCGCCTGAAGCTCACCCCGTCACTGGACGGTGCCCCTGATCGCGATGGCGCGAGGGTCGAACGGCAAGCCCTACGCGATCCAGACCGAGTACCCGAACCGCGGACACGCCTGTCCTCGCAGGCCGGCCAGACGACGACCGAGGCCGAGGCCGCGGCCGGTCAGCGGACGAGCCCGTTGACCGGCCCGCCGTGGAAGAACGCTCCGGGGGTCATCACGCCCTTCCGCTTGAAGACCACCCCGTCCTTCATCACGAACTGCACGTCCCGGAGCGCGTCGATCTTCTCCAGCGGGTTGCCGGGAACCGCGATCAGGTCCGCCGCCAGCCCGGGCTTGATCGGCCCGCGGGTGTTCTCGGTCTGGGCGCAGCGGTATCCGGTCGTGGTCATGGCCTTGAGGATGTCGCGCGGAGGGATGCCCGCCGCCTTCCAGGTCTCGATGAACTCGATGGCCACCTCGCCGCGTGTCTTGCCCGGCACCCAGTAGTCGGCATCGGTCGAGTAGGTGATGTTGACCTTGTTCTCCCAGGCGTTCCGGAGGCTGGCAACGTCGCGCTTGAAGCCGGCCTCGGTCTGGTGATCGATGAGGGAGAGCGGCGTCTCGGTGCCCGCGCGGAACGTGCCTCGCTTCACCATCAGCTTGTGGTTCGCGTCGTCCAGCCCGAGGTCGTGGGCGATCGACCACACCCCACCCTCGATGGCCCGGCGGGCCCCGTCCACCGTCTGGGCGTGGGCCTCGACCTTGAGCCCGGCCCTGGCTGCCTCGGCGACCACCAGCTTCACGTCGTCGATCGAGTACCCCCAGGGCTTGCAGTCGGCGCAGATCTTGATGACCTTCGCGCCGTACAGCATGTTCTGCCGCACGGCCTTGACGATCTCCTCGGGAGTGTCGGCCTCGATGTACTCGGGAAAGACGACCTTCTTCTCGATGCCCATCTCGGGGGTCGGCCAAAACTGCCCGCCCGCGCTTCCGATGATGATGCCGGCGTTGATGATCTGCGGCCCCGGGATCCAGCCCTCCTCGATGGCCTGGCGGAGCGCCGTGTCCGCGTAGAGCCCGTTGTTGCCCATGTCGCGCACGATGGTGAACCCCGAGGCGAGCATCTGGATGCCGTTCGAGGCTGCCTGGATCGCCCGGAGCGGGGTGCTGTCGGTGATGACGGTGACGTAGTAGTTGTTCCGTTCGGGATCGACCTTGTAGGTGATGGCCAGGTGGTTGTGGGTGTCGACCAGCCCGGGCAGCACGGTGAGGCCGGAGAGATCGATCACCTCGGCCCCCTGCGGGATGGCGACCTTCGGGCCGATCGCCTCGTACTTCCGGTCCTTGATCAGGATGATCTGCTCGGTGGTGACGGTGCCCGTCGCGGGATCGATCAGCCGGCCCGCGCGCACCGCGGTGAAGCGGGGCGAGGCCGGAGCTGCCGGCGCGGACTGCGCGAGCGCGGGGACGGCGAGCAGCTGGACGGCGAGCAGCAGGCACGCTGCGGGGACGGCTCTGGTCGTCATTTCCTCCCCCGGTGTTGAGGGCGGTGATCCCGCCGCGGACCGCATCAGCGCCCCGAGGGCTCCCCGCCCTCGCGCGCCTCGGACCGCTGCGCGCGGCGGGAGAAGCGGAGGATGGAGCGGAAGAGCTCCTCGACCACCTCGGGGTCGAGGTGGAGCGACTCGGCCCAGTCACGGCGCTCGGCGAGCAGCCGGGTCTCGCGCGCCGGATCCACGATCGGGTGGCCGAGCTGCGCCTTGGCCTTCCCCGCGCGCTGGGCGAGCGTGGCCCGGCGGGCGAGGAGCGAGAGCAGCTCGCGATCCACGTCGTCGATGAGCTCGCGCGCCTCCTGGAGCTCCGGGGACCGGGCGCCGAGGTCCGGGATGGCGAACCGCGCCGACTCGGGGCCTGCCTCCGCCGGGGTCGCCTCCAGCGCCCGGTCGATCTCCACCAGCGCCTGGAGGAGCTGATGGCGCGCCTCGTGAGCGAAGGGGTTCTCGCGCTGGATCGCGGCGAAGAGGTGCCCGGCGTCGGAGCGCACGGTCTCGATGGTGCGGGAGATGGCCTGGAAGGAGGGCGGCGCGAACGGCACCTCCATGCCCGCGCCGGCGTCCAGCATCCCCTTGGCCACGAAGAAGGTCAGCGCGTGGGTGTGGGCCATCACCCGGTCGTGACCTTCCGGCGTCTGCTCGATGACCTCGCAGCCGATCCGCCGGTAGAGCTCACCGGCGCGCACCGCAGCCGCGGGGTGGCGCGGGGATGGACAGACCACGACCCGCAGCGGCCGCTCGGCCAGCGCCAGGCTCACCGGACCGAAGAGAGGATGGGTCGCCACCCAGGGAATCGCGTCCCCGAGCACCGCCTGGAGATCGGCGTAGGGATGCACCTTCACGCTCCCGACGTCGAGGACCACCTGCTCCGGAAGGAGGTGCGGACGGAGCGACTCGAGCGCCTCACGGGTGCGCGGCACCGGGACCGCGAGGACGACCACGCTCGCGCCGGCGACCAGCTCGCGCAGCCCGGGCGCCCGCACCGGCGCCGGGACGTCGACGCGGGGGTCGAGCGCCCGGTACTGGATCTGCGCCTCTCCGAGGAGTGACCCCAGCGCCTTCCCGAAACGCCCGAACCCCAGCAGGGCGACGACCATCAGGTGACTGTACAGCGTTCCAGAGGGCGGTGCGGGCGCGCTCTCTCCGCTTCGAGCGCCCTACCGCTTGGCGTGCGGACCGGCCTCGAGCGCCTTCAGCTCCTGCTCGATCTTCTGCTCGGTCTCGGGATTCCGCTGCGTGCCGGGGAGCGTCTTGCTCAGCCCCAGCCGCTCGCGCAGGACCGGCGCCCGGTCCTTGCCCTCCGCCTCGAGGATGCGCGCCTTCAGACCGAGGATGCCGACCTTGCGCGGGCCCTGCGGCATCAGCCCGAGCGCACGGTCCACCGCTGCCTCCGCCTCGGGCGCGCGCTTCTCCTCGAGGAGCACGCGGGCGAGGCGCGCCGGTGGGTTGTAGTCGGCGGGCATCTGCTTCTCCCGCGCGGTGAGCAGGGCCTCGGCCTTCGCCGGCTCGCCCAGGTACAGGTAGGCCTCGGTCCGGTGGGCGTCGAAGGTGGCTGCGGTGGTGGCGTCCGGCGCCGCGGCCGCCGCGGCCTCGAGCATCGCCGAGCGCTTCCGCATCGCGGCCACCGCCTCGTCGTGCCGGCCGAGCTCGTCGAGCTGATCCGTCAGGCTGGCGTACAGGTCGCTCCGGTCGTCCACCGAGAGCGCCGCTTTCGTGTCCCCGGCCAGTGAGTCGATCCGCTTCAGCGCTGCGGAGAGGAGCTTCTTCGCCTGGGGCGTGTCGCCGGCCTTCGCCGCGCAGCCCGCTGCCTGCACGGCGACGTCGGCACCTGGCGGGGTCGCCGGCATCCTCGAGAGCTCCGAGCCGGCGAGGGTGAGGCATTCCTCCGGCGCCTCGGGCGTCCGCAGCCGTCCGAGCGCGGCGAGGAGCAGGCTGATGCGTTCGGGGCGGAGCGGATCGCTCTTCGCCGAGAGCGCGAGGGAGCGTCGGTACGCGGTGGCTGCCGCCGCGTAGTCCTTCCGCTGCTGCGCGGCGTGGCCATCTTGCTCCGCCCGGGCCGCCTCCGGGACCTTGCCGCCCTTCCGGGTCGCTTGCCACGCCGCGGTCGTGTCGAGGACGAAGTGCCGCATCTCGTTCACCGAGGAGGTCCCCAGCCAGCGCCCGATGACCTGCTCGGTGTCCGGGTCGATGAGGAGGAACGTCGGCAGGCCGTCGGCGGGGAACTTCTCCACCACCTCGCGGTTCTTCTCCGCCTCGGTCTCCACCGAGAGCCAGACCACCGCGTCCTTGGCCGGCCGCAGCCCCGCGTCGAGGAAGACGAACGAGCGCATCGACAGGCACGAGTGGCACCAGGTGGCCCAGCTGTCGAGGAACAGAGGCTTCTTCTCCGCCTTGGCCTTCGCCAGCGCTCCCCGGTAGTCGTCCTCGAGGAAGACGATGCCGGACGCGGCCTGCTCCGCGGAAGGGTGCGGCGCAGCAGCGGCCGGCGCGGTGAGGACGGTCAGGGTCACGAGGGCGGAGAGCATGGGCCGGCCGGAGGCTAACCCCTGGGACGGGGGGACGCTCCGCCGATTGCAGCGAATCGCCGGAGCTGTCGGTGGGCTCGCTGCATGACGGACACGCTCCGGTCGCTCCGCATGCAGCGCGGGTGCGCCGACTTCCAGGAGCCGATCGCCGCCTTCGTCGAGCGCCGGCGGCCGGTGTTCGAAGACGGGTGACTGACCAGCCAGGCGGTCGCTTCGGGGGGTGCGACCCACTCGCACCGGGGTGCGTTGAATGGGGGGGCCCGCCGTCGCGTCCAGGGTGGTTGAGGACGCAACGATGAACAGACTTCTCGCAGTGGTGCTGTTGCTCGGTGGGATGGCGGTCCACGCGCAGTCCGTGCCGCCTCCGGTCGACTCCCAGGTACCACCTTCCACCCCGCAGCCGCAGGGGTTCCCGCCGGCCCAGCCGACCCCACCCCCTCCGACGTATTCTCCGCCCGCCCCGGCCGAGCCCGGTGCGTCGCCCCAGACCTACTCCGCGCCGGCCGAGCCGCTGCCGCCGCCCGAGGCGTACTCCACACCTGCGCCGGGCCCCGAGCCACAACCGTCCGTCGCCCCGCCAGTCCCGGGCCAGTGGGTCTACACGGCCCAGTACGGCTGGGTGTGGATGCCCTACGCGAGTGGGTACACCGTGGTGGCCGCCGGTGCCGCACCTGAGATGTACGTCTACGACCCGCTCTACGGCTGGCGGTGGGTGGTCGCGCCATGGGTCTGGGGTCTCGGGCCGCGGCCGTACTTTGGCCTCTACGGGTGGGCGCACTACGGCTGGTACGGCCACGGCCTGGGGCGCTGGTACGGCTTCCCCCGTGGCGGACCCGCCTGGGTCGTGCACGGAGGCTGGGGCCACGGCGTCGTCCCGCACCCGGGGGTCCGCGGGTACGCGGTGGCGCGTCCAGGCTCCGGCCACACCGGAGCGTACGTCGCGCCGGCCCATCCCGGTGGCCTTGGCATCGGGCCGGCGCGCCCCGGCGCGTTGGGGCGCCCCGGAGCGTTCGCCGCGCCCGTTCACCCCGGCGGCGTCGCCCGTCCGGGCCCATCCGGAGCGGTCGGCCGACCCGGCCCCGTCGCGCGCCCCGGTGGCTTCGGAGCGGCCCGTCCGGGTGGATTCGCCGGCGGTCACGCCGGTGGCCTCGGCGGTGCTCGCGAAGGCGCCTTCGGCCACCGCTGACCCCCCGGGCGTCGCCTTCCTGGACGGCGCCCGGGTGGGCTCCTCCGCTTCCGCGAGCGGAGGCGTGCTAGACCCCGCGAGGTTTCACCTCGGAGGGGAACATGCACTGGACGCTCGCCGTTCGCCGCATCGCGCTTCTCGTCCTGCTGGTCGCGCTGCCCGCCGCCGCGAAGGACACGGTGAAGCTGGCCTTCATCGGTCCGCTCACCGGCGGTAACTCGGCCATCGGGCTCGGCGGCCGGAACTCCGCCGATCTCGCGGTGACGCTGAAGAATGCCGATCCCAAGTCGAGGTACCAGTACGAGCTGGTCGTGCTCGACGACGAATGCAAGCCCGACACCGGTGTGCAGGTCGCGACCAAGGCCGGAGCCGACCGGTCGATCGTCGCCGGCGTCACCCACTACTGCTCGGTGGTGGCGATCGCGACGGTGGAGACCTTCCACCGTCTCGGGCTCCCCACCATCGTCTGGGGCGCGGTGCTGCCCGACATCACCTACGCCAACAAGTACCCGGAGATCCACCGGGTGAACGGGACGATGATCAACCAGAACGAGACCGCGGCGAAGCTGATGCTGAAGCAGGGCTTCCGCCGCTGGGTGATCATCCACGACACCACCGACTACGGGAAGGGCCACGACAAGTACTTCACCCAGTACGCCACCGCGGGCGGCGGGAAGATCCTCGGCGACTTCGGCGTCACCGCGGACCAGCAGGACTTCACCGCCGAGCTCACCCAGGCCAAAGGACTCAACCCGGAGGTCATCTTCTTCGGCGGCCTCACCCCGCTCGGGGTCCGCATCCGCGCCCAGATGGACAAGCTGGGCATCAACGCGCAGTTCCAGGGCACCTCGGGCATCGTCTCCGACGACTTCATCAAGGGTCTCGGACCGCTCGCCGAGGGTGTGGTCGCGTTCCGCGAAGGCGCGCCGGCGGAGAAGCTTCCCGGCGGCAAGTTCTTCCTCGAGAAGTACGCCGAGCAGAAGTACCCCAACCCGCCCGAGGCCTACGGCCCCTTCGCCTACGCCGCGGCGAAGCTCCTGATGGACACCATCGACAAGGTGGGGCCGGACCGGAAGACGGTCATCACCGCGCTCGCCGGGGTGAAGAACGTGGATTCCATCGTCGGCCCCATCACCTTCGACGACCACGGCCAGAACACGGTCGCCGCCATCACCGCGCTCGTGGTCCAGGATGGGAAGTGGGTCGTCTGGGAGGACAGCGAGTACGCCAGCGGCAAGCGCAAGCTGAAAGGGCGCTGAGCGCCGGGGCCGGCCGGGCCGTGGATCTCCTCGCGCAGTACGTGATGAACGGCGTGATGCTCGGGCTCATGTACGCCCTGGTCGCGCTGGGCTTCACCCTGTTCTTCGGCGTGCTGGACGTCGTCCAGTTTGCCCATGGAGACGTGCTCACGGCCGGCGCCTTCGCCGGGCTCACCGCCTACGCCGCGCTGGTCCACGCCGGCGTGCAGTCCGCGGTACCCCAGCTGCTCGCGGTGGTGCTCACCGCCACCCTGTCGATGGCGCTCCTGGGCGCGCTCCTCGGCCGGCTGCTGGTGCTCCCGCTCAGAGGCGCGCCGCCGCTCAACGTGCTGCTCGCCACCCTGATGGGCGGCACCGCGCTCCGCGAGTGCATCCGCCTCTTCTACCCGGGGGGCTCGCAGCCCCAGCGCTTCCCCGCGCTGCTACCGACCGCCTCCTGGTCGGTGCGCCGCTTCACCCTGCGCCTGGACAACCTGCTGATGATCGTCGCCGGGGTGCTGCTGGTGGTCGGGCTCTCGCTGGTGCTGCGGCGGACGCGGCTGGGGCTGGCCATCCGCGCGGTCGCGCAGGACGAGGAGACCGCACGCACCATGGGCATCGACTTCCGCCGGGTGGTGCTCCTCACCTTCGCCATCGGCTCGGCGCTGGCGGCGTTCGCCGGGGTGATGAACGGGCTGTACTACAACGAGATCAACTTCGGCTCCGGGCTGCTCCTCGGGGTCATCGGCTTCAGCGCCGCGGTGCTCGGGGGCCTGGGCAGCTTCGAGGGCGCGGTGCTCGGGGGGTTCCTCTTTGCCGGGCTGCAGACGCTGGGCGCGGTCGCCCTGCCCTTCGCCTCCGCCTACAAGGACGTATTCGCCTTCACCGTGGTCATCCTCCTCATGACCTGGAAGCCCACCGGGCTCATCGGGGAGCGGCTGGGTGAGCGGGTATGAGCCTCCGGCGGGCCGGGGCGAGCGTGCTGTCCACGGCGGCGATCGCCGCGGTGACCGGGCTGCTCCTGTACGCCTTCCTCGCCGCCGAGTCGGAGCGGACGGTGGGCCTGGTGCTCGTCGGCGCGGTGGCCGCCGTGGCCGCCGGGCTCAGGAGCCGGGTGCTCCCGAGGCTGGTGGGGGCCGCGGGACCACCGGCAGTGCTGGTGGGACTGGGAGTCGCCGGCCTGCTGCTGGTCCGCGTCTTCCACGACGACCCGTTCGTGCTGCTGCTGATGGCCCGGGCGCTGCTCGTGCTGGTGGCCTGTCTCGGGCTCCACGTCCAGCTCGCCGATGCCGGCGTCCCCAACTTCGCCGGCGCGGCCTTCTTCGGGGTGGGCGGCTACACCGCGGCGGTGCTCGGGCGCGGGGGACTTCCCCACCCGCTGGTGCTGCTGGCCAGCGGGGCCGCGGCGGCCGCAGTCGGCTCGTTGCTGCTGCTGCCGCTGCTGCGGACACGGGGCCACTATGCCGCGCTGATCACCATCGCCTTCGGGCTCCTGTTCCGGACCTTCCTCGAGGTCAACGAGACGCTCGGCGGGCCGCAGGGCCTCAAGCTCGGAGGACTGCAGCTCCTCGGCTGGAGCTTCAACGACGACCGGCGGCTACTCGGCGTCGAGTTCTCGGGCTACGCGTTCTACTGCCTCGCGGCGGTCGCGCTAGCGCTGGCCGCGGTATGGCTGGTGCGGCGAGTGGAGCGCTCGTGGATCGGCGTGGCGCTCGACGCGGTCCGTCTCGACGAGACCGCGGCGGCCTGCTTCGGCATCTCCATCGGACGGTGGAAGATCGCCGCCCTCACCATCGGGAACGCGCTGATCGGCGTCGCCGGTGGGCTGTCGGCGATGATGGTGGGCTTCATCGCCCCCAACAACTTCACCTTCCAGGAGTCGCTGGTCCTCGTTTCCATCCTGCTGCTCGGGGGTCTGGGGAATCTCGCCGGGCTCGCGGCCGCCGCGCTGATCGTCATCTGGCTCCCGGAGAAGCTGCAGCCCATCCAGGAGTACCGCTATCTGCTGTTCTCGGTCCTGGTGGTGCTGGTCCTGGTGCTCCGGCCGACCGGGCTCGTCCGCCGGACCCTGCGCCGGCCGTTCGGGAGCGTCGCGGCGTGAACGCGCCCGAGGAGCTCCTGGTCTGTCGAGAGCTGA
>DATKKF010000043.1:0-18130 GCA_035543115.1 Myxococcaceae bacterium
CCTGCGCCCCACCACAGCGCGGTCTGCAGCTCGACGAAGGTGCCGAAGGCGTACGCGTACGGGCTGGGGAGGACGATCGCATCCGCCGTCCAGCCCACCGCGAAGCCGAGGCGAGACCGCTCGACGAACGTCCGGTACCGCGCGCTGGCGCGGAGCACCTTCCGGAGCACCTCGATGGTGAGGCCCAGCACGAAGCCGACCTCCAGCGTGACCAGCTGGGCGGTGGGGAGCTGGCCGAGACCGCGGATCGCGCCGACGAACTTGTAGGTCATGGCCGATTGCCACTGGCCGACCTTCGCCTCGGGGTGGTCGAAGCTGTTGAGCGCCAGCACCGGGTAGGCGGTCATGAAGACGCGCGCCAGCAGCACGCAGAGCACGGCGCCCATCCCGATGCCGAGCACCTGGTAGTAGAACTGGACGCGCCGGTCCGTGCCCAGTCGCCAGCCGGTGGAGCGGTCCTGCTGCATGTCGACCCCCACCGAGCTGCAGATGAGCAGCACGGTGGCCGCGGTGATCGCCACCACCGGGTTGCGGAGTCCCATCGCCGACATCAGCAGCACCGCGACCACGAAGGCGCTGGAGATCGGGTTCTGGTCGCTGACCCCGGTGGAGATGCCATTGATGAAGACGAAGAGGAGGCTGAGGCCGAGCCCGAAGAGGATGTAACGGGCCGGCTGGTGCATGAGCCCGGTGGCGACCAGCACCACCGCGCCAGCCCAGAACAGCACCCAGGTGACGAGCAGCCGCGTCGGAAAGCCACCGCGCTCCGGAGTGGTGCCGCTGCTGGGGGCCTCCTGCGAGCGTGCGCGGGCCAGCGCCTGTCGGGCAATGAGCGTGAGGTCGACCAGGGCGGCGCCCATGATGGAGGCGAGACCCACCAGGAACCCGAGCCGGCGAAACGGCTCGTTCGCGCCCAGCCAGCCGTTGCCACGGAGCCACGGGGTGAGCACCCAGCCGACGAGCCCGAGGACCGAGGCGGGCACGGCGATGCGCGAGCCGACGATGAGGCCGGCGCCCACGTTGGACATGGACAGGCCGCTGGCGCCAATCCCGGGCACCCGGTCAATGAGCCATCCGCCCAGCGCGCCGATCCCGGCGCCAGCGCCGAGGCTGCGCACCGATCGCTGGAGGAGCGTCTTGTCGGTCAGCGCGCGGATGATGTTCGCCACCGCGTAGCCCGAGGGGTAGTCGAGCTTCATCCGGTCGACCAGGATGGGCGTGTAGAGCATCCCCACCCCCACGCCGAACATGCCCACGCAGGTGATGAAGAGCACGAGCTGCCAGGCCGGTGGCATCTCCATGCCCAGCCACACGGCGGCCTGGATGAGCACCGCCATCGCCCCGAGCGAGGCCACCGAGGCAGCCATGGTCTGCATGTAGTTGGCGCCATGGCGGCCCTGCGCGCCGTAGGGGTAGGTGACGACGCTTCCCAGGATGCCGGCGAGGATCTGCCCGGGGACGAAGATCCCCAGGGTGAAGCTCATGTAGGCGGCGGCGACTCCGCCGAGCGGGCCGAGGACGAGGAGCGCCACTGCGGCGAGCATGAGGTGGAAGCCCACCGAGCCGGGCCGAGGCATCCAGGCGAATCGAATCTGCGTGGCGTCGCTGCTCGAGAGCGGGGCGTCCATCGTCCGGTGGCGGAAGGCGGAGGGGGACCTTGGCACACTCACCAGCCGTTCCGGGGACTTCGGCGGCCGTTTGACAGCAAGCCCGGCGCTCTGGCATTGACGCGCGCCGCAGCCCCCCGGCCCCGAGGCTGCCCGTGTTCGAAAGGAGGCCACGAATGATGCGCCTCCCGAGCTTCAAGCCCTCGAGGCACTGAACAAGACCAGGACGAGGTGAATCGGCGTCGCTCCGTCCGTCGTGGCGGCGTGACGTCGTGCCGCTGACGGAGGTTTCCGGGGGCATCGGTGTCCTGGGGTCCACCGCGCCGCGTTCGTCGTTCGAGCTGGAGTCCGCCGCGCGGGGCACTCGGTCGCCGTGCGGGGACCGTTCGCTCGTGCTCGGCAGATGAGGCCCGGGAGGCGCTGGCCAGAGGGGCCCGGGCGCAGGGAGACGCGGCGACGGCAGCGAAGGCCGACGGCGAGGCGGCGGGGGTGCAGGTTCCGGCGCCTTCGGCGTGCCGGGGAAACCGCTGGCATGAGTCGAGGGGGCGGCGGGGCGGGCCCCCCCGCCCGGCGGAGGTGAGTGAGAGGAGGTGAGCGAGATCGTGGGTCAGACCAGGGACGAGATCCTGCTCAAGGTGCAGGCCGCGCAGAACCTGAGCTCGGAGGAGCCAGAGCGGGCGGAGCTGTTGCTTCGGTCCGCTCTGAGCGCCGCCGAGGTGCTCGGCCACAGCTCGCCCACCTTGCACCTGCAGCTGGCGGAGCTGCTGCACCGTCTGCGGAAGACCCACCAGGCGCTGGCGGAGGTGACCGAGGTGCTGGAGCTCGATCCGTTCAATCTCGTCGCGCTGAACCTGCATCGGAGGCTCGAGAGGGGCACCCGCTGACGTTTCGGTGCCGCGGCCAGCCCTTCTGCCCCGATGACCTGGGAGGGCATCGCCCCCACGGCTCATGGGGAGGCGCGCTCCTACAGGACCACCTGCTCGCGGTGCTCTCCGAACACGTCGCGGAGCGCGTCGGAGATCTCCCCCAGCGTGGCCAGCGATTTCACCGCGTCGAAGATGAGCGGCACGAGGTTGTGCCGCTCGTCCTTCGCCGCGGCGCGGAGCGCATCCAGCCGGCGCTGCACCGAGGCGCCGTCTCGCTCCTTCCGGAGCGCCTTGAGCCGGGCCATCTGCGTACGTTCCACGGACTCGTTCACCCGGAGCAGCCCCTCGGGCGGTGGCTCCTCGTCGCGGAACTCGTTCAGCCCGACCACCACCGACTCTCGCGTCTCCAGCGCGCGCTGCGCGCGGTACGCCGCGTCCTGGATCTCCTGCTGCGGGTACCCCTGGGCGATGGCCTCGACCATCCCGCCCAGCGCGTCGATCTTTCCGAGGTAGGCGTCGGCGCGCTGCTCCAGCTCGTCGGTCAACCGCTCCAGGGTGTAGCTCCCGCCGAAAGGGTCGATGACCTCTGCCACCCCCGTCTCGTGGGCGATGATCTGCTGCGTCCTGAGCGCCAGCTTTGCCGCGGCCTCGGACGGGAGAGCCAGCGCCTCGTCCTTGCTGTTGGTGTGGAGCGACTGCGCGCCCCCGAGCACCGCCGCCATCGCCTGCAGCGTAACCCGCACCACGTTGTTCTCCGGCTGCTGCGCGGTGAGCGTCGAGCCGGCCGTCTGGGCGTGGAACCGGAGCATCTGGCTGCGAGGGTCTTTCGCCCCGAAGCGCTCCTTCATCACCCGCGCCCAGAGCCGGCGCGCCGCCCGGAACTTGGCGATCTCCTCGAGGAAGTTGTTGTGGACGTTGAAGAAGAACGACAGCCGGCCGGCGAACCCGTCCACCTCGAGTCCCGCGCGCTGGGCCGCCTCCACGTAGGCGATGCCATTCCCCAGGGTGAAGGCGATCTCCTGAGCTGCCGTCGAGCCGGCCTCGCGGATGTGGTACCCGCTGATGCTGATCGGATTCCACCGCGGCACCCGCTGCGCGCAGAAGGCGAACACGTCGGTCACCAGCCGGAGCGACTCGCGGGGCGGGTACACGTAGGTGCCGCGGGCGATGTACTCCTTCAGGATGTCGTTCTGGACCGTTCCCGACAGCTTCTCCAGCGGCACGCCCTGCTGCTCGCCCACCGCTGCGTAGAGCGACAGGAGGATCGCCGCGGTCGAGTTGATGGTCATCGAGGTCGAGACCTCGCCCAGGGGAATCCCCTTGAGCAGGACCTCCATGTCGCGCAGCGAGCTGATGGAGACGCCCACCTTGCCCACCTCGCCGCGGGCCCGGGGGTGGTCCGCGTCGCGCCCCATCTGTGTCGGAAGGTCGAACGCGACCGACAGCCCGGTCTGCCCGGACGCCATCAGCATCCGGTACCGGGCGTTCGCGTCCTCGGCGCTCCCGAAGCCGGCGTACTGGCGCATGGTCCAGTGACGGCCCCGGTACATCGTGGGCTGGATGCCGCGGGTGAAGGGGTACTCGCCGGGGAAGCCCAGCCTCTTCATGTACTCGGCGTCGGGGTTTGCCGGGGCGTCGACCGGCCCGAGCACGATGTCGCTGCTGGTCTGGAAGACGTCTTTCCGCTCGGGGGACTTCGCCCGGGCCTTGGCCCAGACCTGGTCCAGCCACCGTCGGCGCTCGTCGGACATGGCCTACTCCACGGTGAGCAGCCTGGCGTTGGCCTCCACCGTGCTGCCCTCCTTCGCGAACACCTCGACCACGGTGCCCGCCTTTGG
This sequence comes from Myxococcaceae bacterium, assembly GCA_035543115.1. Lineage (GTDB taxonomy): Bacteria > Myxococcota > Myxococcia > Myxococcales > Myxococcaceae > RPRB01. The sequence continues at coordinate 4,312 of DATKKF010000043.1, forward strand.
GCTCTTCAGCTCGTTCTCCATCTTCATCGCCTCGACCACCACCAGCCCCTCACCCTCGGCGACCTGGGAGCCGGGAGCCACCAGCACCCGCACCACCTTGCCCGGCATGGGCGCGGTGATCAGGACCTTCCCGCTCACGCTGAACCCGGTGGCGCCGGCGCGCAAGCGGACCGACCGCTCGTCGGCCACGTCCACCGTCAGCAGCTCGAAGCCGACCAGGACCTGGACCTCGTCTCCGGACTCGTCGAGCTCCACGTCGTACGACCGCCCGTCCACCAGGAGCGACACCGCGCCATGCTCGAGCACCCGGGCGTCCACCCGGTGGGTGACCCCGCGCACCTTGAGCACGAACTTGCCGTCCCCGAGGTGGTCGATGTCCACCGGGACCGACTCCCGCGCCCCGCGGAGGGTGGTGAGGTAGCGCTTGGCCCCGCTCACCGACGGCTCCCGCGCGCCCGCAGTCTCCATGGCGACAGCCCCGAGCTCGGGCCCGCGGCCGGCGCGACGCTCCGCTGGCGTCGAGCATCGCGCTGGTACGCGTCCACCACCGCCGCGAGCAGTGCCACCTCCCCGAGCTGGTGGTCATGCCGCCCGAGCAGTGCCGAATGGAGCCGCGGCAGGAACCCGGTGTCGTAGTTGCCGCCGATGAACTCGGGGTGGGCGAGGATGGCGCGCAGGTAGCGGATGTTGGTGGTGATGCCCTTCACCACGTACTCGGCGAGCGCGCGCCGCATCCGGCCGATCGCCTCGACCCGGGTAGGGGCCCAGACCGAGAGCTTGGAGATCATCGGGTCGTAGACCGTGGGCACGGTGTAGCCCGGGTAGACGCCCGAGTCGTCGCGCACGTTCGGACCCGACGGCACCCGGAGGTAGGTGATGCGTCCCGGGCTGGGCATGAAGTTCTGCGCTGGATCCTCGGCGTAGACGCGCGCCTCGATGCTGTGCCCCCGCGGCGGCTCGGTCCGGAACCCCAGCGGCTCGCCCCGGGCGACGCGGATCTGCCAGGCGACCAGGTCCAGGCCGGTGACCCACTCGGTCACCGGGTGCTCGACTTGCAGCCGGGTGTTCATCTCCAGGAAGTAGAAGTTGCGGTGCTTGTCGATGAGGAACTCCACCGTGCCCGCTCCGACGTAGCCCACCGCCCGGGCCGCCTTCACCGCCACCTCGCCCATCGCCGCCCGCATCTGGGGGTTGAGGATGGGCGAGGGCGTCTCCTCGATGACCTTCTGGTGCCGCCGCTGCGCCGAGCACTCGCGCTCGTTCAGGTGGACCGTGTTCCCCGCCTGGTCGGCGAAGATCTGGATCTCCACGTGGTGCGGCTCCTCGAGGTACTTCTCGAGGTAGACCGCGTCGTTTCCGAAGGCGTTGAGCGCCTCGCTCTGGGCGGCGCGCCACGCCGATTCGAAGTCGGCGACCCGCTCGACCCGCCGCATGCCCTTGCCGCCCCCGCCGCCGGCCGCCTTGAGCATCACCGGGAAGCCGACCTTCTCGGCGTAGGCGCGGGCCTCGGTCACCGAGGGGAAGGGCGCCGTGCTGCCCGGAACCACCGGGACGCCGGCCCTCTCCATGTTGGCCCGCGCCCGGGTCTTCTCGCCCATCGCATCCATCGCCGAGGCAGGTGGGCCGATGAAGACGATGCCCGCCGCCTCGCAGGCCCGGACGAACGCCGAGTTCTCGCTGAGGAAGCCATAGCCGGGGTGGATGGCGTCCGCGCCGGAGGCCCGGGCCGCATCGAGGATGCGCTCGAACGACAGGTAGGACTCGCGCGAGGGCGGCGGCCCGACGCGGAAGGCTTCGTCGGCCATCCGGACGTGGAGCGCGACGCGGTCCGCGTCAGAGTAGACGGCGACGGTGGGGATGCCGAGCTCCCGGCAGGTGCGGATGATCCGGACGGCGATCTCCCCACGGTTGGCGATCAGGACTTTCCGGATGGGTCTGGTTCCCGGGGCCACGGCCGTTCGCTTAGCACGGGCGAGCGAGCGCCGGCGGTCCGTCGCGGGGTCCCGGGAGCCCGGTCCCGCCCTACCCTCGAGCCAGAAGTGGTGAATCCACCTCTCGCGCTCGGTAAGGTCGGTCCCCGAGTTGGCCGGACCTCACCACGTCGTCCTCGTCCCGGGCTTCTTCGGCTTCGCCAACCTGGGCGACTTCACCTACTTCGGCCACGTGCGCGAGCTGCTCGCCGAGGTCGGGCCGGCGGTGGGGCTCGACGGGGAGATCCGGGTGGTGCTCACCGAGCCCTCGTCGTCGCTTCCCCGGCGCGCCGCGCTCCTCGCCGAGTCGATCCACCGTCTGCTCGAGCAGCGCGGTGGCGTGGTGAGCATCGTCGGCCACTCCACCGGCGCGCTCGACGCACGGCTGATGCTCAGCCCGGGTTCCGTCCTCCCCACCGAGGTGGACGTCGAGCGGTGCGCCGCGGCGGTTCGCGCGGTGGTCGGCGTCTCCGCCCCGCACCACGGGACGCCGCTCGCCAAGCACTTCACCTCGCTCTTCGGGAGCCAGCTCCTGAGGCTGCTCTCGCTCGCCACGGTGTACTCGCTCCGCACCGGACGGCTCCCGGTGGGGGTGGCGCTCCGGCTGGCGCGGTTGCTCCGCCGGAAGGACGCCGCGCCCACCGGCGTGGTGGACCAGCTCTTCCTCCAGCTGCTCTCCGACTTCGAGGGCAAGCGGCGCCGGGCCATCGAGGAGTTCTTCTCCAGCGTCCACAGCGACCAGGGGCTGGTGTCCCAGCTCGCGCCGGGGGCGATGGAGCTCTTCAACGCCGCCACGGCCGACCGCCCGGGCGTTCGTTACGGCGAGGTGGTGACGCGGGCGCGCCCCCCGGGGATCCGCTCGCTCACCCGGGCCGGGCTGAGCGGGTACGCGCAGACGACCCATGCTCTGTTCGTGGTGCTGTACCGGCTGGCCCGCGGACGCCCCACCGACCCGCCCCGCCAGCTCTCGCCGGAGCACCGGAAGTTCCTGCGTCGGGCATACGGCAACGTGCCCGACCACACCGCGAACGACGGCATCGTCCCCACGCTGAGCCAGGTGCGCGGTCAGCTCGTCTCCGCGGTCTGGGCAGACCACCACGACGTGCTCGGGCACTTCCACAAGCCGCGGCACGTCCCGCCGCACTTCGACTGGGTCGCCTCAGGCACCGGATTCGATCGCGAGCACTTCGAGGCGGTGTGGAAGGCGGTGGCCCGCTTCCTGGGCGAGGCCAGCTAGGCCGCCGCGGCGCGGGACTCATGCAGCGGACGGCGGCACGACCGGCGCCGGAGCGCGTGCTGGCCCGGGCGGCGCAACGACCCGCGGCGGACGCAGCCGCCCGGCGAGCCACCGCATCCAGCCAGGGGTGACGATCTGCTCCCGGCGGATGGCGACGATCATGAAGGCGATTCCCATCGCCAGCCCGAGCACCATCGCCGGGAGCCCGGCCTCGGGTCCAAACGCGCCGCCGGTCAGCAGGGCAGGCCCCGGGAAGGTGGCTCGCGCGAGCACGCCGACGTCGTTGCCCGACACCAGCGAGCCCCAGACCGGGCCCTCGAAGAGGTTCCAGGCCCAGTGCAGCCCGATGGGAAGCCAGAGCGAGCGGGTCGCGACGTACGCGGCCGCGAGCAGGGCTCCAGCCTCGATCGCGATGGCCATGGTGCTCACCCAGGTTGCGCCGGGGTTGCCCCGGTGCCCGAGCCCGAAGAAGAGCGCGCTGAGCAGGATGGCCAGCCAGGTCCCGATTCCCTGCTCCAGCAGCCGGAAGACGATGCCGCGGATCGCGACCTCCTCGAAGACCGCTGCCGCGAAGAAGAGCAGCACCGCCCGGCCGAGGAGCGCTCCGCGCGTCGTTCCCTCCGGCAGCGGGGCCCAGCCCACGAGGTGGTAGCTGCCCGTCACCGCGAGCACGGCTGTGATCGCGGTGAGCAGCGCCGCGCCGAGGACGAAGCCCCGGACGGTGTCCGGCACCGCGCGCGCGAGTCCGAGCCCGGCGTCGCGCGGGCGCTTCCGCTCGAAGAGCCAGAGGCCGAGGGTGAACACGACCAGCGCGATCACCGCGTTCCGGAACGAGCCCGCCAGCGTGAGGTTGGACATCCGGGCCAGCTCGGGGGCGAGCCAGAACAGGAGCCGGACCAGCACCCAGGCCAGGACGCCGGTCCAGAGGAGCCGCGGGATGGGGGCGAGGAGAACGCGACGGAGGAGTGCGGACATCTGGGCCGGAGGGGGACGCTCGGCGAAGGAGACCATTGCCTACCCCGGGCGCAGCAGCCGTGTCAGCGCCCAGGCGAGCAGCAGGGCGCGCGCGGTCCAGCCAACGGTCCGGAACCAGTTGCTCGCCACCAGGAGCCGGATGCGGCCGCTGTCGTGTGCCCTCTCCAGCGCGTCGTGGAGCGGGACCTGCACGAACGCGGTGCTGGCCCAGATCACCCCGAGCAGGGTCACGCCTGCCCATGCCCAGAGCGCGGGGAGCTCGGGGGGCCGCCAGCGGACCGCCGCGACGGCGGTCACCAGCTCCACCAGCATGGGCGGCCCGACCACTAGGCCAGTCCGGCGCTGGTCACGGGCCTCGTAGGCCGGCAGATCGGACGGTGGCACCGCATGCAGCAGCGGGTAGTGCACCACCTGGACGAACCAGATGAGCCCGGTCATGTAGGCCGTGGCTGCGGCCTGGACCAGCAGCAGCGCGCGATCGAACGTCACCGTCGCCGAGCGTAGCCCGGGCCTCGCCGGCGCGGCTCGGGGAGCCGCGGCTCAGCCGTTGATCGGGAAGACCAGGCGCAGCCGCTGGATCATCTGCCGCGGACACTCCACCGGCCGGTTGCAGGACCGCGGGAGCTCACGCCGGCACACCCGGACCTGAGGCGCAGGCTGCTCCCGGGCGGGAGGGGCGTCGCGGAGCAGCCCGGGTGCGGCGAGCACGCCCAGCCCTGCCGCCCTCGCCGCGGTGGAGCCGTGGCCGGTCGTGGTCGAGACCAGGGTCGGGGCGAGGTGCGCGACCACGGACGCGGCGCGCCAGGCGGAGGACGGCACCAGCGCGGCGCCCGCGAAGAGCAGGATGAGCGCGGCGATGGAGCAGGCGACGACCGGGGAGTCCTTGCGCATGACGAACCTCGCGGTACGCGGGGGAAATCTCATGCCCGCCCCGGTGGGGCAAGGCAGGGGTGCAGGGCTTGCAGCCGGCCGACCGTGGCCTGCAGGGAAGCGCCGCTGCGTCTGGGTGGCCTCAGCCACCGAGCGCAGAGTCGAAGAGCTCGGCCTTCGCCGTCGAGACCTCCCGGCACCAAGGGCCAGGGTCGCGTCCACCACGCCCATCTGCGAGGTGCGGTGAGCAGGTCCGGCAGGGTGCCGCGTCTCTCCTCGGCAGGAGGGGACCTTGCGGCGCGCTGGGCCCCCTCGGGGAGGCCTCAATGTTCCGGCGATGCGCAGTGTCCCTGGTGCTGGTCCTCGCGGTGGCGTGTGGAGGCGGAGGCGGCAACAACCCGCCTCCGTCCTCGCCGGGGGAAAAATCCATCGACCCCGGCGTGTCGACGCAGCTCGGCGGAGGCCTGACCAGCGGGGCCGCCGAGCTCGCGGCGCAGGCTCCCCAGGAGGCCCTGGCCACGCAGGCAGCAGCCCTCGCCGTGCAGGCCGACGTCAAGGTGAACGACGTCTCACTCACCGCCAGCCTCCTCGCGGGCCCGCCGGATCGGGCGGCGCTGTCCAGCGGCTCCGCCCAGGCCTTCGGTTTTCAGCTCACCGTCTTGAACCTGCCCGGAAGCAGCGCGGCGCAGATCTTCTCGGGCGTGCTGGCGTTCCGCGGAGGAGGCGACTGGGTGCTCGTCGCGGGACCTTCCCCGGGGGCGCCGATCCCGCCGGCGATCGGAGTGCTCGGCTCCGGAGGGCAGGTCTGGAAGGCTACCGCGGGCAACGAGAGCGCACAGCTCAAGGCGGAGACGACCAACTGCCAGTGGCTACGCGCCGCACCGGCCTACGTCACCGGCTGCAAGTACGCGAACTTCACCGGCGCCGGCTTCAGCATCACCAGCTCGACGCGCATCTCGGCGGGGGCAAGCGGGTCGAAGAAGGCCTCGCTCGCCTCCGGTGACCTCCTGGGCATCTCGCTGGTCATCGACTGCAACCTCGGAAGGGTGTGCCCGAGTGCGACGACCTCGAACGTCAGCGTGATCATCACCGACAACCCTCCCACGCTCACCAGCGGAGACCACATGACGTTCCACGCCCAGGTGAGCGGGACCAGCAACACGGCCGTGACCTGGAAAGTCGAGGAGGCGGGGGGCGGAGAGATCACCCAGGACGGCAGTTACACGGCGCCCGCCGTCGCCACGGGGACGCACTTCACGGTGCGCGCCACCAGCCAGGCCGACACCAGCAAGTATGGACACGTGCAGGTCACGGTCACTCCGGTCGTTGCCCCACCCGTGACGGTCACGGTCACCGAGTCCTCGGTCACGGTGCCTTCCGGAACCAGCCATCAGTTCTACGCCGAGGTGACCAACGCCGCGGACACGACGGTGACCTGGAGCGTGGTCGAGGCGCCGTACGGAGGATCGATCAACGCCCAGTCGGGCTATTACACCGCTCCTACCGTCACCTCGAACGCGCAGTTCACCGTCCGCGCGACGAGCGTTGCCGATCCGTCCAAGCACGGCGACGCAACGGTGAACGTCACCGCCGCCGCAGCGCCGAGCGTCACCATCGCGGAGCGAAGCGCGTCGGTCAACACGCTCGGCTCGATTGCCTTCCATGCCACGGTCAGCAACCTCAGCTCGACCGGCGTCTACTGGTCCATCGAGGAGAACCCCATCAGCGGGACCGACTTCCCCGCGGGGATGATCGATTCCAACGGGAACTACAAGGCGTCGGGATTTCCCGGGAAGTACACCATCAAGGCCACCAGCCAGGTGAACAGCACCGTCTCGGACAGCGTCCAGGTCCAGGTCACCGTGGGCTGCATGGAGGCCCTGAAGGTGATCAAGCCCATCGGGTCCCAGACTGTCATCACCATGGTGGGAAGGGTCCCGGTCAAGGTCGACTCGCAGGGGCGGCCAGTGGTGGTCTGGATCGAGTACGCGCCCTTCGTCACCTATGTCGCCCGCTACGAGAACGGCGCCTGGAACTTGCTCGGCTCCTCGGGACTGGCTGCCAACGGAAACGGCGGCTATCTCTGGGCTGGTCTGGCGATCGACTCGCACGACCACCCGGTGGTGGCCTACGAGGCCTTCAACTCGACCTCGCACCAGGCCGAGATCTGGGTGGCGAGCTGGGATGGGACCAGCAACTGGAACGTGCTGCCTGCCCCGGTCCCTCAGGGGAATTCCAACAGCGGGTTCGCCCTCACGCTCAAGTCCGACCAGCCAGTGGTGGCCGTGGCTCGCAACCTGAATTCCAGCCCGTACCGCGACATCGCGGTGGCGCAGTGGAACGGGAGCAGCTGGGTCGTGACCGGGGGGATCTACGCCACCGCCGGCGAGCTGGTGTCGCTCCCTGACGTGATCGTCGACTCCGCCGGGGACATCACCGTCGCCTGGGAGGAGCAGGTGCCGCCCTTCGGGGGGTATGCGGTCTTCAAGCCGTTTGCCAAGAAGCTCAGCGGCCCCGGGGCTGGCCTCATTCCCTCTCCGAACACCGGCAACGACTACTACGAGGGAGGGCCGGCCCTGGCCTTCGACAGCAGCCGGAAGCTGGCGATGGCCTGGAGCAACTTCCCCGACGCGACTCCGTATGTCCCCTCCGACGGCCTCGAGGTCACGACCTGGAATGGAAGCAGCTGGTCACAGGTGGGCACCACGCTGGAGGGGCTGACCTCCGTCGTGGTGCCGGAGTACAACGGGACGCCCTACAACCCCCACCGGCTGATCCTCAATCCGGACACCGGGATGCTCGCCGCCTCGACCACGTCGACCAGCAACGACATCGCCGCGGTGTTCGAGCAGACCGACACCGGGAGCTGGTCCATGGTGTGTGCGCCCATGCCTGACTCCACCCAGAACGACGACGTGGCAAAGCCCAACTACCTCACCGGGCTGGCGTACGACCCGGTGGGCCACCGGTTCGTCCTCGCGGCGACGACGGGGAACGGCGACGAGCTCTTCGTCGCGCGGATCAAGCACTAGGCCCGGCCCCGTCGGCGTCGCCACACCACGCCGGCGCCCAGCCCGAGCGCGAGCAGCAGGGCTCCGCTGGCGGCAAGGTGCTCCAGCCGCTGGCGAGCCCGTCCACGCACGACGGCCTGAAGGGGGCGGAGCGCTCCGTCCCCGAGGACGACCATTCCCGCCCACGCGGCCGGCGGGGCACCGGAGCGGATGCTTGCCCGCCGAGCTTCCGCCATCGCGTCGGCGAGCGTCTCCCCGCGGCCGAGCCGACGGTAGTAGGTATCGAGGAGCTCCGAGGACTCGTCGTCCCGGAGCGCCCAGAGGCTCCCGATGACCGCGTGCGCCCCGGCCTCGAAGAAGGAGCGCCCGAGCCCCACCACTCCTTCGCCCCGGAGGCCGAGGCCCGAGGCGCTTCGGCAAGCGGCCAGGACCACCACGTTCCCCTCGAGCTCGAGCTCGGAGATCTCCCGCGATTGCAGGAGGCCGTCCTCGCTCTCCGCTCCGGGGGAGAGGACGACCGCGGACCGTTCGGGCGCCTCCACGTCCACGACGGCGTGCGTGGCGAGGTGAAGCACGTCGTAGGTGCGCAGGTCGGTTGACTTGAGGAGGTGCTCGCTGGCTTCCACGCCAACCAGCATCCTGCTGGCCGACGCCCCGATCGCCGCCGCCACCCTGGCCTCGTCGCGCGCCCGCGGGAGTGACGCCAGCGTGAGTCCCGTCTGCCGCCAGGCCTCCGCGATGCCCACGCCCGCTCGGTGCGGCAGCTCGGGGTCGGCGAGCGCGAGGAGGGCACCGGTCCGCGTCCCTGGCTCGGTGCTCCGCCAGTGCTTCCAGAGCGTGGCGGACGGTGCGATCGAGACCGCGTACTGCTCGGCCAGGAGCGTCCCGCGCTCGGTCACCCGCAGCGCGTCGAAAGGCAGTGCGTGCAGCGGACCGTCGGGCACCACGACGAGGCGGGTCACCCTTCTCGGAAGGCCCTCCAGCGCCGGGCCGAGAAGGTCCCGGTACAGCCGCGCCGCGCCCGGTGCCTCGGAGCCGTCGCGCCGCGCGAGCAGGGCCAGCCACTGCTCGATGCCGGGCTGCAGCCGCTCGGCGTCCGGGATGCGATGCGCCCGGACGGACTCGCGGGTGACCGTCAGTACCCAGGAGCTTCCGTCCTCGTAAGGTGCCTCCGGATTCGGCTCGCGCGTCCATGTCTGGAACAGCAGCATCGCCTCCTCCGGGACCAGCGCGCGCTGCACGTCGACGAGCCGGGGCGGCGCGAACTCGAGGCTCCTGAACTCGGGGAGCGCCCGGGCGACGTCGTCGTTCCACGCGGCTTCCTCGGCCTCGGCCGCGTCGAGCGCGCGCTGGACTTCCGTTCGCTGCTCGCCCAGCCCGGAGTCGAGGAGGCGCCTTTGCAGCATCGAGATGCGCTGGTGGATGTCGACCCCGCCCTCGCGCAGGTGGGGCGGCAGCTCGCGCCGGCCGTGTGCGGCGAGCAGGTTCTCGAACAGCACCCGGGCCCGGAGCCGCTCCATGATCTCGAACGCCGCCTCTGCATCGGGGGGCCCGCGGGCCGGGTCGAGCAGCCATCCCGCGACGAGCTGGTGGGCGAAGGCGGTGGACGCTCCGTACCGGGCGCGGACCGTCGCCTCCGGCTGCCTCCCGCGGAGCCGCTCGAAGCTGTCCAGCGCCGCACGCGCGTCGGCGACCCCACGCCCCCGGTCGCCGCCCCGCCAGAGGAGGTCCGCGCGCGCCAGGAGCCCGTATGCACGCTCCCACTCGTGCGACCGGAGCTGGCAGAGGGCGACCGCCTCGTCGGCGTACCGGAGCGCCCCGGGAAGCGCCGAGCGGTCGTGTTCGAAGGTGAAGCGTGCGAGCAACCAGAGGACCGGAAATGGGTAGTTGCTTCCTCTCTGCTCGTGGGTGCGGCGAAGGCGCTGCAGCTCGTCGATGGCCGCGTCGGTCGGACCGTGGAGGAACGCGAGCTGCAAGCGGGTGACCAGCGAGCCGGCGTAGCGGCTCCCGAGGTCGACCCCGACGCGGTCCTCGGCGTCGAGCGCGTTCCGGAGCATTCGCTCTGCCTCTCCACGGTCGAGCTCGCCCCGCTGGGCGAGCTCCAGCGCCGCGGTACCCATCCCCCCCAGCGCGATGGCGTGCACCGCGGGCGAGACCGCCTCGACGAGATTCGCCTGGGTGCGGAAGGTGTCCAGGGCCTCGGCGAAGCGCCCCTCCTCCAGGAAGAGGAATCCGAACTGGGCGAGGATCCAGCTCCGGAGCCAGAGGGGACCGGCCGGGCCGACCGCCACCTCGGCCCTCCGGAGGTGGCGCTCGGCAGCGCCGAGGTCGTCGGCCATCAAGGCGTCGCGGGCTCGCCAGACGATCGCGAGGGCGCGGAGGTCGGCCAGATGGAACCGGGCGGCCAGCGCGTCCGCCTGGTCGAGCTGGTCGCGATTCTCCTCGCAGCTGCGTCCCTCCATGCACTCCACGGCAAAGAGCGCGAGCCGCGCGTAGCCTTCTCCCTCCGGATCTCCACTGCGCTGGAACGCGGAGATCGATCGACGGAACAGCTCCCGGCTTTCCAGCCCTCGTTCGTCACGGCACAGGCCGAGGTACAGCAGCGCCCCAGGATTCTCCGGCTGGCGCCGGAGAATCACTTCCAGGGCTCGCTCGGCCTCGATTCGACGGCCGCCGTGCGCGAGGTCCCAGTAGCACCGGTACGAGGCGAGCGCCCGGGGTTGCGCGCGGACCATGGCAGCGCACTCCCCTGTGGAGCGTGGTACCGCATCGGCATCAGGCACGAGCAGACACCACAGCAGAAGGAACCCGCGCAACGACCGCGTCACGGGCTCTACTGTACGCGGCTGAGGAAGGCTCCAGAGGAGATCCGCCGGCCGCCAGGGACGATGGCCTCGACCCGCCACACGACTTCGCCCCCGGCGGGCACGCCGACGAACGACTCCACTGGAATCTCGACCTCCGGCGTCGCGAGTCCGCTCTTCCTGTACAGCACGGTCAGATCGCGCGTGGAGACGACGACGGTGTACCGGCTGCCTTCGGGCGCGCCCGTCCAGCGAAGCACCGGGTGCTTCCGGTCGAGCGTCCTCGAGGCCGGATCCGGTTCGAGCACCGTGTCCTCCGCCCCGCGAATGACCGGGGAGGTCTGCCGGTGCCCGGTCCGCGGCAACAGGACCACCGCCACCGCGGCTGCCGCCGCGAGCGCGCCTGCGCCCACGAGCCAGCGCGCGGGACCGGCGCGCCAGAGCGGAGCGACCTTTGCCGATGGGGTTGCCCCCGTCTCCCCGGCACTGCGCAGCTCGCGGGCCAGCCGCCAGAGCGCCGAGCAGTCGGGACAGCCAAGGCTGTGCGCGAGCATCGTCCGCACCTCTTCCTCGCCACGGTTCCCGGCCACCGCTTCCCAGATGGCGTCGGACGGTGGGCACTCCGGTCCCGGAGAGGCGGGCGGGCGCGAGGCCCACGCGGCACGGAGCGCCTCGAGCTCCTGCTCGCTCACGGCACGAGCCCCTTTCGCTCGAGACACCGCCGGAGGTCGGCGAGGCCGCGGTAGGTGAGGTTCTGCACGCGCTTCATGTCCCAGTGGAGCACACGGGAGGCCTCGTCGGCGCGGAAGCCTTCGAGGTGCAACAGGACCGCCGCGCGCCGCGGCTCGGGCAGCCCACCCAGACAGTCACGGATGCCCACCCCCAGCTCTGCGAGGGGCGTGGCTCCCTGCTGTCCCGACCGCTCACCCATCGTAGACCTCCGCGACCGCAGCTCCTCTGCCCGGCGCCGGCGAAGCTCGTCCGCGATGACGCTGAACGCCACGCGCCACAAGTAAGACGCAGTCCGGACCTGATTCTGCTCACCCTGCTGCTCGCGCTCGAGGACCCGGAGCAGGGCCGCCTGCACCAGGTCCTCGCGCTGTGCGCCGAGGTCGGACGGGCAAGTGCGGGCGACGGCGGCGCGCAGCGTCTGCAGCATCCACCCATGACGCTCGGGGATCGTCGTCGACTGCAGGGACGGCTGCTCGGGGCGCACCGTCGGCCATCCTACGATCTGGAGCGGCTCCTTCTCCCGATGGACCCCGGAAGTTCACCGCCGCGGTAACCAGCCTGGTGGTCGGGCGAGACTCACGGCGCGACGGTGACGCGTGCGACGGGTTCCGGGGAGCGCGCGGCCGGGCGGCGAAGGAGCTCGGGAAAGGCGAAGGGCCGCCAGGCCGGGCGAAGGTAGAGGATCAGCGCCGCGGACATCGTCACCGCGAAGGTGACGAGGCCATGGGTGAGCGCGATGCCCAGGTGGAAGAGCACTGCTACGGGAAGCAGCGTGCTGCGGAACCTGAGGGGCGCGACCAGCGCCGCCGCCAGGCACAGCTCGAGCAGGAGGGCGCTCCAGGTGAGCGGCACGACGAGCACGGTCCGTCCGATCCAGTCGGTCACCGGACGGAGCAGGCCCGCCGCGCCGAAGGCGGGGTTCCGCCACCAGTAGTAGAGCGCGGTCCCGTTGGCCCACTCCTCGCTCGGGAACTTCAGCACCGCGGCGAACAGATAGACGATCGCCATCTGTACCCGGATGAGCACCCACCCGGTCTGCGCAGCGATGGAGGCGGCGGGACCTCCGGCGCCAGTGCCGGTCCAGTGCCAGGAGCGGTCGTCGGTGAGGGCGACGGGGAGGAGCAGCAGGCAGAGCGTCGCGGCGATCTGATCGCCGCCGTCGATCATCGAGGCCGACGCCGCAAAGCTGTAGGAGATCCACCAGTGCGGCAGTGCCGTGAAGCGCGGCCGCCACCCGACGATGACCAGCAGGAGAACCGCGACCGCCAGCAGCTTTGCAGCCACCAGGTGATTCCGGGCGAGGAAGAACAGGCTCGCGCCGGCGATCGCGCTCCGGTCGATGATGCCGGGATCATCGACCACCAGCGGCTGGAACAGCCGTTCGCTCGAATCGGCGAGCAGGGTGAGGAGCGTCGCCGTCGCGAGCATCGACCGCGCCAGGCCGTAGACGTTGGTCCAGGGTCTGTCAGTCCGGGTCAGCACTGGACGTTCAACCGCGCGAACCGGGTCGGAAGCGCGGCCTTGCTGCTCGAGCGGGCCCAGGCCCAGGGCACGGGAGTCCGGGCCACGAGGAGGACCTCGCCGCAGAGCTGTGGGTGCCGTGCGAGGTTCCTGACCGGCACCGGCTCGGCGGCCGAGTCGGGGAGCTGCTCCGGGGTGAGGGTCGCGCTGCTCCACCTGTTGGCAACCTGGGCCTCGAGGGTCCGGAACTCGGCGCCGTGGCTGACGATCGCTCGCCGGAGACCAAGGAGGTTCGCGGCCGCCGCCAGAGGGGCGTCGGCGCGCTCCCAGGCTCCGTTCCGGAGCCGGAAGACCTCGGTCCGCTCCTCCCGGGGCGTGGCGAAGAAGCCCCAGAACTGTGGAGCGATGGCGAGCATCTGCAGCCGCCGGGTGGCGGACGGTCGGAGCGGCGAGTCCAGCCAGGTCAGGCAGGTGAGGACGACGACCGATCCGGCCAGGAGTCGCGCGATCTGACGCGGTCGCAGCCTCAGCGCTGGCCGCCCGAGTCGCCGAGGGTGATCGCCGCCGACGCGGCGAGCTGCTCCGAGAACAGCCGGCTCGTGAGCAGGTTGAACGCTGGATGCATGCTCAGGAGCGGGATGTTGGGCGACATGGCCGGGGCAGGGATGTTGGGCGACATGGCCGGGGCAGGGATGTTGGGCGACATGGCCGGGGCAGGGATGTTGGGCGACATGGCCGGGGCAGGGATGTTGGGCGACA
>DATKKF010000044.1:0-5313 GCA_035543115.1 Myxococcaceae bacterium
GACCGCATCCGCGCCGAGGCCCTCGCGCTGTCCCGGACCGCAGGGCCCGTGGCCCTGGCCAAGGGTGACACCGAGGCCGCACTGGGGAAGGCCGCCCGTCGTCTCGAGGCCGAGTACGAGGTCCCCTACCTCGCCCACGCACCGATGGAGCCCCTCAACTGCGCCGTCAAGGTCGAGGGTGACCGCTGCGACATCTGGACAGGCACCCAGTTCCAGACCATGGACCAGAAGACCGCAGCCGAGGTCCTGGGCCTCAAGCCGGAGCAGGTGAACATCCACACCACCTTCCTCGGCGGCGGCTTCGGCCGGAGGGCCACCACCACCTCGGACTTCGTCCGCGAGGGCTGCGAGGTGGCGAAGGCGGCGAAGGTCCCGGTGAAGGTCGTCTGGACCCGGGACGACGACATCCGCGGCGGCTACTATCGCCCGGCGTTCCACCACCGCATCGAGGCGGGCCTGGACGCCCGCGGACGACCCCTGGCCTGGAGGCACACGGTCGTCGGCCAGTCCCTCCTCGCCGGGACTCCCTTCGAGGGGGCGATGGTCAAGAACGGCATCGACGAGGCCTCGGTCGAGGGCATCGTCGATTCCCCGTATCTCGCTGCGATCCCCGCGCGGAAGGTGACGCTCCACTCCCCGAGGCCACCGATTCCCGTCCTCTGGTGGCGCTCGGTGGGCAACAGCCACACCGCCTTCGCGATGGAGTGCATGATCGACGAGCTGGCGCACGCTGCCGGCCAGGACCCGCTCGCCTACCGCCTGGCGATGCTGAAGGGCTCGCCCCGTCACGCGCGCGTGCTGCAGACGGCGGCGGAGAAGGCCGGCTGGGGACGCCCGCCCGGGGCCGGCCGGGCCCTGGGAATCGCGATGCATGCCTCGTTCGAGAGCGTGTTCGCCCAGGCGGCCGAGGTGTCGGTCGAGCCGGGGGGCCGCATCCGCGTCCACCGCGTGGTGTGCGCGCTGGACTGCGGACAGCCCGTCAATCCTCTGGGCATCGAGGCGCAGGTCCAGAGCGGCATCGCCTTCGGGCTCGGGGCCGCGCTGCACAGCGCCATCACCTTCCGCGACGGTCGCGTCCAGGAGAGCAACTTCCACGACTACCAGGTGCTGCGCATCGACGAGATGCCCCGGGTGGAGGTCCACGTCGTGAAGAGCAGCGCCAAGATGGGAGGCATCGGCGAGCCCGGCCTTCCTCCGATCGCGCCGGCCGTCGGCAACGCCCTTTTTGCCCTCACCGGCAAGCGACTCCGTTCGCTCCCCTTCCGCCTGGCCTGAGGTGATCGT
Organism: Myxococcaceae bacterium; assembly: GCA_035543115.1. Lineage (GTDB taxonomy): Bacteria > Myxococcota > Myxococcia > Myxococcales > Myxococcaceae > RPRB01. The sequence goes on from DATKKF010000044.1 coordinate 1,285, forward strand.
GCGCCCTCTGCTCCGTTCCGCGTTCGTCACCGCCGCGCTCTCGATCGGGTGTTCGCACACCTCCACCGAGGCACCGGCGGCCGGCGGGGCCGTGCCGAGCGCCGCCGTGGCCCCGGCGAATCCGGTCGCCGCGTTCGAGACGGTCCGGGCCGTCCTCCAGGATCCGCGCTGCCAGAACTGTCACCCCGCCACCGACCGACCGCTGCAGACCGACCAGGGCTGGGTCCACGCGATGAACATCCAGCGCGGCCCGTCGGGCCACGGAATGGCGGGCGCCCAGTGCAGCACCTGCCACGGCGAGGCCAATCCCCCCGCCAGCTACGGAGCGCACCAGCCGCCGGGCGTTTCCACCGACTGGCACATGCCGGGACCCTCGATGCCGCTGGTCTTCGTCGGCCGGAGCCCGCGCGAGCTCTGCGAGCAGCTGAAGGACCCGGCCCGGAATGGCCATCTCAGCCTCCCGGGGCTGGTCAAGCACGTGAGCAGCGATCCGCTGGTGCTCTGGGGCTGGGCGCCCGGGGTGGGACGGAGGCCCGTCGCCGTACCGCACCCCGAGTTCGTCGCGGCCTTCAAGCGCTGGTCCGACGCCGGCGGCCCCTGCCCACCGTGAGCCCGGTGCCTTAACATCCGGGCATGGCTGAGGTCCGGCGATGGCGGCGGCTCGACGTTCCGGGCACGGAGGAGTTCACCGAGGACGGCCGCGTGTTCGAGGGCCGGGTCCAGGTGCAGGAGACGGCGCCGTGGAAGGCGGAATACCGCGTCACCTTCGACCAGAATTGGATCACCCGGATTGCTCAGGTGTCCGTCGAGGACGGCGAGGGGGCCCGGCGGCTCGAGCTCCGTCGCGACGAGTCGGGGTTCTGGTTCGCGAACGGTCGGGAGGTCGAGGCGTGCCGGAACGCGCTGGACGTCGACCTGGGGATGACACCCTCCACCAACACCTCGGTCATCCGCAGGCTCGGGCTCGCCGTGGACGGGAGCGCGGAGCTCACCGCAGCCTGGGTCCGGTTTCCGGGCCTCACCGTCGAGCCGCTCCGCCAGCGGTACACCCGGGTCGCGGTGCACGGCTACCTCTACGAGAGCCTCCGCGAGGGCGGGGTGGTCTTCCAGGCCCGCATCGACGTGGACCCGCACGGGCTCGTGGAGCGCTATGCCCGCCTCTTCGAGCGGGTGGACGCACCGCGCTGACCGCCGAGCGCCGATGCGGCCGCCGCCCGCGGCGCACGTCAGGCTAGGCTCCGCCGCCCCATGAACGTCTACGCGCTGGTCCTCGCGCTGATCGTCCTCGCGCTGATGTCGGTGAGCGTGAGCCAGGTCCGCAAGACCCGGACCAAGGCCGACTACCTGGTCGCCGGACGGACCCTGCCCTGGTACATCCTGGTCTTCACCCTGCTCTCCTCGTGGATCGGCTCGGGCTCGCTCTTCGCCGGTGCCGAGAACGCGTTCCGCAACGGCTTCGCCGCGCTGTGGCAGGCCGCCGGAGGCTGGTGCGGGCTCCTGGTCATCTACTTCATCGCCCCGCGCGCCAGGAAGTTCGCGCAGTTCACCATCCCCGACCTGCTGGAGACCCGCTACGACGTGCGGGCGCGGGTGCTCGGGGCGACGGCCATCCTCTTCGCCTTCACCGCCATCGCCTCCTACCAGTTCAAGGGCGGCGGAGACATCCTGCACATCATCTTCCCCGGGCTCGACGTCGCCGCGCGCGAGACGTTCGGCCTCGCCGCGGGAAAGGAGCACACACTGGGGATGGTGATCATCGCGGCGTTCGTGGTCGTCTTTACCGCCCTCGCCGGGATGGCCTCGGTCGCCTACATGGACGTGGTCATCGGCGGGCTGACCACCGTGGCCGCCCTCCTCTCGGTGCCCTTCCTGCTCGGGCGGGTCGGAGGCTGGACCGGGTTCCACGCGGCGCTCCCGCCGGAGTACTTCCAGCCCTTCGGACGCTTCGGCGGCGCGGGCGGCGGCTTCGTCCGGGCGATGGAGCTCCTGGTCCCGACGATGCTTCTCCTGCTCGGGAACCAGAGCATCTACCAGAAGTTCTTCAGCGCCCGGACCGAGCGCGACGCACGGCTCTCGGTCATCGGCTGGCTCGGCGGCACGGTGGTGCTGGAGATCCTCATCGTGGCCATCGCCGTGCTCGGCGCGGCGCTGTTCCTCCACACCCCCGGGGTGAAGGCCCGGGAGATCATCCCCTACACCGCGCGCAACGGGGTGCCCTCGCTGGTCGGGGCCATCCTGGTGGGGGCGATCTTCGCCAAGGTCATCTCCACCGCGAACAACTACCTGTTCTCCCCCGCCACCAACCTGGTCAACGACGTCTACACCCGCTTCGTGAACCGCCAGGCCTCCGACCGGAGCGTGCTGCGGGTGTCGCGGGTGCTGATCCTCGTGCTCGGGCTGTTCGCGCTCCTCCAGGGCACGGTGAGCGAGTCCATCCTCGCCATGTCGCTCTACGCGTACACCGTGTACGCGGCCGCCATCACCCCGGTGGTGCTCGCCGCCTTCTTCTGGCGCCGCGCCACCGCCCAAGGAGCGGTGGTCTGCATCCTCGCCGGCACCGCGATCACCGTCGTCTGGAACCTGGAGCAGCTCGCGCTCCAGGGGCAGCGGACGACGTTCCTCCCGGCGAGCTGGCTCGCCCGGGACGCCATCTTCCCCGCGCTCCTGGTCTCGGTCGTCTCCCTGGTGGTGGTGAGCCTGCTCACCCCGGCGCCCGCCCGGGAGAAGTGGGCGCCGTTCGCGGCCGCCGAGAGCCGAGCAGCCGGCCGCTAAAGCCTGGCCAGCATCGCCTGGAGCGCCTGCTCCAGCGTCTCCTTGCCCCGGACCACCGACTCCGGGTGCTCGAAGCACAGGTGGCCCGAGTCGATGGCCTCGTAGAGGTGCTGGTACATCGCTGCGAGCTCGGGCGAGAAGCCCATCCCGGTGAACGCCTCGGCCACCTGGTGCAGCGGCTCGACCAGGGGCTCCACCTCGGTCTCCAGCAGCTTCGACAGGACGCGAGCTACGTCCGCGGGGCCCGCATCCTCCGGACCGGCGAGCTCCACCACCCGATGTTGCTTCGGATGCTCGAGCAGCAGCTGCGCCGCGGTGGTGCCCACGTCGTGCGCCGCCACCTGGGGCCACTTCCGCTCGGCCGGGAGGAAGGTGTTGAGCAGCCCCTCCTTGGCGTCCGGGAGCGCCGGGGCCCAGTTCTCCATGAAGAAGCAGGGCCGGAGGAACGTCACCGGTGTCTTGAGCGTCTTCAGCTCCTGCTCGGCATCGTGCAGGAGGACCACGGGGCCGGTGCCGTCGGCGTGCTGGGCGCCCTGCGAGGAGAGGAAGACCACGTGCTTCACGTCGGTCCCGCCGATGGCCTGCACCATGGCGTCGATCATCTTCTTCGCCTTCCCGCGGACGCTGGTGGTGGCGGGCGCGAACGGGGGCAGGAGGAGGTACGCCGCCTCGGTCCCCCGCAGCGCGTTGAGCAGGTCGTGCGCGCTGGAGAGGTCTCCTTGCCCCACGTGCACGCCGCGCTTCTTCCACCGCTCGGCCTTGTGGGGGTCCCTGGCGAGCACCCGAACCTTTCGGCCACTGCCCAGCAACGTCTGGACGACCACCGATCCGGTATGCCCCGTCACCCCGGCGACGACGTACTCGGCCATCGGCAACCTCCTCGCATCGCTCTCCTATACCTCTGCCACGTATCCGGGGGGGCGACGGATTGGTGGGCCGTCGCTCAGGGCTTGCTGGCAGCCCGGAGGACGAGGACCACCTTGCTCGCCGACCCGCGCGCCGCCTCGGCGTAGGCCCGCGCCGCGTCCTCCCGCGCCGAGCGTGCCCAGCAGCGCCGAGAACACCGGCGCGCCCGCGCCGTTCAGCACCACCTGCGCGCCGCCGGCGCCCGTCACGCCCCGGACGACCTCCGCAAGGTCGCCTGTATCCGAACGGGCCACCCCCGCGACGCGGCTCCGGTCCACCCGCGCTGCCTCGTCCCCGTCCTTGACCAGCGCGATGACCCTCGCGCCGTGGGTGGGCCGCCAGCTCCACGGC
>DATKKF010000045.1:0-36609 GCA_035543115.1 Myxococcaceae bacterium
AACCGCATCGAGGCGGCGCTCCGGCGCATCGACGAGGGCCGCTACGGGATCTGCGACGAGTGCGGAGCGGCCATCGGAGCCCAGGTCCTCCTGGAGAACCCGGCCTCTCCGCTCTGCACCGCCTGTGTCGCCCGGCGGGACCGCCACCACTCGCCCTGACGGGGCGCCGACCCTCGTCGGATTGACGCACCACGACCTTTGGTCGAGGGATGCCTGCGGGCGCGCCCCATGCAAGATTCCGCCTGGAGCGCGCCATGTACAAGCACATCCTGGTCCCGACCGATGGCTCCGAACTCTCCGATCGCGCGGTGGTGGAGGCGGTGACCCTGGCCCGGACCCTCGGCGCCCGCCTGACCGCGGTGACCGTGTCCCCGCCCTTCCATCTGACAGGCTACGACCCCTTCCTGATCACGGTGACCCCGACGCAGTACGAGCGCGCGCACGAGAGCCGCGCCCGAGAGGTGCTGGGCGATGCGCGGGCGAAGGCCGCGTCGGCGGGCGTCCCCTGCGAGGTCATCTCGCTGGTGAACGATGCGCCCTGGCAGGCGATCATCGAGACGGCGCAGCGGCAGGGCTGTGACCTGGTCTTCATGGCCTCGCACGGCCGGCGGGGAGTGGCGGGGATGCTGCTGGGCAGCGAGACCCAGCGCGTGCTCACCCATTGCAAGGTGCCAGTGCTGGTCTACCGCTGAGCGCGGGGTAGGCCCCCCCGCGCCGGCATCCCTGGCGCTAGACGATGGCACGCACGACGCCGCCGTCCACGCGGAGCGCCGCGCCGTTCACCGCCGAGGCCGGGCCGCTGGCGACGAAGACCACGAGGGCAGCCACCTCGTCCGCCGTGGCGAAGCGCTGGAGCAGGGAGCTGGGGCGGGCGGTGGAGAAGAAGTCACGCTCCACCTGCGCCGCGGAGACGCCCTGCTGCGCCGCGAGCCCCTCGACGAAGCCCTCGACGCCCTCGCTGCGGGTGGGCCCGGGGAGGACGGCGTTCACGGTCACGCCGGTGCCGCGCGTCGTCTCGGCGAGCCCGCGCGAGACCGCGAGCTGGGCGGTCTTGGTCGTGCCGTAGTGGATCATCTCCACCGGAATCTGCAGCGCGCTCTCGCTGGAGATGAAGAGGATGCGCCCCCAGTTCCGGGCCTTCATCCCCGGGAGGTAGGCGCGCGCGAGCCGCACGCCACTCAGCACGTTCACCTCGAAGAAGCGCATCCAGTCGGCGTCGTCGATGTCCTGGAACGGCACCGCGGCGAAGATCCCGAGGTTGTTCACCAGCACGTCCACCTCGGGCAGCTCCCGCACCACGCGCGCACACCCCTCGGCGGTCCCGAGATCCGCGGCGATTCCGCGGGCCCGCGCTCCCGGATGTCGGGCCCGGACCTGGGCGACCGCCGCCTGCACCCGCGCCTCGGTGCGCCCGTTCAGCACCACCTCGGCGCCCTCGGCGGCCAGCCCGGCGGCGATGGCCCAGCCGATGCCGGCGGTGGATCCGCTCACCAGGGCCCGCTTCCCTTCCAGCTCGAGTTTCATGGCCGTCCTGCTATCAGCGGCGCGCCTCGGCGTCGAACGTCGCGGCGAAGGTCGCGTACTCCTCGCCCAGGGCGCGCTCGAACGCCGCCGGGAAGGGTGCGCCCTTGGACAGCTCGGCGAGGAGAGCCCGGACGCCGGCCTGGCCGTGGTGCTCGATGACGCGCTCCACGGCGTGCCGGCCCTCCAGGTAAGCGAGGTGCGCGCTCCGGTGATCGGCGATGCGGCCGAAGCTGCCCTCGAGCGCGCTCAGCGGGTACAGGTGAACGTCGGGGGTGCAGCGGACGGCGGGACCGGGGTCGGCCTGGAGCTTGGCCACCTCGGCGAACCCCTCGTTCAGCCACGCTGGTCCACCCTTCCCGTCCGTGGCGCGCTGGAAGAGCGCGTGCGCGTACTCGTGGAAGAGGGTCCCGCGGAACCGGAGCGAGCTCAGGTCTGCGCCGGCGGAAGGGAGTCGGATCTTCCCGTCGTAGACGCCGGCGGACCAGGAGACGTGGCCCTCCTGCTGGTACGACCGGTCCGGGTAGAGCACCACCGGGATCGGGCCATCGGGGTACAGCTGGAAGAGCGCACCCACGCCCCGATGGGCGGCCTCCATGATGTCCAGGCTCGCCCGTGCCGCCGGCAAGTCCGCCCGGCCGTCGAAGGCGACCACGAAGTGCTCGGACGCGACGCGCTCGAGCCCGCCCAGCCGCTGCGACTCGGCGCGGCCGCGCTCCAGCCGACGCTCGAGCGCCGCGTCGCCCGGGGTGACCCGGAGCCCGCGCTCCCAGGTGTCGATGGCGCCGGAGAGGTCATTGTCCTGGAACTGGTACTCGCCGAGCGCGAGGTACGCCTCGGGGATGGCGTCGTCGAGCGCGAGCGCGGCGCGCGCCTGTTGCCTCGACCGCTCCGGCTGGCCGGCCTTCGCCGAGGCGAGCGAGACGGTGGCCAGCACCCGGGCGACGGCGGAGCGGACGGTCGACTCGGAGGTGGGCAATTCCTGGAGCCGCGGGAGGAGCGGCTCGACCTTCGCCAGCGCGCCGGCACGGGCCCGGGTCTGGGCGCCGACGGTGACCAGCTCGAGCGCAGGCGCCGCGGCCGGCGAACGGGCGCGGTAGAGCGCGTAGACCTGCTCCACCGCGCCGGCGAGGTTGTCGTCGAGCAGCAGTGCGGCGACCCGCTCGAGGTCCCTGCGCGCCCCCGCCATGACGCCGGCGTCGGGTGCCAGGTCGACGACGATTCGGGGAGCTCCCCCGTCGGGAGCGACGTCCACGACCTTCCCTCCCGCATCGGCCGGGACGGCGGCCTCCTCCTCGGCGCGGCGCTTGGCCTCCGCGAGTCGCGCCATGCTGGCCGCGAACACCTCGTCGTCGCTGAGCCCGGCATCGGACGAGCCCCCTGTCACCCCGAGCGGCGCGGACGCTGGAGGGGGTGCCACGGCTGGACGGTGGAGCACCACCACGGCCACCACACCGGCGAGCACCAGCACCGGGACGAGGAGGAACGACCAGCGCACGGGAGAGGCCTCCAGTTTGCCCGACGGGCGCGACCGCCGCACTTCCTCGCCCACACCCACACCCACCTCCGGGTGACGCCGCGGAGGAATGGCCCCCACAGGTGTGGAGGCCCCTCCCGGGCGCGTTCGGCACCTTCGCGCGCACCGATTGCGCGCGAAGGGCGATGGCCCCGTGCCAGACGCAGCGGTGCCGCGTCCGATGCGCGCCGGACGCTGGTACGTCGATTGCGACGCTCTTTCTCATCGGCGGCACCAGAGACATCCGTTGACCCACCTTGGATCACCCGAAATCAGTACGGCGGCGCGGCGGGCCCGCGGTGTGCTCCAGCCCTGGGACGTGAGGCTGCGGGGGGCGCGCGGCTACCAGCGGATCCGCCGGGCGGTGCTGACGGTCAGCGTGCTCACCGTCGTGGGAACGCCGTTCCTCGCCGCGCGCTTCGCCGACCGGAGCTTTCCCGCGGGCATCTTCGTGGGCGCCACCACTGCGGCGCGGGCGCTCGGCGTGGAATTCCTGGACCCGCTGATGTCCGCCGGGGTGTTGCTCGCGGGCGGGGCGCGGCCGGGGCTGCTCGCCGCGGCGCTCCCGGTGCTGCTGCTGGTGGTGGTGCTGGGGCGCTTCTTCTGTGGCTGGCTCTGCCCGTACCTGCCGCTGCTCGCGGCGAGCAACGCGGTTCGCTGGGCGCTCGGACGGCTGGGCATCCCGACCCTGGACGTCCGCCTGCCAGGGTGGGTGCGCTTCGCGGTGCTCGGTGGGGTGCTCGGCGGCACGGCAGCGCTCGGAGTCCAGCTCGCGGCGCTGGTCTACCCGCCGGCGCTGCTCGCCCGGAGCGCGTACCGGCTCGCATTCGGGTTCGGGCTGGGCGGTGGGGCGGCAGTCGTGGCGGCGGTGTGGCTCTTCGACACCACGGTGTCCCGGGCCGGCTTCTGCCGCTCGCTCTGTCCCGGCGGGGCCCTCTTCTCGCTGCTCGGCGCCCGCTCGCCGGTGCGCGTCCGTCGCGTGGCGAGTCAGTGCACCGACTGCACGGTCTGTGACGTGGTGTGCAACCTGGGGCAACGCCCGATGAGCGACGCGGTCGGCACGGGCTGCGAGCGCTGCGGGCGGTGCGTCGCCTCCTGCCCGACCGCGGCGCTGTCCCTGTCGCTCGAGGGGAGGCGCCGGTGAACCGGCGGGGTGTGCTCGCGCTCGCCGCCGGAGCGGTGTCCGGCCTGCTGGTCCGGCGCCCGCGGGCCGCGGCGGCCGAGCTGCGTCCACCGGGAGCGCTGCCGCCGGGCGCCTTCGAGCGGGCGTGCATCGGCTGCTTCCGCTGCGCCGAGGTGTGCCCCACGCGGGCCATCCGCTTCCCGCCGGGTGCGGGGCTCGACGCCGGGCATCCGTTCCTCGCCCTGCGCGAATCGGCGTGCGTGCTCTGCATGGCCTGCACCGAGGCCTGCCCCACCGGCGCGCTCGCGCGCATCCCGGCGGTACCCGAGCGGGTGGCCGCAGAGGTCCGCATCGGGGTTCCGGTGCTCGACCGGAAGTCGTGCCTCCCCTGGAGCGGCCAGGGAGTGTGCCGGCTCTGCGCCTACGTCTGCCCAGTAGGCGCGCGCGCCGTGGAGCTGGTCGGCCCGCAGCAGGCGCCGCTCTTCCACGCCGAGGGCTGCGTGGGCTGCGGACTGTGCGAGGAGGCCTGTCCCGAGGAGGCGAGGGCCGTCCGCATCGCCCCGGCGACGGGCGGAGGCCGCGCATGAGCCGGCGCGGTCGCCTCTCGCGGCGGGACCTCCTCCGGGCAGCGCCCATCGCTGGTGCCGGCGCGGCCGCGGTGGCCACCGGCGTCGTGGCGCGCGCACCCGCACCGGCCCGGGTGACGCGGGGCCAGTGCCGCTTCTGCCTCCTGCACTGCGACCTGAGAGGGCGCGTCTCCGGGAGCACGCTGCTCCGCGTGGACGGGGACACGGCCGGGGAGACCCGCGGGTTCCTCTGCCAGCACGGGCACGCCCTGCCCTCCGTGGTGCACTCCCCCGAGCGCCTCCGCCGGCCGCTGGTGCGCCGCGGAGACCGGCTGGTCGAGACCTCCTGGGACGAGGCGCTGGGGCTCATCGGCGAGCGGATGGCCATGGTGCGCGCGCGCTTCGGCCCCGAGGCGGTCGCGTTCCAGACCGGCTGGCCGCTGGTGCGCCACCCGCTGATGGAATGGATCCAGCGGCTGGCACGGGCGTGGGGAACGCCGAACGTGGTCTCGGTGGCCAGCCTCTGCGAGACCTCCGGGCGGATGGGCCAGGCGCTCACCGTGGGGAGCAAGTACCGGCACGACCTCCGGCAGACACGGACGCTGGCGATCTGGGGAGCCAACCCCACGCACAGCACGCCGCTCCTGGCCCACGTGGTGGCGCACAAGGCGACCGACGGCCGGCTGGTGGTGGTGGATCCGGTCCGCACCGAGCTGGCCGCGGTGGCGACCGAGCATCTGGCGGTGCGACCCGGCACCGACGGCGCGCTCGCGCTCGGGCTGGTGCACCTGCTGGTGCGCGAGGGCCTCGTGGACCGGGCGCTGCTCGAACGGGAGACGGTGGGCTTCGAGGCGCTGGCCGGGCTCGCGGCGACGTACCCTCCGGAGCGGGTCGCCGCCCTCACCGGTGTTCCGGCCGACCAGGTGGCGCGGGTGGCGCGGCTGCTCGGGACCGAGACGCCGACCGGCATCTGGTCCGGTCTGGGCGTGGAGCACCACGAGAACGGGGTCCAGACGGTGCGGGCCATTGCCGCGCTGGAGGCGCTCTGCCGCCGGAGCGGCGAGCCGGAGATCCGTCAGGACCTCACCCCGGTCCGGACGGCCGATGCCACGGGCCCGCTGCCCGCGCTCCCCCGCTTCAGCACGCCCGAGCCGGTGCCCCCAGCGGTGGAGGCGGTGCCGGTGGGCTCGGGGGAGCACCCGCTGTTCGAGATGTTCAACCGCGAGGCGCAGGGAAATCTCCTCGCCCGGGCCATCCTCGAGGATCGGCCCTACCCGGTGCGGGCGCTGGTGCTGGTGGCGTCCAACGCGCTGGTCACCTCACCGGGGAGCACGGCGCTGGCGCGCGCGGCGGAGCAGCTGGAGCTGCTGGTGTCGGTGGACCCGTTCCTCACCGCGAGCGGCCGCCGCGCCCACGTGGTGCTCCCGGCCGCCACCTTCGCCGAGTCGGAGGGGGTGGCGCCGCCGCAGCACGAGGCCTGGCCGGACTGGAAGGTGGTGTTCGCGCTCGCCCGGGTGATGGGGCTCGGCGCCTGGTTTCCGTGGACGACCTGGGCGGAGGCCGAGCGCGCGTCGCGGGTGCCGGTGCCCCCTCCGCCGGAGCTGGCGCCGCGCATCGAGCCCGGGCCGGGGCGGCCTCTGGTGGGCACGCCGTCCGGGAAGATCGAGCTGGCCTCCGGGCTCCTCGAACGCGCCGGACACCCGGCCCTCCCCGAGTGGACGCCGCCGTCCCTGCGTCCGTCGGCCGATTTCCCGCTGATGCTGGTCACCGGCCCACGGACGCGGGCGTACATCAACTCGCAGTTCCGCCAGGTGGCGCGCATCCGGCTGCTCGAGCCAGAGGCCGTGGTGCGGGTGCACCCGGAGGCCGCGAGGGCGTCCGGTCTCACGCATGGGGACCGGGTGGCGATCGTCTCTCCGGTGGGCCGGGTCGAGCTGCGACTCGCCGTGACCACGGACGTGCGGCAGGACGTGGTGGTGATGCCGGCCGGCTGGGAGGAGGCGAACGCGAACCTCCTCATCGATGGGAAGCGACTCGATCCGATCTCGGGCTTCCCGGCGTTCCGGTCGGGGGTGTGCCGGCTGGAGCCGACCGTCGCGGCGCACGGATGAGCCCGGAGCCGAGGCGGTCGCGGGAGACTGAGGTCCCCCCCGACCACCTGTGTCGGAAGACCCCGGACTCGACGGTCACGGGCGCAGCAAGCTTCGAGGGCAGCTCGGTATGTGGAGTTGAACGTGGCGACCGGAGACGATCGGTCAGTCCGGCGGGGGTGTGGCGCAGGGGTCAACCTCCCGCACACCCCTCACCGACTGACTGATCGTTTCGGGACGTGGAGTTGAACCGGGCGTCCTCGAACTGCACGGTGACAACCCGCCGGCGGGCGGGCCCGAGGCCAGCGTGTTCCCGGCCACAGCGCACTCGCCTCGCAACCCGGCGATCCCCTGCAGGCAATCGCTCAGGCCCGCCGGGGTCTCACGGCGGGGGGGGTGGCGGCGGCGTGCATCCCTGCCTCATCCGACCTTCGCCTCCACCGGGCGTTGCGCGGCCGTCTCCAGCGCGCTGCGCATCCCGGCCAGGATGTGCCCGTGAATCTGGTGCGTCAGCTGCCGCTCGAGCGGGCGGAACAGCGCGCGCGGACGCAGGTGGCCACGGTACCTCGTGGTCAGCGCGACCTCGGAGCCACCCGGGACCGGGTGAATCTCGTACACCCCATCGCCGAGCGACAGGCACCGCTCGAGCCCGAGCCTCTGCTCGAGCACCTCGAACCGGAGCACGGTCGGGGGCTCGGCGGAGGTGGTGCGTTTGAGTACGTCTCCACCCTCGTAGACGCAGCGAACGGTGCCTCCGACCTGAAGCTTGTCCCCCTCCGAGCGCACTGGCGCCGGGAGGCCGATCCGGAGCAGCACTCCGGGACGGGACGGAACCTCCTCGTAGAACTTCAGCGAGCTCCAGACGCGCTCGGGTGGCGCGGGCAGCTGCAGCCGGGTGGTGATCTCCTCGACCGCGGCGCTCGGCGCGAAGAGCCCACCGTACCAGTCGATGAGCGTGCGAACGACTCCGGAGAACCTCGGCGCGTCTCCGGTGCGCGTGACGAGATCGGCACGTTCCATGGGTCGGCGCATCGTGCACGGGCTGCGCCAATGATGGAATACCCGCTGTCCGCCCCGCCCTGACGCAACCCCTGCGGGCCGGACCACGACCATGCACCGCTTGCGCCGGGCGGATCCGGGAACGAGGGTGCCGAGACCCGTGCGTCCCGGGCCTGCTTCGGCGTAGATCCCTGCGCGGACGGGCGCTGGGACCGCCCCGGGGAGGCTCTGGATGGACCGTGTTCGAGGCTGGGGATGCTGTCTCGCCGCTGCCCTGGTGGCGCTCGGATGCTCGTCGAGCAGCTCCAACAATCCGGGGCCGAAGCTCCACGTGCCTTCCCCGACGTGGGAGGAGCAGGTCGTCTACTTCGTGATGACCGACCGTTTCAACAATGGAGACAAGAGCAACGACAACCAGGGCAAGGGCGAGTTCGACCCGACCGACCCCGACAAGTACTCGGGCGGCGACCTCAAGGGCCTCATCGACAAGCTGGACTACATCCAGGGCCTGGGCGCCACCGCGGTGTGGATCACCCCGCCGGTGGCGAACATGTGGTGGGACCCGCTGCAGCAGTCCGGCGGGTACCACGGCTACTGGGCGCGCCACCTCAAGAAGGTGGACGAGCACCTGGGCACGCTCGACACCTACAAGGCGCTCAGCGACGCCCTGCACCAGCGCGGGATGTACCTCATCCAGGACGTGGTCCCGAACCACATGGGGAACTTCTTCACCTACTCGAGCTACGACCCGGCCGACCCCTCCAAGAACGTGGTGATGAACACCCAGGCGGTGCCCACCGCCAAGCCGGAGCAATCACCGTTCGACCAGGACGACCCGCGCGATCCGGCACAGCGGGCGGCGGCCATCTACCACTGGACCCCGGTCATCACCGACTACTTCGACTCCAACCAGGAGCTGAACTACCAGGTCTCGGACCTGGACGACCTGAACTCGGAGAGCGGCGCGGTGCGCACCGCGCTGCGCGACTCCTACGGGTACTGGATCAAGGAGGTCGGCGTCGACGCCTTCCGGGTGGACACGGTGAAGTACGTGCCCCACGCCTTCTGGAACGACTTCTTCTACTCCAGCGCCTCGGATGCCCCGGGGATGATGGCGGTGGCAAGGGCGACGGGACGGGACCGCTTCTTTGCCTTCGGCGAGGTGTTCGAGAACTCCGATCCGCTCGACGACACCGCGGACCGGAAGGTCGCGAGCTACCTGGGAGACGGCGGGACCCCCGAGCTGCCTGCGCTGCTCGCCTATCCGCTCTACACCGAGATCAACCGGGTCTTCATCGCCGGGCAGCCCACCGCCTACCTGACGTACCGGCTCGGCCGCTTCATGGACCCGGCGCTCTACCCCAACCCGTACCTCACGCCGACCTTCATCGACAACCACGACAATCAGCGGTTCCTCGCCTCGGGCAGCGTGGCGGCGATGAAGCAGGCGCTGGCCTTCCTCTTCACCCTCCCGGGCATCCCTGTCGTCTACTACGGGACGGAGCAGGACTTCACCGAGACCCGGGCGACGATGTTCCCCGGGGGCTGGGCGTCGCAAGGGGACTCCTTCCTGCCCGGCGACCGCTACGTGTTCCTGAAGAAGCTGGCCGACATCCGGAGGTCGAGCCAGGCGTTCACCCACGGCGCCCTGGACGTGCTCTACGACAACCAGGCCGCGCCGGGCGCGCTCGTCTACCGCCGCACCTCGTCGAGCGACACCGTGCTGGTGCTGCTCAACACCTCGGAGACCAGGACGCTGGTCTCGGGGCTGTCCACGGGAAAGCCGGACGGGACCAGCTTCAAGGTGCTCGATTCCGAGGGCACGCCTCCCTTGCCGGCGACGGGAGACAAGGTCGTCTTCGGCTCCGCCGGGGCCTACGTGCTGCAGCCCCGGGAGGTGCTCATCCTCCAGGCGACCTCGGAGCAGGTCACCCCGCCTCCGCCGGGCGCCACCATCACCGTGACCACGCCCATCGAGGGCCAGACCTTCACCGCCGACGTCACCCTCCAGGGGAGCGTCAGCCCGGTGAGCACCGCGCTCCAGATGGTGCTCGACGGCGCCCTCGCCACGGCGACGCCGGTGATCGTCGCCTCGGACGGGACGTTCAGCATCAAGCTCCCGGTGTCGAACTTCCCGATCGGCACCGGCAAGCACGGGCTCGCCTTCTACGCGCCCGACGCGAACGTCTCGACGCCGCTCTTCCACTTCACCAGCAACATCGTCTTCGTGGGGAACGCGAAGACCGTCACCGACGCCGCGGGCGACGACCACGGGCCATCGGGGACCTACACCTATCCGCAGGACGTCACCTTCCAGGGGAAGCACTACGGAGACATCGTGAAGGTGGTGGCGGAGGTCGGAAAGACCAGCATGCTTCTCCACCTGACCATGGCCGACTGGAGCTCGGTCTGGAAGCCGGCCAACGGCTTCGACCACGTGGCCTTCAGCATCTTCTTCTCCATCCCCGGTCAGACCGGCCTCACGGTGCTGCCCAAGCTGAACGCCTCGATGCCTGCCGGACTGAGCTGGGAGCTGAACCAGTTCACCTACGGGTGGAACAACGCGATGTACGGGACCACGGGCGCCTCCGCCACGACCTACGGCGGAAGCGCCATCCCGCCGCTGGTGCAGGTCGACTCGGCCACCAGGACCGTGACCTTCACCTACAATCGGAACAACTACGGGCTCGCCACCTGGGAGAACGTACAGGTCTACATTGCGACCTGGGACTTCGACGGGATCGGCGGGAACTTCCGTCCGCTCACGCCCCCCGGCGGTCAGTGGGACTTCGGCGGCGGCGCGGCGACCGATCCGCTGATCATGGACGACATGGCGCCGTTCGCCCTCCCGGCGCCCCCGCCCTGAGCCTGGAGGCGCGGAGCGCCTGCGCCGTTCCGCGGGCGTCCCCCTGGCGCGGGGGGCTGACGCTCACTGTGGAGTGCAGGGCGGCACGGTGAAGCCACCGACCTTCAGGCGGTCGGTGGTCCCGGCGAAGCCGACGTCCGTCGAGACGATGGTCACGCTGAAGTCGGTGTTGGACTTCCAGGTGACGGTGCCATCCTGCGCGCCGAGGCTGGCCGACGGCGGCTGGTCGGCAGTGGCCTTCACCAGCGTGCCGACGACCTGACCTGGTCCAGGGGTGGCGACCTGCGGCACCACCGTCCCCACCGTGGGAACCTCGGTGGAGGCGGCAATGGTGAGGGTGAGCGTGGTCCAGGTCCGGGCCGGGAAGTGTCCGTACTGCTGACAGGCGTTGGGCTGGTCGCTCAGGAGCACGGTGAAGACGTTCCCGCTCGCCACCGCGGCGCTGGAGTTGGCCCGGAGCTCCACGCCCTTGATGGTGACGTCGAAAGCAGGGAAGCCGGCGTCCGGGTTGAAGGGTCCGCCGTCGTTGCAGGCGGCGAGCAGCAACGCAAAGAGCGCGCCGAGCTTCATCGCCCGCGTGCTCACGGCGTGGGCGTCAGCACGACGACCACCGAGTCGTCCGCGCCGGCGCTGCTCCAGGTCCGGGCGAAGGCATAGACCTGGGATGGGGCGGAGAGCTTGCGGTGCTGGCCGCTGCCCACCGCGGGATGGCGGGCCCGGAAGGTCCCCAGCTTCTGCCAGTGAGAGAGGATGCTGGTGTCGATGCTGCTCCAGTTCATGTCGGATCGCGTTCCTTGCGTCGAGTCGGTCCCGGAGTTGCCCAGCTTCCGGCCCGTCTCATCACCATAGAAGATCTGCGCCTGCCCCGGGGCGAGGAGCAGCGCGGTCCCGGCCTGCCGCTGGAGCGCCGGGGTGTTCCCGATCGAGTCGAAGAAGAGCTGGGTGTCGTGCGACGAGACGTACGACAGGACGTTGAAGCTCGGGTCGCCAGCGATGGCGCTGGCGTAGCTCGAGTAGAGCGCATCTAGCTCGGTGGCC
Organism: Myxococcaceae bacterium; assembly: GCA_035543115.1. Classification (GTDB taxonomy): domain Bacteria; phylum Myxococcota; class Myxococcia; order Myxococcales; family Myxococcaceae; genus RPRB01. Next base: position 11,720 of record DATKKF010000045.1, read on the forward strand.
CAGGCGAGGAGCGAGCCCCGGTTTCCCAGCGCGTTCAGCATCTGCGGCTGGAACTCGAAGTTGAGCAGCGAGTCGAAGCCGCCGAGGGTGTAGTACTCGTCCTTCTGGACGGCGTGGCCGAACACCTCGCCCACCATCCAGAACGGCGCGTCGTCGAGCTTCTTGGTGGGGTTGGCCGTCTTCCACCCGGCGAGGGCCGGGACCGCGGCGTCCTTGAGCGCCTTCCAGGATTCGAGCTCCACGTTCTTCGCGGTGTCGCAGCGAAAGCCGTCGAAGCCGAATTGCTTGAGCCAGTCGGTGTGCCACTTCACCAGATACTGCCGGACCGTCCCGTTGGGGATGTTGGCCCAGTGGGTGTCCGTTTTTCGGTCGAACAGCGGAGGCTTCCCCGCGACGGCGGGCGACTCGGTGAGGAAGTCGGGCAGGAAGGTCAGCTGCTGGGTGGTGGGCGTCGTCCCGGGGGCGGGAAAGCCGGGGAAGCCGGCACGGATCCAGGTCGGGGTCCACCAGTTCACCCAGCCGTCCGAGTTGTAGTCCACGAGGTTGTTCCAGGCGAGGTAGCCATGACCGTTGGGCGGCAGAGGCTCCGGCTGGAAGTTCCGGAACGCATCGGCCCCGCCCGGGAAGAAGACCTCGGGGAGGTACGCGAGCAGGTCGTCCCCGGTCGCGTAGCCCGGATGGTTGAGCACCACGTCGGCGAGCACCCGGATGCCACGGGCGTGCGCCGCGTCCACCAGCGCCTGGAGGTCGGCCTCGTTGCCCCAGTTCGCGTCGAGCCGGGTGAAGTCGAGCGCCCAGTAGCCGGCGTATCCGTAGTGCTTGAAGTCGCCGCTCCCGCCGCCCACCCATCCGTGCACCTGCTCGACGATGGGGGAGATCCAGATCGCCGAGGTCCCGAGGCTGGCGATGTGGTCGAGCTTGGCGACCACGCCCTTCCAGTCGCCCCCGTGCCAGGTGCCGATCTCCCCCGCCCCGTCCTTGGTCCGCCCGTAGGAGCCGTCGTTGGACGGATCGCCGTCGAAGAACCGATCGGTCATGAGGAAGTAGACGATGCCCTTGCGCCAGTCGGTGGGCACGGGGGTGTTCGAGTCGCGCTCCAGGAGAACGACGCCGCTCGAGTCCGGGGTGAGGGTGACCGAGCTCTGGGCGCTCACCGTGGCCTTCGCCCCGGAGGAGGCGTCGCGGAGCGCGGTGCCCGCGGGGAACACGCCGGTGACATCGAGGGTGAGCGGCTGGCCCGGCTTCCACCCGCCGCCGCCGTCGTTGCTCGAGCCGCAGCCGGCGAGCGCGGCGAGGAGGGTGACGAGGAGAGCGCCGCGGAGCGTCCTGGGTGGCATGAGCCTCATGGAGCGAGCGGGTTGCAGGGCACGCCCTGGCCGCCTTCGGCCTGCTCGAAGACGGCGGTGGTCCGGGCCGGCACGGTGAAGCTCGCCCCGCTCGCGGTCGAGCCGTCGAAGGTCCCGCCTCCGAGGGGATCGCCGGCCAGGGCGGCGGGGACGGCGAAGGTGCCGCTGGTGTTGGGGACGGTGAAGGACTGCTGCGTCGGGCCTCCGTTGACCAGGACCACCAGCCCGCCCCGGGCGGGATCGAGGCTGGTCCCTGCGCAGGAGGCATCGGAGACGGTCATCACGATGAGCGCCGGCACCTGCGAGGGTCCGGCATTGGCGAAGCTCACCCGCTTGATGACCTGGTCCGCGGTCCGTAGCCGGAAGAGCGGCGAGCTCCTCCGCAGCTTCAGCATCGCCTGGACGTGGGCGGACATCTTCCCGATGTCGGCCGCGGTGGGGGCGATGTTCCCGTTGGCGAAGAGGGGTTGGATGATCGGCCAGTTGCCCTGGTCCTTCCCCGCGTTCGGCAGCCCGCTCCGCCAGCCGTTGGTGGCGCCCGTCCAGTCGACGCGGTTGAACCAGTCCCCCGAGTCATAGCTGTCGCGCTCCATCGACTTGCTGCGGAGCAGGTCGTCTCCCAGGTGCATGAAGGGGATGCCCTGCCCGAGGAGGACCACGTCCATGGCCACCGCGGTGGCCTTCACCCGCTCGGTCATGGTCCGGGCGGTGGGCATCTTGTACTGCACGATGTCCCAGAGGATCTGGTTGTCGTGCGAGGAGACGTAGTTGATGGTCTCCTGCGGGTCGGCGGTGTAGCCGGCCGGCGCGCCGTTGTAGCCGATGCCGCCGGCGGCCACGGTGGAACCGGACGAGGCCACCATCGGGTAGGCCCCGAGGCCCCCGGCCATCCCGATCTTGATGAGGTCCAGCGCCTGGGCCAGCGCGGTGCGGTCGTCGGCGGTGGCGGTCCCGAGCTCGTTGGGATCGGTGTACAGGCCGGAGGAGAAGCCCTGGTGCTTGCGCAGGTCGGCCGCCGAGTCGAACGGGCCGCCGCCCCGGGCTCCGTCCCGCAGCCGGTCGTTGAAGGTGCCGATCCCGGTCCCGGCCATGAAGATCTGCGTGGCCGGCTCCCCGCGCTGGTTCCCGACCATCTCGCCCAGCGTCCATCCCTCACCGTAGAGGTAGATGGTCGGGTCGATCGTCGCCAGCGCGTCGCGGGCGTGGATGAGGTTGGACTTGAGGTGCAGCCCCATCAGGTCGAACCGGAAGCCGTCGATCTTGTACGCGCCGGCCCAGCGGACCAGCGTGTCGATCATCAGCTTCTCCATCATCACGTGCTCGGTGGCCGTGTTGGCGCAACATGACGAGTTGAGGACGGCGCCAGTGGTGGCGTCGAGCCGGTGGTAGTAGCCGGGGACGATCTTGTCGAGGACCGACTTGGGTGAGGCGACCCCCGCCGCGTTGGTGTGGTTGTAGACCACGTCCATCACCACCCGGAGGCCCATCCCGTTCACGGCCTGCACCATCTGGCGGAGCTCGAGGATCTTCTGGGTGCCCTCGGCGCTGGAGGCGTAGCTGCCCTCGGGCGCGCCGTAGTGGAACGGGTCGTAGCCCCAGTTGAAGGCGTCCAGCGAGGCCATGTACCCGGCGATCGCCTGCTGCTGGTCCGAATCACCGGGGAAGCTCTGGATTGCCTCGAGGATGGTCTTCCCGGTGAACTGCGTGCACAGCGCCGCCGGGACGTTGGAATTCTTGCTGCAGAGGTCGGAGAAGGGCTGGCCCACGTCCACCCGGTTGGCGGGGTCCTCGTCCACGGTGGCGAAGTCGAACGCCGGGAGCAGGTGGAGGTGGCTCACGCCGGCGTCGGCGAGGGACTTGAGGTGTTGCACCCCGGCCGAGCTGCTGGTGAAGGCCAGGTACTTGCCCCGCTGCGCCGCCGGGACGGTGCCGTCCAGCGCGCTGAAGTCCCGGATGTGCCCCTCGACCACCACCATGTCCTCGGGCGCGGCGAGCGGCGGCTTGACCAGGCTGTCCCAGCCTGCGGGCTTCAGCGCCGGGTCGTCGAGGTCGACGATCTGGCTCCAGAGCCCGTTGGTGTCGAGGTTCACCGAGTACGGGTCGGTGACGATCACCTGCTCGATCTTCTGGCTCTCCGGATGAAAGACGGTGAGCCCGAACCGGTAATAGGCGCCGTACCAGCCGGTGGGCCCGGTCGCGCTCCAGACGCCCAGCGAGTCGCGGGTCATGGTGATCGGCGAGCCGGGCAGCTCGGCCTTGGTCGCATCCGCCACGTGCAAGGTCACCGCCTGCGCGGTGGGGGCCCAGAGCCGGATGGTGGGCGTCTTCGGGGCGTCGAAGGACACCCCGAGCGGCCCCGAGTACGCGTACAGCTCGTCCAGCGTCCACGCGGTCTGCACCTGGGTGGCCTTGAGGGCCGACCCGTCCGCCTTCCGGGCTACCGCGACCAGCTGTCCCTTCAGCGCTTGCTGCACGCGCGAGAGGTCGGCGGCGGCGATGTCGAACGCGCGGACGTCGGTGAGGTAGGGCGCCTTGTCGGTGACGCTCGCCGGCAATCCCGCGCTCCGGGGCGTGAGGGCGATGACCTCGCCGCCGGTGACGCTGGTTCCCGAGGCGCGGATGGCCGCGGTGTCCGAGTACCTGAGCTCGAACGAGGCGGCGGCGGCATCGGTCACGTCCCAGGCGACGAGCTGGGAGGAGACGAGGTGCGCGCCGATGCCCTCGATGGTCACCTCGCCGGGCCGGCGCGGTGACGAGGTGATGATCGACGAGCCGCTGGTGACGAAGACGATGTCCCCGAGCGAGGCGCGATTCCAGCCCATGTCCGGGCCGGGGTCCTTGGTGTCTCCCCGGTGGACGATGATGCAGACGTCTCCCAGGGGGCAGGGGCTGGCCGAGTTGACGCTGGCGATGGTGTCCACCACCCACCCCTCGCCGAGGTCCGGATCGATGCCCACCGGCTGGAGCGGCGCTCCCCACGTGGTGGGGTCCTTCACGTGGGGACCCCAGGTGTGCAGCCCCCAGCCGGCGTAGGTGGAGTCCGGCCGCAGGTAATAGACGGCCACCTGGTCCGCGCCCGGGATCGCCACCGGCTTGTGGGTGATGGCGCTGGAGTAGCCGGAGAAGACCCAGGCCTCGCGGGTGGTGCCCGAGACGTCCACGGTGAGGGCCCCGGCCGGATCAGTGCTCGAGCCGTTCACCAGGCTGAAGGCGAGCGACGCCGCGCCGGACTTCACCGTCAGCTGGTACACCGCACCGAACCCGTCGGTGCTGGAGGACCCCGCGCTGGTCTCGTTTGCTCCGGCGCTCACCGCCACGTTCCAGCCGCTGTAGTCGGAGAGCGCCCGGTGGTAATGGAGGGTGAAGGCGCTGGAGACCGGGTTGCCGCCGTCTCCATTGTTGTTGTTGCCGTTGTTGCTGCTGCAGGCGGCCACGGCCGCAGCCAGGGAGACGACGCAGCACCACCGCGTCCACGTCGGGGAAAGGGGAGCGCGCATGGCGGCGGAGATTGAACCCTTCGGACTTCGCGGGCAACGCAAACGGAGAGGCATCGCGTCGCTGTTGCCGTTGCTCGCGTGCTTCGGCTGCACTGCGTCACGACCACCCGCGGCCGCGCCGGCCGGGCCGGAGAAGCCGCGCACCTACGACAGCTGGGCCAATGGCTCGATCTTCTACGAGGTCTTCGTCCGGAGCTTCCAGGACTCCGACGGCGACGGGAAGGGCGATCTCCCCGGGCTCATCTCGAAGCTCGACTATCTGAACGACGGCAAGCCGGGAACCGAGCAGGACCTCGGGGTGGACGCGCTCTGGCTGATGCCGGTGTTCGCCTCGCCCAGCTACCACGGCTACGACACCACCGATTACGAGCGGGTCAATCCCGACTACGGCGACAACGAGGACCTGACCCGGCTGTGCACCGAGGCCCACCGCCGTGGCATGCACGTCGTCGTCGATCTGGTGCTGAACCACACCTCGAACAAGCATCCCTGGTTCATCGATTCGGCATCGGGCCCTGCCTCTGCCAAGCGCGATTGGTATCTGTGGAGCTCGATGGACCTCCACTGGCCCCAGCCCTGGAACGCGGCGGGGAACACCTGGCACCAGCGGAACGGCGCCTGGTACTACGGGCTCTTCTGGGCGGGGATGCCCGACCTGAACTTCAGGACTCCCGCTGTCCGGAAGGAGGCGATGCGGCTGGCCGCGCTCTGGCTCGGGCGCGGGGTGGACGGCTTCCGGCTCGACGCCGTACGCCATCTCATCGAGGACGGCCCCGGGGACGGCCAGAACGACACCCCCGAGACTCACGCCTTCTGGAAGGAGTTCGCCGCCTCGGTGCGCGCGGTGCGCCCGGACGCGGTGCTCATCGGCGAGGCGTGGACCGAGACGCCGAAGATCGCGCCATACTACGGGTCCACCGAGGCCATCCCGGGCGGCGACGAGCTCCCGCTCAACTTCGACTTCCCCCTGGCCAAGCACCTGGTCGAGGGGGTGGAGATGGGCGAGGCGAAGGGCATCACCCAGACGCTGCGCGAGGTCGCCAGCACCTACCCGCCCGGCGCGACCGACGTCCCCTTCCTGACCAACCACGACATGCGCCGGGTGGCGAGCGTGCTCAAGGGCGACCCCGGCAAGCTCCGGAGCGCAGCGGCGGTGCTGCTCACCCTGCCCGGGACTCCGTTCCTCTACTACGGCGAGGAGATCGGCCTGTTGAACGGGCCGGCGAGCGAGGACGAGGCGAAGCGCACACCCATGCCCTGGGACGGCACCGCGGGCGGAGGCTTCACCACCGGCAAGCCGTGGTACCGGTTCGCGCCGGGCCAGGACACCACCCACGTCGCCGCCCAGAGCCAGGATCCAGGCTCGCTGCTCTCGCACTACCGGCGCTGGATTCGCGCACGGCATGCCTCCCCTGCCCTGGCCCGCGGTGCGATCCAGGTCCTCCGCGGCGAGGGGCCGGTGCTGGTGTTCGTCAGCAGCCTCGCCGGGGAGCGGGTGCTCGTCGCCCACAACCTCGGGCCGGAGCCCGAGGTGACCTCGGTCGCGGTGGACACCGCGCGGCTAGAGCCGCTGCTCGCCGCGGATGGGGCAAAGGCCACCCGCGAAGGGGGCGACGTCCGCGTCACGCTCCCGGCGCATGCGAGCGCGGCGTTCAAGCTTTGAGTTGCGTCTGTCGAAGCCCGCGCACTCCAGGGGACGCGCTGAATTCACGCTTCACGGCGCAGCGCGGCATGCAAGCATTTCGCACCGCGTCGCGTGCTGATCGTTCATTGCCGTGCGTAGATTCGCATGTCATAACGCCCGCGTTTGCAGCGTAGGACAGCGCGGGCGGCACGACTCGGGCGGGTCCGGGCGCGACGGCCGGAGGTCCTCCGGGAGGGGAAGCGCGGGTGGCCGTGTCGCGACAGACGAGTTCGTGGATCGCGGTGTGCTCCGCGCTGGCGCTCGCGGCGTGCAGCTCGAGCGAGCCGCCGCCCTCGCACATCACGCCCAACACCCAGGGCTGGTGGCGGGACAAGGTCTTCTACGAGATCTTCGTCCGGAGCTTCGCCGACTCGGACGGCAACGGCACGGGTGATCTGCGCGGTCTCACCGCCCACCTCGACGCGCTGAACGACGGCGACGCCGGCACCACCTCGGACCTCGGCGTGGACGCGGTGTGGCTGATGCCCATCAACCCCTCGCCCAGCTACCACGGGTACGACGTCACCGATTACCGCGACGTGAACCCCGCCTACGGGAGCCTGGCCGACTTCGACGCCTTCGTCGCCGCGGCCCACAGCCGAGGCATCAAGGTCATCCTGGACATGGTGCTGAACCACTCGTCCTCCAAGCACCCCTGGTTCCTGGACTCGTGGACCGGCGCCGCCGCACCGAAGCGGGACTGGTACGTCTGGCGGGACACTGATCCGGGCTGGCGGCAGCCGTTCGGTAGCTTCGGACCGACGTGGTACCCGGTCTACGGCTCCTACTACTACGGCGTCTTCACCAGCTCGATGCCGGACCTGAACCTCACCAACCCGGCGGTGGAGACCGAGCTGGTGGACTCGATGAAGTTCTGGCTCGCCCGCGGGGTGGACGGGTTCCGCCTCGACGCCGTCCGCTACTACGTCGAGACCGCGGCCGACGCCGGGCAGCAGGACCAGCCGGGAACGCACGACTTCCTCCGCCGCATCCGCGACCGGCTCCAGGCGGACTACCCCGACGCGCTCCTCGTGGCCGAGGCCTGGGCCACGCTGGACATCGCGGCGACCTACTACGGCAACGGCGACGAGGCGCAGCTGGCGTTCTCCTTCGAGCTCGCCGACCAGATGAAGAAGGCGATCGCCGCCGGTGACGCCACCGACATCGTCAGCACCCTCTACCGGATCGACGACGCGCTGGGCGGCAAGGACCGTGGCTTCGACGCGCCGTTCCTCTCCAACCACGACCAGCGGCGGGTGATGCGCGACCTCGGCGGCGACCCGGGAGCCGCCCGGGTGGCGGCGGCCACCCTGCTCGCGCTGCCCGGCACGCCGTTCATCTACTACGGAGAGGAGCTGGGGATGCAGGGTGGCCCGAGCCAGGACGACGTGGACAAGCGCACTCCCTACCGCTGGAACGCCACGCCCGGACACGGCTTCTCCTCCGGCTCACCCTGGTACGACGCGCCCGAGGCCGCGGGGGTGGATCTCGCGACCCAGCAGGCTGACCCGGGCTCGCTCTGGCACCTCTACCGGAACCTCGTCGCGCTCCGGCACGCGCAGACCCCGCTGTCGAAGGGGAGCTCGAGCATCCCCGCACTCCGCGCCGCGCCGGCCGGGGTGATGGCCCTGCTCCGCACCGATGGCCAGAAGCGAGTGCTCTTCGTGGCCAACGTCGGCACCGCGGCCGCCGGCAGCTTCGGGGTCGGCGTGGCGACACCAGGGACACCCACCGTGCTGCTCCAGGAGGGGCTGGGCACCGCGTCGCCGACCTCGTCCGAGGTCACCGTCTCCGCCCTCGCCCCGCGAGGCTTCGCCTTCCTGTCGCTCTGATGAACACACACCGCACGGAGGATCCAGGCATGCAGATCTCGAGATTCCGCAGCCTCCTCGCCACCTCGGCGTTGCTGGCCCTGACCTTCGCGGGCACCGCGCGGGCGCAGGGCGCGGGGTTCAAGTACCCGGACCCGATCGGTGACGACAAGGGCCCGGGGACGTACACCTACCCGACCGACGCGGTCTACAAGCCGGGCTCGTTCGACATCACCGAGTTCGAGGTGGTCCCCGGCGGGAGCCAGACCGAGTTCCGGGTCACCGTCCGCGCGCGCATCGAAGACCCGTGGGACAGCCCGGCCTGGGGCGGCAACGGCTTCTCGGTGCAGATGGTCTTCATCCACATCGACACCGACCACAAGAAGGGCAGCGGGGTTCAGGACGGCCTTCCGGGCACCAACGTCCGCTTCGCCGAGGACGAGGCCTGGGACCGCGCGGTCATCATCTCGCCGCAGGGCGCCACCCGGGTGAACTCGGAGATCGGCCTCAAGTGCCCGCAGTGGAAGGACCGGATCATCGTTCCCAAGGTGACCCGCGCCTCGGGGAAGACGCTCATCGCGGTGGTGGACAATGCGCAGCTCGGCGGCCCGCCCCAGACCACCTGGGGCTACCAGGTCCTGATGCAGTCCAACGAGGGCTTCCCGGACAAGCACGATCTGCTCACCCGGAAGGTGAACGAGTTCGAGGGCCAGCACCGCTTCGGCGGAGGGTCCGACTACGACAACGACCCGCACGTGATCGACATCATCGTCCCTTCGGGCGGCGACCCGATCAAGAAGCAGTACGAGATCCTCTCCAAGTACAACCACAACACCAAGGAACCGAAGCCCGAGGACCTCGCCGTCGTCCCGATGGTCTACCCGCTCGCGGGTAAGTGAGAGAGGGGAACCGAGATCATGGCAAGACCGGGGAGGGGACTTGCGCGGATCGCCACGCTCGGCGTCCTGTTGTCGGGGGTGGCCGCCCGTGCCGACATCCTCAACTTCGACATGAGCGGGAAGATCTACATGAAGTACATGTACCAGAATGACAACACCCAAGGATGTCTGTCGATCTCCAACCCGTTCTGGGTCGACAACATCGGCGGCCACAACGGCGTGTGCAGCGAGTTCGAGCTGAACATCAAGGCCAACGTCGGTCCCAAGGTCACCGCCGGAGTCCGCCTCCAGAGCCGCTGGGGAATGCTCTGGCAAGACTGGTGGGAAAACGGCGACCTCAAGCCGGGGAAGCTCGACACCTCGGGCGAGAGCCTGGGCATGAACCACGCGCAGTACATCAAGCTGCGCGCGGCCTGGATCCGCGTGGGCCCGCCGATCCCCACGGTGAAGTGGGTCACCGTCGGGTCGACGGACTACTCGATGTGGAACGAGTGGACCATCGGCAAGGCCCGCTACATTGACCGGGACAACGGCAACGGCGTCTTCATCGAGGGCGCGTTCATGCCGGAGAACAAGTTCGACTACACCCTCGGGGCGATGGCGCTGCCCAAGCTGTGGGCGGGCCCGGGCTGGAACACCGGCCTCAAGGACAACGAGCCGCTCGCCTACCTCTACGGGACGGACTGGGCCTTCGCCGCCAAGTTCGAGAGCCGCCCCTACTCCGACCTGCGCATCCGCGCGATCGGCACCTGGACCCAGGACTGGGAGGCGGACCGGTACAGTCCCTTCCTCACCGGCTCACCCGACGCGGCACGCTGCGACACGGTGGGCTGCCCGGACCACTCGAGCAAGATGGCCACCCGCTTCCGCGGGCTGAACGGCACGCTGGAGGGGTTCTACACCCCGTCCTGGACGGACCTCTTCTCCATCTCGGCCCTCGGGGCCTATTCCAGCAATTACGTGAATCCGAATTACGCCACGAACCTGGTCCGCAATGGACAGGGATTCTCGCCGGTGGTCTTCAAGACCGACGCCAACGGCAACCCCATCGCCTCGACCGGACTGGCGGCGAAGGTGGACCTCGAGTTCTACGACCCCTTCAAGATCGGCCTGTCGCCCAAGTTCGAGTACTTCAACATCGGCAGCGAGTACAACGCGATCATGGGCGCCCGGCGCGAGGCCGACGTGCTGCTGACCGACGGCATCATCACCGGCGGCTTCACCCGCGGCGGGCAGCTGCCGACGCTGAACGTGGCCAACGAGTTCCAGGACTGGGACGAGCCCTGGTACGAAAGCGTCATCGGCTGGCACGGCTTCACCGGCGTGCTGGAGCAGGTCCTCGGCTCGGTGAAGCTCACCGGCGAGTACACCTACGTCGGCTACAACACCAACATGCAGAACCGGGACACCGTGAACCAGTTCCCGGACTTCCTGTACACCCACGGCTTCACCGACACCACGGCGTTCACCGCGGACGCCGACTACGCCAACGTCTACGACCGGGGAAAGGACCCGCGGAGCGTCTACACCAAGAACCAGTCCCGCTCGACGCAGGTCGGCGTGCTCTCCGCACAGATTCCGTTCGCGGTGGGCTGGAGCCCGCTCCTCAACCTCAAGGTCAAGTACATCTATGACCGGGACGACCGGGATCTCAGCAACCCCAAGGACGACTACATCGGGCGGTCCGTGCTCGCCTTCGCGCAGATCACGGTCCAGCCGACCAACGAGCTGAAGACCTTCCTCGGATACGAGTACAGCCACTGGTCGGAGGACGGCCGGAACGGCTCGGACGCGGCGGGCTACTTCCCGGCGCGGACCCAGCGGCACACCGCCCGGCTGGGCTTCACCTACGCCTTCGGCGGGGTGCTGGCCGGATACACCGTGGAGTACTTTCACAAGAACCTGCTCCGTGACCCGAACGGCGGGTACTACAACATGATCTGGAACGTCTGGCGGGCGAAGGGGACCATCGAGGTCGCGTGGTGAGCGTCATGGATCGATCGACGAGAAATTCATTGCTGCTCCTCGGGCTGGCGGCCCTCTCCGGCTGCGGGTTCGAGAACTTCGGCAACCTGGGACGCTCGGAGTATGAGCGCCCCGCGTCTGCCATCGCCGGCCCCATCGCCTGGGACGATTCGGGCCTGAAGACCCAGTACGGGGCCACCGACGGCGAGGCCAATCTCACCCCGTTCCTGATCAATGGCACCAAGGACTCGTACGAGATCCGCCTCCCCAGCTCCAAGTACTCGATGATCGAGGTGACGGCACGGGCGGGCAACGCGCTGCTCCGGGCGCTGGTCCCGTCCATCGGGGAGGAGAGCAAGGTGGAGCAGCCGCTCGACGCCCGGGCGATGACCGAGGCGCTGATCGTCGAGGCACGGCTCAGTGCCGAGGGCACCAAGCTCAAGACGATCACTCCCTCCGCTTACCTGGGCACCCGCAACCTCATCTACGCCGACTTCGACAATCCGGGGCCCACCCAGGAACTGCTGCACATGGTGGAGGCCTTCTTCACTCGCATCGATCCGGCCATCGGCTCGATCAGCCCCGACTTCTTCGACGTCCCGGTCTACAACCCGGACTACACGGTGAAAAACCGAGCCGTGGACCCGGGCTCGCTCTCCCGCGCGCCGTTCGACTACACCGGCGACGGGGTCGCCGACAGCGACACCGACGCCTTCGACCAGAAGCTCGGCCAGGTGGCGCAGCTCTATCGTCCCGAGGGCTGCCCCGATCCCAACAACGTCCGGCTGGTCTTCACCGTGGACTTCAACACCACCGCGAAGAACGGCAACTGCGCCACGGTGGACCGCTTCAAGTGGGCCACCGACAAGCCGGGCAAGTCCATGTTCTTCGTGGGCTGGGTGCACGAGACTTCGCCGCTCCAGGATCCGGCGGTCAACAGCCTGCTCGGCGCGAGCACCCCAAACCAGATTCCGATGTACGACGACGGGACCAACGGTGATGCGACCGCCGGGGACAACGTCTGGACCGTCACCTTCGTCATCCCCCGCGGAGACCCGGCCAGCGGCAAGGTGTTCCGTATCGGGTACAAGTTCACCTGGGGCACCCGCGGCGCGGTGTGGACCGGCAGCGAGGAGTGGCCGGGGAACTCGCGCTGGCTCGAGGTGGTGGACGTCAATGGCGACGGGTTCGTCTTCCGCCACGAGAGCTGGGCCGACGAGGCGAGCAATAAGAATGCTTCCAACCTGAACGTGAACGGCCTCAATACGATCGACTGGACCACCGACCTGCACGGATGCGGGCCCGAGGCCCGTGAGAACAGCTACGACTTTGCGCAGTGCAAGTGCACGACGATTCAGACCCCGAAGGGCGTCGGTCCCATCAACGTCGCCTGTACCCAGTAGAGAGTCCTGATGGGTAGTTCCAGTTACTCAAGGAGAAAAAACAATGAAGAGGATCCTAAGCGGTCTGGCGCTGGTCGCCCTGGCCGCCGCCTGCGGAAGCAGCAGCAGCAACCCGCCACCGAGCGGCTTCCAGCAGCCTGCTGGCACGGTGCCCGTCGATTTCACCATCGACGACACCGCGAACCAGGTCTTCACCTCCGGCCAGCTGGAGTGGAAGGGGTCGATGTCCTACGACGCCACCACTCGCAAGGCCAAGCTGGACTCCACCTGGGCCGGTCCGACCTGGGCGGTGCTCTACGACGACGGCCCGTGGGACCAGGGCGACCCCCCGGGCCACGAGCCGAAGGGTTCGACCTCCGCTGACCACAAGTGGGGCGTCACCGTGTTCATCACCCCGCCCGACGCCGGGACCACCAACTACGAATACGGGGCCATCGACCGGCTCTACGAGAACAACTTCGGAAACGGCTGGATCTGGACGGGCAGCAACGGCACCTTCCAGGTCGCCGCCGGCCAGACCGCGGGGGTGAAGGCCACCGGCCTCGTCCTCGCCAAGTTCGGCACCAACGACTTCAAGCTGTCGATCGACACCAACAACCTGTCCGGCGCCACCCTCTCCGACGGGGGCGTGAGCACGTGGGATCTGTCCCGCGTCGCGGTGAAGAGCGCGGCCTGGGGCTGGAGCGAGGTCACTATGACCAACGCCGGCGGCGGCATCTATACCCTGGTGCTTTCGGACATCGTGGGCGCGGGCAAAACCTACCCCCACACTGGCCTGAAGAACTCGGGCGAGAAGCCGGAGTTCATCTTCGTCTTCGGCCCGAAGGGCAGCACCAGCAAGGAGTACAAGACTGCCTCCGGCAACGCCTCCACCCAGGGCGTGACCGCCGGTACCCGGAGCGGGACGACTGGCAACTTCACCACCGCCACCGTGTCGATCAACTCCTCGAACAAGAACACGTACATCACCATCCCGTAGTCCGCGGGAGGCGAGACATCGGGGCCGGCAGGGCAGGACGCCTTGCCGGCCCTCCGTTTTCTTGAGAAGTGTTCCCCGTGCGATTCGCTCACTCGCTGCCCGTGCTCACGCTGCTCTGTGGTCCCGTGCTCGCGGCCGAGCGAACGCCGATCGCCAGCTTCGATGACCCGGCGGGCGACGCGAACGGCCCGGGCACCTACCAGCCGCCCGGCGACACCGACTTCCTCCCCGGTGACTTCGACCTCCGCCGCTTCGCGGTGTTCCTGGAGGACGACCTGGTCATCCTCGAGGTCACCCTGGGCGAGAGCTTCCGCTACCCGCCGAGCACGCTGCGCTACAACTCGACGCCCATCGATCTGCACAACAACATCTATTTCCAGAACATCGACATCTACGTCGACACCGACCAGACGCCCGGGTCGGGCTACGGGATGTGCATCCCCGGGCGGCGGGTGGCGTTCGCCGACGGGCACACCTGGGAGTACGCGGTGGTGCTGACGCCCCAGCCGGGGGCGGCCCGCGCGGTGACCGAGGGGGTCTTCGGGCCCGAGGCCTCCCGGCGGGTGCTCTTCCCCCAGAACCTCCAGACGCAGGGGAAGACCATCATCGCCCGCATCCCCTGGAGCTTCTTCGGCGCCCGCCCGACCAAGGACTGGGGCTGGTCGGTGCAGATCTCGGGCGCCCGCTGGGAGCGGACCTTCGCCGTCGTCGACCGCCTCGCCGGCCGACACGAGGCCGACGCGTACACCATGCCGGTCATCGGCGTCCGCGAGGCCTGGATGTTCGGCGGCGCCTCTCAAGGAAAGGCCCACCCGTGGGTGGTGGACGTGCTGCTCCCGCCCGGCGTGAGCCAGGCCAGGGTGCTCGGCTCTTACGACGAGAAGACCGGGGCGTACGCGCAGGTGCCCTTCGTCTACGGCTCGGGCGTCGCCCCGCCGCCGGTGACGGTGACCGCGGTGGCGGAGAAGCCCGCTGGTCCGGCGCTCGCCGTGGCCGACGTCTCGGGCGGCATCGTCTCGATCAAAGGCCCGAGCAAGGGCGTGGGGGTGATGCAGATCGGCAAGGTGCTCGGCCCGGACGGCGCCCCGGTGGCGAAGGTCATCGTCAGCCAGGTGATCGAGGGCGGGGTGGTGGCCCGGGCGGTCGAGGGCGGGGACCAGATCCGGCCAGGCATGGGCGTGGAGTTCGCAACGCCCGTCCAGGCGAAGTGACTGCCCCGGAGGCCTAGCCCTTCACGCTTCCGGCGGTGAGTCCAGAGACCAGGTACTTCTGCAAGTAGAGGAACAGCAGCACCACCGGGATCGAGACGATGATCGATCCCGCGGCGAAGTAGCCCCACTGCTGCTGGAATCCACCGACGAAGAACCGCAGGCCCACCGGGGCGGTGTACATGTCCTCCTTGTCCATGAAGGTCGCCGCCTGGATGAACTCGTTCCAGCCAGTCATGAACGAGAAGAGCGCGGTGATGGCGACGGCCGGCTTGGCCAGCGGGAGCATGATCCTCCAGAAGATCTTTCCCGGCCCCGCCCCCTCCATCACCGCCGCCTCCTCCAGCTCCTTGGGGATGGTGTCGAAGTACCCCTTCAGCATCCACACCGAGAAGGGGATGGAGGTGGTCGCGTAGATGATGATCAGCCCGGTCAGCGTCGAACCCAGCCCCAGCCACTGCACGATGATGATGTACAGGGGGATGAGGGTGAGCGTCCCGGGGAACATCTGCGAGACCAGGAAGGACATCATCCCGAACCGCCGTCCCGGGAACTTGAACCGGCTGAAGGCGTAGGCCGCGGTGAGGGACAGCGCCAGCCCGACGATGGTCGCTCCGATCGAGACGATGGCGCTGTTGAGCATCCACCGGGCAAAGGGCTGGTCGGTCATCACCGAGCTGAAGTTGCTGAAGGCGAAGTGCGCCGGCCAGGGGAGCACGGTCCGGGCGCGGTCCAGCTTCGTCGGGTCCGCTGGCAGATCGGCGATGGCGAGGCTCTGCTTCCCGGAGAAGGCGATGCTGAGCACCCAGAGCACCGGGTACACGGCGTAGAGCACCGTCGCCAACAGGAAGGCGTGCAGGACCCAGTGCGGTGTCCCCTCCTCACGGCGCGAGCGAGCCATCAGAGCGCCTCCGTCGCCCGCGTCACGCGGTTCTGGAACGTCCCGTAGACCAGCAGGATGAGGAAGATGATGGTCGAGTACGCCGCCGCGTAACCGTACTGGTAGCGCTGGAACGCGTACTTGTACGCCTGGGTGATCAGGATCTCGGTGGACCCGCCCGGCTCGCCTGCGGTCACCAGGTAGATGACGTTGAACATGTTGAAGGTCCACACCACCGACAGGATGATCGCCGGCACCAGCGCCGGCCGGAGCGAAGGCAGGGTGATCGCCCTGAACTGCTGCCAGCGGTTCGCGCCGTCGACCCGGGCCGCCTCGTAGAGATCGGCGGGAATGGACTGCAGCGCCCCCAGCGAGACCACCATCATGAAGGGGAAGCTCAACCACCCGTTGGTGGCCAGCGCGGTCAGGTACGAGGTGAACGGGTGGTCGAACCAGGACAGCGGCTCGAATCCGAAGATCTGCAGCACCTGGTTCACCACCCCGAACTGGCGGTGGAACATCCCCTTCCAGATCAGCGAGGTGATGTAGTTCGGCATCGCCCAGGGGAGGATCAGGATCACCCGGTAGATGGGTCGGAACGCGAGCCCCTTAATGTTCAGGATCAGCGCCAGGAGGAGACCGAACGAGACGCCCCAGGTCACGTTGGTGATCGTCCAGATGACGGTGAACAGGAAGGTCCAGTAGAAGTTCAGGTAGTTGAACACCCAGTGCCCGTCCGCTGCCCGGCGCATGAAGCCGAAGTCGCCGAGGATGGCCCCATAGTTCCGCAGGCCCACCCACAGCTCCGAGAGAGGCAGGTTGGTGTTGTAGATGTTCGAGCTGGTGAAGCTGAGCGCGAAGCCGTAGAGGAACGGGAAGAACACCAGCAGCCCCGTCGCGATCATCGCCGGGGCGGTATACGCGTAGGCCTGGCGGTTGGTGACCAGCGCCCGTCCCGCGCGGGATGCGCCGCCGAAGCCCACCAGCACCAGCACCACCAGGCCGAGCGCGGCCACCGCCAGCAGGCTCCGGAGCGCCCCGCGGCGAACCCGCTGGGCCTCGGCCTCGCCCGCCTCGCGATCGACGACCCCCGCCCCCGTCACCAGCCCGTGCGGCTTCCGCGACAGGTCGGTGTCCCACGCACCGCCATCGACCGTCGTCGCCCCGGTGAGCGCCCGGACCCGCTCGACCTCCACCGACACGGTCCGCGCCAGGGCCCGCTGGCCGTCCCGCTCGGCCAGCCCCAGGTCCCGGAGCTCGCCACCGATGAAGAACGCGGTGGCGAGGCAGAACAGCACCGTGCTCACCGCCGCCAGCAGCACCGTCTTCGGCGGCAGGAGCCAGGCGGCCACGACGTAGAGCACCAGGGCGGCCAGAAATAACAGCATGGCCTGCAGCGGCGAGCGGCCGGCTGCCGGCGGCTCGGCCGGGACGAGCACCTGCACCATCCCGATCACCTTCCCGTCCGCCTCGAGCGGGACCGCCACCTGACGGGCCCCGCCCTCGGGCTCCACCTCCAGCTCGGGCTTCGGAGCGCCACCCTCGCGGTTGCTGTCCGCCCCGGCCCGGAGCCGCTGGGCCTGGTCGAAGAGCGGCTTCTCCTCGCGGGCCAGCCGCCGCGGCGCCGCCCTGGCACCGGTGTCCGCGGGATCGGTCGAGGCCTCGAGCGTGGTGCCCCGGATGACCCGCACCCGCGTCCCGGGCGGATGCGTCTCCTGCCAGGCGGTGACCAGCTTGCGGACCGCGGCATCGTCCCCGGCCTGCACCACCAGGGAGGTGAGCGCATTCGCCGCGACGGTGGCCCGCCGCGTAGTCCAGTCGTCCTCCAGCTGGTTCCGCGCGCCGCGGACCACGGTCCAGCCGCCGCCCAGGGCCACCGCGAGCCCGAGCAGGAGCCCGAGCCCGAAGCGGATGCGCGGGTCTGGAGGACGAGGGGTGGTCACTTCTTCTTCCGGAGCGCGTCCACGTCCTTCTGGAGCGCCTTCTGCGCCACGTCCAGGGCCTCCTTGGGGGCGGTCCCGGCGTTGATCTTGTTCAGCGCCGTGGTGGCGGGCGACCACATCATCGTCATCTCCGCGACGTTGGGCATCGGCACCGCCACCTCGACCTGCTTCCGGAACGCGCTCAGCACCGGGTCGGCGGCCACCTTGGGATCGTCGTACACGGCCGTCGCCGCCGGGCTCTGCCTGCCCTCGAGCGCCATCACCTTCCCCGCCTCGATCCCGGTGGCGTACTTGGCGAACTCGAACGCCGCCTCCTTGTGCTGCGACTGGGCGGAGACGAACACGCCCTCCACCGTCATCCACGGGCGCATCGGCTTGCCGCCCACCTCGTCGATGGTGGGCAGCGGCACGACACCGTATTCGATGTCGCTCGACACCTCCCCCAGGAACCAGGGGCCGCTGAAGACCATCGGCGACTTCTTCTCGTTGAAGAGAGAGGTGATGAGCGCGCTCGAGGGCTCGGCGGGCATGAACCCGGCCTTCTCCCACTTCACCAGCAGCTCCAGCGCCTTCACGTTCTCGGGCGCGTTCATCGTCGGGCGGGTCGCCTTGTCGAACACGCCGCCTCCGAAGCCGTTGATCAGCGAGGCCACGTAGTAGAAGTCGCCGTAGGCCCAGGCCAGCCCGAACTTGCCCGCAGCCTTGTTGGTCAGCCCCTGCGCCACCTTCACCAGCTCACCGGTGCTCTTCGGCGGCGTCTTCAACAATTTCTTGTTGTAGATGAGGGCAATGACCTTGTAGTCGAGCGGCAGCCCGTACAGGTTGCCCCGGTAGGTCAGCGCCTCGACGGTGGTGGGGATGAAGCGGCCCTTCAGCGCGTCGTCCATGTAGAAGTCGATGGGCTCCACCGTGTTACCCGCCTCGACCCAGCCGCCCATCCGATCCTGCGCGTAGATGAAGATGTCCGGTCCCTTCCCGCGAGGGACGGCGGCGGAGATCTTGTCCGCGAAGGCGTCGAAGGGAACCGCCAGCGAGTCGACCCCGATCTTCGTGCCCGGGCGGGCATTGAACGCCGCGACCACCTTCTCGAAGGCGGACTTCTCGCCTCCCCGGTAGGAGTGCCAGACCACCAGCTTCGTCTGGGCGGCGGCGGCGGCGGGCATCAGCGCCCCGAGCACTGCTCCCAGCATCACCAAGAGCTTGCGCATCCTCGATCCCTCCCCTTGCCGGGCATGGGCTCAGTCTCCCAGCCGGCGTTGGTTCTCGGCGTCGAAGAGGTGCAGCGAATCGAGCTCGAGCTGCACCTCGATGACGCTCCCCACCGCGGCGGGGCGATGCGGATCCTGCTTGAACACCAAGGTGTCCTCGCCGGCCCGGCCGTGGACCACCAGCTCGTCGCCGAGCACCTCGACGATGTCCACCGTGAGCGGGACACGGTGGGTCTCGCCGCGAGGTGTCCGCCCGGGCGGGACGACGTTCTCCGCCCGGATTCCCAGGACCACCTTGCGACCTTCCCCCGCCCTCCCCCGGGCAGCCGGGGGGACCGGCGTCTCGAACCCGCTCGCCCGCGCGGTCGCCCCGCCCGGACCGAGGATCGCCGCGATGAGATTCATCGGCGGGGTCCCGATGAATCCGGCGGTGAAGAGGTTGGCCGGCTTCTCGTAAACCTCGAGCGGGGGGCCGACCTGCTGGAGCTTGCCGGCATTCAAGATCGCGATGCGGTGGCCCATGGTCATCGCCTCGACCTGGTCGTGGGTGACGTAGACCGTGGTGGTCTGGAGCCGGGCCTGCAGCTTCTTGATCTCCGCGCGGACCTCCACCCGGAGCTTGGCGTCGAGGTTCGACAGCGGCTCGTCGAAGAGGAACACCGAGGGCTTGCGGACGATGGCCCTGCCGAGCGCCACCCGCTGCCGCTGGCCGCCCGAGAGCTCCTTGGGCTTCCGGTCCATCAGCTCCTGGATGCCGAGGATGTGCGCCGCCTCCGGAACCAGCCGGTCGATCTCCGCCTGCGGGGTCTTGCGGATGCGGAGGCCGAACTCGAGGTTCTCGCGCACCGTCATGTGCGGATAGAGCGCGTAGCTCTGGAACACCATCGCCACGTCGCGGTCCTTGGGAGGTACGTCGTTCACCACCCGGTCGCCGATGGAGATGGTGCCGCTGGTGATCTCCTCGAGGCCGGCGATCATCCGGAGCGCGGTGGACTTCCCGCAACCCGAGGGACCGACCAGGACCATGAACTCATGGTCGCGGACCTCGAGGTCGATCCCCTCGATGACGCTCACCGCGCCGAAGCGCTTCGTGACCTGCTTGAAGATCACCGAGGCCATTGGAGCGTGGCATTCTCGACGCTCCGGCACCTGTCCGTGGGGAAAATCGCACCGCCCACGGAGCACGCTGACGTGCCGCGTCACGATGACTCCCGAGGCCCACGCGGCGTTCACTGCCGCCCTGCTGAAACGCCTTGACGCCGACCCGGACGTGCTCGGGCTCGTGCTCCTGGGCTCGTGCTCCGGTCAGCCACCGCCACCGGACGACTTCTCGGACCACGACCTCTTCGTGGTCACCCGGACCGGAGCCCAGGAGCGGTTCCGGAACGACCTCGGCTGGCTGCCGAACGGGGCGGACCTGGTTTTCTCGTTTCGCGAGACCGCACACGGGGTCCGGGCGCTCGACCGGACCGGCCACCTGGTGGAGTTCGCGGCCTTCGACCTGGAGGAGCTGTCCCTCGCTCGGGTCAACCGCTACTCGGTTCCCCTGGACAAGGCCGACGTACGGGTGCGCATGGCCAGGGTGCAGCAGGAGACCGCCGACCGCGCTGCGACCCCTCCGGATGCGCGCTGGCTCGCGGGGCAGTTCCTCACCGAGCTGATCGTCGGCGCCGGCCGGTACGGGCGCGGCGAGCGGCTCTCCGGTCACTTCCGGGTGCGGGTGAACGCCGTCCAATCCTTGCTGACGCTGGTCCGCCTCCGCGCGACGCCGGAGGAGCGGGCGAGGCTGGACGACCTGGACGTCTCGCGGCGGGTGGAGGCCGTGCTGCCCGAGCTCGGCCGCGCCATCGACGAGGCGCTGCTGCAGCCTTTGCCCGCGTGTGTGCGCGCGCTGCTCGCGGTGGGCCAGCGGGTGATCCCCGATCTCATTCCGCCCGGCGTCCCTGCTGCGCTGGACCAGGTGCTCGCCCGCGTCGAGCGCCTGGCCGGGACCGGCGGATGAGCCGCGACCCGCCACCTCTCCGGCTGGAGCGGCTGAAGGCGGTCGATCGCGCGCTGCTCGGGGGGCTCTACGACGCGTACCTCGAGGAGCTGGTGTCCTTCGGAGCCTCCTACCGGCGCCGCGACGATGGCCGCTGGGAGTACCGCCCTGCCGGCGGAGACTGGGGCCTGGATCATCTTCCGTACTGGCTCGCCGAGGCACCCGAGCATCGGGTGCTCCTCTTCCGAGTCGGGCGTCGGGTCGTGGGCTTCGCGATGATCGGCCTCCGACCCGCCTGCTGGATGTCGCCCGGGACCGATGCCTGCATCTCCGAGTTCTACGTCCGTCCCGAAGCGCGACGAAGGGGCATCGGCGAGGCTGCCGCGCGGCGCATCTTCCAGCGATGGAGAGGACGGTGGGAGGTCCCCGAGGTTGCGGGCAACGCACCGGCGATCGCCTTCTGGCGGCGCATCATCGCGCGGTTCACTGGAGGCGCGTTCGAGGAGGTCGAGGCGCACGGGGGCCCGGCGCAACGCTTCACCAGCCGCCAGCCGCGACGGCGAGCCAAGCCTCCACCTCGGCAGCATCCCGGACCACACGGTGGGGCTCGTCGGCCCCCGGCCACTCGAAGGTCGCGAGGTGCTGCTCGAGCGCCCCCTCGCTGATGCCTGGGCGCCCGGGGGACGGAACAGTGGCGGCGGCAACGGCGCCAGCCTGCCGGAAACCTGGCATCTTCCCGCCCGTGAGCGCCGCGCTCCCCTCCCGTCCGCTGGGCCGCACCGGTGTGACCGTCTCCATTCTCGGTCTCGGTGCCGGGCGGATCGGCGGGCCAGAGACCACGGACGCCGACGTGGACCGCCTCCTCGGCACGGCGCTCGAGCTCGGAGTCACCCTGGTCGACACCGCCCGGAGCTACGGCGCCTCCGAGGAACGCCTCGGCCGGGCGCTCGAGGGCCGGCGCTCTGCGGTCATTCTCTCGACCAAGCTCGGCTACGGCGTCCCGGGCGTGCCCGACTGGACCGGCCCTTCGGTCGAGGCGGGCGTCGACGGCGCGCTCGCTCGCCTCCGGACGGACGTCCTCGACGTCGTGCACCTGCACTCGTGCCCGCGCGAGGTGCTCGAGCGCGGAGAGGTGGTCGACGCCCTCCACCGCACCGTGCGTGCGGGCAAGGTCCGGGTGGCCGCCTACTCGGGGGAGAACGACGCGCTCGACTGGGCCGTGCGCTCCGGGGCGTTCGGGTCGGTCCAGTGCTCGGTGAGCCTCGTCGACCAGGGCGTCCTCTCCGGCACCGTTCCCGAGGCGGCGGCGCGCGGCGTCGGCGTGCTTGCCAAGCGCCCGCTCGGCAACGCACCATGGCGGTTCGACCGGCGACCCGAGGCGCCGGACGTCGCCGAAGCCTGGGAGCGGTTCGGGGCGCTCGGACTCGGACCCGCGGGCGAACCCTGGGACGCTCTCGCCGCCAGGTTCACCGCCTTCGCCCCCGGCGTCAGCGCCATCCTGCTGGGGACCGCCAACCCGGCCCATCTCGCCTCGGCGGCCCGGGCGCTCGCCGAGGGCCCGCTCCCGCCAGCGGTCCTCGCCTCCATCCACGCCGCCCATGCCCGGGTCGGACGCGATTGGGCGGGGCGCATCTAGTGATTGGCGCTCCGCGCGCGCCCGTGCTCTTCATCGTTGCCGTGCATCGCGTCCTGCGTGTCCCCCTGTTGATCACCCTCGTCATGGGCTGCGGCGGCGGCGCCCCTGCGCCGGCGGCGATCCCCGCGGAGGGAGATGCGCTGATCGTCCAGAAGGTGCTCGACGGGCAGCTCGACCCGGACACAGGCCTCGCCGAGGTGGCACACGGGTCCGGGTGGCCCATCACCACCAGCCGTGGCTTTCTCTTTGCCACCCGCGACCAGGGTCAGGGTCCGTACTCGCTCGAGAGCCCGGCGGGCGCCTTCAGCACCGTCCAGCTGACGAGCCAGGCCGGCCTCGCCTGGGCGCTGGTCCCCATCCCCTCGCCCGTCGGGGTGGAGTACAGGTTCGTCACCGGCGCCGGCGACCCGTTCAGCGACTCGCTCTCTCGCAACTTCGCCTACTCCGGCAGCGCGACGCTCTCCTTCGTCGCGCTCAGCGGGGAGCACCTCGAGCGCTGGCCTGGGATCGGCGATGCGAAGCTCCCGGAGCGCACCTTGCGGGTCCTGGTCCCGGCCCAGCCGCCGACGCACACGATGTTCGCCCAGGACGGCCAGAACCTCTTCGGCCCCTCGCCGTTCGGTGGCTGGGGCCTTCAGGACGCGGCGGGGCCGGCCACCCTGGTGGTGGGCATCGACAACACCAGCGACCGCATCGCCGAGTACACCCCGGTGCAGGACGTCATCGGCAGCCAGACGCTCGGAGGCAGGGGGCTCGACTACGCGGACTATGTCGAGGCCACGGTCCGGCCCTTCATCGAGGCGCACTACGGCAAGACCGCACACAGCGGCGTGATGGGCAGCTCGCTCGGCGGTCTCATCTCCTACGTCATCAAGCGCCGGTACCCGGCGTCGTACGAGTTCGTCGCCAGCCTCTCCGGGACGTTCGGGTGGGGGTCCATCGGGGCGGGCATCCATAACCTCACCGAGACCCAGGCCTGGGCCGCGCTGGGCAGCTGTCCCACCGGAACGCTCTACGTCGACTCGGGGGGCGGACCGGGCAGCGGCTGCGTCGACAGCGACGGCGACGGGATCCAGGACGACACGCCGGACTCCTCGGACAACTACTGCGAGAACGTCCAGCTCCGGGACACCCTCCTCGCGCTGGGCTGTGGCACCCGCGTCACCTACGTCTTCAGCAGCGGCTCGCCGCACAGCGAGCCGGCCTGGCGGGGGCGCGCCCCGGCCATCTTCCAGCTCTTCGAGGGCGGCTGAGGCAGACGAGGGCTGTTCAGTCCCGGAAGGGTCGCCAGAACTCTCGTCCGAACCGGAGTTCCCCGGCTCTCACGGTCGCCTACAGAGGGGCGACCGTGTTATGGCACCGCGGTTTCCAGGTACTTGCAGCTGGCTCCGTAGCTCATCTGGATAGAGCACCGGCCTTCGAAGCCGGGGGTAGCAGGTTCGAGTCCTGCCGGAGTCGCTGGAAGCTCGCGAGGTTGGAGGCCTTCGGAACCCCGGATTTCGCGACTTCGCCCGAGCTGTCCACATCCTGTCCACACGCGGCGCGGCTAGAACGCGACGCGAGGTGCTCGACGCGGATCGGCATCCGGTTCACTGCCGCCCGGAGCTGCTCCTGCTCCACGTGCGTGTACACGGTCGCCGTCACGCGCGGGTCGGAGTGCCTGAGGATGCGTCGTGCCTCCTCGATGGGCGTGCCCACCCGGGCGAGAAGGCTGGCCGTCGTCGCGCGGAGGTCATGCCAGCGGACGGGCCGGACCTGCGGCTTCGGCCAGAGAAGAATCCCGTGTGTGGGGCACCGGCGGTTCTCCGCGTCGGAGGCCGGCTCAACGTGCTTGCAGGGCGCTCCCTTTCGGCCCCTGCAGCGGTGTACGTACCCCGTCACCACGCCAGCGCGGGCGAGCGCGCGCCGGAGCACGTGCTGCAGCTTTACGCTCGTGGACATCATCGTGCCCTTCGAGTTCGGGAACACGAGCTCGCTCGGGCTGCTTTCGATCGCCTCCTTCAGGAACGGCACGAGGGCCTCGGGGATGGGGAGCACGTCCTCGTGGCCGCCCTTCGTCGTGTCGCGCTCCCAGCTCCTGCCGACGAGCAGCTCGCGCCGTTCGAGGTTCACGTCGGACTTGCGGAGCGCGGCCAGCTCCCCGCGGCGGAGCCCGAGGAGCACGGCGCAGGCGAAGAGTGGACGGAAGCGGGGGTCGAGCTGGGCCATGACCGGCTCCACCTCGTCGGCGCGGAGGTAGTGCTTCGAGGCCGACCGCTTTGGCTCGTCCCGCCGTTCCGTCTTCTTCGCGGGGTTGGTGCCCACCCACAGCTCCCGCAGCTCGGCCTTGTTGAAGACGGTGATCAGCATCCGGCGAACCTTGTTCACCATCGCGGGGCTGACCTCGTCGAGCTTCGCCTGCAGAAACCCCTCGAGCGGTCCAGGAGTGATCTCGTCGAGGGGGAGCGAGG
>DATKKF010000046.1:0-8196 GCA_035543115.1 Myxococcaceae bacterium
CCGGCCTGGATGGCCTCCAGGGCCACCTGGTCCGCGTTGAACCCGATCACCTGGATGTCCTTGCGCTTGGCGTCGGCAGCGGCCTGGGCCGCGGCCGCGGCCATGGGATCGTTCTCGGCGAAGACGGCCACCACGTTCGGGTTGGAGGTGATGATGTCCTTCATCACCGTGTAGCCCTCCTCCGCCTTGTCGTGCCCGCACAGCTCCTTGACCACCTTGAAGCCGGCCTTCTCGACCGTCGCCTTGAAGCCCTCGCCTCGACGGATGGCGAAGACGTGCGACGGGTCGACCTTGATGATGGCGACCTCCTTGGACTTCCCGCCCTTCAGGTTGTCGACCGCGTACTTGCCGGCCAGGGCCCCACCCTCGTAGTTGTTCGAGACGACCAGTGCGTCGTACTTGGAACCGCCACCACCGATGTCATCGATGACCACCGGGATCTTCCGCTCATGGGCTGCCTCGACGATGGGGCCCATGACCTCCGGCTTGATGGGGGAGACGATGAGGGCGGCCACGCCTTGGTTGATGAGGTCCTGGCACCCCGCGATCATCTGCGCCTCGTCGCCCTTCTGATCGTGAAGCGCGTACTTGTACCCGGCGCCCTCCACCCCCATGCGGGTCCCCTTCTCCATCTGCTGGAAGAAGCCGTACTGCATGTCGAACACCGAGAATCCGATGGTCTTGCCCTTCGCGTCCGCAGCCGGAGCAATGGCTGGGGCCATCAGCACCCAAAGCAGTGTTGCCAACGCCGTCGTCTTCATGTGACCTCCGTTGATTCGAGCGCTTCCTTGCGACTGCGAGACCAAAATGACGTGCGCACTAGCCGAAACGGCAAGCCCGGAGGAAGGGTGTCACATTCTGGCCGCCCGGTCCTCTGGAATCCGGCTCCCTTCCCCGAGATCCAGCGCGGAGGCCCAGGGCTCGAGCGATCACCCCGCCCGGCCTGAGGCCCGAGGGAACACGATTGAGCGGCCTCGGAAACCGCCAATCACCCATTGCGCACTTCGACTCGCGATGCCTCCCGGCGGCCCGGCACCGCGCTGGTTGGCGGCATTATCCACCCGTGAGCGGGACCGGGAATGGACAAACCCCGCCGCCGAGATGGAGAAAACCCGCCCTCGGCGCCGTCTCCAGCTCCGCCCCGGAAACGCCTGTGCCCCAGCCATCCGGCGCTCGGGCTCGCGCCCCGAGGCAAGGCGAGGCGGCGCCCGGAGCCGGCCGCCCTGGGGTGGTGTCGCCGTCCACCGCGAGCAACCCAACGTCACCCCCCATCGCCGGAGATTGTGCAGCGGGTGCAATCAGTCTACAGTGCCCGGCCATGAGGACCGGACTGTTCAGCATCGGGCTTGACACCTACTGGGATCAATTCCCTGGTCTGCGCGATCGCCTGCTTGGCTACCACGCCGAGGTCCGGCGGCAGCTTGAGTCCTCCGGCTCGGAGGTCGTGGATTGCGGGCTGGTCGACGAACCCGCGAAGGCGCGGGCCGCCGGCAAGCGGCTCCGGACCGAGGGAGCCGAGATGGTGTTTCTCTTCATCTCCACCTATGCGCTTTCCTCGACGGTGCTTCCGGTCGTCCAGGAAGCCGGCATCCCCGTGGTGGTGTTGAACGTCCAGCCCGTCCCTCGACTGGACTACGAGCGGTTCAATTCCCTGGGCGACCGTGGGCGGATGACCGGCGTCTGGCTCGAGCACTGCCAGGCCTGCAGCGCTCCCGAGATCGCCAGCGTCTTCAACCGTGCCGGCATCGACTATCACCTGGTGACCGGGTACCTGCAGGATCCGGAGGTCTGGCGCGAGGTGCGCGAGTGGGTGGAGGCAGCTCGCGTCCGCGCCGGGATGCGCGAGAACCGGCTGGGGGTCCTGGGCCACTACTACTGCGGGATGCTGGACGTCTACAGCGACCTGACCCAGCACTCGGCGGTCTTCGGAACGCACGTCGAGCTCATCGAGATGGACGAGGTGCGCGCGCTGCGCGATCGCGTCGGGACCGCCGAGGTCGAGCACAAGCTCGCCGAGTTCCGCGACGCCTTCGACGTTTCCCCCGAGTGCGAGCGAGGCGAGCTCGAGCGGGCGGCGCGCACCTCCCTGGCACTCGACGGCGTCGTGGCCGCCCACGGGCTCGGCTCCATGGCCTACTACTACGAGGGCCAGCCGGGCAGCGCGCACCAGGACATCGCGACCTCGGTCATCGCCGGGAACACGCTCTTGACGGGGCGGCACGTGCCCGTCGCCGGCGAGTGCGAGGTGAAGAACGCCCAGGCCATGAAGGTGATGGACCTGCTGGGCGCGGGCGGGTCCTTCTCTGAGCTCTACCTGACCGACTTCGTGGACGACGTCATCTACTTCGGTCACGATGGCCCGGCCCACTTCGCCATCGCCGAGGGGCGCGTGGGCCTCGTGCCGCTGCCCGTCTATCACGGCAAGCCCGGCAAGGGGCTCTCCATCCAGATGACCGTGCGCCACGGGCCCGTCACGCTCCTGTCCGTCGTGCAGCGGCGCGACGGCACCCTCGAACTCCTCGTGGCCGAGGGCGAGTCGGTGGAGGGCCCGGTGCTGCTCATCGGGAACACCAACAGCCGGTACAGGTTCTCGCTTGGCGCGAAGGGCTTCCTCGACGCCTGGTGCAAGGCCGGACCGGCTCATCACTGCGCCATCGGCACCGGCCACCTCGGCGGGCGGCTCGAGAAGCTGGGCGCGCTGCTGCGGATCCCGGTGAGGCGGGTCTGCTGAATGGCGGGACCGGCGGCGGGTCGGCCACCGACCCCGGCAGGGACAGGAGTGGGATCTAGCGCCTCCTCCCGCCTGCTCGGTCGAGCGGCCTGACCCTGTCGTCCGCGATCCACTCGCTCGGGCACCGGCCGGTCTTCTTCTTGAAGAGACGAGAGAAGTAGTAGGGGTCCTCGAACCCCACCTGCCAGGCGATCTCCTTCACCGAGGTCTCGCCGGCCGCCAGGATCTCCTTCGCTCGGTTGATCTTGACGTGGATGCAGTACTGGTAGGGGGTCATTCCGGTGAAGGACTTGAAGACCTCGTTCATCTGCGGGAGCGAGATGTCCAGCGCCGCGCCGAGGCTATCGAGGTCGAAGCTCGACCGGATGTTCGCCTCGATGAAGGCCTTCGCCTGCTGCACGATCACCTGTCCCCGGTCCTGCTGCATCGCCAGTCGCTCGAGGCTCAGGATCTCTGCCAGGAGCTTCAGGATCTCCGAGCAGATCCGGAGCTGGTAGAGCGGCGCCTGGGTCCCCGCCAGATCGAAGATGGCGCGGAAGGTGGCGATGAGCGAAGCCTGATACCCCGGGTGATAGAGCGGCTTGTCCGGGCCGATGATGCCGTTGCGCAGCAGGGTGTCGAAGTGGGGGCCTGTGAAGCCGACCCAGTACTCGATCCAGCCGGTCTTCGAGTCGGGACAGTAGGCGTGCTGGACGTCGGGGAAGAGGAAGAAGACCGACCCGGGCGCGATCCTCGACCGCTGCGTCCCGCTCTCCAGGGTCCCCTCGCCGAAGGGGATGTAGACGATCTGGAACTCGTTGATTCGCCGTCCCACCGACACGCTTCGGAAGCTCTCCGGGTGCTGCTCTCGGTGTGGGGGGTACGGGCTACCGGGAAGGACGCGGTTCATCCCCACGTCGGTGCAGACCATCTGCCAGCGAGAGTCCTCCTCGCTGTGGGTCAGATAGCAGGCGAAGTCTGCCCCCAACATGCGGTCACTATACGCGATCTGGCCGTGCACCCCCCTCTCCACGAAACGGCCGCCTGGGCGATCGCCCGCCGGAGGATCTCCCCGATCCTGGTCCGGGCCGCGTGCCGGCCGAGGCAGGTGTCCGCCCGTTTTGCCGCGCTGTTCCGTGCGGAAGAGCCGATGGGCCCCCGATGAGCTCCTCGTCCGGTTTCCGCACTCTCCGTGTACACGTCGCGGTCGGGATGTCCCCACGCCAGGCCGCGCCCGGGTCCCGCTGGTCATTCCGCCCGCGCGGGGTGGTGGCCGGGTCCAGGGCTCCTGGTCGGGAATCGTGCTCGCTTCCCCGCGAGCGTCGCTCGTCGCCGCCGCCGCGGGGTCGAGCCCCGAAGAAGCACCGCACCAGCACGGGATCTCGGCCGCGGGGCTGCCTCTGACTACATCTCTGGTCGGCCCGTGCCCGGCCGCCATTTCAACTCGCCGCCGGGCGGCCGGCCGGGCCCTCGCCGCAGGCTTCTCGGCCCCGCTCCAGCACGACTCACGGAGCCCCACGTGCGCGTCGCGAACACCCCCAGCAAGGTGCCCCAGGTCACGCTCTGGTTCTGGGCCGTGAAAATCCTCGCGACCACGTTGGGAGAGACGGGCGGCGACGCGCTCTCGATGACGCTCCACCTCGGATACGCAGCCAGCACGCTCATCCTCCTGACGCTCTTCGGTATCACCCTGGCCGTGCAGGTCAGATCGAGGCATTACCACCCGCTGTTCTACTGGGCCGTGGTCGTCGCCACGACCACCGTCGGCACCACCACCTCCGACCTCCTCGACCGCACGCTCGGGCTCGGGTATCCGCGGTCCTCCTTGCTCCTCTTCGGTGCCGTGGTCGCGGTGCTCCTCGTCTGGAAGCGGGTGGCTGGCTCGATCAAGGTGGACCACGTCACCTCGCGGACCGACGAGATCTTCTACTGGCTCACCATCCTCGTCTCGAACACGCTGGGCACGGCTCTCGGAGACTTCGCGGCGACGACGACGGGTCTCGGGTTCGAAGGCGCTGCGCTCGTCTTCGCCGCCCTGATCGCCGTTGTGGCGGCGATTCACCTGTTCACCGATGTCCCTCCCCCGGTGCTCTTCTGGGTAGCCTACGTTCTTACGCGCCCGCTCGGGGCCACGCTTGGCGACACGCTGACCAAGCCGCACGCCGAGGGTGGCTTGGCTCTGGGGCGCATCGTGTCCTCGCTGCTGATCATCGCGGGGATGATCCTGGTGGTGGCAGTCAGTCCCGGGCGGGTGCGTGTCCCGGTGGTCGACAGGTCGCGCCGGGATCGGAGTTGATGGGGGCTCCGAGCCCCGCGGCCCGCTGGCCCCGGGGCCGCCACGGCGCTCGTTGGCCGATTGCCGTCAAGCGCCCGCGGCAGCGGCGGGAGGTCTCTCCGGGCGCGCAGGCTCGGACCGGATCTCCAGGAGGCGGCGCTCGAGGCGCGGGAGCACCTCCTCCGCGGTGTAGCGGATGAAGTGCTCGCCCATGATGGAGAACTCGACCGCCCGGGTCACCGCCGGGATCCCTCCTGCAGCCGCAATGCGGAGCAGCCGCCAGAACCAGCGGCGGCGTGCCGGGTCTCCCCGAACGCCGATCCGCCAGATGGCCCTGGCCAGGGCCATGAGCGATCCCTCGCGATTCGAGGGGTGGGGCCGCGCGGGCATCATCCGCAGGCTCAGCTCGCAGCGTCGGAAGAAGCCGTCCGAAGAGAACAGCGCCGCGAGCAGGTCCCGGTAGGCGGCCACCAGCGCCGCCTCGGGCATGGTGGTCTGGAAGTTGGTGCGATCGAACTGGTCGCCGGTGGGGTCGGCGCGGAGGCGCCCCTCGCGCTCGAGCCGGCGCCAGAGCTGGGTGCCGGGAAGCGCGGTGAGCAGGCCCACCATGGCGCGCGGGACCGGGAGGGCGGAGATGAAGGCCTCCTGCCGGGCAAAGGCCTGCCCGTCGTCTCCGTCGAACCCCACGATGAACCCGGCGAAGACCTCCAGGCCGGCGCGGGTCAAGAGCTCCACGGCGCGCGCGGGGTCCATCCGCAGGTTCTGCTTCTTCTGCGTCTTCCTCAGCGTGTCCGGGTCGGGAGACTCGAGGCCCACGAAGACGGAGGTGAACCCTGCCTCCACCAGGCCCCGGACCAGGCCGTCCTCTCCGGCCAGGTCGAGGCTGGCCTCCGTGTACAGGTCGAAGGGCCACCCGTGCTGCTCCTGCCACCTCGAGATGGCGGTGAGGAGGCCGGCTGCGGCCTTTCGGTTGCCGATGAAGTTGTCATCCACGACGAACAGTCCGCCCCGCGCCCCGAGCGCGAAGAGCGCGTCCAGCTCGGCGAGGACCTGGGCCGGCTGCTTCGTGCGCGGTACCCGGCCGAACATCTCGATGATGTCGCAAAACTCGCAGTGGAACGGGCACCCGCGCGAGACCTGCACCGACATCGACGCGTAGCGGTGCACCTCCAGAAGGTCGAACCTGGGCACGCGCGCGAGGGCCAGGCTTGGCCGCACGTCGTCGGGCGGCGAGAGCATGCGCTCCGCGCCGCGGGTGGGGTGCTCGAGCACCTCGATGAGCCGATCCAGGCGGCCCTCGGCCTCGCCCCGGAACAGATACTGCGCCTCGGGGAAGCTCTCCGGGCTGACGGTCGCTGCCGGGCCCCCCACCACCGTCAGCCGCCCGAGTGCCCGCGCCCGCGCCAGGATCTCCCGCACGGAGTCCACCTCGACCAGCATGCCCGACGCGAGGACGGCATCCGCTTCGCGGAGATCGGAGTCGGAAACGGGCCCGAGGTGGAGATCCCGCAGGCGCAGGTCCCAGGTGGCGGGGAGGTGTGCGGCCATGGTGGCGAGGCCGAGCGGGGGGTGGGTCGCGTCCTTGCCGATGAAGGGCAGGCTGTGCCCGAAGCTCCAGTACGCCGGGGGCGACTTCCCCTGCACCAGCAGCGCGCGCATGGCCTCAATCCAGCGCTCCAGCCGTCACGGGGCAGTCATGGGCGCCGCGGCGAGGCGGGTGGGGCGGCGCTCATCCCTGGGGAGGGGCGCCCCGGCGCACGAACCCCCGGTCCGCGAGGATCCCCGGGCGTCCCGAGAGCCTCGCGCCGGCCTCCACCGGCCCCGATTCCGTCGATCCCGACGTGCAATCCGGCGTGGGACGGGATACAAACCCGCCCCTCGCGTGGATTCCCATCGCCGCCGAGCCAGGAGCCCGTGACCACCTTCGCCGACCTGAAGCTCTCCGACCTGTCTCTGCGCTCGCTCGAACGCGCCGGGTTCGAGCACCCGACCCCCATCCAGGCCCGCGCCATCCCGCCGGCGCTGGAGGGACGCGACGTCATCGGCATCGCCGCCACCGGAACCGGGAAGACTGCCGCATTCCTGCTTCCCATCCTCGAGCGGCTCTCGGGCAAGGGCGGGACGCGGGCACTGGTGCTGGCACCCACCCGCGAGCTGGCGCTGCAGATAGGCGACGAGCTCGTGCGCTTCGGCCGGGGACGCCACGTCCGCGGCGCCGTGGTGATCGGGGGCGTAGGGATGGGCGCCCAGGAGCAGGCGCTCCGGGACGGGCACGAGGTCATCGTCGCCACCCCCGGCCGCCTGGTGGACCACCTCTCGCAGGGCCATGCGCGCCTGGAGCGGATCGAGGTGCTGGTACTCGACGAGGCCGACCGGATGCTCGACATGGGCTTCAAGCCCCAGCTCACCCGCATCCTCCAGAAGCTCCCGAAGGTGCGCCAGACGCTTCTCTTCTCCGCCACCACCGCCGGCGAGGTGGGAGAGTTCGCTCGATCCCACCTCCGCGACCCGGTCCTCGTCGAAGTGTCGCGCAGCGGCACGACCGCGGAGCGCGCCGAGCAGCGCGTGTTCCTGTGCGATCAGGAGGAGAAGCTGCCGCTGCTGCTCGCCCTGCTCTCCGAGGACTCGCTCTCGACCCTGGTCTTCACCCGGACCAAGCGCCGCGCGGATCGGGTCTTCAAGGGCGTGCAGCGGGCCGGCCACAAGGTGGCGCGCATCCACGCCGACCGCTCGCAGGGGCAGCGCCGCCAGGCGCTGGACGGGTTCAAGGATGGCTTCTACCGGGTGCTGGTTGCGACCGACATCGCCGCCCGGGGCATCGACGTGACCGACATCGGTCACGTGATCGTCTTCGATCTCCCCCACGTGCCGGAGGATTACGTGCACCGCGTGGGGCGGACCGCGCGTGCCGGTGCCGCGGGCCGCGCCTCGACGTTCTGCTCCCCCGAGGAGGCGGGGCTGCTCCTCGAGGTGGAACGGCTCACCCGCACCGAGCTGCCCAGGGCCGAGGTACCGCGCGAGAGCGAGATCTTCAAGGCCGAGCTCGCCCGCGCCGCCGCCGGGCGGGAGCACCAGGGGACGCCCCCGCACCGTCGCCCTGGCCGCGCCGTCCCATCACACCGCGCCGCGCCGCCACACCGACCGCACGGAGCGCACTCCGCACGTCCGGCCAGCGAAGCTCGCCCGGGCTCGACCGCCCAGGCCGCAGGCC
>DATKKF010000047.1:0-18201 GCA_035543115.1 Myxococcaceae bacterium
CGGCCTTCGCGGCCGCGGGCCGGCGCCCCGGTGCGGACGAGCTCCGGGTCCTGGCGGGCCCAGCGGCCTCCGAGCCGCCACCGGTCGAGCGAGGCGCCGGCGCACGCCGGGGTGGCCGCGAGCGTCCCGAGCGCGGCGAGCGGCGCGAACGACCCGGACGTCCCGAGCGGGTCCCCCGGGTCGAACGAGTGACCGGTGTGCCCCGGGGTGCACCCCTGGAGGTTCCGCCCGAGCTCGCCGGGGACTGGAAGGGCCAGGCAGAGTTCCTCGAGTCACGCGGACGGACGCGCGACGCGGCCCGGCTCCACGACAAGCACGGCTCCTTCGCCGACGCCGCGCGGCTGTTCGAGGCCGGGGGTGACCTGCGCTCGGCGCTCCGGGCGGCGCTCGCGGCCAAGGACCTGGAGCTGGGGCGGCGGCTGGCGACGCAGCTTCCGCCAGGCGAGGCCCAGACCATCCTCGAGAAGTCGGAGGGCTGGGAGCTCCTGATGGAGCTGCAGGTGAAGTCCGGGCGCTTCGACGAGGTGGCCAAGCTCTACGAGCGGGCCCGGCAGTTCGACCAGGCGGGGCTCGCCTGGGAGCGCGCCGGGAAGCTGAGCGCCGCGCGGAAGGCCTACGAGCGGGCGCGCGACATGGCGTCGGTCGACCGGGTGCGGACGCTGGAGGTGGACCGGTTGGTGGAGCGCGGTGACCGGCTCGGCGCGGCGCTGCTGCTGGTGCAGGCCCGCCGTCGCGAGCAGGCGGTGAAGCTGCTCGAGCCGCTTCCGCCGCCGAAGGCCTTCCGCTTCATGCAGCAGCTGGGGCTGAACGCCGAGTCCAAGGCGCTCGGTGAGCGCGAGCTGCAGCGGGCGACCGAGGAGGCCAAGTCGATGGCGCGGGCACGGTGGCTCGAGCTGCTCGAGCGCCCGGCGGACGCCGCCGGGGCGTGGGAGGCTGCCGGGCGGAAGGACAAGGCGTTCCCGTTGCTGGAGAAGGCCGGTCAATTCGGCAAGGGCGCGCGCCTCGCAGAGGAGATCGGCAACCGGAACGAGGCCATTCGCCTGTTCCGCCGGGCTGGCGAGGACGCCGAGGCCGATCGGCTCGAGGCGCTTCCGCCCGCGCCACCACCGGAGCCCATGCCCGAGCCGCCCGACCACGAGGGGGTGGGCGGTGTGGCGACCGAGCACGTGCAGCCGGCGGACGATTCCCCCGGAGAGGCCAGCGCCTCGGAGCACGCATAGCCGACCTCGAGGACGGCCCGCCTCCGTGCCTCGCGCCGGAGCGCGGCGAACCGGAAGCGGCTCCGGAAGCGCTAGCCACCGCCGTCGGATCGAGGCGTCGGTGCGTCCCTTGGCCCGGGCGGGATCCACCGCTCGAAGAAGTCCACCAGCCGCCGGTACAGGGAGAGCGCGTCGTCCTCGCGCGAGGCCCAGGCGTGCGTCGCCGTCGGGGTGAAGGCGAGCTCGAATCGCTTGTGCGCCTTCACCATCGCCTCGGCGAGCATGACCGAGGTCTGGACGCCCTGGTGGAGCTGCGTCACGCCCCCGGGAGTTGTCGCCCCGCCCCGAGGCTGGTATCCAGCCGGCCGCGCCGTTCCGGCGGCGCTCCATGACCACGCACGCCTGAGTCCGAAGCCGACGCCCTGGTGAGCGCCCACGCGCCCGGGGTGGACCGTGTCCTCGATCCAGGGAGCGCGCTGTGCCCAGCATTCGACTCGAAGGGGTGACGTTCGCCCACCATGACGCCTTTCCCGTGCTCGACGCCGTGAGCGCGGTGTTCCCCGCGCGATGGACCGGGCTGGTCGGCGAGAACGGGGCAGGGAAGAGCACCCTGCTCCGGCTCGTCGCCGGTGAGCTCCGGCCGGGGCAGGGACGGATCCGCACCGAGCCCGACCGGGCCGCGGTGGTCCTCTGCCGCCAGGACGTCGAGGTCCCCGGGGAAGACGTGCGCGCGCTCGCCGAGCGGGGCGATGGCCCGACGTGGCAGCTCCGCGGCGAGCTCGCGCTCGACGCGGCCGACCTCGAACGCTGGAGCACCCTGTCACCCGGGGAGCGGCGTCGGTGGCAGATCGCCGCAGCACTGGCCCGCGAGCCGCGGGTGCTGCTGCTCGACGAACCGACCAACCACCTCGACGCGGGGGGGCGCGCCCTGGTGCTCGCGGCGCTGCGCCGGTTCCGCGGCGTGGGGCTTCTGGTCTCACACGACCGGGGGCTCCTCGAGGAGCTCACCGAACGCACCGCCCGGCTCCGGCACGGGCAGCTCACGTTGACCTCCGGGCATTACGGGGAGGCGAGGGAGATCTGGGACGCGGAGCAGGCACGCGCGCGTGCCCTGCGCGAGGGGGCGCGCGCCCGGGAGCGCCAGGCCAGGCGGGCGCTGGCCGAGGCGCGCTCGACGCGGGAGGCGGCCGAGCGGTCGCTCGCGGGCAGCAGACGAGACCCGAGGGACCGAGACG
Source organism: Myxococcaceae bacterium (assembly GCA_035543115.1). Taxonomy (GTDB): domain Bacteria; phylum Myxococcota; class Myxococcia; order Myxococcales; family Myxococcaceae; genus RPRB01. The sequence goes on from DATKKF010000047.1 coordinate 2,435, forward strand.
CTCGGAGCATCGGCGCCCAGACGCGGCGCGCCTGGGCCGAGGCGCGGCTGGGGGGAGACGTCCGGCGGCTTCGGACGGCGGCGGAGCGGGCGTCGGCCGCGGTGCCGGAGGCCCCGGTCGCGGTGGAGCTGGGGCGCTCGGTCTTCCTCGGCGACAGCCCCTCACCCCGGCCGCTGGTGCTCACCCTCGACGTGCCGGAGCTTCGTGCCGGCGGGCGGGTGCTCGCCCGCGATCTGCACCTCGTCCTCCAGCGGGAGGACCGGATCCGCCTCGCCGGTCCGAACGGGGCGGGAAAGACGACGTTGCTCGGGCGTCTGCTGGAAGCGAACCCGGCGAGCGCGGGGCAGGTCTTCTTCCTCGGGCAGGAGGTCGACGCGGACGAGGGGGTCTCGGTCCTCGACCGGGTGCGCGCCCTGCCGGCCAAGGCGCGGGGCCATACGCTCTCTCTGGTCGCCGCGCTCGGCACGGATCCGGACCGGCTCCTCGCCTCCACCGCCCCCTCGGCCGGGGAAGTCCAGAAGCTGCTGCTCGCCGAGGGGCTCGCCCGGCGGCCGTGGGCGGTGGTGCTCGACGAGCCGACCAATCACCTGGATCTCCCCACCGTCGAGCGCCTCGGCGCAGCCCTGGCCGCGTACCCCGGGGCGCTGCTGTTGGTGACGCACGACCACGCCCTGGCGGCCCAGTGCACCGAGAAGATGCTGGAGCTCGCCGAGGGTGGGCTCCTGCTGCGTTGATCCCACCAGACGCGGGCGATGCCTCACCGCGGATTCACCTCACCGGTCGCTGACCGGGCCAGGGTCCCCGGCGCGGTCGTCGACGCCCACCCGGTGGTGGAACACCAGATGCCCCCCGAGCCAGCCGCCGGCGCCGAGCCCGGCCGCGACGAGCACCAGCGCGGCGACGTGAAGCACTCGCCCGGCGCCCGTCGGTGGCGCGGCGCTCCGGAAGACGAGATCCAGCGCCGCGAGGAAGGTCACCGAGAGCATGACCGCGAGGTGGGCGGTGGCCGTCCGGAGCGCGCGGGGCGCCGACTCTCCGAGCGCCAGGTAGTCCATGAACCCCGCCGACGCGGCGAGCACCGCCGCCGCCGTGCCGCCGACGAGCGCCCAGCGCCCGAGCGTCCAGAGGAGGGGAGAGCCCAGCACCAGCGCCGTTCCATCGAGCGCCACCCAGAGCAGGAGCAAGACCATCGGAAGATCGCTCAGCGCCGCATGCAGGGGATGCCCCCCGACGCGCAGCCCGCGCCTCATGCGGCGTGCGTCACCGCTGCCACCAGGAGGGCGAATCCGATGACCGCCACCAGGCCGTGGATCACCACCCCCGGGATGGGCAGCGCCCTCTTCTGCACGTGCTGGGTGAAGAGGAAGAACCCGCCCGCGGCCGCGACGACGAAGACGATGAGGGCAGTCCTCGCCAGGCCCGGTGCCGAGCCCCCCGTCACCACCGCGACGATGAGCGCGGTGAGCCCGGCCACGGCCGCAGCCCCGTGCACCAGCGCGATGGCCGTGGGGGGGCGCTCGGCGCCGCGCAGGCGGACCGCCGCCATGTAGACCCCCCCCAGCGCGGCGAGCGCGAACAGCACCAGTGCGATGGTCATGCCTGTCTCTCCGGTGGTGGCCCCGAACCGCGGCCGTCTCGCCTGAGTGGATGACCGAACGGAACGGAGGTGACAGGGGGACCCCTCACCCGCCGTCCGTTGTCACCGGGCGACGGGCGGTGCATCCATCGTGTGCGACGCCATGTCGATCGTTCCGCTCCCGCCACCCACCCCGGACCCGGGCGCCTCCGACGAGGCCCTGGTCGACCGGGTCCTGGGAGGCGACGTCCAGGCCTTCGAGCTGCTGATGCGGCGGAACAACGCCCGGCTGTACCGTGCCGTTCGCTCCATCGTCTCCGACGAGGACGAGGTCGAAGAGGTGATGCAGCAGGCCTACGTCCTGGCCTTCACCCGACTGCAGCAGTTCGCGCAGGGCGCCCGCTTCTCCACCTGGCTGCTCCGGATCGGCATCAACGAGGCGCTCCAGCGGCTCCGTCGGGACCGGCGCTGGCCCCGGGCAGCGCCCGAGGCGCTCGAGGGGGAGGCCTCCATGCACGGCACCGACGCCACCCCCGAGGAGCGCCTCACCCGCGCCCAGCTGAACCACCTGCTCGAGCAGCTGGTCGACGGACTGCCGGAGTCTCACCGCTCGGTGCTCGTCCTCCGGGAGGTCCAGCAGCTCTCCACCTCCGAGGTCGCCGAGGTGCTCGGCCTCACCGCCGACAACGTGAAGCAGCGGCTCTCCCGGGCCAAGGCCATGCTCCGCACCGCACTCGAGGAGCGCACCGGGGCGTCCATTGCCGAGCTGTACCCGTTCGAGGCGCCGCGGTGCGACCGGGTCGTGGCCGGCGTCCTTGCCGCCCTCGGGTGAGCCCCCACCTCAGGAACCGCCAGGCCCACACCGCCCCACCCCTCCAGAAGGGCCCGGAACCCTGCGATTTTGGTACGCTTCCGCGGCTGGGCCGGAGCGGGTTCGGCTCCTGGCTGGGAGGCCGCGCGTTTGGGGACCGGTGCCGATTCCGTCAAGGCGTACTCCGCCGTCCTGCACAAGAAGCCGAATGACGCCGAGGCCCTCGCGGCGCTGGAAGCGCTGCTGAAGGACGACTCGGTGCGGGCCGAGGCGGCGCGCGCCCTCATCCCCGCCTACGAGGCGGTCAAGGAGCACCGGAAGCTCGTTGCCGCGCTCGACCTCGTCGCCGAGATGACGCAGGACCAGCTGGAGCGGGTGCTCGCGCTCCAGCAGGCGGCGCACGTCCACCTCCACCACCTGCGCCAGCCCGAGCTGGCCTTTGCCGCGCTCTCCCGCGCGCTGCGCCTGTCCCCCGCTGACCCGAACCTCCGCACCGCCGCGCGCCGTGCCGCCGAGGACGCCGATGCGATGGACGGCTTCGCCAACGTGCTCAAGGAGCTGGTGGGCCGCGTCGACCTCGACTCGCCGGCCCGGGTCGCCCTCCACCGCGAGCTGGCCGACGTGCAGGAGAAGAAGCTCGACGACCGTCGAGGGGCAATCGCCCAGCTCGAGTCGGTGCTGGTGATCGAGCCTGGCAACGTCGATGCGCTCCGGGCGCTGCAGCGGCTGCTCCGCGCCACCGACGACTGGCGGCGCCTGGTCTCGGTCCTGGACACGCTGGCCACAGGGGTGCCGGACCCCGCCGAGCGGCTGGCGCTCTGGCGCGAGATGGCGCTCCTCCGGGAAGGGAAGCTGGAGGACCGCGAGGGCGCCGCCGCCGCCTGGCGCCGGGTCTCCGAGGCCGACCCGCTGAACCGCGAGGCCGTCTCCGCGCTCGACCGGCTCTACACCGCGCTCGGCAAGTTCGAGAGCCTGGCCTTCGCGCTCGAGCTCCGACGGGCCCAGGAAGGGCAGAGCCCGCAGGGGCGAGAGGCGACCTTCCGCCTCGCCCAGCTCCGCCGGGAGAAGCTCCAGGACTTCGGCGGCGCGCTCCAGCTGCTGGGCCAGGTGCTCTCCGAGGACCCGGGCCACACGCCCACCCTGGACCTGCTCGACGCCTGGGCCCGCTCGCACGAGCCGGAGAGCCGCAGTGCCCTGGACACGCTGGACCCGGTCCTCGCCCGCTCGGGGCAGCACGCGCGCCGGGTCGCGATCCGGGAAGCGCGGATGGGCGACGCGCTCACCGACGAGAAGATCCGCCTGACGCAGGAGGTCCGCTCCATCCAGGAGCGCGACATGGGCCAGCCACAGCGGGCGTTCGCCTCCGCGGGCCAGGCCTTCGCCCAGAACGTGGATCGCGCCGGGGCCAAGGCCGACCTCGAGCGCCTGGCCCGGATTTCCGGAAGTTACGAGGAGCTGGCCTCGGTTTACGAGACAGTGGCCGCCGAGACCCGCGGGTCGGACCCCGACAAGGTGTCCTGGCTTCGCCGCGCCGCCGAGCTTCGCGAGCACCTCGCCCAGAGCGAGGAGTCGATCAAGGACTGGCAGGCACTCCTGGTCGAGGCGCCGCAGGATCGCCAGGCGCTCGATGCCCTGGGGAAGCTCTTCGAGCAGACCAAGAACGCCAAGCAATTCTCGGACGTGACCCTGCGCAAGGCCCAGCTGGCCTCCGACCCCCAGGAGCGCCGGGCCTTGCTGCTCAAGGCCGGTGAGGCGCTGGAGGCGGCGCTAGACGACGCCCGGGCCATCGACGCCTACAAGGAGGCCCTGGCGCTGCGCCGCGGGGCTGACGGGCTCGAGGCGCTCGATCGACTCTACGCACGCGGCAAGCGCTTCGAGGAGCAGGCCGACGTGCTGGCCCAGCTCGCCGCCTGGACCACCGGCGAGGCGCAGAAGACCTATCTGTTGTCGCGCGCCCAGCTGCTCGAGCGGGAGAAGGCGCTCCCCGCCGCGGTCGAAGGCTACGCGCGGCTCCTCGCGGTCGCCGCCACCGACTCCAACGCCGTCGGCGGCCTGGAGCGTCTGATGGAGCTCCCGGACGTCCGTCCGGACGCGGCGCGCCTCCTCGAGCCCGTCTACCGGAGCCTGAACGACGTCCGGCACCTGGTGGAGGTGCTGGAGATCCGACTCGCCGGGGCCTCGCCTCAGGACCGGCTTCCGCTCCTCGAGGAGATCTCCAACCTCCGCGAGACCCTGGGGCAAAAAGACCTGGCCTTCGCCGCCCGGGCGCGCGCCTTCGGCGAGGTGCCCGAGAGCCCGGAGGCCCGCGAGCAGCTGGAGCGGCTCGCTGCCGAGACCGGCTCCTTCGAGGAGCTGGCCGCGGCCTACCAGGACCAGCTCGAGCGCGGCGTGACCAACGCCACCTCCACCGAGCTGTGGCGGCGGCTGGCGGTGCTCTGGTCCGAGCGGCTCGAGCGGACGGATCTCGCCATTCGCGCCTACGAGGAGCTCGCCCGGCGCGAGCCGAGGAACATGGCGGTGCTGGAGGCGCTGGCCCGCATCCACACCCGCTCCGGTGACGCCCGCGAGCTCGCCTCGGTCATGAAGCGGATGGTGATGGCCGAGCCGTCGCCGCCGAAGCAGATCGATCTGCTCTTCCGCCTGGGCACCCTGGCCGAGGAAACCCTCTCCGACAAGCAGCTGGCGGCCCAGTGCTACGGGGAGGTTCTCGCCCGCAAGCCGGACGACGAGGACGCGATCAAGTTCCTGGGCAAGGTACTCACCGAGAGCGAGCGCTGGCCCGAGCTGGCATCGCTGATCGTGCGGGAGATCCAGCTCGCCGACTCCACCGGCCGCCACGAGGAGATGTACGACCTGATGGTCCGCCTCGGGCGGCTCCGCCTGGCGCGGCTCCGCGACCCGCGGGGCGGGCTCGACATCTTCGAGGACGTGCTCCGGCGGAAGCAGGGCCATGCCGGCGCCATCGGCGCGCTCGAGGAGATGGCCCGCTCGGACAGCCCGCTCCGTGGCGAGGCTGCCGAGGCGCTGGAGCCCATCTTCACCTCGGGTGGGGACCACCTGCGGCTGGTGCAGATGCTCGAGTCGCGCGCCTCGACCGAGCCGGTGGCCGAGGAGCGCGCCGCGCTCTTGCGGAAGGTGGCCAAGCTGTACGCCGGGCCGATGCAGAACGCCGACCTCGCCTTCGTCTCGGCGAGCCGGGCGCTGCGCGAGCTGCCCGACGAGGAGGCCTCGCTGACCTTGACCGTCACGCTCTCGGAGCGCGCGACCCACGGCGGCGAGGAGCTGGCCGAGCTGCTCGAGGAGATCCTTCCCCGTGCCTCGGAGGACACCGCGCGGGTGGCCATCCTCCGCGCGCTGGCAAGGGCGCAGGAGAAGCTCGGGCACCGGGCCGAGGCCATCGACGCCTGGCGGCGCGTGCTGGAGGTGGTGCCCTCCGACGGCGAGGCGATGGGCTGCCTGGTTCAGCTCTACCAGGCCGCCGGCCGCGCCCCGGAGCTCCTGGAGATCTACAAGCGCCAGCTGTCGATCAGCGAGGAGCCCGCGGTCCGCGCCGCGCTGCTCTTCCAGATCGCCGCCCTTCAAGATTCGGCGCTCCACGACACCGTCGGCGCCATGGCCACGCTCCGCCGACTGCTGGAGCTGAAGCCCGACGACGCCCAGGCCCTGGCACGCCTCGACGCGCTCTGCGAGAAACAGGAGCGCTGGCCGGAGCTGGCGGACCTCATCGGCCGGCGGCTGGCGCTCCCCGGCGGCGACCTCGACCTCGACCTCAGGACCCGGCTGGCGGTGGTTCGCGAGACGCGGCTGCTCGACAAGTACGGCGCCCTCGAGCTGTACGGGAAGGTGCTCGCCGCCCAGCCCAAGCACCCCGGGGCGCTGGCCCGGCTCGAGGCCTGGGCGCAGCGCGAGCCCCAGAACAAGCCGATGGTCGACGTGCTGCTCGGCGCTTACCGCATCACCGGAGAGCAGGCGAAGCTGGCGCAGCTGCTCGAGCTGCGCGTCGGCGCCTCGCCGGACCCGTTCGAGCGGAAGCAGCTGCTGGTGGAGCTCGCCGGCCTGCGAGAGGCGGCGCGGGACCCTGCCGGTCTGTTCGGCGCGCTGTCCCGTGCGTTCCAGGAAGATCCCAACGACCCCGCCCTCCGCGCCCGGCTGGGCAAGGCCGCCGACGCGGCGCGGACCCACGAGGCGCTGGCCCAGCTCTACGAGGAGGAGCTACCCCGCATCGCCGAGACGAGGGATGCCGCGGCGGTGCTCCTCGAGCTGGGCGGGCTGTACGAGCAACACCTCGCAAACCCGGCGCGGGCCATCGAGGTCCTGGAGCGTGCCCGGGAGCTCGACGCCGCCACCTCGCTCCCGGGGCTGACCGCGCTGGCCCGGCTCTATGGCCAGGCCGGGCGGAGCGACCGGCTGGTCCAGAGCCTGGACGAGCTGGAGAAGCTCACCCCCGACGGCAACGAGCGGGTGCAGATCCTCTTCCGCCTTGGACAGGTGGCCCAGGACGAGCTGGAGGACGAGGTCCGGGCCGCGGAGGCCTTCGAGCGGCTCCTGGCCATCGACAAGACCCACCTCCCCGCCGCCCGGCTGCTGGAGTCCATCTACGAGCGCAGCGGAACGCCGGACCGCCTGTTCAACGTCCTGCGCATCCAGCGCGACCTGACCTCGGGCCCCGAGCGCGAGCGCATCCTCGCCAAGATGGTGAAGGTCTCCGCCGAGGGCCTGGCGGACCTCGAGGCCTCCATCGAGCTGTACAGCGAGCTGTTCAAGAAGAACCCCAAGTCGGACCAGGCGTTCGGGGCGCTGGAGCAGGCGCTGGAGAAGGCCGGCCGCTGGGAGGACCTGCGCGCGCTGCTCGCGGGGAAGATTCCCCAGGTCGCCGAGCCCCGGGAGCTGGTGCGGCTCAACGAGAAGCTGGGTGTGGTGCTCTACCGGCAGCTCGGCCGGGCCGAGGAGGCCATCGCCCCGCTGCGCACCGCGCTGGAGCGCGACGCCCGCAACCGGAACGCGCTGGAGACGTTGCGCGACATCGACGAGCAGCTCGGCCGGCGGGAGGAGCTGGTGGCGGTGCTGCGGCGGCTCATCCCCCTCCAGGAGGCGCCGGAGGGGGTGAAGGGGCTCCGCATCCGGCTGGCCGAGGTGCTGGGGGAGATGGGCCGGCGCGAGGAGGCGCTGGACGCCGCCCGCCGCTCGCTGGAGATCGAGCCGCACACCGTCGCCGACCTGGACCGGGTGGGGAAGCTGTTCCTCGGGCTCCGCGCCTTCGGGGATGCGGTCCGCACGCTGGAGCTGAAGGCCGAGGTCTGGCAGCAGCTGGAGGAGAAGGACGGGGTCATCGCCGCGCTGTGCGAGATCGCCGAGCTGTGGATTGGCCAGGCCAACAAGCCCGAGCTGGCGGCCCCCATCCTCGAGCGGGTCCTGGAGTTCGACCCGGCGAACCGCAACGCCTACGAGCGGGTGCTGTCGCTCCGGTCCGATGCCGGTGACTGGCGGGCCTACGCCCAGGCTGTGGACCGCTACCTTCCGAACCTCGTCACCGACGAGGACAAGATCAAGGCGCTCCGCGAGCTGGGGCGGATCCGCGAGCAGAAGCTCGGGCAGAAGGACGGCGCCTTCCTCGCGCTCTGCCGGGCGCTCCAGCTCGACGCCTCGGACGACTCGCTCCGCGAGGACGTGGAGCGCCTGGCGCAGGAGACCGGCTCGTACGAGGAGCTGGCGGCGGTCTACGAGCAGGTGGCGGACGAGCTCCCCAAGGGCCCCCTGGCCGAGCGGCTGTACCTCGTGCTCGCCCGGGTGCAGGACCGGAACCTCGACGACCCTGGCGAGGCCGAGGCCGCGCTCCGGAAGATCCTCGAGTTCGACCCCACCAACGCCTCGGCGCTCGACGCGATGGCCCAGATGTTCGGGCGCCGCGGCCGGGACCGCGAGCTCATCGTCTCACTAGAGCAGAAGATCGAGGCTGCGCCCTCCCTCGAGGCCCGGAAGGTCATCCTCCGGGAGGTCTCTCGGATCCACCTCGAGCGGCTGAAGGACCCGGAGGAGGCGGCCAACGCCCTCATCCGCGCGCTGGAGCTCGAGCCCGACGTGGAGACGCTCGGCGAGCTGGCCAGGCTCTACCGCGACCAGCACATGTGGGGCGACCTCGCCGCCACGCTCGCCCGGACCCGGGATCTCCTCGACACCTCCGAGGAGCGGGCGCGGATGCAGGTCGGCGTCGCCGAGGTCCAGGAGCGGGAGATCGGCGACGAGGAGGCCGCGGTCGAGGCGTACCGCGAGGCCCTGGCGCTCGACCCGAGGAACGCCGAGGCCCTCACCGCGCTGGAGCGGCTCTACACCCGGCTGGACCGCCCGGCGGACCTGCTCGCCATCTACGAGCGGCAGCTGGAGCTCACCGAGGACTACCGGGAGAAGGTGAAGATCCTCTTCCACTCCGCCGCCATCTGGGAGGACCGGTACCAGAACGCGGCCAACGCCGATGCCTGCATCGACGGCGTGCTGGCGCTCGACCCGACCAACCTCCAGGCCATCAAGGGGCTGGAGCGGCTGCGCCGCGCGCAGGGCCGGTGGGAGGACCTGGTGGGGGTGCTCGAGCGCCACATCCAGCTCGCCACCGAGGCCGAGGAGCAGGCGGATCTCATGGTCGAGGCCGGCGAGGTGCTGAGGACGCACCTGCACCAGACCGACAAGGCGGCCGACGCGTTCCAGGCGGCGCTGGGTGTCTTCCCCGGCCACACCCCAGCGCTGCACGCCCTGGGCACGCTGTACGAGCGGAGCGGCAACTGGCCCTTCGCCCTGGAGATGCTGCACCAGGAGGCCGAGGCGCTCGGACGCGACCCGCGCGCGGTCGAGGTGCTGCACCGGATGGGGAAGATCAACGAGGACATGCTGCAGGACGTGTCCTCGGCCAAGGCCTGCTACGGCGAGGCGCTGCGGGTCGACCCCGAGTACCTGCCCTCGCTCCAGGCGCTCCGCGGCATCTACGAGATCGAGCAGGACTGGGACAGCTACGAGCAGATGCTGGTCGCCGAGGCCCAGGCCACCCCCGAGGCTTCGGCCAAGGCCCGCGCCTACCTGGCCATCGCCCGCTACCACAGCGAGCGCCGCGAGGACGCCGAATCGGCGATGCACTGGTACGAGGAGGCGATCAAGCTCGACCCCGAGCTGGCCGACGCCGCGCTGCCCCTCTCCGACCTCTACATCGCCCGTGAGCGCTGGGAACCCGCGGAGCTGATGCTCGACGTGGTCATCCGCAACCTCAAGGGCCGGCTGGCCACCGAGCAGGACGACGCGGTCGGCAAGGACCTCTGCCGGCAGGTCTACCGGATGGGCTACGTGCAGGAGAAGCTGGGGCGAAGGGACCGCGCGCTCGCCGCCTACGAGGAGGCCTACCAGCTCGACGCCACCTATCTGCCGGCGCTGGAGGGTTACGGCAACCTCCTGGTCCAGACCGGCCGGCACGACCAGGCGCTCAAGGTCTTCCAGACCATCCTCATCCATCACCGCGAGGACCTGACCGACCTCGAGATCGTCGAGCTGTACTGGCAGATCGGCGAGGTGCACATCGCGCTCAAGCAGCACGACCGCGCGCAGAACCACTTCGAGAAGGCACTGGCCATCGATCCCGGCCACGAGCCGAGCCTCCGGGCGCTGATCCAGCTCGCCGACGGGGCGGGGCGGTGGGACCGCTCGGCCGAGTACCGGCAGGCGCTGGTCGGCGTGCTGGAGGGCGATCCGAAGGCCGAGGCGGCGCTGGAGCTGGGCCAGCTCGCGCGGGACCGGCTCAAGGACCTGCACACCGCGATCGACGCCTTCGCCCAGGCGCTGCGCATCCATCCCCAGAGCCTGGAGGTGATGGACGCGCTCTATGTGCTGTACCGGGAGACGCGCCAGCCGGGGAAGGCCGCCGAGATCCTCGAGACCATGCTCGGTCAGACGGAGCTCCAGGCCGACGCACAGCGCGCCAAGCGGGTGTGGTTCGCACTGGGCGAGAGCCTCCGCGACGAGCTGCGCGACACCGGGCGGGCGGTGGAAGCGTTCAACGCCGCGCTCGACCTGGACCCTCTGTTCATCGAGGCCTTCAGCAGCATCGAGGCGATGCTCGGAGCGGCCAAGGAGTGGAAGCAGCTGGAGGAGAACTATGCCCGGATGATCCAGCGGCTCCCGAAGACCGACGAGACCGAGCCGGCACGCATGGCGCTGTGGCGGACCCTGGGCGACCTCTATCTGCAGATCCTGAAGCAGCCGGAGAGCGCACTGATGGCCTACAAGGTGGCTGCGGCGGGCCTCCCCGACGACGCCACGGTGCAGGAGACCTACGCCGATCTCCTCCTCCAGTCGTCGGGCAACGAGGAGCCCGCGGTTCAGGCGCTCCGGCGTGCGCTGGCCCACACCCAGAACCCGAAGAAGATCGCGAGCCAGCTGGCCGAGCTCGCCGCGCGCCGCAAGGACTACGACGGGGCGTGGCTCGCGGCCCAGGTCGTCGCCGGGTTGCTCGGGGACCCTGGCCCGGCGGAGAAGGAGATCATCTCCAAGCTCGGGCCCTACGCGAAGAAACGCGAGACCCCGCGGGCCACGCTGAACGACCGGCTCTGGGCCCAGCACCTCCTCCACCCGAAGGTGCGGACGCCGTTCGCCGAGCTGATGGGAGTCCTCTTCCAGGGCGCCGGCCAGCTCTCCGCGGTGCCGCTCGCCCAGGCGCAGCTGATCCCGAAGAAGCACCGGATCGACGTCGGGACGGCGCAGGAGTACCAGATTCACCACTACCGGGCCGTGGCACGCCTCCTGGGGCTCGAGGCGGTGGAGCTCTTCTCGCCCTTCCTGATGGCCACGCGCGACAAGCTCGCCAAACGCTCGATGGAGCCCGCACCGGACCCGCTCCTCGGGGTGGAGATCATCCACTCCCAGCCGGTGTGCCTGAAGGTCGGCGGGAAGTTCTTCGGCGACCCCCAGGCGAAGGACACGCACGCGCAGCTCGGGCGCATGCTCGCGCTGCTCCGGCCCGAGCTCATCTTCTCCTCGCGGTTCTCCCCCGAGCGGCTCCAGGCGGTGTTCCAGGGCGCGGTGCTGCTCGCCGGCTTCCAGATGCGCTGGACCGCTCCGACCCCGGCGATCGAGGCCGAGCGCGGTGCGCTCGAGTCGGTGATGACCGAGCCCTTCCGCGCCGCGCTGGCCCGGCTGGTCCCGGAGGTGCTCCGCCGGAACGAGGCGGACCCGGTCCGGGAATACCTGGAGGGGGCAGAGCTGACCGGGGTCCGCTGTGCGCTGTTCACCGCCGGGGACCTGGAGGCGGTGAAGAAGCTCGTCCAGGGTGAAACGGGCTCCAGCTACCGCGTCGCGGGCAAGGTGAAGATCCGCGAGCTGATGACCTTCGCGGTGTCGGAGGACCTCGCCGCGCTGCGACTCGCGGTGGCCACCAACGTCGAGGTGCCCACGCGGAAGTAGATCTCCGACGCCCCCTCGGGCGTTCCTTGACCCCGCCGGGGGCCGACCTCTACGCTCGTTGGCTGGCAACCCCCCAGAGTTCCATGCGCTTCGTCTGCGACAGCTGCCGGGCCCAGTACATGATCTCCGACGACAAGGTCGGGGCGAACGGGGTCAAGGTCCGTTGCAAGAAGTGCGGGTACGTCATCGTGGTCCGCCGCTCCCAGGACCCCGGCGCCGAGGCCGAGGCCGCGCTCCGGGGCCTGGAAGAGGCGGCGCCCCCGCCTCCGCCTCCGGGGCCCGAGGCGCCGACCGGTGAGAACTCGATCTTCAGCGACGTGGACGACGCGGAGATCGGCGCCGCGTTCGAAAGCGCGCTCGGCGAGCGCCCCGACGAGCCACCCCAGGAGGAGCAACCGCCCCCGGTCGAAGCGAACCTGCCCCCGGTCAGCGACGGCCCGCCACGCTCCCACGACTGGTACGTCGCCATCGACGAGAAGCAGACCGGCCCGCTGAGCCCCGACGCGATCAAGGATCACTGGGATCGCGGGGAGATCGGCCCGGACAGCCTCACCTGGCGGCAGGGGTTCGAGGACTGGGTGCCGCTCTCCGAGGTCTCCGAGCTCGCGGCGTGGCTCGCCCCGCGGCCGCAGCGGCCGGTGTTCTCGCCGGCCTCGTCGACGTCCGGGCCGATGCCGGTGATGTCGGTTCCCGTCGAGTCGGCCTTCAGCGCCGGCGGGGTGATGCGCACGGTGCGGGCCGAGGTGCCGACGCCGGTCCCGGACGCCGGTGGCTGGAGGCCGTCCGCGTCGGCCGCCCTGGCCAGCCTGGTGAAGGACGAGATCGAGGCGCTGAACAAGCCCGACGCTCAGCCGCCCGCTCCCGAGCCGGTCGCCGCGCCGCGCGGACTGCTCGAGGTGCCGCCGCCCACGGGGGAGGTCCCCGCGGCGAGCATCAACGGGCGGCCCTCGCGTGCCGCGTCGCCGACGCCGGTGACCGCCGTCGAGCGGCCGCCGACCTTTACCCCCGCGTACCCCTACGCCAGCCGGCCGGTGAGGTCTCAGGGCGGAAACAAGGGGCTCCTCATCGCCATCGGGGTGGGGGTGGCGGTGGTGCTCGCCGCAGTGGGCGGAGTGGGCTGGACCTTGCTGCAGCGTCAGAAGGCCGCCGAGCTCGCCGCGCGCCAGACCCCGCCGCCCGCCGAGCCTCCGAAGACCGTGACACCTCCGCCGGAACCGCCGAAGACGGCCCAGGCCCAGCCGCCGGCGAGCCCGACGCCCCCGCCCGCAGCCGCCACGCCCGGGGTGACCCCGCCGGTGGCGCCGCCCGTGGCGAAGGTCACTCCAGCCGTTCCCCCCGGCGAGACCGGCGGAACGCACCGCGGCACCCGCGGCTCGAGGTCGCACGGCGGCGGCAGCAAGGCGGGCGGGGGAGGCGAGGACCAGGTCGCCTCGGCCGAGCCGGCGAGGAGCTCCGGCGGTGGCAAGAGCAAGGCGGACGACCTGTTCGACGAGGTCTTCGGCACCGGTGGTGGCTCGGCGAAGTCCGACGAGTCCCGGGGCAAGAAGAACGCCTACATCCCGCCGGCGCCCGGCGCGTCCAGCACCGAGGTCCCCGAGCGGTTGCCCAAGGGCGACATCATGTCGGTGGTGCTGGCGAACAAGCCATCGATCGTGCGCTGCGTGAACGAGCAGAAGGCGCGGGATGCGAACCTGCACGGCACGCTGGTGATGCACTGGGTCATCCAGACCTCGGGCAAGACCGCCTCGGTCAACGCCGTCACCGACCAGTTCAGGTCCTCCTACATGGCCACCTGTCTCACCGGTCTGGTGAAGTCCTGGAACTTCCCCAAGCACAAATACCAGCCGGGCGAGCCGGTGGACTTTCCCTTCACGTTCTAGGCGTGCTCAGGTCGCGCGGCCGAAGCCTGCCCATGCGCCTCCCCGTCGAGCCGAAGCTTCCGGACCTGCCGGTCCGCTCCGTGGCCGAGATGGGCCTGAAGGAGCTGGAGCGTGTCCGCCTCATCCTCCGGGGTGGCTCGGTCATCGACTGGCGCCGGTTGCACTTCCGCAACCGGGACGAGGTGGACCGGTTCCTTCGGCTGTGCGGGCTGGATCTGACGCACCCCGAGGACGAGGCCTGGGCCCGGCTGGTGCTCTCCGACGCGGTGGAGTACCTGCGCCGCACGTTCTCCTACCGGGTGGCGGACGTGGTCGCCCGGCCGGCGGAGGTCCATGACCTCTTCCTCTTCGCCTCGGGGGTGAAGGAGCCGCACCGGTTCCGGCGCATCGCCTGCATCGTTCTCAAGTGCATGCACGTGGTGCAGCACATCGAGGGCCGGGACCTCCTCTTCCGTCTAGCGGTCTCCGAGGCCGACCTCTCGCGGATGGCGACCGCAAAGGTGAACGGCGTGCTCGCCGAGGCCCGGGAGAAGGGGCTGCCCATCCTCGACTACAGCCCCTCGGTGAAGACCCGCGAGTCGCTCATCACCAAGCTCCTGGCGAAGAAGGAGAACGTCGCGGCGCAGGTCTACGACAAGACCCGCTTCCGCATCGTCACCCCGACGCGGGCGGACATCATCCCGGTCCTCTACTTCCTGACCCAGCGGCTGTTCCCCTTCAACTTCCTGGTGCCGGGACAGACCGAGAACACGCTGCTCCCCTTCAAGTCGCTGCTGCACGAGTTCCCGCATTTCCGGGCGCACGCCCACGAGCTGCACCTCGACCCGGACTTCGAGGACCGCGAGGGCGGAGGTGGCAACGAGTTCAGCGGCAGCGGCTACCGGGTGCTGAACTTCGTGGTCGACGTGCCGCTGCGGCTCGACGAGTGGTTGCCCCCGCGCGAGCTGGACCGTCGCGAGCGCAAGGGCCGCATCGGCTTCACGCTGGTCGAGTTCCAGATGCTCGACGTGCGGACCTCCGAGCTGAACGAGAGGGGCGAGAACGCCCATGCCCGGTACAAGCAGCGCCAGAAGCTCCGGGTGCTGCGGCGCCTCTCGCGCGGGCTGGTGGTCCCCAGAGGCGAGGACCCGCCCGGCGAGGCCGAGTAGCAGCCGCGGGGCTCCGGCGCTCTTTCGGGGCCAGGACGTCGGCTCCACGTGCCCCCGGGCAGATCCGCGCACGGGCGCGTGCAGGGTGTTGCGCATCTCGGCCGGTGAGGCGGCGTGCTCCAGAGGGGGCACCCCTGCGGCACGCGGTGTGCTCCTGGACCGGGGCGACAGGAGAAACCTCCATGCGCCGGCTCCCCTCGCCCTCGTTCTTGCCGTGGCTCCGCTCGCTCGACCGGCTTCGCGGCGCGGTGCTGGTCTCGTTCTGCGTGGTGGCCGGCGCGAGCAGCGGGTGCTCGTTCTGGGCCACCCGTCCCCCGTCCCGCTCCGAGCTGGGCGGAGGAGGATGCACCACCTCGGCCGCCGCTCCGGTGGTCGACGGTGTCCTCGGAGCCGGGTTCCTCGGGGTGGGGGTGGCCGGGGCGAGCACCCAGGCCTGCCAATCCTGCTGGGTCGATCTCTCGAGGGGCGTCCAGACGGCGGGAGTGGTCGCGATCGGCCTCGGGCTGGTCGAAGCCGCGGCGGCGACCTACGGGAGCCTCCAGGTCGCCGCCTGCCGCGAGGCGCGCAAGCAGCTGGAGATGCCCGTGTTCCTGGGGTCCGCGGCCCCACGGCCCGCGCCCTGACAGCGGAACCACGCTGGTCTCCGCGGTGAGGGCCCCCGCGCCGCTGGTGGCAGGATGCCTGCCCAGGGGGCCCGACGCCTCGGCTGTGAGATTTCGGCCCCTCCTGCGAATCACATCCGCAGGACGGAATGACGCCCGATGACCGACCCCCAGGCACCGAGCTTCGTGCACCACGTGGGTGAGCACGGGCGGCTCTTGCGGCAGGTCGCGAGAAGCTATGCCCGCTCGGCCGCGGACCGCTCCCACCTGGAAGCAGAGATGGTGGCCCGCCGGAGCCAGGCCCGGATGCCGGGC
>DATKKF010000048.1:0-6815 GCA_035543115.1 Myxococcaceae bacterium
AGCGGTCGACCAATCAGCTGATGAGTCGCGTCGGGCCCGGATCGGCCGGCTGCGGCTGAGCGATGTCTCGGGTTTGCCATGAATGGGTTTCGAGATCGTGAGGATGCAGGGCGGCAGCTGGCGGTCGAGCTCCAGAGCTACGCGGCCAAGCATCCCGTCGTCCTGGCACTTCCAAGAGGCGGGGTTCCGGTCGGTTACGAGATTGCCCGGGGCCTGCACGCTCCGCTGGACGTGTGGGTGGTGAGGAAGGTTGGCGTACCGTGGCACGAGGAGCTCGGGGCCGGGGCGGTGGCAGAGGGAGGTTACCTCCGCCTCAACGACGACGTCCTGCAGGCCGTGGGGATCTCTCCGGAGGAGCTCACCGCGACCATCCAGAGAAAGAAGCGCGAGGTCGAGGAACGGGTGAAGCTTTTCCGGGATGGTCTCCCGCGTCCTGAGCTCCGGGATCGCACCGTCATCGTCGTCGACGATGGAATCGCCACCGGGGGTACCGTTCGGGCTGCCATCGAGTCGATTCGCGCTCAGCGTCCCGCTGCCATCGTTCTCGCGGTACCGGTCGCTGCTCCGGAGGCGATCGAGGCGCTTCGTCCGGAGGTCGAACGCATCGTCTGCCTCAAGAAGCCTGCCGAGCTTCATGCCATCGGCCTCTGGTATCTGGACTTCGGTCAGGTCTCCGACGAGGAGGTCCTCCGGTTCCTCGACCGTGCCAGGCGCGAGCAGATGGAGGCGGAGCATGCCGTCGCCTGAGGGCGGGTTTCGAGAGGTAAGCCTGGCCATCCCGGCTGGCGAAGTGCAGCTCGAGGGTGACCTGGCCATCCCCGCCAGCTCGCGTGGGTTGGTCCTGTTCGCGCACGGGAGCGGGAGCAGCCGCAAGAGCACCCGGAATCGCTTCGTCGCGCACGCGCTCCAAGAGCGCCGCCTGGGAACGCTGCTCTTCGACCTGTTGACCGCGACCGAAGAGAGGCAGGATCAGATCGACGCCCGCCTTCGCTTCGACATTCCGCTGTTGGCCGAGCGACTGGGGGAAGTCACCGACTGGATCCTGAGACAGGTTCCGACGCGAGGCCTCCGGGTCGGCTACTTCGGAGCAAGCACCGGTGCCGCGGCGGCGCTGATCGCCGCCGCCGAACGTCCGGAGGAGGTCGGGGCGGTCGTCTCCCGCGGTGGGCGGCCCGACCTCGCGGCCGGAGCGCTCGCTCGCGTGCGTGCTCCGACCTTGCTCATCGTCGGCGGGGCGGACCCCGCCGTCCTGGAGCTCAACCGCGAGGCCCTGGCGGAGCTCGGCGGGCCGAAGCGACTCACCGTGGTTGCGGGGGCCAGCCATCTGTTCGAGGAGCCCGGCGCGCTCGATGAGGTGGCCCGACTGGCGGGGGACTGGTTCTACGAGCACCTGGGCGCTGCCGCCGGGGGCCATCGGGACGCTGACGCCAGCCGGGTCTGACCGCGCGCCAGGATGTCGCGAACTGCTAGTCGTGTGCCGGTCGCACGGAAGCGGGGAGGAGGCGACCTCCGCCTCGCTTCTGCTCCCGAACGGCGCTCTCGAACAGCACGAGCTCGCCGACGTTCTCCGGAGTGACGATTCCGCGCACTTCTCCGTCCTCGATGACCACGAGAGTCGTCGTCTCTCGAGAAGCGAGCTTGCTCAGCGCCGGCTCGAGCATCTCTCCCGGCTCCGCGGTCGCGAAGTCGCGATGCATCCACTCCTCGACTGGCGCGCTGTTGCCGGCTGCCGAGAGCCCCCGGACCAGGTCGGAGCGCGTCAGAACTCCCACTGCCCGATGTCCCTCGACCACCGGAAAATCGTGCTGGAATCCGGCGAGGGTCAACTCCACCGCCTTGGCGAGCGGCTCTCGGCGGTCCACGACCTGATAGTCGGTGATCATCGCCTCGTGAACCGACAAACCCGCGAGGGCCGCCTTCAGCTGGACCAGCGAGGACTCCTGCTGGGCGCCCATCCAGATGAAGAGTGCGATCAGGACCAGCAGGGGATTGAAGAAGAGCCCGAGAAGCCCGAACAGCAGCGCCATCGCCTGCCCCAGACGCGCGGCGACCTCGGTCGCGCGCGCATAGCTCATCCGGAGAGCCAGAGCGGCCCGGAGAATCCTTCCCCCGTCCATCGGAAAGGCAGGGAGGAGGTTGAAAACGGCGAGGGAGACGTTGATCCACATGAACTTGGTGAGGAATGGGCCTCCGGCGACCTGCAGGCTCGACAGGGCGAGGGGGCCGCCGAGGAGCCGGATGAGGCCGAAGAGGAGAAGGGCAATGGTCACGTTCGTCGCCGGCCCGGCCAGCGTGATGAGCAACTCCTGGGTCGGCTTCTCGGGCATCCGCTCCAGGCTGGAGACCCCGCCGATGGGCAACAGGACGATCTCCCGGGTCCTGATCCCGAAGTGGCGGGCGGTCAGGGCGTGGCTGAGCTCGTGGAGAACGACCGTCGCGAACACGGCCACGATGAGAGCGACACCTTCGAGGGCGGCGCGGACCCCGAGCGGCAGATTGACGACTCCGACCCAGAGCAGCAGGAGGAGGAAGGTGGCGTGGACGTAGATGGTGATTCCGAAGGGGCGGCCAATCCTCCACCGCCAGCGTCCGAACCCTTTCGATGCTGATCCCGGCGCCTCTCTCGTCGTGGGCGCATCTTTCCCCTCCGATGGACGATCAGTTCCGAGTGAGAGGGTTCGAGTGCTCTGCGCCATATGGCCTCCTCGGGTACCCCTAGGGCTGCTGAGCGAGGGCCGCGCGGGCGCGGCGGACGAGGTCCGTCTCGGTCACGATGCCCACCAGGTGCCCATCCGCTCCAACGACAGGCAGCGAGCCGAACTCGTGCTCGAGAAGCAGGTCGATCGCCCTGTGAACCGGTGTCTCGGGCGTGACCGTGACGACGTTCCGGGTCATGTACTCGCCCACGAGAACCTGCTTCTTGCCCCTCGCCAGCGCTTCCAGCACGTCCCGCACCGAGAGGATGCCGACCAGGTTCTGCTTCGCGTCGACGACCGGGACGTGCCTGACTGATGCCAGCTTCATCGCGGTTTCCGCGGCCGCGACCGAATCGGTGTCCTGCACCGTGACCAGCGCGGTCGACATGAGACTCTCGACTCTGCTCGTTGCGGCCATGATGTGCTCCGGGGCTCGAAGAAGAGAGAGACTGCTCCGGCGAGGTGCAAGGGCAGGACCCGCGCAGGCCCAGGTCCCGCCTGCGGAGAAGACACGCAAAACTTGCGCCTTCACTGACCTCTGCAAGGGCCGCCCGTGAACGGCTCAGGTCTTGCTTCGTCAACGCGGCATGTCCCTTCCTGAGCACCTGGCGGAGGCTGCAAGCAGGCTCGAGAACGCGGCGGCCCGCATCGAGCAGGCGCGCGCCGCGGCTCCGACCCTGGAGACAATGCGGGAGTGGCTGGAGGCTTTGACGGCCTACTCCGAGGCGCTCTCGGACCTCCACCGATTCACGAACGAGTCGCTCCACGAGAAGCTGCACGAGATAGCCGCGCGCGTGCGCCTCGAGCCTCTGCTACAGGGGGGTCCTCGCCAGGGCGCCTCGTCGGACGCGGGCTCATAGCGAGGCCCGGCTCTCCCTCGTCGGGCCAGTGCGGGTCCTGGAGCGGTGGAGCCTCCGCTCGAGCTGTCTCCAACTCAGGGTATTGAGAACGTCGCCCCGCTCGAGCCAGCCGCGGCGAGCCATCCAGACCCCATAGCGCAGATTTCCGAGCTGGCTGGCATGGTGCGCGTCGGTGGAGATGACCAGGGCCACCCCGGCTTCCCTGGCCAGCCGGCAGTGCTTGTCGTCGAGGTCGAGCCGCTCCGGCATGGCGTTCGCCTCCAGGGCGACACCCTGCTCCCGAGCGACCTCGAGGACCTTCTCGAAATCGAAACCATAGGCATCCCGGAGCCCGAGCTGCCGGCCGCTCGGGTGTCCGAGGGCATTGACCACACCCGAGCGCATGGCGCGAACCATCCGCTCGGTGATCTTCGCTGGCGGGTCGTTGAAGTGGGAGTGCACGCTGGCCACGACCCAGTCGAGCTCGCGCAGGACCTCGAGCGGAAGGTCCAGCGTCCCGTCCTGGAGGATGTCCACCTCGATTCCGGTCAGCAGGCGAGGGCCGGCCTTGTCCTGCACGCTTGCTCGCCGGATGGCGATGACGTGCTGGCGCACCGCGGTAGCGTCCAGGCCGAGCGGCCTGGACTTCGAGTGATCCGTGATCGCCAGGTACTCGCGTCCCAGGCGCGCCGCCTCTGCCCGGAGCTCCGCGAGCGACGAGTGCCCATCAGACGATGCGTCCGAGTGCACGTGGAGGTCCCCCCGGACGTCCTTTTCCTCAATCAGGTGCGGTAGCAGCCCCTGGTCAGCGGCCTCGAGCTCGCCCGCGCCCTCGCGCAGCTCGGGGGGGATCCAGGGCAGCCCCACCGCACGGTAGACCTCCTCCTCGGTCGCCCCGCCCAGCCGCTTGCCCTGCCGATCGAAGACCCCGTACTCGCTCAGCTTGAGGCCCCGGCGCATCGCGCGGGTCCGCACCTCGATGTTGTGAGCCTTGCTGCCCGTGAAGTAGTGCAGCGCGGCTCCGAACGATTCGGGAGGCAGGATGCGCAGATCCGTCTGCAGGCCGCCCCGGAGACGGGCGGTGCACTTGGTCGGGCCGGTGGCGGTCAACTCCTGGACCTCCGGCGACTCCCGGAACGCACGGATGGCGCCCTCGGGCTCCACGGCAGAGACCAGCAGGTCGATGTCGCCAATGGTCTCGCGTCTTCGACGGATGCTGCCGGCTACCTCTGCCGCGCGGACGTGCGGCGCCTTCCGGAGCCGCTCGGCGATGGACTCGGCCGTTGCCAGAGCGCGGTGGAGGGGAACGCGCCCCTTACGCGCCGTGTACCGCTGCAGCGCGCCGAGAATCGACGCGACTCGGCGAGGACCCATCCGAGGAAGCTTCTCCAGCGTTCCATCCCGGCAGGCCTTCTCCAGTGCCGGGAGCGCCACGGCGTGGAGCCGCTTCCAGGCAAGCGAGGCGGTCTTCGGGCCGACGCCCTCGATCTTGAGGAACTCCAGAACCCCCGGCGGAACCTTCCGGAGGAGCCGGTCGTGTTCTGCAAACCGGCCGGTGCTCAGCAGTTCCTCGATGTGGCCTGCGATTCGCTCGCCGACGGACGGCAGCTCGGTCAGCCTGCCCTCACGCCAGAGCTCCGAGACCGGCGAGGGTAGGAGGTCGACGATCTGCGCGGCCTGACGGTACGCCCGCACCTTGAACGGGTTTCCACCCGTCAACTCCAGCAGGTCGGCCACCTCGGCCAGTACCCGTGCGACGTCGGCGTTCTCCATCGACGGCGCGCCTCCTCACAAGCCCAGTTCCGGGAGAAGACACTTGCAATGGGAGAACCAAGCCTCCCCGGCCGTTCGCCCCAGCGGATGGCGCTCGGCCGCGCAAGAGCTGCGTGCCGGCCGGGACTTCACTCCCCTGGTCCGCTCTCGCAGCTCGGGCTGCTTCTTGCACCCGATGGAGACCCAAACTCAACCCGGAGGCCCGCATGCAGGCGCCTCTCCAGATCAGTCATCTCCGTTCGCCCCCTTCTCCGAGGCTCGATGCCCTCGTCCGGGAGAAGGCAGCCGAGCTGGAACGGTTCTACCCTCGCATCACGAGCTGCCACGTCTGGCTCGAGCATCCCGGTCAGCACCACCGGCGCGGCAAGGGCGCCGCACTTCCACGTACGCATCGAGCTCATGGCGAGCACGGTCCAGATCGTCGATGGGACAGGACACCGGGAGCATGCCCCCGAGCTCAGCCCCTGAGCGTTGGCTCGCCGGTCACGTCCGGTGAGCGTGAGAGGACGGCTCCCCGCCGGGCTCGTGCCGGAAAGAGAGTGCATCCTTTCAGGCCCTTCTGGTTCGCCATCTGAAACAGCGGGCGGGCCATGTCCGGCGTGCATTCGGGCGGAAGGTTGATGGTCTTGGCAATCGCGCCATCCACCCAGGGCTGAAGCGCAGCCAGCATCTCCAGCTGTGCCTCAGCTGACATGGAATGGGAATCGACGAAGGTCGGAGGCAGAGCGGCCTCGGAACCTCGGAGCTCGCGCCAAAGCCGGAGGGAATGGGGCACGAGCGGGTACTCGCTGACAGCCCCCTGCCGATCCAGCACCCGTCGCTTGTAGCTCAGCGCGAAGAGCGGCTCGACCCCGGTGCTGACGTTTCCCGCGAGGAGGCTGATGGTCCCGGTGGGCGCGATGGCCAGCAGCTGCCCGTTCCGGATCCCGTGCCGGAAGATCGCCTTCTGGACCTCTCCGGGAAGGGTCCGGACCCACTCGCCGTCCAGGTACTTCTCGCGGACGAAGCCGGGGAAGGGGCTCCGCTCGCGGGCGAGTGCGATCGACGTGCGGTACGCCGCATCGCGGACCCTTCTCACGATCTCCGCCGCGGCCTCACGTCCCTCCGGAAGGTCGTAGCGCCGCCCGAGCAGGATGAGCGCGTCCGCAAGCCCCGTCACCCCGAGGCCGATGCGTCTCGTCTGCCGGGCCACCTCTGCCTCACGTTCCAGCGGGAAGAAGGTAATGTCCAGCACGTCGTCCAGGAACCGGACGGCGACCTCGACGGTGCGGTCCATCGCCTCCAGGTCCAACCGGGCCGAGGGCGTGAACGGTTCGATGACGAACCGGACCAGGTTGAGCGAGCCCAGGTCGCAGGCGCCGTACGGCGGCAACGGGACCTCGCCACAGGGATTGGTGCAGGTGATCCGTTCGCGGTACCAGAGCGTGTTCAGGCGATTGATCCGGTCGACGAACAGCACCCCGGGCTCGCCGCTCCGGTATGCCTGCTCGACGAGCAGATCCCAGAG
>DATKKF010000049.1:0-44220 GCA_035543115.1 Myxococcaceae bacterium
ACCTCTCGCGCGTGGGGATCACCGGCTGGTCCTTCGGCGGCTTCGCCTCGGCGCTGGCCGTCCTGAAGCGCCCGGACGTGTTCCGGTCCGCGGTGGCGGGCGCGCCGGTGACCGACTGGCGCAACTACGACACCTTCTACACCGAGCGCTACCTCGGGCTGCCGGATGCACCGGGCGAGGTCTACGAGAAGAATTCGCTCCTCCCGCTGGCGGCGGGCCTCGAGCGCCCGCTGCTCCTGGTGCACGGGACGACCGACGACAACGTGTACTTCCTCCACTCGCTCCAGCTGTCGGACCGGCTGTTCCGTGCGGCCCGGGTGCACCAGTTCCTGCCGCTCGGTGGGTACACCCACATGGTGGCGGACCCGGCGATGCTGGAGTCGCTCTCGCGGAGGATCGCCGAGTTCTTCCGGACGGCGCTGGGCGGCGGCGAGCCCCGCTGACACGAAGGCCCGGGACACCGCGTGGAGCCAGCGCCCGGGCCTGTCGTGAACGACGCGAGGAGGAGGCCTAGATCGGCTTGACGTTCTGCGCTTGCAGACCCTTGGGGCCGCGGGTCACGTCGAACTGGACCTTCTGACCCTCGGCGAGGGTGCGGAACCCCTCGCTCTGGATCGCGGTGTGGTGACAGAAGACGTCCTCACCTCCGCCGTCCTGGGTGATGAAGCCGAAGCCCTTCGCATCGTTGAACCACTTCACGGTACCGGTAGCCATGCGTCTCGCTTTGCTGTGCTCGCGTCGGCAGGAAGCGCCGCGCGGTCTCCTGTCCCGGGGGCGGAGGACGGCCGAAAATTTTGCGCAGGCTCAAACCCGGTCGCAAGCACGGATGTCACGGAAGGTGGTCGGCCGTCGTTGACGCGCCGCGGCGCGGCGGAGGTGTCAAACACCTCTGACGCCCTCCGGGGCGTGTGCGGAGACCCCCCTGGGTGAACGGCTCAACCGCCGAGAACTGCTCGCCGAAGCGGCCCTGGACGGGCGCGCTCAGACCTCGAGCAGGAGGCGCTCGGGGTCCTCGATGCACTCCTTGATGCGGACCAGGAACTGCACGGCCTCCCGCCCGTCGATGAGCCGGTGGTCGTAGCTCAGAGCCAGGTACATCACCGGGCGGACGACGATCTGCCCGTCCCTCACCACCGGCCGCTCGACGATGTTGTGCATCCCCAGGATGCCGGTCTGCGGTGGGTTGAGGATGGGCGTGCTCAGCATCGAGCCGAAGATGCCGCCGTTGCTGATGCTGAACGTGCCGCCCTGCAGGTCGGCCAGGGTCAGCTTGTCCGTGCGCGCCTTCTGCCCCAGCTCGGCGACCTGCTTCTCGATCTCCGCCATCGACAGCGTGTCCGCGTCGCGCAGCACCGGTACCACCAGCCCGCGGCTGCCCGACACCGCGACTCCGATGTCGTAGTAGTGCTTGAGGACGACCTCGTCGCCCTCGATGGACGCGTTCACCAACGGGAACGCCTTCAGCGCGTCCACCGCCGCGCGGACGAAGAAGCTCATGAACCCGAGCTTCACCCCGTGGCGCTGCTGGAACTTCTCGGCGTACTGCTTCCGCAGCGCCATCACCGCCTGCATGTCCACCTCGTTGAAGGTGGTCAGGATGGCGGCGTTGTTTTGGGCGGCGAGCAGCCGTTCCGCGACGCGCTTGCGGAGCGGCGTCATCTTCACCCGCTCCTCGCGGGCGCCGGGGATCCGCGGGGCGGGAGCCAGCGCGGGTGCCACGCCGGGCGTCGCGGATGCCGCCGAAGCCGCGGCGACCGCGGAGCTCCCCCGCCCGCCCTCGAGCACCGTGAGCACGTCGTCCTTCATCACCCGCCCCGAGGCGCCGCTCCCGCGCAGGGTCGCCGGGTCGAGCCCGTTCGCGTCGGCGATGGCCCGCGCCACCGGGGTCATCGGGGCCTGCCGGCTCGCACCGGACGACGGCGCGGCCTGTGCCGCGGGCACGGGCAAGGGGCGGGGAGGGGCGGCGGCTCGGACCGGCGCGGGCGGCGGGGCCACGGGCGCTGGCTGGGCCGGCTTCGCGGCGGCGGGCGCGGAGGCCCCGGCCGCCGCGCCGCCGGCGATGGTGCCCAGCACGTCGCCGATCTTCACCGTGTCTCCCTCGGAGTGGGCGATGGCGGCGATGGTGCCGGCGGCGGGGGCGGGCACGTCGATGGTGACCTTGTCGGTCTCGAGCACCACCACCGGCTCGTCGACGGCCACCGTGTCGCCGACCTTCTTGTGCCACTTCCCCACCACCGCCTCGGTGATGGACTCCCCGAGCGCGGGGACGGTGAGCTCAACGGCCATGGGGCTGCCCTCGTGACAGTGCGGCGTCGACCAGGAGCACCTGCTCCAGCTCATGGGTCTTCTGGAATCCGGTGGCGGGGCTCGCGCTCGCCTCGCGGCCCGCATAGCGCAGCGGGAGCGCCCGGCCCCTGACCGAGACCCGCAAGGTGAGCTTCGGGAGCACGAAGGCCCAGGCCCCCATATTCTCCGGCTCCTCCTGAACCCAGACCAGCTCCTCCAGCGCCGGGTAGCGGGCGATCTCCGCCGCAAGCTGGCCCTCCGGGAAGGGATGGAGCTGCTCGAGCCGGGCGATGGCGACCGTGTCATCGGCTGCCTTCGCCCGCGCGGCCAGCAGGTCGTACGCCACCTTGCCCGTGCAGAGGAGCAGCCGCGTCACCTTCGCCTCACCGCCGGCGGGCGGATCCGAGATCAGCCGCTGGAACGTGCCCGAGGTGAACGCCGACAGCGGCGCGCCGGCCTCCTCGCGCCGAAGCAGGCTCTTGGGGGTCATCACCACCAGCGGCTTCCGCCAGGGCCGGATGGCCTGACGGCGGAGCAGATGGAAGATCTGCGCGCTGCTGGTGGGGTAGCAGACCTGGATGTTGTCCTCGGCCGACATCGCCAGGAAGCGCTCCAGCCGTGCGCTGGAGTGCTCGGGGCCCGCGCCCTCGTAGCCATGCGGGAGCAGCAGGGTGAGCCCGCTCAGCCGCCGCCACTTGTCCTCGGCCGCGACGATGAACTGGTCGATGATCACCTGCGCGCCGTTGGCGAAGTCGCCGAACTGCGCCTCCCAGAGCACCAGCGCATCCGGGTAGTCCAGCGAGTAGCCGAACTCGAAGCCCATGCACCCCGTCTCGGAGAGCGGGCTGTTGTAGACCTCGAAGGGCGCCGCGCCCGGGCCGAGGTCGCGGAGCGGAACGTAGGTCGCGCCGGTCCTCACGTCGTGCAGCACGGCGTTGCGGTGGCCGAAGGTGCCGCGCTCGGTGTCCTGCCCGGTGAGCCGGACGTGGGTCCCGGCCTTCAGTAGGGTGGCGTAGGCCAGGTTCTCGCCCGCGGACCAGTCGAGGGGAATCTCCCCCCGGGCCATCGCCGCGCGCCGCTCGAGGATCTTCCCCATCTGCCGCAGCGGGGTGAACCCCTGGGGCACGTGCGCCAGGTGCTCGAGCAGCGGCGCCAGGGTCTTCTCCGGAACGCCGGTCCCCGGCTCGGGGATGCCCTCCTCGGGCCCGCCGCGGTACCCCTTCCACAGCCCCTCGTGGGCGCTGGGCTCGCGCAGCGCCGGCGTCTCCTTGGCCTGGTTGTAGGCCTGGAGGAAGTGCCGCTTGGCCTCCTCGCGGATCGCCTCGGCCTCCTCGGCGCTCACCCGCCCCTGCGCGGCGAGCGTCTTTGCGTAGAGCTCGGAGACCGGCGGGTGGTGCCGGATCGCCTCGTACATCAGGGGCTGGGTGTAGCCCGGCTCGTCGCCCTCGTTGTGGCCGTACCGTCGGAAGCAGACCAGGTCGATGACCACGTCGCTCTGGAACCGCTGCCGGTACTCGGTGGCCAGCCGCATCGCGTGGACACAGGCCTCGGGGTCGTCCCCGTTCACGTGGAAGATGGGGATGTCCAGCATCTGCGCCACCGCGGTGCAGTAGATGCTCGAGCGCCCGTCCTCGGGGTCGGTGGTGTAGCCGAGCTGGTTGTTGATGACCAGGTGGACGGTGCCGCCGGTGTCGTAGCCGCGGAGCCGTGAGAGGTTCAGCGTCTCGGCCACCACGCCCTGGCCGGCCATCGCCGCGTCCCCGTGGATGACCAGCGGGAGCACCCTGTGCCGGTCCTGCCCCTCGAGGCGCTGCTGCTTGGCCCGCGCCCGTCCCTCGACCACCGGGTGCACGAACTCGAGGTGGCTCGGGTTGAAGGCCAGGCTCAGGTGGATGCGCTTGCCGCCCGGGGTGGTGACGTCCGAGGAGAAGCCGAGGTGGTACTTCACGTCGCCCCGGCCCATGAACGCCCGCGGGTCCACCGGACCGTTGAACTCGCTGAAGATCTGATCCGGGCTCTTCCCCAGCACGTTGGTGAGCACGTTCAGCCGGCCGCGGTGGGCCATGCCGATGACGACCTCTTCCACGCCCAGCTCGCCGCCGAGCTCGAGCATGGTGTCCAGCATCGGGAGGAGCGACTCGCCGCCGTCCACGCTGAAGCGCTTCGCGCCCTGGTACTTGGTGTGGATGAAGGCCTCGAAGGTGTCGGCGTAGGTCAGCTTCTCGAGGATGCGCCGCTGCTCGGCGGGGCTCGGGTTCAGCTGGTTCTCGGTGTGCTCCATCCGCGGCATCAGCCAGCGGCGGCGGGCCGAGTCGTAGAGGGTCATGTACTCGACGCCGAGGTGCCCGCAGTAGGTGCGGCGGAGGCGGCCGAGCAGCGCCCGCAGCTTCACCCGCGTCCGGTCGGGGAAGACGTCCGAGCTGTCCACCAGCTGCTCCAGCTCCTCCGGGCTGAAGGCGGCGTCGCTGGCCATCGCCAGATCTGCGATGTGGTTCATCTGCGGGCGCGGGCGCCCCAGCGGGTCGATCTGCGCGAGGAGGTGGCCGCGAAGCCGGAACGCGTACAGCGTCTGGTCCACCCGGGCCTGGAGCTGCATGGCGGCGAGCGCCGAGGGGACGTCACCGACCGAGACCACCTGTCCACGGGACGAGGCCGGCGCCGTCGCCCCGTTGCCGTTCACTGCGACCGCCGCTCCGTTGCCTTTTCCCGAATGGCCGTTGGTGGGCTGCGCCCGTTCATCGCCGGAGCCGAGCAGGGGGCGGCCATCGGTGCGGGTCCCGGCAAAGAGCTCGCCCCAGCTCGCGTCGACCGAGGCGGGGTCCTCGAGCCAGCGGGCGTACAGGCCCTCGATGAAGTCGATGTTGGAACCGGAAAGAAAGGTGTCCGTGGGGTTCGGCATGGGGGGGTTCGCCGGGGAGTTTTAACCTCGAACCCCCGGGAACGCGGAACTTTGTCCCCCTTCCGGCCGCTCGGGAACCCGGGGGGGAGGCGGTGTGGGTCAGTCGTGCACGGTTGCCGCCCCCCGCGTCTGCGGGAAGCAGGTGGGTGATCAGCCGACGGCGGTCGTCACGACGCAGTGTCGGTCGGCGTTCCCAGAGGGTGACATCGACGTCGTGGCCCGGAGGACGTCCCCGACGCCTCCAGCTGCACCGGTGCCGACCGACCGGCGGGCGAGAGCTCGAGGCGCTGCGGTGCTCCCCGAGGGGGGCACGGGCGATTTCCCGGGAATGGACCGACAGGGGGGGTCTACGCGGCGCGCCACGGGTCGGTTTCGGGCCCAGGCGCCCCGGGAAGCCGTGGTAGACCCCGCCGCCATGTTGCTCCAAGGCAAGCGCCTGCTCATCACCGGCGTGCTCACCCCGCAGTCGCTGGCATACGGGATCGCCGAGCTGGCCCAGTCGGAGGGAGCCGAGATCGTGCTCACCTCGTTCGGCCGCGGCATGTCCTTGACCGAGCGCTCGGCGAGGCGGCTCAGCCCCGTGCCCGAGGTCCTGGAACTCGACGTCACCAACGCCGAGCACTTCGTCCGGCTCACCGAGACGCTGAAGGCCTCGGGGAAGCCCGTTCACGGCGTCTTGCATGCGGTGGCCTACGCACCCGAGGACGCGCTGGGGGGCAACTTCCTCAACACCCCCTGGGAGAGCGTGGCGACCGCGTTCCGCGTCTCGACCTTCTCGCTCAAGGAGCTGGCGGTGGCGGTGGCCCCGGTGATGACCGAGGGGGGGAGCATCGTCACCCTCGACTTCGACAACGGCACCCAGGCCTGGCCGGTCTACGACTGGATGGGTGTCTGCAAGGCGGGGCTGGTCTCGGTGGTGAGATACCTGGCGCGCGACCTGGGACCCAGGGGGATCCGGGTGAACGCGGTGGCCGCCGGGCCGCTGATCACCATTGCCGCCAAGGGGATTCCCGGCTTCAAGCAGCTCTCGGACACCTGGACCTTCTCCGCCCCGCTGGGGTGGAACGCCCGCGACCGCCACCCGATGGTTGCCCGCAGCGTGGTGGCGCTCCTCTCCGACTGGTTCCCGGGCACCACCGGCGAGGTGGTGCACGTGGACGGCGGCCGCCACGCCATCGGCTCGCCGCCGGTCGACACCACGAAGGAGTGAGCCGCACGTCCAGGCTCACCGGCGCAGGGGCGCCGCCCGTCGAGGCTCAGAACCGCTTCAGCGCGACGATGTCGTTGTTGAAGGGATCGACGTAGTACACCGTGCCCTGGTCCACGCCTCCGATGAGCGAGGAGTTCTGTGCCAGGCGCGGGTACCGGTATAGCCACCGCGGCGTCAGGCCCGGGCCGAAGTGCAGGACGACGTCGCCCAGCGTGGCGCTGTTGAGGAGCACGCTGAGGCTCCCGTCGGTCGCCGACCTCACGTTCTTCCCCAGCCGGGCCGTCGTCGACCCGTAGACGTAGAGGCCGGGGACGCGCGCCGTCGCCGCTGGACCGGCTCCGTCCGGCAACCAGGCCTCGAAGGTGGTGTACGGCGGGTCGTTCCGCATCGTGACCACCGCGCCGAGGGCGGAGGCGCCCGCGGAGAAAGTGCCGCCCTGCAGGGCCCCGAGCGCCAGCGGCTGGCTCGCCAGGGACAGGCCGGCCTTGGCCAGATAGCTGCCGGCGAGAGTCCCGGTCGGGCCAACCCGCAGGACCTGGTAGCTGAAGATGCCCAATCCCCCGCTGCAGTCCACCGTCACCCCCAGCGCGTAGCTGCCGTCGACGACGGGGAGCAGCCGGGTGACGGACTGGACGATGCATCCGGCCAGGGCCGGGTCGCTCTGCAGCTGCAGGACGAAGCCGTTCTGCGGGAACGAGAAGAAGGTCCACGCCGGTCCGCAGGATGCGCCGACGTCGTTGGGCGAGAGGTAGGTCCGCACCGCATTGAAAGCCCCGGCCGTGCCCCCGGGGACCGGCGGCGCGAGCGGCACGGTGGAGCTGGTGCCGAGAGCCATGACGACCTTTCCGGTGGCGGCCTGGAGGCAGTCCACCTCGTGCGTCGCCGCGCCGAAGTAGCAGCCGGCCTGGTTTCCAGTCAGAACGTCCGGTGGGCAGACCAGGTCGTCCATGCGGGTGAGCGGTGGGCCGGTCACACCGCCGTCCGTCTGCAGTGCGTCGAGGAAGAAGGGCACCGAGTAGCCGGTCGCCGGCCGTGGCCCGTTGACCGGCTCGCCGAGCGCGATGACGTCGCTGCCGAGGCGCTGGCTGAGGCTGGGCCGGGTGAAGAGTACGTGCCCGCGCGCGTCGAAGTCGGCGGCGACGAAGCCAGCATCGACCGGGAAGGGGAAGGGGCCCGCATCGAGGACCGCGACGCCGTTCGCGACGCCGGCGTGGTTGAGGATGGTCCCGGCGTCCCTCGACCCCGCATCCGGGTCCGGCAGCGGCTGGGCCGAGACCACGATGCCGTTCGGGTCGAACGCGACGTAGGTGCCGTCGCTGGCGCGGAAGAAGCCCGGGAGCCAGTCCGAGGTCGCGTTCACCACCGTGGCCTTCGCCAGCGCCACCTGGATGCCGCGCGAGGTGGCTGCCGGCTCGGCGGCGTCGATGGCGATGCGGCCGGGGACGATGCGGTCCCAGAGCACGCGGCTGAGGAGGACGGCCTGCTCGAGGTGGCTGGCGTTCCCGTTGGTGGCCCGCGCGTCGACGGTGAGGCCAACCGAGCGCTCCACGTCCACCAGCACCTCGAACGGCACGTCGAACGGATCCCCGCTGTAGTTGTCGATCCCCAGGCCAGGCGCCTGGAGGAATGTCACGTCGTAGAACGGCGCGCCCCCGTCGGGGTTGGCGCGCTGGACGATGCCATCCGCCTCGCGGCCGGCGAGCCTGACCGTCGGCGGCAGCAGGAGCGGCCGGTCACTGCCCACGGTGAGGTCGAGCGGGGCGAGCGGCGCCACCCGCTCGGGGAGCACCGCCGAGAGCGAGGCGGTGGTGGTGTCCAGCAGGACGCTGACCGCCTTGGTGCTCACGTGCCCGAGTTGGTCCACGCCGATGAAGGTGAGCTGCAGCTGCCCCACGCCCGAGTCGGCCACCCCGCTGGTCACCAGCGTGCAGCGGGTGAAATCGACCACCCCGGTGTACGGCGGCACGTTCCAGGTGAACACGCCGGTGCTGGGAGCCCCGCCGCAGGTCACCGTCACCGAGGCCACCCCGTTCACCGACACCGCGTCCACGCTGACCGGGGCGTTCAGCGCGATGGTCTCCCCCTCGAGCGGCGAGGTGACGGTGAGTGTCGGCCCCACGCCTCCGTCGGCAGGGAGCTCAGGGAGATCGAGATTGAGGCAGGCCGGAAGCAGCAGGCACGACGCGGCGAGCAGCACCTTCCGGTACCACACCGAAGTCACGGACAAGGGGCCGACCCTCCCAGGCGGGGCAGACGCCGCTCGAGGGTACCAGACCACCGTGGAAGGCGGGGTGGTCGCATCGACCCCAGGGCGTGCCGCTAGGGAGCGGTGCAGCCCAGTGACGGGCAGACGCCAGCCGACAACGCGTTGAAGGTCTGTGGGCACAGAGCGTTGCCGGTGAAGACGTTGGTGGCGGTGAGGTCCGGAGTGTCGTTCACCGTGGTCTGCCACATCGCCACGATGCCGAAGCCCGCGCTGAAGCGAATGGTGCTGTTGGTGAGGAGGTTCGCGGGCGGGACGTACTGGGTGCCGAAGTCTCCGACCAGGAGCCCGCCGTAGTCGTGCGTCCCGTTTGGCTTGCAGTTCGCGGAGACGATGCCGCTGGGAGCTCCAGCGTACTCGATGACCACGTGGTCCAGCCGCGAGCCGGTGCCGGTGTCGAGCCACAGCCCCACCCAGTCTCCGGGCGCGGGCGCCGCTTCGCCGGAGGTGAAGACGATCGGGTCGGCAGCAGTCCCCTGCGCGTTGAGCACGCCGACCGCGTTGTTGGGTGAGTTCCCGTTGGTGCCGAAGACGACCCGAGCCCCCGGCGTGCTGGGGTTCGCCTTCGGGAAGAGCAGGCGGGCGCCGGGCTCGACGGTGAGAGTGACCGGGGTGGTGTTGCCCGCCGCCGGGGCGATGCTGAACCCACCGGACTGAATGCGCACCGGCAGGTACTTGTGGACCGTGGTGTCGACCGTCACGTTGAACGTGCCGACCACGTTCACCATCGGGCGTACGTTGCTCGCTGAAGCGTAGTTCCCCGGCGGCACGCTGCCCAGGGCCATCATTCCCATGCTGAGCACGTAGTCCGGCGCGCCCTGGACGGTGAGACCGGTCGAGTCCGAGGTGAAGGCTCCCCCGGCGTCGAAATAGACGCCTCCGCCCTGCGGCGAGTCGATGGTGACGTTCTTCACCCGCACCGTGGACACCGGGGCGACGAAGTACCCGTTCCCCACCGCGGCGATGGCCGAGTTGGCGTAGCCACCGCCGAACGCGCCTCCGCCCTGGAGCGTGGTCCAGCTCAGGTCGATGAGCGAGGTCGGGCTCGTCCCGCGGAGGATGCCCCAGGGCTGGCTGGGGTTGGCGCGGACGAAGGAGATCGAGCCGCCGGGCCCGGTGCCCGCGGCCACCAGGGAGGCCCCGGCGTTGACGTTGATGGTCGCGCTCGCTCCGAGCGAGACGATGGCGCAGGGCTGGATGGTGACGGTGGCCGGCCCGTTGATGGAGAAGCCGTTCGGGACCGAGTGGGTCACCCCGTCGCCCGCCCAGGTCTCGCTGGCGGTGACGTTCGCCGAGTGCGTGACCACTGCCCCCGTCGGAGGGCCGCAGCTGGCTGCGCCGGTGACGGTCACCGTGGCGCTCCCGGAACGCGACGGGTCGGCCACGCTGGTGGCGGTGATGGTGTACCTGCCGGTCGCGGCGGCGCTGAAGGTCGCGCTGTTCCCGCTGGGCACGAGCGTCCCCCCGGATGGAGACACGCTCCAGGACAGGGCCTGGGAGCAGGGGCCGCTGAAGCTGACGCTCGCGGTGAGACTGGACGTGGCGCCGGTGGTGACGGTCGACGGGTTGGCCGTGACCGAGACGCCGGTCACCGCGCAGCTCGTCCCACCACTGCTTCCGCCCCGGCGATCCAGCGCCACCAGAGCGTTGTTGAGCGGGTCCACGTAGTAGACCGTGGGCTCTCCGTCCGCCGCGGCCAGGGTGGAGGTCGTGGCGAGCAGCGGATACCGGTAGAGCCACCGCGGCGTCAGGCCCGGTCCGAAGTGGAGCACCACGTCGCCGAGAGTCGCGCTGTTCAGGAGCACGGTGAGGCTCCCGCTGGCCGCCGCGGCCACGTTCCTCGCCAGGCGTGGGGTGGGCGGGCCAGCGTACACGTAGAGGCCCGGCACTCGCGCGGTGGCCGCCGGCCCCGAGCCGTCGGGCGCCCAGCTCTCGAAGACGGTGTTCGGCGGGTCGTTTCGCATCGTGACCACGTTCCCGTCTGCCAGCGCCGCGAGGAGCAGCGGCGGTGAGGGCAGCAGAACGCCCTGAGCTGCGAGGTAGCTCCCGGTGACCGCCCCGTTGCCGTTCACCCGGACGACCTCCTGGCCCGCACCGTTGCCGCAGTTGACGTCGAGGAGGACCGCGAAGCTGCCATCCGGGAAGGGCAGGAGCCGCTGCACGTTGCCGGCGAAGCACCCCGTCCCGAAGACCGCGTCGACCGCGCGTGCCTGCGGGATGAAGAGGTTGCCCGGAAAGCCGAAGAAGGCCCACGCCGGCCCGCAGCTGGTGGAGACGTCGTTCGGGGCAAGGTAGGTCCGGGCGCTGCCGTGCGCGCCCGCGGTGCCCCCGGGAGTGGGCGGGCCGAGCGCGAGAGTGGTGCTGGTGCCGACGGCGGTGGTCTGCGCGCCGTCGATGAGCGACAGGCAGCCGACCGTCTGGGTGGCGGTGGGGGCCGCGTAGACGCACCCGTCCACCGAGCCGGTGAAGGTGTCCGGCAGACAGACCAGGTCGTCCATCCGGGTGAGGATCTGCCCCTGCACGCCCCCGTCGGTGAGGGGCTGCACCAGGGGGAAGGGAACGACGTAGCTGGCGGCGGCCCTCACCTGACCGGCGGGCTCCCCGAGCGCGATGATGTCGCTTCCGCCGCGCTGGGCCGTGCTCGGGCGGGCAAGGAGAACCCGCCCGCGGGCGTCGAACTCCAGGGCGAAGTACCCGGCGTCGGCGGGAAAGGCCGTCCCGGCGTCCACCGCCACGCTGCCGGGCGGGAGCGCGGGGCCCACCACTCGGACCTTCGGCGCGTCGAAGGGAACGTAGGTGCCGTCCGAGCTCCGGAAGAAGCCGGGGAGCCAGTCGGCGGTGGCGCCGGGCACCGCGTCGCGGGTGGCGAGCGGGAGCTGAACTCCCGCGGAGGTGGCGACCGGTTCGGCCGCGGCGATCGCGATTCGCCCGGGCACCGACCGGTCCCAGAGGACGCGGCTGAGCAGCACGCCCTGCTCGAGGTGGCTCGCGTTGCCGTTGGTGGCCCGCGCGTCCACGGTGATGCTCACCGAACGCTCCACCTGGGCCAGGACCTCGAACGGAACGTCGAACGGGTCCCCGGCGTAGGTGTCGATGCCCAGCCCGGGGGTGGTGAGGAAGGTCACGTCGTACAGGGGCGCGCCGCCGTCCGGGTTGGCGCGCTGGACGATGCCGTCGGCCTCCCGGCCGGCCAGCCGCACCGTCGGGGGCAGCAACAGCGGCCGGTCGCTGCCCACCGTGAGCAGCAGCGGTGCGAGCGGAACCACGCGCTCGGGCAGCACCGCGGAGAGCGAGGCAGTGGTGGTATCGAGGAGCACGCTCAGGCTCTTGCTGCTCGTGTGGCCCAGCCGGTCCACGGCGATGAAGGTCAGGGTGAGCTGACCGAGGCCCGCATCGCCCGGCGCGCTGGTCACCAGGCTACAGCGGGTGAAGTCGATGATCCCGGTGTAGGGGGCGACGTTCCAGGTGAAGACCCCGGTGCTCGGCGCACCGCCGCAGGTCACGGTCACCGAGGCCACCCCGTTCACCGAGACGGCGTCGACGTTCACCGGGGCATTCAAGGGGATGGTCTGTCCCTCCCGCGGTGAACGGATGGCGAGGTCCGGGCCCACGCCGCCGTCGGCGCTCACGTCGGGCAGCGCGAGATCACGGCAAGCCCCGAGGAGCCCGGCCAGCAGGCATGGCCCGAGTGCACTCCGCAGGCGCATGGCCACGGTCAAGGGCACCCCCTCGTTCGACCGCGTGCCCCGAAGCTTAGCGGCCGCCGCCCTTGCGGGGGCCCGGAAAGGGGACTGGTCAATTCAGACCCGGGGGGGACGGACGCTCCGGCGTGGCGGGATTCCAGGGAGGGCCTGTACAGTTCCGCGCGCGCCTCGCGCCGCCAGGCAATGCGCTGCCGGACGACGCTCCACGAGGGGGATGACCTTGACCTCGCTTCGCGTGGCAGTGCTGCTCGCGCTCACCTCCGTCGGCGTCTCCTCGGCGGCGGAGCAGCGTCCGAACCTCCTGGTGCTGGACCTCGAGCCCCGCGGCGTCGGGCTCCCCGAGGCGCAGGCGGCGACCGGGAGCGTCGTGCGGGGGCTCCGCCAGCTCGAGGTGTTCCAGGTGCTCAGCTCCGACGACGTGCGCCAGCTGCTCGCCCTCGAGCGAACGCGTCAGCTCTCGGGCACGAAGGCAGAGAACAGCGTCGGTCAGCTCGGCGCGGCGCTGAACGCCCCCAACGCGGTGGTGGGCAGCGTCACCCGGGTGGGCGGGAAGCTCCAGGTGGAGATCCGCCTGCTCGACGCGCCGACGCAGAAGGTCCTGAGCCAGAAGAGCCTCAACCAGGCCACCGTCGAGCAGGTGGCCGCGCAGCTCCCCGGGCTCGCGCAGGAGCTGATGGCGCCGCTGCTCCGAGAGCAGCAGGGCTTCCTGGTGGTGAGGTCGCGCGAGGAGGCCGCGGAGGTCCTGGTCGACGACACCCTGGTGGGGAGCATCCCGCTGAAGGGCTCGATCGATCTCTCCCGCGGCGTGCACCGGCTCACGGTGCGCAAGGACGGCTTCATCGCCCAGACGCGCTCGGTGCGCATCGAGCCGAAGCAGACCACCGTCGAGGAGGTCGAGCTCGCACCCTCGTCGGACTACGCCAAGGTCTACAAGGATAAGTACGGGAAGATGCGGGTCGGCGCGTGGATCGCCACCGGCGTGGCCATCGCCGGCATCACCACCGCGGTGGTGATGAATGCCTCGGCCTCCAGCCAGTACAACGACGAGTTCAAGCCGCGGCAGGCGTGGCTCCAGGGCGCGGTCGGGACCGGGCCACAGACCAAGCCGCCGGAGATCGCCAACAACCCCACCGCCAGCGCCGCCTGGGACAGCTGCACTGCCACCGGCGCCGCCGCCTGCAAGCAGGCCGCGGAGGACGCGAAGAGCAGCGTCCAGGTGAAGCAGTACGTGGCCATCGGGGCGGGGGTGATCGGCGTCGCCTCGGCAGGCGTCGCCACCTGGCTGTGGCTCAGTGGGAAGGACCCCAACCGCTATGCCGACGTGGTGGCCGGCGTCAGCCCGAACGGGCAGGGCGGGGCGACGCTCGCGCTCGCCGGCCGGTTCTGACCGCGCCGCTGAGGCTCAGCCGCCCGCTTCCCACAGCCCGCCCCTCAGGATGCCCACCGTTCTCAACAGGGCGGGTGCCCGTTTACCCAGGCTTTCCACAAAGATTCCCACAACCGTAGAATCTTCCGTCTGGACTGCTTGCTTCCGGGCCACCTGGGCACTAGGGTGGGACATCGATGCGGCTGGCAGACCAGGACGCCCGGAAGGAGCGGCGGGAACGGGAACGCGACGCCGTGCTCGACGCGTGGCCTCTGCCGGCACAGGCTGCGGTCCCCGAGGCGGACGAGCCGCTGGACCGCTCGGCCGAGGGCGACGACGAGCCCATCACCGAGAAGGTCCCCGCCGTTCCCCCCGCCCGGGATCCAGGCCACCGCTGAGCTAGACGGTCGCCGGGGCCACGGAGTCGGTCTGCAGGACGAGTCCCCGCCCGTCCGGCGTCACGTCGAACTTCGCCACCCCCCCGGCCTGCAGCGCCCCGAACAGCACCGCCTCCGCCAACGGTTTCTTCAGCGCCTGGTCCACCAGGCGCGCCATGGGCCGGGCGCCGAACGCCGGGTCGTAGCCGTTCTCCGCCAGCCAGGCGCGGGCCGCGGGCGTCAGCTCGAGCGTGACCTTCTTCTCCGAGAGCTGCGCCTGGAGCAGGCCGACCTCCTTGTCGACCACCTTGAGGATCGTCTCCGGGCCGAGCCCGGAGAAGAGGATCCACCCATCGAGGCGGTTGCGGAACTCGGGGGTGAAGGTCCGCTCGATGGCCTCCTTCGCCTTCGAGGTGTCGATCAGCTGCTCGCCACCGCCGAAGCCGATGGTCTTGCTGCTCATCTCCCGTGCGCCGGCGTTGGTGGTGAGGATGAGCACCACGTTCCGGAAATCCGCCTTCCGACCGTTGTTGTCGGTGAGCGTGGCGTGGTCCATGACCTGGAGGAGGATGTTGAAGAGGTCCGGGTGGGCCTTCTCGATCTCGTCCAGCACCACCACCGAGTAGGGGTGCTTCCGGACCGCATCGGTGAGGAGCCCGCCCTGGTCGAAGCCCACGTACCCGGGCGGCGCGCCGATCAGCCGCGACACGGTGTGCTTCTCCGAGTACTCGCTCATGTCGAAGCGGAGAAACTCCACCCCGAGCACCCGGGCGATCTGCTTGGCCAGCTCGGTCTTCCCCACGCCGGTGGGGCCGCTGAAGAGGAAGCTGCCGATGGGCTTCTCGGGGCTGCGGAGCCCGCTGCGCGACAGCTTGATCGCCGAGACCAGCTCGTGAATCGCCGGGTCCTGCCCGAAGATGACGCTCTTCAGGGCCGGCTCGAGGTTGGCCAGGGCCTCGCGGTCGCTGTGCGAGACGCTCTTCTGGGGGATCTTCGCGATCTTGGCGACCACCGCCTCGACGTCGTTGGCGGTCACCCGGTGCGTCCGCTCCTTCTCCCCCCGGAGCCGGTCCGCGGCGCCGGTCTCGTCCACCACGTCGATGGCCTTGTCCGGGAGGAAGCGGTCGTTGATGAACTTGGCCGAGAGCTCGGCGGCGGCGCGGATGGCGTCGTCGTCGTAGGTCACCTCGTGGTGCTGCTCGTAGCGGGTCTTCAGCCCCTGGAGGATGAGCACCGTGTCCTCGACGGTCGGCTCGCCAACCTCGATCTTCTGGAAGCGGCGGGACAGCGCGCGGTCCCGCTCGAAGCTCGCCTTGTACTCCTGGTAGGTGGTGCTCCCGATGCAGCGCAGCCGGCCGGACGCCAGGACCGGCTTCAGGAGGTTCGAGGCGTCCATGCTCCCGCCGGTGGTCGCCCCGGCGCCGACGATGGTGTGGATCTCGTCGATGAAGAGGATGGACCCGGGCTGCTTCTGCAGCGCCTTGAGCACCGCCTTCAGCCGCTCCTCGAACTGGCCGCGGAACTTGGTGCCGGCGAGCAGCGCGCCCATGTCCAGCGAGTAGATGACCGCGCCCTGCAGCGGCTCGGGCACCTTCTCCTCGTGGATGCGCAGGGCCAGACCCTCGGCGATGGCGGTCTTCCCGACCCCGGTCTCACCCACGTAGATGGGGTTGTTCTTCCGGCGGCGGCAGAGGACCTGGATGGTGCGCTCCAGCTCCTTCTCCCGGCCGATGAGCGGGTCGATCCGCCCCTCCTCGGCCTCGATCGAGAGGTTGACGGTGTAGGCACGGAGCGGGTCCTTCTGGGTCCCGCCGTCCTCCTCGCCTCCGAGCCCGCCGCTGCCCTCGCCCTCCTCCTCGCCGTCCGGCCCCTTGGAGATGCCGTGCGAGAGGTAGTTGAGGAGGTCGAGGCGGGTGATGCCCTCCTGCTGGAGCAGGAAGAGGGCGTGGCTCTCCTCCTCGCGGAACATCGCCACCAGGACGTCGCCGCCCTCGATGACCTTCTGCTCGGCGGAGAGGGCGTGGATGGCCGCCCGCTGGAGCACCCGCTCGATGCCGATGGTCTGCTGGGGCTCGGCGCTGACGCTGTCCGGCAGCCGCTCCACCGTCTCGGCGAGAAACTTCTCCAGCCGCTGGCGGAGCCGCTTCACGTTGGCGCCACAGGCGACGAGGATCTTCTGGGTCTTGGGCTCGCGGGTCAGCGCGAGCAGCAGGTGCTCGAGCGTCAGGTACTCGTGACGCATCTTCTTCGCGTCCGAGATGGCTTCCCGGAAGCTGGCCTGCAGTTCCTTGGCGATGAGCGGCGTTGCCACGGTTCTAGATCTCCTCCGGTTCCATCGTCAGGCGGAGCGGGAACTCGTGCTCACGGGCCAGTGCCTCCACCACCTCTATCTTCGTACGTGCCACGTCATAGGTATAAACGCCCGCCACGCCGATGCCCGAGTTGTGTACGTGGAGCATGATCGCCACCGCGTCGGACTCCGATTTGTGGAACACCTCGCGGAGCACCGCCACCACGAAATCGCGGGTGGTGTAGTTGTCGTTGTGAAAGAGCACCTTGTAGAGTTGCGGCCGCCTGAGCTTCCGCTCGCTCTTGCTCTCGGTGACGACTCCGCTGTCCGGATCGGCGCGCTCGGGCATCGTCCTACCTTCTAGTCCTTGAAACCGGTCTCCGCCCGCCACGCCGGCAGCCCGGACTGGATGGCGGCCCGTTCATGGGCCAGGAACTCTCGCACCGCCCGGTCCAGCCCCCGGTGGAACAGGGCGTGCGCGCTGTAGGTGAGGCTGGGAGTGAAGCCGCGGACCAGCTTGTGCTCGCCGCCGGCGCCCGGCTCGAAGCGGGTGAGCCCGCGGCGGACCACCTCGTCCATCCCCGTGTACAGGCAGACGTTGAAGTGAAGGAAGGGAAACTCCTCGAAGCAGCCCCAGTAACGGCCGTACAGGGCCCGGTCGCTCGCGAGGTTGAAGGCGCCGGCCACCACCCGCTCTCCGGCGCGCGCCTGCACCAGCTCGACCCGGTGCCGGAACTGCTCCAGCACCCGGGCGAAGAAGCGCGGGTTCAGGTAGCGACGCCCCCAGGCGAACTTGTCGACGGTGCTGGCGTAGAGCCGGAAGGTCTCCTTCGGATCGGCGTCGGCCAGCGCGTCGCCCCGGAGCACGCGGATCTCCAGCCCCTGCTCGCTGGGGGCACGACGCTCGCGCTTGAGCTGGTTCCGCCGCTTGCTGTTGAAGCGCTGGAGCACGTCCTCCGGCGTGCGGTAGCCCTCGTTCAGGAAGTGGTACTGCACCCCCTGGCGAACGGCGAAGCCCAGCGGCTCCAGGGCCAGGGCCTCGACCTCGGTCGGGAAGAGCACGTGCACGCTCGACAGCCGCTCCTCGCGCGCCAGCTCCAGCGCGCCCCGGGCGAGCTCCAGCATCCGCGCCCCGCGGTCCTCCCCCGGAGCCACCAGGAAGCGGCGGCCGGTGGCCGGCGTGAGAGGCGCCGCCACCACCAGCTTCGGGTAATAGGGCACCCCGGCGCGCTCGGAGGCGGTGGCCCAGGAGAAGTCGAAGACGAACTCGCCGCTGCTGTCGCTCTTGAGGTAGGCCGGCGCCGCGGCGACGAGACGGTGCCCGCGCCACAGCGTGAGGTGGCGGGCCTCCCAGCCCGAGGCCTCTGCCACGCTCCCGCTCGACTCCAGGGCCTCCAGCCAGCGCCACTCGAGGAAGGGCGCGGCCTCCTCGTCCACCAGCGCGTCCCACGCCGCCTCGGGGAGGTCGGAGATGGCCCGGTGGACCTTGAGCTGAGTCGGGAGGGACTGCGACATCGGTTCGAGCTGCCCCGGCGCGGGAAGGCGAGACAACGATACACCCGGCGTGACTGCCACGGCCCCGGGTGGTGCCCACACGTGGGGCCCTGCCCGCTCAGCGGATCAGCTCGCGGGCGAGGAGCTGGCCCGCGGTGGCCAGTCCGGCCCGGGCCCGCGCCTTGCCGGCGTCGGTCTCCATCACCCGGCCGGCGGCGTCGCTCGCCGTCCCTGCCGCCAGGTCGGCGAGGAGGAGGAACGCGCCGAGGTCGGGGGTGACCGCCACGGCGCGGCCGGGGCGGAGCGGTCGGTCCCGGAGGCTCTTCGCCACCTTCTCGAGGAGCCCCTCCTCGTCGAGCTTCTTCGTGCCGCCGAGCAGCGACTGCCAGGTGGCGGCGAGCAGATCGTCGAGGAGGGGACCGGACAGGGCAGTGCTCAGCCGGTCCACCGCCTCGTCGTGCTCCAGGTGGTGCGCCTCGGCGAAGGTGGGCGCGAGCTTGGCCACCACGATGGCGCGGGTGGCGAGGTGGGCGAGGCGAGCCGGGTACCGCACGGAGCCCCGAGGATGGCGGCGTGGCCGGTGCGCGCGCAACCCCGGGTCTGCTCGGCGGACCGGGCCAGGTCCGCCGCGTCGCGTCCGAGTCCGAGTGGTTCGGGCTCGAGCGTGCCTCCCGGAACGCCCGGACGCCGGTGCAGGTCAGAAGAGCCAGACGCCCTGGCGCACGCAGGCCCTGAGGACGATCTGCTTGAGCTGCGGCTCGCCGATGTTCCGGAACGCCGCGCGCGCACCGCCGAGGTCGTGGCGCTGGCAGGCGGCCCGCGCCTGGATGGCGTACCCCAGCGGCGTCTTCTGGACGTAGAAGCTCTGGTCCACCAGCCGGGCGGCGTCGAGCGGCTTGTTCTTGCCGAGCGCGTCCTCGGCCTGGTCGAGCAGCTTGCGCGCCTCGGGCTTGATCCCGTCCGGTGGCGCCGCGGGCGGCCCGGGCTCG
Organism: Myxococcaceae bacterium; assembly: GCA_035543115.1. Lineage (GTDB taxonomy): Bacteria > Myxococcota > Myxococcia > Myxococcales > Myxococcaceae > RPRB01. The sequence continues at coordinate 18,879 of DATKKF010000049.1, forward strand.
ACGGCCTTCGCCGGCTCGGCCAAGGCGACCGGGCCGCGTGCCTCGATGGCCTTCGCCGGCTCCGGGCGAGCGCGGTGCTTGTGGGGAGGCGTCTTCTCGCGGAGGGCGGTGGGCCCGGGCGACACGCTCTCCGGGTGGGGCGGCACCGCGGCGACCGGCTCTCTCGCCGTGCTCGCCTGCGGAGTGCCGGCCGCGAGCCCCGGGTGCACGGGGGCGACCGGGGGCGGCGGAGGAGCCTCGATGCGCTTCACCGGCTCGAGTGGGCCCAGGCTCGCCGTCTGCGGCGCAGGCGCGGGTGCGCGTCGCTTCGAGGCCCAGAGGACGCCCGCGCCGCCCAGGGCCACCCCGACCACCGCGACGACCGCCAGGAAGGGCCCCATGCGCCGCGGGGCCGGCTCGGGCACCGGCGGGGGCACGGTGACTGCCCCGGAGCGGACCGGCTCGCGAGACGAGGCCCGCGTCCGGGGCCACGAGGCGGTGGGGCCCGTGGGGCGGGGCGTGTGCGTCGGCTCGAGCTGCCCCAGCGCGGAGTCGACGCCGATCGGCTGGCCGGTGTTGAAGCTGTGCAGCGGCCGCCCGGTCAGCTCCAGGACGAAGGCGCCGATGTCCTGCGGCCGCGCGGCGGGATCCTTCTGCAGCGCGCGCTCCACCGCCGCGAGCACGTTATCCGGGAGGGCGGGCGCGAGCTCGCGCAGCGGCGTGGGCTCGCCGTGCACCACCCGGTACACCACCTCGGCCAGCGAGCCGCCGGCGAACGCGGGCTGTCCGCCGAGCATCTCGTAGACGATGGCCCCCAGCGCGAACACGTCGGTTCGGGCGTCGACGGTGGTGTTCTTTCCGGTGGCCTGCTCCGGGGACATGTACTGCGGCGTCCCCATGAGGATGGCGTCCTGCGTGCGGAGCGACTGGCTGCCGCGGATCTTCGAGATGCCGAAGTCCAGGACCTTCACCCGGGTGGGCATGTCCTCCTCCGGCGTGCAGAGGAAGACGTTGTCCGGCTTGAGGTCACGATGGACGACGCCGGCCCGGTGGGCGGCCTGGAGCGCCGAGCCGATCTGCCGGGTGATGGCCAGCGCCTCGTCGAGCTGGAGGCGTCCGCCGGCCAGCCGCGCGGCGAGCGTCTCGCCCTGCAGGTACTCCAGGACGATGTAGGGCTGGCCGGTGGGCAGGGTGTTGAAGTCGAGGACCTCGACGATGTTGGGGTGCCCGAGGCGGGAGGCGATCTCCGCCTCGCGGCGGAAGCGCTGGAGCATCTCGTCGCCACCGGCCGCCGCGTCGAGGAGCACCTTCACCGCGACGTGCTTGCCCGGGAGGCGAAGATGCTCCGCCGCCCACACCGCGCCCATCCCGCCGCGGCCGATGAGGCCCTGGATGCGGTAGGTCTCGCCCAGCACGGCACCCACGTCGAGCACGTCGCGGCCAGCGTCCATCGGCAGGGCTGGACTATACTCGTCCGCCGACCGTGACACTCTCGACAGCGGTTGCCCTCGCCCTGCTGCTCCGTCTGTCCCTCGCGGCCGAGCCAGCCGCGGACCCCCTCGACGTCTCGGCGGTGCGCGACAAGCTGGTGGTGGTCGAGGACGGGCAAGGGCACTACATCGCCGTCATCCCCTTCGGCGACAGCATCTGGGACCACCTCTACTGGTCCCAGGACGGCAAGGAGTTCTACCAGCAGCGGGTCTTCGGGGGCGGGTCGAGCGGGACCGAGTCCTTCGACCGGAACTTCTGGGAACCCCGGGTGCGCAACCACAACGGGGCGAGCTTCGGGATGCACGAGGGCGCGTACAAGCTCTGGTGCGCAGAGCGGATCACCGTGTTCAAGGCGCTGGAGCAGAACAAGGCGACCGCGATGCTCGCCGCGGCCCGGTTCCATCCGCCGCGCTGGAGGTACCGGGCCTATGCACTCGCCCGCGACGACGCGGGCACCTACTACTACGTCGATCGCCGCCGCGACGAGGGGAGCATGGAGTTCCGTCTCTACTCGGGCCCGCGCGGCTCGATGAAGCCCTTGAAGATGGTGAACGTGGTGAGCGACTCGGAGGGCGACATCTTCTCCACCAAGAGCGGGGAGCTGCGCCTGGTGCTCGACAAGAAGGAGAGCGCCTGGGTGCAGAAAGGCAAGCGACAGCAGCTGAAGAGCCTGCCGGTCGAGGACAACGTGCCACTTATCTACGCCGACCTGGGCGTCTACACCGGCCAGCCGCTCGGCACGCCCTGCGACCTGCTGTAGCGCGCTACCTCAGCTGCAGCTCGAAGGTGGGCGAGGCCACGGTGCGCCCGTCGGGCAGGACCGCGTCCACGTTCCACAGGAGTCCCCCTCCGGCCGCACGCTGGCCCACGCCCTCCGGCAGCTTGAGCTCGCGCCCGGCCAGGCCCACCGCCTGGTGCACCACCACCAGGTCCTGGGTGAGCACGGTGACGTTGTAGCTGCTGGCGCCGGGGACCTCCGACCACCGGAGCACCGCACCGCCGGCCGGCTGCATGCGTGGCGACTCGGCCTGTACCGTGGGGCCGCTTCCGCTCCCGCGCTCCACCGGCGGGGGGTGCGGCGGCGCGGGGCGGAACACCACCCACAGTGCCCCTGCAGCCAGGGCCGAGAGTGCGAGCGGCACGAAGGATTGGCCGCGCAGGCGAGGCCGCGCGCGCATGCCCCCGGCCAGCGGACGGATGGCCGGCGGGCCGTCCACCCCCGGGGCCGGCTCGGTGGCTCCGCGCCGGACGTCGGCGAGGATGCGCCAGGCCTCGGCGCACTGGGCACAGCGGGCCCCGTGGTCGACGAGCGCGCGGAGACGATCGAAGGGAAGCTCACCGGCGGCCGCTGCCCAGAAGGCATCCGCCGGCGGGCAGCCGGCGGCATCGGTCTCGGGGAGCGCGGCGCGGAGGCGTTGCGCGAGGTCGTCCGACGGCTCGGTCATGTCTCTCCCCCCTCGAGGCAAGCGCGCAGATCCGCGAGCCCCCGGTAGACCAGATTCTCCGCCTGCTTCTCGGTCCATCCGAGCGCGGCCGCCACCTCACCGACCCGGAATCCCTGCAGATGCAGGGTGACCGCGCTGCGGCGCCGATCTTGAAGCCCACCGAGACACTCGAGGAATTCCGAGCGCGCCTCCGGCCCGGGCGTGCCCCCCTCGCCCCCTGCCAGCTGCTCGGCCTGGCGCTGCTGCCGCCGGAGCCGGCGAATCTCGTCGATCACCACCGTGTACGCGACTCTCCAAAGGTAAGACGCTCCACGCGGGGTGGTTCCCTCACCCGCCGGCCGCTCCAGGAGCCGGACCAGCGCCATCTGGACGAGATCTTCCCGGTGGGCTGTCAACACCGGTGGGCAGTGCCGCTCCACTGCACGGATCAGGACCTGGCGGATCCGCTCGATGCTGCCCGGGTCTGGATCCTGCGAGTCGTCGTCCCCCGTGGGAGTCATGCCTGTGCCCTCCGAGGTAAGCACAGGGGTCTGGTTCGGGTAACCTCTCGCCGCGCAATGGCTGCCCGGTTTCTTCCAGCGATCGTCCGGGTTTTCGGACGGTGGGGGTTCCTCCTTCTCGGCCTGGCTGCCAGTGGAGCGGCGCGCGCCGGGGCCCGTCCGCTGACGGAATGCAAGGCGCTGGTGCGTCAGGAGCCGCGCTCGCTGAAGGGGTACATCTGCTTCCTCGCGCACCAGGGCGAGGGCCGCGGAGAAGCCCTCCAGTTCCTGGACGCGCGGATGCGACTCGATCCGCGAAACCCGCGGCCTCACCTCTACGCGGGGATTCTCCGGTCGCTCGCCGGGGAGGCGGTGAACGACCGCGAGTGGCGGGTGGCCATCGAGGGCTTTGCGCGAGAGCACGAGCCCACCGGGGAGATCTACGCCAGCACCTCGCTGCTCTCAGCGCGGTGCGTGGGCAATCTCCTGTGCGACCAGGAGACCCAGAGCCTGCTCTGGCACGTCCGGGAGCTGGCGCGGGCCTCGCGCCGGGTCGACCTGGAGCAGGTGGCGGAGATCTGGACGATGAAGGTCGCCTTCGCGCTCGATGACATGGACGGAGCCGAATCCGCCGAACGGAGGCTGCTGGCGCTCGGACCACCGATGTCCCTGTGGCTCAAGTCCGAGAGCCTCCAGGCGCGGGCTCACCTGGCGGCGCTGCTCCAGAACCATGTCCGGCAGCGCGCCCTCTACGCCGAGCTGATGGACACGCTCGACCTGGACGATCCGCGGCGTCCGGCGGCGCTCGGCGGACTGGCCGCAGCCACGGTGCACCTGGCTCTGCAGCGGCTCGAGCGCCGCGACACCGCGGAGCGCCTGCTGCGCCAGGCCATCGTCGAGCAGGAGCGTGCCGGCGTTCCGCTGGTCTACACCGACACGGGCTACCTGGCCTCGCGGGTGCAGCTGGCGATGCTGCTCGGGCCCGGTCCGGAATCCTTCTCGCTCCTCCGCTCCACCTTGCAGGCGCATCTGTCGCGCGGTTCCTGGGCCACGCCGCTGTACCCGAGGCTGTCCTTGGCCGAGCTGCTCGGCACCGCGGACCCCCCTCGGCCCGAGGAGGCGATGCAGGTGGCGGAGGAGGCGGTGGAGGACGCATTCGTCCGCGGTGGCGGCTTCGAGCAGGCGCGCGCGCTCGTCCTCCGGTCGCGGATGCAGTTCCGGCTGGGACGGTTCTCGCTCGGCCGCGCCGACGGGCTCGCCGCGCTGGACCACGCCGAGCGTCTGCGCGAGCAGCAGCGCTCGATGCCGCTGCGGCTTCGCTACGCCCAGTCGCTGTCCTTCGCCTACCAGTCCCTCGCCGGTGCGCTCGCCCGTTACCGGCCGCCGGGCGAGGTCGCGCCCCTGGACGACGCCTTCCAGGTCATGGAGCGGCTGAGGGCGCGCGGGCTCATGGAGACGCTCCTCGCCGAGGGACGCGATGGCGAGCCCGTCTCGGTGCAGCCGCCGACCCTGGCACAGGTCCGCGGCCAGCTCGCTTCGGGAGAGGCGCTGCTCTCGTTCCAGGTCTGGCGTCCCGAGCCGACGATGGACGCGCCTTACCACCAGGGCAGCTCGTGGCTCACCCTGGTCACCGGGGCCCGCGTGGACGCGTTCCCCATCCCCGATGCGGACCTGCTCGAGCCGCAGATCCGCGCCTGGACCGGGCTGCTCGAGCGGCGCGATGGCACCGACCGGGTGCCGGGCGCCAGGCTCTACCGGGAGCTCCTCGCTCCGGCGCTCGCCGCCCTGCCGGCCGGGATCGAGCGGCTGGTCGTCGTGCCGGACGGGCCGCTCCATCGGCTGCCGTTCGATGCGCTGTCTGGCGGCCCGGGCATGCCGTACCTGGCCGAGCGGTTCGCCGTGTCCATCACCCCGTCGGCCTCGCTCTGGGTCCGGTTCCGGGCTGCCCCCCGGCTCCCCCCGGGGAAGCTCCTGGTGCTCGCCGACCCCTCGGAGGCCTCGGCCGGCCAGGCGCTCCGCCGCGACTCGGGCAACGTCTTCGGCGCGCTGGTCCATGCCCGCCGCGAGGCAGAGGTGGCACTGTCGGCGTTCCCGACCGGCAGCGAGCTCCGGGCCGGGTCGCCGGCATCCGAGTCGTTTCTCAAGTCGGCCCGCCTCGAGGGCGTGTCGGTGCTCCACCTCGCCACCCACGCCGTCGCGGACGAGCGAGACCCCGAGCACGCCGCGGTGGTGCTCGCCCCGGGGAGCCCGGCCGAGGACGGTCGGCTCGAGCCGCAGGAGATCGCCCGCCTTCCGCTGGCGGGAAAGACGGTGGTCCTGGCCGGCTGCGAGACCTCCGCCGGGGCGGTGTTCCGGGGGGAGGGGGTGATGAGCCTGGCGCGGGCCTTCTTCAGCGCCGGGGCCTCGGCGGTCGTGGGCACGCTGGACCGGGCGCGGGACGACGAGGCCGGCGTCTTCTTCTCCTCGCTCTACCGGGCGCTGGGCCGGGGGGCCAGCATCGGTGATGCGATGACGGCGGCGAAGCGCGAGGGCATCCGTCGCGGCGCCCCGCCCGCGGCCTGGGCGGGGGTGGTGCTGCTCGGGGATGCCGAGGCCCGGCCGCGGGCACGCGAGACGCCGGCGCTGTTCCCGCTGGTCCTCACCGGCGTCGTGCTCGCCTTCGGCGGCATCGGGGCGGGCCGATGGTGGCGAGGTCGCTCCCGCGACCCGTCGGCAGCTCCTGAGCCGCGGTCTTCGGCGCGTGGAGCTGAGCATCCGCTGTCCCCCGACGCCGAGGACCCCTCCCTTCACCTCGACGGGGATGGCGTCCGCCGATGAGCGGGTGGCGAGCGGCCAAGAGCGGCGGGGGACCCCGCCCGCGGCCTGCACCGACGTGCGCGGGGATGCCGAGGCCCGGGTCCCGCGCCGCGGGTCGTTGCGGCCCGTGCCTGGTCGTCCGGGCGGGGCGGGTCCTGATCTCCGCCGGGGGCTGGCCGGACGCGTCTGACGAGGGTGTGCGGGCCAGGTGAGGGAAAACCAGCCAGTCGAGCGTTCATGGCAAGGCGAGGGACGTGGCGTCGCTTCCGCTGGCCAGGAGAAGCTCCCGGGGGGGAGGAAGCGACGTCACGCTCCCCGCGCTCGCCCCCATCCCAGGTTGAAGTCCACGCCCGGGCGCCTTAAAGCTCCCGGCATGTCCGTGAACATCCAGCTCGAGTGGACCCCCAACCCGAGCACCCTCAAGTACGTGGTGGACCGCACCCTGGTCCCGCGTGGCGCCCTGAACTTCACCAGCCCCGAGGCCGCCTCGGCCCGGTCCCCGCTGGCCTCCAAGCTCATGGGCATCGAGGGCGTGCGCGGGGTGATGCTCGGCAGCAACTTCGTCACCGTCACCAAGGGTGAGGCGGGCGAGTGGGATGCGCTCAACGACGCGGTGATGGCCACGCTGGATGCCCACCTGGGCGCCAACGAGCCGGTCGTCGCTCCGGGGGCAGCCGACGAGCTGGCCTCGACCGCGTCCGGCACCGAGGTGGAGGAGCGGATCCGGCAGATCCTCGACCTCGAGATTCGCCCCGCGGTGATGCAGGACGGCGGGGACATCACCCTGGACCGCTTCGAGAACGGGGTGGTGTACCTGCACATGCGCGGCTCGTGCGCCGGCTGCCCGTCGTCCACCATGACCCTGAAGATGGGCATCGAGAACCGGCTGCGCGAGGTGGTTCCCGAGGTGGTCGAGGTCGTCCCGGTCTAGCGCCCGAGGCATGGGTCGGCCCGGCCCTGGGGCGCGGGCGCCCGCCCAGAGTTCTTGAGACGCCAGGTCAAAGCGGCCGAGGTCCGGCGCGAGCTCCTCCCCGAGCAGTCGCCCGAGCTGCTGCGTGAGCTGCACCTCCTCACCCGCGACGGGGACCTGAACGCCGACGCGCTCCGGAAGCTGAAGCAGGTGAATCACCTGGTGGGCCTGCTTCGTCCGGCGCTGGACGACGTGTTCGCCCGGTTCGGTCGGCCGCTGGTGGTCGACGCGGGAAGTGGCAACGCCTACCTCGGCTTCGTGCTCTACGAGCTGTTCTTCAAGGGCCAGGACAAGGGAGAGCTCGTGTCGATCGAGGCCCAGCCCGAGCTGACGGCCCGGAGCGCGGAGCGTGCCCGGCGGCTGGGCTTCTCCCGTATGCGCTTCCTGACCGCGCCTCTGGCCTCGGCGCCATGGCCCGAGCGTTTCAATCTGCTGACCGCGCTGCACGCCTGTGACACCGCGACCGACGACGCGCTCGCCGCGGCCATCCGTCATGGCGTCGACCACGTGGCGGTGGTGCCCTGCTGCCAGGCCGAGGTGGCGCGCCAGCTGCGGGACCACCCTCCGCCCTCTCCGTCCCTGGCGGCGCTGGCCGAGCATCCCTGGCACCGCCGGGAGTTCGGCTCGCACCTCACCAACGTCGTCCGCGCGCTGGTGCTCGAGGCCCACGGCTACTCGGTGACGGTGACCGAGCTCACCGGCTGGGAGCACTCGATGAAGAACGAGCTCATCCTCGGGCGGAAGGTGCGCGGGGAAGGGCGCGAGGCGCGCGCGCGGCTCGAGGCGCTGCTCGCCGACACCGGCGTTCGGCCGGCGCTGGTGCGCGCGCTGGAGACCGTATGACTGACGACCCGCGGACGCTGGACCCGACGGACTGGGAGGCGGTGCGCTCGGTGGGACACCGGATGGTCGACGTCCTCGTGGACGGGCTGCGCGAGGTGCGAGAGGGCCCGGCCTGGACGCCGATGCCCGCCGAGGTGAAGGCGCGCTTCCGTGCGCCGCCGCCGCGCGAGGGTCTGGGAGTGGAGGCGGTCTGGGCCGAGCTGCAGCGCTCGGTGCTCCCGTACCGGCTGGGGAATGTGCACCCGCGCTTCTGGGCCCGGGTCATGGGCACCGGGACGGTCACCGGCGCGCTGGCCGGGCTGGCCGGGGCGGCGATGAACAACAACCTCTCGGGGCTGGAGAGCTCGGCGGTCCACGTCGAGGCGCAGGTCGTCGACTGGCTGAAGGAGCTGATGGGCTTCCCGGCGTCGGCGAGCGGACTGCTCACCAGCGGCTGCAGCCTGGCGAACCTCATCGGGCTTCAAGTGGCCCGTGACATGGCGGGCGGGCCGGGGGTGAAGGCCGAGGGCCTCCAGTCCGTCCCCGGGCGGCTCCTCGGCTACGCCTCGGAGGAGGCGCACAGCTCGGTGGCGCGGGCGTTCACCGTGCTCGGGCTCGGGAACGCGTCCCTCCTGCGCATCGCGGTGGACGGCGAGCTGCGGATGGACCTGGGTGCGCTGGAGCGGGCCGTGGACGCGGACCTGCGGTCCGGCCAGCGGCCCTTCTGCGTGGTGGGCAGCGCGGGGACGGTGAACACCGGCGCCGCCGATCCGCTGGAGGCCCTGGCCGACCTGGCGCGTGACCGGGGGCTCTGGTTCCATGTCGACGCGGCGTTCGGGGCCTGGGCGAGGCTGTCCCCGCGACTCGCCGCCCAGGTGCAAGGGCTCGAGCGCGCGGACTCGATCGCCTTCGACCTGCACAAGTGGGGCGCAGTGCCCTACGGCGTGGGCTGCGTGCTGGTGCGGGACGCCGAGGCGCACCGGCGGACGTTCCAGGCCTCGCCCGCATACCTCGCGCCGCACCCTCGCGGCGTGTCGGCGGTGGAGTATGCGGGCCACGAGATGGGGCCCGAGCTGAGCCGCCCGTTCCGGGCGCTGGGCCCCTGGATGGCCTTCCAGGAGCACGGCCTGGAGCGGCTGCGCGCCGCCGTGGAGAAGAACGTCGAGCAGGCGGCACGGGTGGCGGCGAGGGTCCGCCGCGAGCCTGAGCTGGAGCTGACCGCGCCCGTCCCGCTGAACGTGGTGACGTTCCGCTACCGCGGGAAGGGGCTGTCCGATGCGCAGCTCGACGCGCTGAACGCCGAGGTGGTGATGCGCATCCAGGAATCCGGGGTGGCGGTGCCGTCCACCACGCGGCTCCGCGACCGGACGGTCATCCGGCTCGCCATCGTGAACCACCGCACCCTGGACGAGGATCTCGACCTGCTCGTCGACGCGGTGCTGGAGACCGGCCGGGCCGTCGCCGTCGAGAGGCCCAGCGGGCCGCGAGCCCGGGGTCCGGCGTGAAGGGCCGGGGCCGGGTGCCTCGTCGGTCCGTCAGCCGTACGCCTCGCGCTTGATGCGTGCCGGCGTGAAGCCGACCGCCTGCAGGTTTGCCACCGTCGATTCCAGGAAGCGGGGCGTGGGCGCGGTGCCCTCCTCCAGGGCCTTCTTCCGGTCCCACGAGGCGATGGCCGGGCCGCAGAGGTAGGCGATGGCGGTCCCGGTGTCCGGAACGAGCTCGCGGAGCATCCCGGCCGTGACCCGGCCCTGGCGCACCCCGGCGGGGAGCCCGGAGATGTCACTCTGGCGGGTGAGGGTGTGGACCACGGTCAGCCGGCCGGGGAACTCGGCGGCCAGCCGGCGGAGCCCCTCGCGGAAGATGATGTCGTCCCAGGTTTTGTTGGTGTCGATGAAGGTGTGCCGGAGGGCCGGATGCTTGAGGAGCGCGTCTTTCAGGATGCTGTAGTTGGGGACCACGCCGGAGCCGGCCACCAGGTGGACGAGGTGGTCGGTGCGCTGCTCGACGTCCGGCGGCAAGGTGTACGGCCCGGTGAAGCCGACGACCAGGAAGCGCGTGCCCACCGGCGTGCCGTGGACCAGCAGCGGCGAGAGCAGCGGCGCATGGAGATCTCCCGGCCGGTAGGGCTCCTCCTTGATGGTGATGGCGAGCGTCTCGTGCGGTGCCGAGGCCATCGAGTAGGCCCGGACCAACTCCTTCTTGCCGCCCTTGAGCTGCTCGACGTAGGCCACCTGACCGGCGATGACGGGGAAGGCGTGAGGGTCGATGGTGAGGAACTGGCCGGCGCGGTAGGGGGGGATCTCGGGCGCGTCGAGCACCAGGGTCACCGTGTCCGCGGTCTCGCGGATGACCTCGGTGACCACGACCTCGAATGTCTTCGGCTTGATGCGTTCGGGCGGCACGGGTGGATGTGGGCATAACGGAGCGCCCTGGAATGGGCCAGCGGGGTGACGTGGAGCGGGTGTTCGTCCAGTGCCTCCCCGGGCTCGAGGAGGTGCTGACCTCCGAGGCGACCACGCTGGGCCCGGTCCGCCGCGTCGCGGGGGGAGTGGAGCTGGAGGGCGCCCCGGGGCTGTACGCGGAGGCAGCCCTCGTCCTTCGGGTCGCCGAGCGCGTCCTGCTGCGTCTCTTGGAGATCGAGGCCGGTCGCTGGGAGGAGGTCGAGGCGGCGCTGGGGAAGGCGGTGCTCGACGACGTCGTCGCGCCGGGCGGTCCGGTCCTGCTGGAGACGTCGATCCGGAGGTCCGGGGCACCGCCGGCGGGGGCGCTCCCCCGGCTCCTCGGCCGGCTCTGGCGTCGGCCGGTCGAGCCGGCTCACGGGGGCGACCGGGACGGCGCGGTGGCGCGGCTGGTGCTTCGGGTGGCGGACCGGACGGCGTCGCTCTCCGCGGACGTGGGCGGGACGCTGCTTCACCGCCGCGGCTGGCGGCAGGAGCTGTCGCGGGCACCGCTGCGCGAGACGCTGGCCGCCGGGGTGCTGGCGCTGTCGGGGCACGCGCCGGGCCGGCCGCTCTGGGACCCGGTCTGCGGGTCGGGCACGCTGGTCATCGAGGCCGCGCTCGTTGGCCGGTCGGTGGCTCCCGGCCTCGGCCGGAGCTTCGCCGCGGAGACCTGGCCGGCGGCGGCGCGGGCCGGCTGGGCGGGGCGGCGGGAGCGGCTCCGAGCGTCGGTTCGGCCGTGTGCCCCGGCGTCCATCGTGGGCAGTGACCTGAACGCTGGGGCGCTCGGGACGGCGCGCCGCAATGCGCGGCGGGCGGGCGTGCTGGGGGACCTCCGTCTCGAGCGGCTCGACGTCGCGCGGGCCACGCCGGGGCCGCTCCCACCGGGGCTGCTCGTCGGGAATCTCCCCTACGGGCTCCGGGTGGGCGCCCGAGAGGGACTCGAGGCTTTCGATGCCGCGCTGGCGAGGACGCTCACCGGCCCGTTCCGGGCCTGGGGCCGGGCGCTGCTGGTGGACGACCCCGCTCGCCTCCCGCGCGCCGGCGGCCGGGCGCCGGACCGCGTGCACCGCCTCTTCAACGGCGGCATCCCGGTGGTCCTCGGGACGTGGGAGCCGGACGACAGAGGTGTTTGACATCTCTGTCTGGACTCCCCCGTCCGGGAACGTGGACGAGGGCGACCGATTGGATCACTCGAGGGCGGAGGCGGGCGCGGGCACACCGTCCGCTCCGGCGCGCCAGGGTCTCCAGGCCAGGAGCAGGTTGCCCACCGCGATGTCCGACTTGCGCGGCGGGATGGTGAGCTCCGCCACCACGAGCGCGTCGGGTGCCGCGGCTGCCTGGAGCTTCGCGGTCTCCTCCTGGAACTCGGCCTCGGCCTCGGCAAGCTGCTTCTTCGCCGCCTCGAGCTGTTGCCCGGCGGTGCCGACGTCCTGCCGCTCCTTCACCGTCCGGCTCCCGCTCCGGAGCGCGGTGCGCGCCCGATTGAGGTTGGTGACGCTGATCGCCTTCCGGCCGAGGAACGCTCCGAGCAGCGTGGTGCCGACGGTCACCACCGTGTCCAGCGTCTGGCCTGACGCCTGCGCCTCCTGGTCGGCCAGTGACTTCTCGGCGCGCTGCACCGCGTTCTGCAGCGTCTGCAGCCTCGGAGCCCACCTCCTGCGGAGCGCTTCGACGTCGGTGTCGCGCTGCTGGTGGCCCGAGTGCGTCAGACGGGCCTTGAACTCGGCCAGGGACTCGCCGGGGGTGGACACCTCGTCGAGCGCGTCGCACCGGAAGAGCTTCAGCGGGCGTGACTGGTAGAGCGCGGTGGCCAGCGACTTCTTCCACTCGGTCCACGACCCAGCGTTGGTCACCGCGGCCGGCGCTTCCTCGAAGGTGGCGCCCTCGGCCGCGGCGCTGCCGAACCGGGTGCCAGCCTCCCCCGGAAGCTCCTCGGCCTGGTCCCACTGCACGGCCGCCCCCTCCACTGGCGCGAGCAGCGCCACCGACTGCCATGCGTCCACCGCGGACTTCTTGTCCACGTAGTGCAGCCGCGCCTGCCCGAGCACGGCTGGCCGGTAGCTCAGCGCGCCGGAACCGGGTGTCGCCGGAAGGAAGGCCTCCGACAGCCCCGCGGGAAGCACCGGCCTCCGGCCCGTCGCGGCTCCGGGCGGCGGCTGCTTCGCCGGGGGCTCGGGGGCAGCCGTCGTCCCGCTGCCCTGTCCCGCGCCGAGCAGCCTGATCTGCTCCTTGTCCAGCGGGCCGCGCAGGTACGAGAGCGTCCAGCGGGTCTGGAACACCTCGGGCCCGTCCTCGTGCACGTCGTTGAGCAGGAACACCCGCGACCCCAGTCCGGAGAGCAGCCGGTCCATCTGCTGCCGGTCGAAGGCGTGGCTTGCCGCATCCATCGCGCCCTGGAGCCCGTCGAGGACCCGGAGCTTGTCGCGCTCGGTCTGCAGCCGCCCGATGAACCAGGTGCCGGCGTTGGCCAGGCCCTTGTAGTCGAGGTCCACCGGGTTCTGGGTGGCGAGCAGCACGCCTACTCCGAAGGCGCGTGCCTGCTTGAGCAGGGTGAGCATCGGGAGCTTCGATGGTGGCATGGCGCTCGGAGGGAAGTACCCGAAGATCTCGTCCATGTAGACCAGCGCCCGGAGCGAGCTGGTGCCGGACTGGGTCCGCATCCATGCCAGCAACTCGCTCAGGAGCGTGGTGATGAAGAACATCCGCTGCGCGTCCGGGAGGTGGGCGATGGAGAGCACCGCGACGCGCGGCTTGCCCGCGGGTGTCCAGAGCAGCTTCTGGATATCGAGCGGCTCGCCCTCGGCCCACGCCGCCGCCCCCGGCGAGGCGAGCACGTTGTTGAGCGCCAGCGCGAGCCCGGCCCGGTCCTTGGCAGGGTAGAACGACTCGAGGTCGAGCACCCCCACCCTGTCGAACGACGGCCGCTGGACGCCCTGGATGAGCCCGGCCAGGTCCAGGTCCCGCTCGGCGCTCCAGGCCCGCTGCACCAGCTGCGAGAGGAGGATGTGCTCCCGGCCCTGCATCGGGTCCGAGTCGATGCCCGCGAGCGCCAGCAGCCCCGAGACCGCGCCCTGCACCCGAGCACGGAGCGCCTCGTCATCATCGAGCACCGCCCGGTGAGGGGCGGTGAAGGCGCGCAGGAGCGCGAGCGGTCGGCCGGCCTTGCTCCCCGGGGTGTAGATGGCGACCTCGCAGGCCTCGCGGAAGCGGGCGATCCGCTCGCCGTCCTCGTCCCAGTCGGCCAGCCCCTGTTTCCAGGTGGCCGCCGTCTTCTCGGCGAGCTGTTCCGGCGTCAGGTCCTGCTTCCTGGCCTCGTCCGCGTCCACCCAGGGGAGGAAGTCCGCTGGTGCCAGCGAGGGGAAGGTCAGTGCCAGGTTCGTCAGGTCGCCTTTGGGGTCGATGGCCAGGGCAGGGATACCGTCGATGGCCGCCTCCTCGAGCAGGCCGATGCAGAGTCCGGTCTTGCCGCTGCCGGTCATCCCCACGCAGACCCCGTGGGTGGTCAAGTCCTTCGAGTCGTAGAGGAGGAGCTCGGGTTGGGTCTTCCGCGTCTTCGGGTCCCACCGCCGCCCCAGGTAGAAGACGCCCAGCTTCTCGTAATCCTGCATCGGACCTCCTCGTGTCGCCCTGGCGCACTCCAGTTCAGGCCCGGGGGTCGGAGCAATGCTAAGGAGCCGCCATGGCCACCGACCAAGCCTTGAAGCACTTCGCCGCCCATCGCGACGCGTACCTGGACGACCTCAGGAAGCTGGTCCGCATCCCCTCGGTGTCGTTCCCCGGGTTCGACCCAGGCCAGGTCCGAGCCAGCGCCGCGGGCACCGCCAGTCTGCTGCGGGAGCGCGGGTTCTCCAATGTCCAGCTGCTCGAGGTGGAGGGAGCCCACCCGTACGTCTACGGGGAGATCCTCGAGGCGCCGGGCAAGCCCACGCTGCTGCTCTACGCCCACCATGACGTGCAGCCCGCTGGTGACGAGGAGGCCTGGGCGAGCCCACCGTTCGAGCCGACGGAGCGGAAGGGACCGCCGGACGACAGCCCGCGCCTCTACGGGCGCGGCGCGGCGGACGACAAGGCGGGCATCGTGGTCCACACCTCCGCGGTGGAGTCCTGGCGGAAGGGCGGGGGCGGGCTGCCGCTGAACGTGAAGATCGTCGTGGAGGGCGAGGAGGAGGTCGGGTCGGGACACCTCACCGCGTTCCTCAAGAAGAACGTGAACCTGCTCCAGGCGGACGCCATCGTCCTGACCGACACCAGCAACTTCGAGACGGGGCTCCCCTCCGTCACCACCGCGCTGCGCGGCATCGTGGTGGTCAGCGTGGAGGTCCGGTCGCTGAAGCAGTCGGTGCACTCGGGCATGTGGGGTGGTCCGGTGCCGGACCCGGTGATGGGGCTCTGCCGGATGCTCGCCTCGCTCACCAACCCCGACGGCTCCATCGCCATCCCTGGCATCTGCGAGCAGGTGAAGCCGCTGACCGAGAGCGAGCGGAGGAGCATCGCCGCGCTTCCCGGTGACGAGGCGCATTTCCGCAAGCAAGTGGGCCTGTTGCCCGGGGTGGAACTGCTCGGGCACGGCATGCACCCCTGGGAGATGAACTGGCGCCAGCCGTCGATCGCGATCAACGCCTTCCAGGCCAGCAGCCGGAAGGACGCGCGGAACATCATCTGCGACTCGGCCTGGGCGCGGGTCGGAGTGCGGCTGGTCCCCAACCTCGACCCGAAGGACGTGCAGAAGCGGCTGATCGAAGCGCTGAAGAAGGCGACCCCGTGGGGCCTTCAGGTCGAGGTGCACGCCGACGACGCCGCGGGGTGGTGGTACACCGACTCGAGCCACCCGGCGTTCCAGGCGGCGTTCCGGGCGCTGAAGAAGGGCTACGGGGTGGATCCGGTGACCATCGGATGCGGAGGCAGCATTCCGTTCGTCGAGCCCTTTGCCCGGGAGCTCGGCGGCGTGCCGGCGTTGCTCATCGGCGTCGAGGACCCTTACACTAACGCCCACTCCGAGAACGAGAGCCTGCACCTCGGCGACTGGGAGAAGGCGGTGAGGAGCGCCATTCACCTCTACGACGAGATCGGCGGCGCGCTGTCTCCCGCGAATCGCTGACCGGGGTGACTGACGGGGGTGTCAAACACCTCTGACGCTTCTCTGACGCTACGCGGGGGCGTTGGCCCGATCCCTGCTTGACCCCTCCAGAAAAGGGGGGTCGCCATGGGCTGGCCGATTCGGATGTTCGTTTCCGGGGAGATCTACCTCGTCACGCTGCGCTGCATTCAGGGCAGGTCCCTGCTCCGTCCGTCGGAGCGGACGAACGAAGTCCTGGGCGGCGTACTGGCAAGAGCGGTGCGGCTGACTGGGGTGGAGCTCTTCGCCTTCGCGTTTGCCTCGACCCACCTGCACCTGCTGATTCGGGCTCCTCGCGGAAACCTGCCTCGCTTCATGCAGCACTTGGCGACCAACATCTCGAAGAAGGTCGGCTTCCTGACTGACTGGCAGGGCGCTTTCTGGGAGCGCAGGTACTCGGCGCAGCCAGTTCTGGACGAAGCGGCGCTCTTGGACCGGCTCCGTTACCTGCTGGCGCACGGCCCGAAGGAGGGACTCGTCCGCAAGTGCGCGGAATGGCCAGGGCTCAGCTCGCTCAAGCTCCTGCTCGATCGCAGGCCTCGACGATTCCGCTGGTTCGACTGGACCCGTCGCTCGAGCAGTCGCGACGGGGCAAGGATGCGGTCCCGATTCGACGATTGCTGGGCCGAGCCCGAGGAACTGGTACTCGCTCCTCTGCCGTGCGCGGCACTGCGGACCCGAGGGGCGCTGGGACGCTTCCTCCGTCGCGCAACTGAAGCCATCGAGAGGGAGGCGGCGCGCAGCCACCGGCGGGTGCTCGGGGTCGCTGGAGTGCTGCGGCGCCACCCGCAGCACAGACCCGCCCGCCTCGAGCGCAAGCCGCGCCCGCTGTGCCACACGACGGTTGCGTCACTCCGGGAGGAGTTCCGGGAGCGCTATCGCGCGTTCACCGCGGCGTTCCAGGAGGCGTCCAGCCGCTGGAAGGCCGGCGATCTGCGGGCGCAGTTTCCTGATCACGCGTTCCGTCCGTTCCTCTGGCCCCAGCCGCGACCGGAGCGGCTCGCCGCCTGACGGGTCAAGCCGAGCGCCCGTGGATGGGTCCCGGGCGAAGGCGCAAGCTCTGTGCGTCGGCACCGCTGAAGCGGGCTTGGATCTCGGAGAGGATTGACAGCGCGATCTCCTCCGGTTGCTCCGCGCCGAGGTTCAATCCCACCGGGCTGTAGAGAGACGCGCGGTGCCGTTCCGTGAAGGGAAAGCCGCCCTCGCGGAGCTCGTCCAGCAGCCGCTCCGTGCGTGCGCGCGGACCGAGCACTCCCACGTACGAACAGCCGGACTCGAGCGCGAACCGCAAATACCCGCGATCGTGTCCGAGGTTGTGCGTCATCACCACGATTGCCGAATCCGACTCGAGCACGAGCTTTCCGGCGATTGCGGCAGGACTGGCGGTGAGCTGCACATCGGCATCGCGGAACAGCTCCGCCGGAACGCCGCCAGAGGTGTTTGACACCACCGTGACGTGGAACCCGAGAGCGACGGCCTGCTGCACCAGCGGAACCGCGTCCTGACCCGTACCGAACACCACCAGTGAACGGGGTGGCCGGATGACCTCCAGCAGCACCTCCATCGCCTCGTCCTCGGTCTCGATGCGGCCGACCCTGGTTCTTCCTTCCCCGAGCGTCGACTCGGCGGCGGCGAGCACCCGGTCGCGCACCGGCCCGGCCGCCAGATCCGACCGGCTTCCCCGTGTATCGCGGAGGAGGCGCTGCCCGACCCGTGTTCTCCCCTCATCCCGGAACACCGTCGCCATCACCCCGGTCCGCCGCGCGGCGAGGCATTCAGCGATGAACTCGATCGGATGGGTCTCGCCCCCCTCGGGAAGCCGCTCGAGCAACACGTCCACCCGACCGTTGCACCCGAGCCCGAAGGTCCAGGTCTCCTCGTCGTCCGCGGAGGTCGAGTCGTAGCTCACGACCACCGGTCCCTCGCGGGTCCGCCACCACGCCTTCTGCAGCACGTCCCGCTCGAGGCATCCGCCGCTGATGCCGCCGGCGATCCACCGCTCGGCCGAGAGGAGCAGCCGCGCCCCGGGCCTCCTGTACGTCGAGCCGCTGGTGGCGACCACCGTGGCCAGCAACACCGGTTGGCCGCGCTGGCGGAGCTCGGTCCAGCCCCGGACGATGTCCTGGAGCTCCCTCACCCGCCGACCGCCTGCAGCGCCAGCCATCCGCCCCATCCGACCAGGCCCACGCCACCGAGCCCGCCGAGCAGCACCGCCACCTTCGGCGGCGCCAGCCGCTCGAGGATCAAGAACGCGGTGAGCAGCACCATCGCACCCACGTTCATTGCGCCGAAAACCAGGAGGGTGAGCATCAGGACGCCACAGGACGCGACGGAGATCACGCCATGGCGGAGCCCGGCGCGAAGAGGGCGAACCGAGCCCGCCTGCGCTGCCGCGGGAAGGGCCCGGCATCGCTCCAGACAGACCCTCTTCCACGGCGAGAGCTGCACCAGCCCTGCCGCCCCGAGGATCAGTACCTCGAGCGGAGTGCTCCGCAGGGCCATCTCGTGCGTCATCAGCCCCCGGACCCCGAGCTGGGCATCGAGCATCGCCAGTGCCGCGCTCGCCGGCATCCAGACCGCCAGGTACCCGCCGAGCAGCGCCCAGGCATCCCCCGGCGCGCGCGCTCGCCCCGCGCTCGTACCGCGGGCCATCCCGAGCAGGGTCGGGACCTCCGGCGGGACCATCATCCCCACCATCATCGTGGTCCACATCAGGACGCGGGCGCCCAGGGAGAGCCCGTGGTGCCCATAGCTCGCCAGATGCAGCGACCAGGCCCACCCGAGCGCGGTCAGCCCGCCGAGGCCCAGGAGCAGCGACCGGACCGGACCTCGCCCGGGAGCCGCGATGGAAGCGACGGCGGTCATGCCTACTCGGCGACTCCCTTCTCCTTGAGGATCCGCCAGACCTTCTCCGGCGTGATCGGGATGTCGAGGTGTCTGACACCCAGGTGGGCCAGGGCGTCGACCACGGCGTTGGCGATGGCCGGCGGCGCACCCACCGTCGCCGACTCGCCCACTCCCTTCGCCCCGAAGGGGTGATGCGGCGACGGGGTCACCGTCTTCGCCGTCTCCCACGCCGGTGTCTCCATCGCCGTGGGCACCAGGTAGTCCATGAAGCTTCCGCCCTGGATGTTCCCGTTCTCGTCGTAGCTGATCTCCTCCAGCAGCGCCGGGGCCATCCCCATGGTCAGGCCGCCGTGGATCTGCCCGTCGACGATCATCGGGTTGATGATGTTCCCGCAGTCGTCCACCGCGACGAACCGCCGGATCTTCACCATCCCGGTCCCCCGGTCGATGTCCACCACGCAGATGTAGCTGCCGAAGGGAAAGGTGAGGTTCGGCGGGTCGTAGTAGTCGACCGCCTCCAGCCCGGCCTCCATCCCCTGCGGGTGGTTGGTGTACGCGGCGAAGGCGATCTCCTGGATGGTCTTCGAGCGCTGCGGCGCCCCCCGCACCGAGAACTTCCCCGTCTCCCAGACCAGGTCGTCCTCCGACACCTCGAGCAGGTGCGCGGCGATCTTCTTCGCCTTCTCCCGCACCTTCCGCGCCGCCATCGCCCCGGCCGCACCGGCGGTGGGCGTCGAGCGGCTGGCGTACGTCCCGAGCCCGTACGGCGCGGTGTCGGTGTCCCCCTCCTCCACCTGCACTGCCGAGGCGGGGATGCCCAGCTCCTCGGCGATGATCTGCGCGTACGTCGTCTCGTGGCCCTGGCCCTGCGACTTGGTCCCGAACCGGGCGATGGCCTTGCCGGTGGGGTGCACCCGCAGTTCGCAGGAGTCGAACATCTTGATGCCCAGGATGTCGAAGGTCTTCGACGGGCCGGCGCCGACGATCTCGGTGAAGCTGGAGATGCCGATACCCATCAGCTCGCCCCGCGCCCGCTTCTCCGCCTGCTCCTTGCGGAGCGCCGCGTAGCCGATCTTCTCCATCGCCAGCTGGAGCGCCCGCGGATAGTCGCCGCTGTCGTACTCCCAGCCCAGCGCCGACTTGTAGGGGAACTTCTCCTTGGGGATGAAGTTCTTCATCCGGACGACGGCCGGGTCCATGTTCAGCTGCTGGGCGAGCACGTCGGTGATCCGCTCGATGGCGTGCACCGCCTCGGTCACCCGGAACGAGCAGCGGTAGGCCACCCCTCCGGGCGGCTTGTTGGTGTACACGCCGTCCACCTCGACGAAGGCCTTCTTCACGTCGTACGAGCCGGTGCAGATCGAGAACAGCCCGGCCGGGAACTTCGACGGATTGGCCGCCGCGTCGGTGTAGCCGTGGTCAGCCAGCGTCTTCATCCGCAGAGCGGTGATGGTCCCATCCTTCTTCGCCGCCAGCTCGGCGGTGATGTGGTAGTCGCGGGCGAACGAGTCGGCCTGGAGGTTCTCCATCCGGTCCTCGATCCACTTCACCGGCTTGCCGATCACCACCGAGGCGGCGACGGCGATCACGTAGCCCGGATAGATCGGCACCTTGCCCCCGAAGCCGCCGCCGATGTCCGGAGAGATGATCCGGATCCGCTCCTCGGACAGGCCGACGTGGCCCGCGACCAGGGCGAACACCGTGCGGATCGCGTGCGGGGCCTGGGTGGTCATGTAGACGGTCAGCTTCCCGTTCACCCGATCGAAGTCGGCGATGCACCCGCAGGTCTCGATGGAGGCGACGTGGATCCGCGGGATGTAGAGGTCCTGCTTCACCACCACCTCCGCTTCCGCGAACGCCTTCTGGGTTCCAGCGCGGTCGCCTGCCTCCCAGTGGAAGATGCGATTGTCCTTCTTGTCCTTCTTGTCGGTGCGGAGGACCGGCGCGTTCGGCTCCAGCGCCTTGAACGGGTCCACCACCACCGGAAGCGGCTCGTAGTCCACCTCCACCGCCTCCACCCCGTCCGCCGCGGCGTAGCGGCTGGTGGCGATGACCGCCGCCACCTCCTGCGCCTGGTACATGACCTTCTCGGTGGGGAGGACCATCTGGGTGTCCGACATCAAGGTCGGCATCCAGTGGAGGTTGTACTTGGCCAGCGTCTCGCCGGTGATGACCGCCAGCACCCCGGGGACCTTGAGCGCCTTCTCGGTGTTGATCGACTTGATCTTCGCGTGGGCGAAGGGGCTGCGGACGATGTCCATCCACAGCATGTCCGGCAGCACGATGTCGTCGACGTAGTTCCCCTTGCCCCGGATGAAGCGCGGATCCTCCTTGCGCTTCATCGAGTGCCCCATGCCCCCCACCTCCGGAGTCGTCTTGGGCTGCATGGCGTGCCTCCTAGCGCAGCCGCTCGGCCGCGTACTGGACTGCCTTGACGATGTTCACGTAGCCCGTGCAGCGACAGAGGTTTCCGGAGATCGCTTCCCGGATCTCCGCCTCGCTGGGATTCTTGTTCCGGGTGAGCAGCGCGCAGCTGGTCATCATCATTCCCGGGGTGCAGTAGCCGCACTGCAGCCCGTGCTTCTCCCAGAAGCCTTCCTGGAGGGGGTGCAGCTTACCGTCCTTCTCCAGGCCCTCGACGGTGGCGATCTCCCGTCCGTCCGCCTGCACTGCGAGCACGGTGCACGACTTCACCGGCTGTCCGTCGAGGAGCACGGTGCACGCGCCGCAATGGGTGGTGTCGCAGCCGATGTGGGTGCCGGTCAGCCGGAGCTGATCTCGCAACAGATGGACCAGGAGCAGCCGGGACTCCACCTGGGCGTCGTGCGCCGTCCCATTCACCGTGACCCGGATGGTGTGCATCGCCATGGCTACCGCCCTCCCGCGCGTTCGACGGCCAGTTTCAGCGCGCGCCCGGAGAGGACCCGCGCCATGTCTCGCTTGTATTCCACCGACCCCCGGCGGTCGGCGCTCGGCGCCGCTGCCTTCGAGGCCCGCTGGGCTGCCTCGCCCAGCGTCGCGGCGTCGGGTCGCTTGCCGACCAGGAACTGCTCCGCGTCGGTGGCCTTGATCGGGGTGGGCCCGACGTTGGTCAGCGCGAGGCCCACCCGCTCGAAGGCGCCCTTGCCGTCGAGCGTCACCTGCACCGCAGCCGCCGCGGTGGCGTAGTCCCCCACCTTGCGCTCCAGCTTGAGGTAGGCGCCCCCCGAACGGGCCGGTGGAACGGGGATCCGGATCTCGGTGAGGACCTCGTCGGGCCGGAGCGCGGTGCGGAACAGCCCGAGGAAGAACTGCTCGATGGGGATGACCCGCTCGCCCTTGGGCCCGGTGGCCACCACCTGCGCGCCGAGCGCGAGCATGGTGGCCGGGTGATCGTTCCCCGGATCTCCGTGGGCCAGGTTCCCCCCGACGGTGGCCATGTTCCGCACCAGCGGATCGGCGATCACCTTCGCGGTGTCGACCAGGATGGGGTACCGGGTCCGGACCAGCTCGGAGCGCTCCAGCGCGGATTCGCGGGTGCGCCCGCCAATGCGGAGCATCCCCCCGTCCTCGCGGATGTACTCCAGGCCGGGGATGCGCCCGATGTCGATCAAGTGCCCCGTCTGTCCGAGCCGGAGCTTGAGCAGAGGCAAGAGGCTCTGCCCCCCGGAGAGCACCTTCGCGTCGTCTCCGTACTTGGAGAGCAGCGCCAGCGCCTCCGGGAGCGAGCCCGGTGCGTGGTAGTCGAACGACGCAGGAATCATGATTCCTCCTCGGACCTACGACGACCGGTGCAACAAGAGATACAGGATGGCGGCGAGGGCGATCAGCACCATCAGCCAGAAGCCCGGCTGACGGACCCAGCGCGCCGCCGAGCGACGCGCCACCCGCGCCCCGAGCGCCGCCGCATCGAGCGCCTCCGGAGCCGCGGGCGGAGCGGGTCGAACCGGCGCCGGCGTCGAGGGATTGAGGCTCGAGGTCCCCGCGGGCTCCCCTCCTCCGGCGCCCGACGGCGCGGCAGGCGCCGGCATCGCGCCCGCCGCAGCGCCGTCACCCCCGGCCGGGGTCGATTCCAGCTCCGCGCGCATCCGCTCGGAGAAGATCTGGAACATCTCGTCGCTGACGTCCTGGATCATCCCGCGGCCCATCTGCGCGAGGATGCCCGTGACGTTCACCAGCGAGACGGCGGTGACCTCGGTCCCTCCGCCGGGGAGCGCCTTCACCGTGCTGGTCAGCCGGAGGTCTGCGCCACCCTTGCCTCGGACGTCCTGGCCGGAGGCGACCAGCTCGGCGGTGCGGGAGCTGGCATCGAGCCGCTCGAAGACCACCTTCCCCTTGTAGGTCGACGAGACCGGTCCGACTTTGATGGTCATCGTCCCGGTCGACGTCCGCTCGTCGAGGCGTTCGCCGATCGCTGCGCCCGGCAGGCAGCGGGCCACGCGCGGGAGGTCGACCAGAAAGCTCCACACCGCCTCGGGTGGGGCCTTGACGACGAAGGTCTTGGCGATCTCCAGGGCCATCCTTGATCCTCAGCGCGCGGCTGCCGATGGGGTGAGATACCGCTCCGGAGCAGCCACGAACTTCTCGCGGCACCGCGGGTTGCAGAAGAAGAACCGCTGCCCGGCGTGCTCCGCCCGGTGGCGCGCGGTGGCCACCACCACGGTCATCCCGCATACCGGGTCCAGCGCCTCGGGCGCGGGAGGGGGCGCTGGCTCGGCGACCATCGCCCGGGAGGTCTGGACGATCTCGGCGAGGATGCTCAGCGCGACCTCCTCGGGGAGACGGGCCCCGATGTCCAGCCCAGCCGGGTTCCGGATCCGGTCCAGCGGTTCGGCCGAGATGCCGCGGCCGAGGAGACCCTCCCGCAGCTGACCGAACCGGGTCCGGCTCGCGACCACGCCCAGGTACGCCGGTCGCAGCCCGAGCGCGGTGGTCACTGCCTCATCGTCGTGCTCGCCCATGGTGGCGACCACCGCGAACGTCCTCGCGGGTGCGCCGCCGTCCCGCGCCAGCTCGGGGCTGTTCCAGTCGACGAAGACCCGGTCGGCCCCGGGGACCGGGTGCGCACCGGCGTCCGGATCCACCACCTCGACCGAGTACCCCAGCCCCTTCCCCAGCTGCGCCAGCGCGCGGACGACCGGAGAGAGGCCGAAGAGCACCAGCCGCGGCGGAGGAAGGAACGGCTCGAGATACACGTCCACCGTTCCTCCACTCTGACAGACCATCGGAAGCACCGTGACCCCGGGCCGGTCGTCGGCACCGGGCTCGGGCGTCAGCGAGAGCAGCCGCGGCTGCCCGTCGGTCAGCGCGCGAGCCGCCTCGCGCTTCACCACCGGCTGGGTGCAGTTGCCGCCCAGCCAGCCGTGGTAGCCGCCGTCGGCGGTGATGATCGCCATGTCGCCCTGGTGAGCCGAGCTGTACGACTGACGGCGCACGACCATCGCCAGGACGAAGGGCTGTCGCCGCGAGGCCAGCTCCGCGGCGATCTGGAGAAGCTCGGCCCTCATCTCCCACCCCCGAGCTGCTCCCGGACCCGCTCCAGGTCGGCGGGCAGATCGAGATCGGTCAGGGCCCACGCCGGCCAGGGAACGCGGATCGCCTCGTCGGTGTGCCGCTTGATGACTCGCTTGCCACAGCCCTCGCCCTCGAGCGCCCACAGCTCGGGGAAGAGCCGCCGGTCGTAGACGGTCGGCGGAGCGTCCACCCCTTCGTAGTCGGAGACCACCAGAGGAGCGCCGCTCGCCCGGTACCGGTCGACCAGCGCCCGGATCATCCCCGCGTCGACCAGGGGCATGTCGGCGAGGAGGACCATCGCGGCAACGCAACCGTGGGGCACGGCGCGGATCCCGTTCCGGAGCGAGCTGTGGATCCCCTCCTGGTACTCGCTGTTGAGCACCGCCTGGCAGGGGAGCCCCTCCAGCTCCGCCCGGGCGCGCGCGCTCTGGTGACCGAGGACCACCAGCACCGGGTCGAGCCCCGCCTCGGCCGCGGTGAGCACCGCGCGCCGGAGCACGCTCTGGCCGCCGAGCTCCAGGAGGAGCTTGTTCCGGCCCATCCGGCTCGAGGTCCCCGCAGCGAGGACCACGCCGGCGATGCTCTCACGCCGATCCACGGTGGGACCTCCCTGGGGCAGGAGCCCAACGGCGGCGAATGAACGCCCGGCGACTCCGGAGTGTCAACGACGCATCCGCGATGGCACGTTGCGTCGCTGACGAAGTTCGCCTGCCCGCGTGCTTGACCCGCGCCGATTGCCCTCGCAATGTCTCGGGCCTCGTCTGGCGACCCCTGGAGGTGACGGGATGGCGCGGATCTCCCTGAAGGTGAACGGGACCCAGCAGGCGCACGAGGTCGAGCCCCGGCTCCTGCTGGTGCACTACCTCCGCGACGTGCTCGGGCTCACCGGCACCCACGTGGGTTGCGACACCAGCCAGTGCGGAAGTTGCACCGTCATGCTCGACGGCCGGACCGTGAAGTCCTGCACCATGCTCGCGGTGCAGGCCGATGGCAGCGAGGTGCTCACCATCGAGGGGCTGGCCTCCGACGGAAAGCTCCATCCGGTCCAGGAGAGCTTCTGGGAGGAACACGGGCTGCAGTGTGGCTTCTGCACGCCCGGGCTCATTCTCTCCGCCGTCGGACTGCTCCGGGACGTCCCCCAGCCGGACGAGCACGCCATCCGGGCCGGCATCGAGGGAAACCTCTGCCGGTGCACCGGGTACCACAACGTCGTCAAGGCAGTGCAGTCGGCGGCAAAGAAGCTGGTTTCGGCGCCGTCCGACGCCGGGTCGGCCCGAGCACAGGGTCGATAGGGAGGATGCACATGGCGACGGCGACGGTTGAGCGCCTGGTCGGCAAGCCCATCAGGCGCCGAGAGGACCCCCGGTTCATCACCGGGCGAGGCACGTTCACCGACGACGTGAAGCTCCCCGGCACGCACCACGCCGTCTTCGTCCGGAGCTCGCTGGCGCACGCCCGCATCG
>DATKKF010000050.1:0-68891 GCA_035543115.1 Myxococcaceae bacterium
ACCCCCTCGACCGCGGCGAGCCTCGGTCGGCCGGAGTTCACGGTCCACGCATCCGCCCTCGCGGGTATCCGCCCGCGGGGGGGGGCGCGGCGCTTCGGTGGCCCGTACGCCCAAAGTCCGATGGCTGCGACCACGCGCCCGTGGAGGAGGTCCCGGCGAGGAGTGGCCCGGGAGAGCATGGTGAAGGTCACAGGTGTCGCGCTGGAAGAGGGCGGAGTCTTGCGGCCGGAGGACGCGGCGGCGGCCGTGGCCGGATGGCGCGCCGGCCGGGGCCCGTACTGGGTCCACCTCGGTGGCGGCGATCCCCGGAGCATCGCCGGCTGGCTGTCGGACCTGGGGCTCGATCAGGAGGAGACGCGGATCCTGCCGCTGGCCGACGCGGTCTTCATCGCCTACCCGGTCCCCTCGTCGAGCGACGGCAGCCCCGCCCAGTTCCGCTTCCTCTGTCTCGATCGGCTGCTGGTCACCATGGACGCGGATCCCGAGCGCTCACCGCTGCTCGGCGCTGGGCGGGGTGGTGGACGAGGAGCTGGCGATCCTCGAGTTCCTCCGGGCGAGCCACCTCGAGGTGCTGCCACTGACTCGACTCGCCGATTCGCTGGAGGTCGCGGTGCAGGTGACGCGGGCCACCGAGCGGGATGTGGACCGGCTGGACCGCCGCGCCCTCGACCTTCACCGCCGCCATGAGTTTTCCGAGCAGGACCAGCTGAACCGGCGCATCGGGCTCCTCACCGTCGTCTCGGTGGTCTTCATGCCCCTGACGCTGATCGCCGGCATCTACGGTATGAGCTTCGATCGCATGCCCGAGCTGCAGTACCGCTACTCCTAATCCAGTCGTCCTCGCGGTGATGGCGGCGATCGCCGGAGGGCTCACCTGGTATTTCCGGAGCCGCCGGTGGACCAGGTGACTCCGTCCCTGAAGTCCTGAGCCCCCGCGGGCTCGACCCGGCTCCGCGAAGGCCGCTGGATCCGCGGCGACGACGCGGGTCTTCTCACCCTCTGCTCATGAGAGCTCGGTGAGAGGACCAACGTTTACCTTCCGTTCGCAGATCCGCCTTGGCGCGCGCGCACCGTGCCCCGCCGCGGGATGAACCCGCGGGGAGTGACACGATGACGCGCACCTCGACGAGACAGAAGCTCCGATGGATGGCCGCCGGCGTGGCCTTGCTGGCGGGACCGGCCGCGGTGAAGGCCCACCAGCCCGACGACGAGAGGGCGAAGCCGAAGGCACAACGGCTGGCCACCGGCCAGTACATCACTCCCACTGCGCTCCGGGGCTCGGTGCAGCAGCTCCTGAACCCGGGCCTGCCGAACTACCCGAATTTCGTGGCCGGTGAGGCGGTTCGCTCGGCATTGAGCCCGGACGGCAACACCCTCGCCATCATCTGCGCCGGTCAGAACTCTCTCGACTTTCCCCTTGGGCTGGCGAGCTATCCCCCGGGGAAGAATCCGGGAGACCTCGACGTCGCCAACTCCACGCAGTACGTGTTCCTCTACGACGTGAGCGGGGCGCATAAGCAGTCGCCAGCCCTGATCCAGGTGATCCAGCAGACCAACGCCCACGTCGGTCTGGTCTTCGGTCCCGATGGCAAGCTCTACGCCGCCGGCGGCAACGACGACGCAGTCTACGTGTACAGCAAGACCGGGGCGAGCTGGGGCCTCTTCCGGAAGATCGCCCTCGGCCACGGGGGCAAGGGCGTGGGCATCGGCGTCCAGCCCAACGCCAGTGGCCTGGCCATCTCCGCCGACGGCGCGACGCTGGTGGTGGTCAACAACTACAACGACTCGATCAGCGTCGTGGACACCGGCAGCGGCACGGTCCGCTACGAGCACGACCTGCGGCCCTTCTTCGCCGGCAACGAAGGGAAGAGCGGGGGCGTCGGCGGCTCGTACCCGTTCGGGGCGGTGCTCCACGGCAACACGGCCTACGTGTCGTCGGATCGCGACCGTGAAGTCATCGCCGTGGACATCTCCAACGCCAGCTCCGGGAAGCTGATCAAGCGCATCAAGCTCGACGGCAACGCGCTGGGGATGACGCTCGACGCCTCCGCTGCGAGGCTCTTCGTGGCTGAGGACAACGTCGACCAGGTCGCGGTCATCGACACCAAGAGCAACGCGGTGGTCGCCCGGATCGACGCCCGGGCGCCGGCCGGTCTCCTGCGCGGACGGGACGGCGAGGGTGAGGACCACCATCGCCACGGTGAGGACGATCACCGCGACGGCTCGGGCGCCCACTACACCGGAGCGGCCACCTTCTCGGTCAGGGTCTCCCCCGACGGCAAGACGCTCTACGCGGTCAACGCGGGCTCGAACTCGATCGCGGTCATCCCGCTGACCGGGGCGAGGGCGTACCGGGTCGCCGGCTTGATCCCCACGGCCTACGAGCCGCACGACGTCGCGTTCAGCGCCGACGGCAGCTGGATGTACATCGTCAACGGGAAGAACGTCACCGGGCCCAACTCGGACCACCTGGCGAGCAACACCGCCCGGATCACCTGGAGCACCACCCTCGGCGGGGCCGCCGCGGCAGCCGCCTCGAACGCCTCGAACGAGTACCAGTTCCAGCTCGAGCGCGCCTCCCTGGTCAGCGCGCCGGTGCCCGGGTGGGAAGAGCTGGAGCGGTTGACGATGCGGGTCGCGGCGAACAACCTCTACAGCGCCGACCGCGACGACGACGACGACGACGAGGTGATGGAAGCCCTTCGCCACCACATCAAGCACGTCATCTACATCGTCAAGGAGAACCGGACGTTCGACCAGATCCTCGGAGATCTCGGGAACGGCTCCAATGGTGATGCCTCGCTGACCCAGTTCCCCGAGCCTTTCACCCCGAACTTCCATCGCCTGGCGCGGCAGTTCGTCACCCTCGACAATTTCACCGACCCCGGCGACGGCAGCATGGACGGCTGGTCCTGGAGCCTCCAGGGCCGGGTCACCAACACCGAGACCATCACCCAGCAGATCAACTACGCCTTCGTGAACCGTGGCCTCTCCTACGAGTCCGAGGGAACGAACCGGAACACGCCGGTGAACTGGGGCTCGGTGGCGGAGCGGGACGCCGCCTCCGGTCCGGCCGGCACGACCAACTACTCCGCGGCCACCGCTGGCCTGCCGGGCGGAACCGCCAACCTTCTCACCGGCACCGGGAACCACGCCTCGTCCGACGCTCCCTTCGGCGAGCAGAGGGGCTACATCTTCGACGCGGTGCTGAAGGCCGGCGGCACCGTCAGGAACTACGGGTTCCTGGTCAACAACATCGGCCCCATCTGCTCCGGCGGGCTGGCCCCACCCTGTCCGGGCGCCGAGGTCAGCGCTCCCTACGCTGCGGGCGTCATCCAGGTCGCGCCACTCGACCCGGCGCTGGCCTCCCTGACCGACGTGTACTTCCGCGGCTACGACCAGAACTACCCGGACCTCTGGCGGTACGACGAGTGGAAGCGCGAGTTCGACCAGTACGTGGCCAATGGGAACCTCCCCAGCCTGACGATGATGCGGGTGAGCCATGACCACATGGGCTCGTTCGCCACCACCCTGGCCAAGGTCAACACCCCGGAGACGCAGCAGGCGGACGACGACATCTCGGTCGGGCTCCTGGTGCAGGCGGTCTCCGACAGCCGTTACGCGAAGGACACGCTGATCATCGTCACCGAGGACGATTGCCAGGACGGTCCGGACCACGTCGACTCGCACCGGGCGACGGCCTACGTCGTCGGGCCCTACGTGAAGAAGGGCGCGGTGATCGGCAAGCACTACAGCCAGGTGAACGCGCTCCGGACCATCGAGGACCTCCTCGGCACCGAGCACCTCAACCTGAACACCGCGTTCCAGCGGCCGATGACCGCGGTCTTCGACCTCCGGTCCTCGGGCCACTGGCAGTACCACGCCGTGGCGTCGACGGTG
Organism: Myxococcaceae bacterium; assembly: GCA_035543115.1. Lineage (GTDB taxonomy): Bacteria > Myxococcota > Myxococcia > Myxococcales > Myxococcaceae > RPRB01. The sequence goes on from DATKKF010000050.1 coordinate 3,901, forward strand.
TTGAAGACCACGGCCCTCGTTCTGCCGGGCGGGGTGCCGTTCGCGTCGGGCCCCGACGTCCGGTCGAGGCACGACGCCAGGTACTGGGCAAAGGTCACCGCCGGGTTCGACTTCTCCGACGCCGACCGTGTGCCCCCGGCCCGGTTCAACCGGGTGCTGTGGAAGGGGTTGATGGGCAACCGGCCCTACCCCGCGATGACCGGCCCCCGGCTCTCGTACGACGACTGAGCCGCGCACGATAGGCGGGCTCCGGCAGCGGACCGGGGCCGGCCCGACCGTCGCTGCGCCCTGGACGGCTTCACGACCTTCTTCAATGATCTTCATTTGTTGAAGAGGATGTTGACACCGTGCATTAGCGAGAGGATGCTTCGCGCCTCATGACCTTGCAGCCCTCCGCAGCCAGCGTCAGCGCGATCGCCCTCGCGCCGCGGCTGCCGGTCGTCGTCGGTCTGCTGCTGGGTCTGGTCCTGCTGCCCCTGATTTCCCTGGGGTGCGGGCCGCCGACCTGACCGAAGAAAGTTTCGGAAGGAACGGCCCCCGCACCCACCCGGTGCGGGGGTTTTTCGTTTTTGGAGCACGGCAGCACCGGAGGCAGTCGATGGAGCAGATCGTCGAGACGAAGAACGGAAGACGTACCGCGCTCGCCGAGACCACCCCGGCGCGGATGACCGGGGCGCAGATCCTCTGGGAGGTCCTGGCGCGAGAGGGCGTGGAGGTCGTCTTCGGATACCCCGGTGGCGCGATCATGCCGGCGTACGACGCGCTCCCCGCGAGCCGCATCCACCACGTGCTCGTCCGTCACGAGCAGGGAGCGGCCCACATGGCGGACGGCTACGCCCGCGCCTCGGGCAAGGTGGGCGTCTGCGTCGCCACCTCGGGCCCCGGCGCGACCAATCTGGTGACCGGCATCGCCACCGCGATGCTCGACTCTTCTCCCGTGGTCTGCATCACCGGGCAGGTCTCCTCCACGCTCCTGGGGAGCGACGCCTTCCAGGAGGTCGACATCACCGGCATCACCCTGCCGATCACCAAGCACAACTACCTGGTCACCCGCGCCGAGGACCTGGCGCACACCCTCCGGGAGGCGTTCGAGGTCGCGCGCTCCGGCCGCCCTGGGCCGGTGCTGGTGGACATCACCAAGGACGCGCAGCAGGCCAGCGTACCGTTCCGCTGGGCCGATGAGCCGGTGCGCCTCCCCGGCGTGCGCCCCACGCGCCGCCTGAGCCAGGAGCAAATCGAGCGGGCGGCCAGCCTCATCGACCTGGCGAAGCGTCCGGTCATCTTCTGCGGGCATGGGGTCATCAAGGCGGGCGCGAGCGAGCAGCTCCTGCGTCTTGCCGAGAAGAGCGGCGTTCCGGTGGCCAGCACGCTCCTCGGGCTCGGCGCGTTCCCCGCCTCGCACGAGCTCAGCCTGGGGATGATGGGCATGCACGGCGAGGCCTGGGTGAACCATGCGGTGCAGGAGGCCGACCTGCTCATCGCGGTCGGGATGCGCTTCGACGACCGGGTCACCGGCAACCTCAAGAACTACGCCCCCGCGGCGAAGAAGATCCATCTGGAGATCGACCCCGCCGAGGTCAACAAGAACGTCAAGGCGGACGTGGCGCTGGTGGGAGACCTGCGAAGGTCGCTCGATCGGCTGATCCCTGCGGTGCGCCAGCGCGAGCACGGCGAGTGGCGGGCGAAGATCCGGGCCCTGCGCGAGGACTCGGCCGGCCGCGACGTCCAGGGCATTCCCCACGGCGGGAAGCTGCGCGCGCCGCACGTGCTGCACGACCTATGGCGGTTGACCCGCGGCGAGGCGCTGGTGGTGACCGACGTCGGCCAGCACCAGATGTGGGAGGCGCAGTACTACCGCCACGAGCGTCCTCGCTCGCTCCTCACCTCGGGCGGCCTGGGCACGATGGGCTTTGCGCTCCCGGCGGCGATCGGCGCCCGCTTCGCCCGGCCCCAGGACGAGATCTGGGTGGTGGTGGGCGACGGCGGCTTCCAGATGACCGCCTGCGAGATGATCACCTGCGCCCAGGAGGGCATCAAGGTCAACGTCGCCCTGATCAACAACGGCTACCTGGGCATGGTCAGGCAGTGGCAAGAGTTCTTCTACGGCGGCCGGTACGTCGCCACGCCACTGAAGAGCCCGGACTTCGTGAAGCTGGCCGAGGCGCACGGGCTGACCGCGCTCCGGGTCACCAGCCGGGAGGAGATCCCCTCGGCGGTGGAGACGGCGCGGAACGCCCCGGGCACGGTGGTGATCGAGTTCTGCGTCGAGGGCGAGGAGGCCGTCTATCCCATGGTCCCGGCGAACGCCGACCTGCACGCGATGATCCGCCGCCCCTCGCGGATCGAGGAGAGCATCCATGAGTCATGACTCGGCCTTCGCCGCTCCCAGCGGCCGGCGCATCGCCCGGACGTTCATCGTCTACGTCGAGGACCGGCCGGGAACCCTGAACCGGGTGGTCTCGCTGTTCCGGCGCCGCGGCTTCAACATCGATTCGCTCACCGTCGGCCGCACCGAGCGGGAGGCGATCTCGCGCATCACCCTGGTGGTGCAGTCCGACGAGGACACCGCCCAGCGGCTGGAGGCCAACCTCTACAAGCTGGTCAACGTCCTCGAGGTCCACGACGTGACCCACGCCCCGGCCGTCTCCCGCGAGATGGCCTTCGTCAAGGTGCGCGCCGTCGCCGAGCGGCGGGGGGAGATCCTCCAGCTCTGCGAGACCTTCCGTGCCCGGGTGGTGGACGTGGCGCCCGAGGCGCTCACCGCGGAGGTCACCGGCACGCCCGAGAAGCTGGACGGGCTGATCGAGTTGCTTCGCCCATTCGGGATCCTGGAGATGGTCCGCACCGGGGCGGTGGCCATGGCCCGCGGCGCCGCGATGCAGGGCGCGGCCGGTCCCTCCGAGGGTGATCTCGCGGCCTGACACCGGAGCACGAACCAACACCGGCGCCAACGCGCCGGAGCACCCTTCTCCCAGGAGACACCAGAGATGAAGAACGGCAGCGGCAACGAGCGGGTCATCGTCTTCGACACCACCCTGCGGGACGGCGAGCAGGCGCCCGGGGCGAGCATGAACCTGGCCCAGAAGCTCCAGGTGGCGAGGGTGCTGGGCCACCTGGGCGTGGACGTGATCGAGGCCGGCTTCCCGGTGGCCTCGCCGGGCGACTTCGAGGCGGTGCAGGCAGTGGCCGGCGCGGTCGACGGTCCGACCGTGGCCGCGCTGGCCCGCGCCAACCGGGGCGACATCGACCGGGCGGTCGAGGCGCTCGCCCCGGCGAAGAGCCGGCGGGTGCACGTCTTCCTGGCCACCAGCCCCATCCACCGCCAGCACAAGCTGAAGATGTCACGCGAGGACGTGCTGAAGCTCGCGACCAGCAGCGTGGAGTACGCCCGCGCGCGCTGCGAGGACGTCGAGTTCTCGGCCGAGGACGCGGCCCGCACCGAGCCGGAGTTCCTCGCCGAGGTGGTGGAGCGGGTCATCGAGGCCGGGGCCACCACCATCAATATCCCGGACACCGTGGGCTACGCCGTGCCGGCGCAGTTCGCCGAGCTCATCGCCTTCCTCCGGCGGACGGTGCGCCGCATCGAAGGGGTGGTTCTCAGCGTCCACTGTCACGACGACCTCGGCCTGGCGGTGGCCAACAGCCTCGCCGCGCTGCAGGCCGGAGCCCGGCAGGTGGAGTGCACGGTCAACGGCGTGGGGGAGCGCGCCGGGAACTGCTCCCTGGAGGAGGTGGTGATGGCGCTGCGCACCCGGACCGACTACCTGCACCTCGAGACCGGCATCCGCACCCAGCAGCTCTGCAACGCCAGCCGGGTGGTCGCCGCCGCCACCGGTTTCCACGTCGCGCGGAACAAGGCGGTGGTGGGGCAGAACGCCTTCGCCCACGAGTCCGGGATCCACCAGCACGGGATGATCGAGTTCCCGCTGACCTACGAGGTGATGCGGCCGGAGGACGTGGGGTTCAAGAGCACCAGCCTGGTGCTGGGCAAGCACAGCGGCCGGCACGCCCTGGCCAGCCGCCTCCGCGACCTGGGCTACGAGCTGGAGCCGGGGCAGATCGACCAGGTGTTCGAGGAGCTGAAGAAGCTCGCCGACAAGAAGAAGGAGATCTACGACGGTGACCTCGAGGCGCTGCTGGTGAGCCTCTTCCACCAGAGCTCCGCGGGCGGCTGGACGCTGGTGAGCCTCACCGCGGCCTCGGGCACCGGTACGCCCCCCAGCGCGGCGGTGCGCCTGCAGCGGCGCGGGGGTCGAGCGCAGGAGGAGGCCGCCACCGGCGACGGTCCGGTGGACGCGGTGTTCAAGTGCATCGACCGCATCACCGGGGTGAACGCGACGCTGCGCGACTTCCGGATCACCAGCGTCAGCGCCGGGGAGGACGCGCAAGGCGAGGCCACGGTGGACGTCGAGTCCGAGGGCCGCCACTTCCGCGGCCGGGCGGTGGACACCGACATCGTCGTCGCCAGCGCGCTGGCCTACCTCGAGGTGGTGAACCGCATCGCCGGCGGACGGCTGCCCCGGCGTAGCCCCGCGCTCCCGGAGATGACCTGTGGAGCGGTCTGAGCCGGCTCCCCAGACCCTGTTCGACCGGATCTGGGAGACCCATCAAGTCCGCCCCGAGACGGCCGAGGCGCCGGCGGTGCTCTTCGTGGACCTGCACCTGGTGCACGAGGTTACCTCGCCGCAGGCCTTCACCGTGCTCCGCGAGCGGGGGCTCCGGGTGCGCCGTCCGGACCTGACGCTGGCCACGATGGACCACTCGACGCCCACCACCCCCGCCGGCCCGGCGGGCGAGGTGGAGATCACCGACCCGCAGTGCCGGAGCCAGCTCGAGGCGCTGGAGCGGAATTGCCGCGAATTCGGCATCGAGCTGCACCCGCTGGGGGCGGAGCATCAGGGAATCGTCCACGTGATCGGGCCCGAGCTCGGCCTGACCCAACCCGGGCGCACGGTGGTCTGCGGCGACAGCCACACCAGCACCCACGGCGCGTTCGGCGCATTCGCCTTCGGCATTGGCACCAGCGAGGTGGGGCACGTCCTGGCCACCCAGTGCCTGCTCCAGCGGCGGCCGAGGACCATGGGTATCCGGGTGAACGGCCGGCTGGGGCCCTGCGTCACCGCCAAGGACCTGATCCTGGAGATCATCTCCCGCCTCGGGGTATCCGGCGGGACCGGGCATGTCCTGGAGTACTCGGGCGAGGCGATCCGCGCGCTGTCGATGGAGGCGCGGATGACCCTCTGCAACATGTCCATCGAGGCCGGGGCGCGCGCGGGCTTGATCGCCCCCGACGACACGACGTTCGAGTACCTGCACGGGAGGCCCCGTGCCCCGAGGGGCCGGGCGTGGGAGGCGGCGCTGGCCCGCTGGCGAACGCTGAGGAGCGACCCGGGGGCGCAGTTCGACGCGGCGGTCGACATCGACGCCTCGGCGCTCGAGCCGACGGTCACCTTCGGGACCAACCCGGGGATGTCCGCGCCGGTGTCGGGGCGAGTGCCGGAGCCGGAGCACGAGCGCGAGCCGGCGGCGCGCCGCGCGCTCGAGGCGGCGCTGAGCTACATGGGACTGCGGCCCGGTCAGCCGCTTCAGGGCCACCCCATCGACGTGGTGTTCATCGGCTCGTGTACCAATGGCCGGCTCTCGGATCTCCGCGCCGCCGCGTCCGTGCTCCGGGGGCGACGGGTGGCCCCGCGGGTGCGCGCCCTGGTGGTCCCCGGCTCGCGAGAGGTGAAGCGTGCGGCCGAGGCCGAGGGGCTGCACCGGGTGTTCCTCGAGGCCGGGGCCGAGTGGCGAGAGCCGGGCTGCTCGATGTGCATCGGGATGAACGGGGATCAGGTCGGGCCCGGCCAGTCCGCGGTGAGCACCTCCAACCGCAACTTCGAGGGCCGGCAGGGACCGGGCGCCCGCACCTTCCTCGCCAGTCCGCTCACCGCCGCCGCCGCAGCGATCGCCGGCGCGCTGGCCGATCCGCGGGCCTTCGTCGACGCTCGCCCCGAGGGGAGATTCTGATGCCGCCCTTCCACACGCTCACCTCGCACGCCGTGGTGCTCTCCCGCCGGGACATCGACACCGACCAGATCATCCCCGCGCGCTTTCTCAAGGGGACCACCCGGGAGGGGCTGGGGCGGTGGCTCTTCGCCGGTTGGCGCTACGACGGGCAGGGCGCGCCGGTGGCCGACTTCCCGCTCAATGACCCGCGGGCCGCCGGGGCGCGCATCCTGATCGCCGGTGCCAACTTCGGCTGCGGCTCGTCGCGCGAGCATGCCCCCTGGGCGCTGGTGGACCAGGGCTTCCGGGCGGTGATCAGCGCGTCGATCGCCGACATCTTCCGGAACAACGCGATCAAGAACGGGCTGGTCCCGGCGGTGGTGGACGAGGAGGCGCACCGGGCGCTGCTCGCCCAGCCCTTTGGCGAGGTGACGGTGGACCTCGAGGCACAGGAGGTCATCGCGCCCGGCGTGCGGGCCCGCTTCTCGATCGACCCGTTCGCCCGCCGCTGCCTGCTCGACGGGACCGACGAGCTCGGCTTCCTCCTCGGCCAGGCGGGGGCGATCGCCGAATACGAGCAGGCCCGCCGCCGGGAGGAGCTGGCGTGAGCCACCTGGTCGCGGTGCTGGGGGGCGACGGGATCGGCCCCGAGGTGACCGAGCTCGCGGCGCGCGCGCTGGTCGAGGCCGCCGCCTTGCACGGGGTGAAGGTCGAGCTCCGCGAGGCGCTCATCGGCGGGTGCGCGATCGACCAGACCGGCTCGCCGCTTCCCGAGGAGACGCTCGGGCTGTGCCGCTCGGCGAGCGCGGTCCTGCTCGGGGCAGTGGGCGGACCCCAGTGGCCGCCCGAGGCGCGGGTCCGGCCCGAGCAAGGCCTGCTGGCGCTGCGCCGCGAGCTGGGGCTCTTCGCCAACCTGCGCCCGGTCACCATCCACCCGATGGTCATCCCCAGCTCGCCGCTCCGGCCCGAGCTGCTCCGGGGCGTGGATCTGCTCGTCGTGCGCGAGCTGACCGGCGGCATCTACTTCGGCGCCAAGCGACGCGACGGCGACCGCGCCGAGGACGTGTGCTCCTACACCACCGGGGAGGTCGAGCGCGTGGTGCGCGCCGCGGCGGGGTACGCCCGGGCACGCCGCCGGAAGCTGACCTCGGTCGACAAGGCGAACGTTCTCGAGACCTCCCGCCTCTGGCGCGAGGTGGCCACCCGGGTGGTGGAGAGCGAGTTCCCGGACGTGCAGCTCGAGCACCAGCTGGTCGACTCCTGCGCGATGCAGCTGGTGCGGGCTCCCCGGTTCTTCGACGTGATCGTCACCGAGAACCTCTTCGGCGACGTGCTCACCGACGAGGCCGCGGTCCTCGGCGGCTCCATCGGGATGCTGCCCTCGGCGTCGCTGGGCGAGGGGCCGCGTGGGCTCTACGAGCCGATCCACGGCTCGGCGCCGGCGCTCGCCGGCCGGGGGGTGGCCAATCCCTACGGGGCGATCCTCAGCGCGGCGATGCTGCTCCGCCACTCGCTCGGGCTTCCCGGGGCGGCCTGGGCGCTGGAGGCCGCGGTGAGCGCCGCGGTCGAGGAGGGCGTGCTGACCGAGGACGTCACCCCGCCCGGCCGGCACCCCGCGACGACTCAGGAGGCGGGCAGCGCGGTGCTCCGTGCGCTCCGCCGCGTCGCGACGGCGAGGGCGAGGCCGGAGCTGCAGATGGAGGAGCGCTGATGCCGGGCGACCCGCGCCACAAGAGCCGCACGCTCACCGAGGGTCCGGACCGGGCTCCGGCACGAGCAATGCTCAAGGCCATCGGCTTCAGCTCGGAGGATCTGGCCCGGCCACTGATCGGAGTGGCCAGCACCTGGACCGAGACCATGCCCTGCAACTTCCACCTCCGCCGCCTCGCCGGGCAGGTGAAGCAGGGCATCCGGGCCGCCGGCTGCACCCCGATGGAGTTCGACACCATCGCCATCAGCGACGGCGTCACCATGGGCACCGAGGGGATGAAGGCCTCGCTGGTCAGCCGCGAGGTGATCGCCGACTCCATCGAGCTGGTCGGCCGCGGCCACCTGTTCGACGGAATGGTCGCCCTGGTCGGCTGCGACAAGACCATCCCCGGCGCGGCGATGGCGCTGCTCCGGCTCGACCTGCCCTCGCTGGTGCTGTACGGCGGGTCGATTCGCCCCGGCCGGTTCGAGGGACGGGACGTCACCATCCAGGATGTCTTCGAGGGCGTGGGTGCGCACGCTGCCGGCCGGATGTCGGCGGCGCAGCTCCAGGAGCTCGAGGACGCGGCCTGCCCCGGCAGTGGCGCCTGCGGGGGGCAGTACACGGCGAACACCATGGCGCTGGCCCTCGAGGTGCTCGGGCTCTCCCCGGTGGGCTACGCCACCATCCCCGCCGAGGATCCGCGCAAGGACGAGGCGACGCGGGCCGCGGGCGCGCTCGCCGTCCAGCTGCTCCAGGCGGGCAGAAGGCCGCGGCAGCACCTCACCCGGGCGTCGTTCGAGAACGCGATCGCCGCGGTCGCCGCGACCGGAGGCTCCACCAACGCCGTGCTTCACCTCCTGGCGCTGGCGCGCGAGGCCGGAATCCCGCTGGCCATCGACGACTTCGACCGGGTCAGCAGGCGCACCCCGCTCCTGGCCGACCTCAAGCCCGGCGGAAGGTACGTCGCGGTGGACATGGACCGGGCCGGCGGGGTGCCCCTGCTGGTGTCGCGCCTGCTGGAGGCAGGGAAGCTCGACGGCGAGGCGCTCGCCGTGGACGGTAGGCGCTGGTCCGAGCACGCCGCCGCCGCCCGGGAGACGCCGGGGCAACGAGTCTTGCGCCCGCTGGCCGAGCCGGTGAGCCCGACCGGGGGGCTGGTCATCCTCCGCGGAAACCTCGCGCCCGACGGCTGCGTGCTGAAGATGTCCGGTCACGAGCGGGCGTACCACCGTGGCCCCGCGCGGGTGTTCGAGCGCGAGGAGGACGCCTTCGCCGCCGTCGGTGCGGGGCGCATCCGCCGGGACGAGGTGCTGGTCATCCGCTACGAGGGCCCGCGCGGCGGCCCCGGTATGCGGGAGATGCTCGGGGTCACCGCGGCGCTGGTCGGCCAGGGTCTGGGTGAGCAGGTGGCGCTGATCACCGACGGCCGCTTCAGCGGCGCCACCCGCGGGCTGATGGTGGGCCACGTGGCCCCCGAGGCCGCCGCCGGCGGGCCGATCGCCGCGGTGCGGGACGGAGACCCAGTGGTCATCGACGTGAACGCGCGCGCGCTCCGGGTGGAGCTCTCCGCCGAGGAGCTCGACGCGCGCCTCCGGGCCTGGACTCCGCCGGCCCCCCGCTACGCCGCGGGCGTGTTCGCCAAGTACGCGGCGCTCGTCACCTCGGCGGCGGAGGGCGCGATCACCCTCCCCCCGCGCAGCTCAACCCCAAAGGAGCAGTGAATGGCCACGCTGTATTACGAGAAGGACGCCCCGCTCGAGCCCATCCAGAAACGCAAGGTCGCGGTGATCGGCTACGGCAGCCAGGGGCACGCGCACGCGCTGAACCTCAAGGACTCCGGGGTCGACGTCCGTGTCGGGCTGCACGCTGGGAGCAAGTCGGCCCGGAAGGCGCAGGACGCAGGCCTGCGCGTGCTGTCGGTGGCCGACGCCACGCGCGAGGCCGACGTCATCATGGTCCTCACTCCGGACGAGAAGCAGCGGAAGATCTACGAAGAGGAGATCGCCCCCGGCCTCTCGCGAGGGAAGGCCCTGTTCTTCGCCCACGGCTTCAACATCCACTACGGGCAGATCCGCCCCCCGCCCGAGGTGGACGTGATCCTCATCGCCCCCAAGGCGCCGGGGCACATGGTGCGGCGGCTCTACCAGCAGGGCCAGGGCACCCCCTCGCTGATCGCCGTGCACCGCGACGCATCCGGCCAGGCGAAGACCCTGGGCCTCTCGTACGCCCGGGCACTGGGGAGCGCGCGCTGCGGCGTGCTCGAGACCACCTTCCGGGAGGAGACCGAGACCGATCTCTTCGGGGAACAGGCCGTGCTCTGCGGCGGGCTGACCGCGCTGGTCCAGGCCGGCTACGACACCCTGGTGCAGGCCGGCTACCAGCCGGAGAGCGCGTACTTCGAGTGCCTGCACGAGCTGAAGCTCATCGTGGACATGATGTACGAGGGCGGCCTCGGCTGGATGCGGCACTCGATCAGCGACACCGCCGAGTATGGCGACTACAGCCGCGGCCCGCGGATCGTCACCGAGGGGACCCGGGCGGAGATGAAGCGCATCCTCCGCGAGATCCAGACCGGGGCCTTCGCCCGGGAGTGGATCCTCGAGAACCAAGCGGGCCGGCCGCACTTCGAGCGGCTGCGCGAGGAGGGCAAGGCCCATCCCATCGAGGAGGTGGGCCGGAGGCTCCGCGAGACGATGAGCTGGATCCGCGACGCCAAGAAGGACTCGAGCGAGTCGGGCTCGCACTGAACTTCTCCCGGGCCGTCAGGGGGGGCGGCCCGGGGACAGGAAAAGAGGAGAGCACGTGGAGACGAAGAAGGGGCAGAAGCCGCCGATGTGGCTGAACGGCAAGCTGGTGGCGGCGGCGGACGCCAAGCTGGATTTCCTCACCCCGGCGCTGCACTACGGCGTCGGGGTCTTCGAGGGCATTCGCTGCTACCGCACGCCGCGCGGGCCGGCGGTGTTCCGGCTCCGGGAGCACATCGCACGGCTCCTCGGCTCGGCACGGGTGCTCGGCTGGCGCGAGCTGCCCTACGGTGTGCCGGAGCTGATGGAGGCCTGCCTGGAGACGATCCGGGCCAGCGGGTACGAGGAGTGTTACGTCCGTCCGCTGATCTGGCTCGCCGAGGGTGGCTGGAACCTCACCATGGACGCGGGGCGTCCGTACTTTGGCATCGCGGTCTGGGAGTGGAAGGCCTACCTCGGGGCGGAGGCGATCGAGAACGGCGTCCGGGCAAACATCTCCTCGTTCACCCGCCACCACCCCAACGTGATGATGACCAAGGCGAAGATCACCGGGAACTACCCCAACTCGGTGCTGGCCAAGACCGAGTCGCTGCGGCTCGGGTTCGAGGAGGCCATCATGCTCGACGCCCAGGGCCTGGTGGCCGAGTGCACCGGGGAGAACATCTTCCTGGTCAGGGACGGCGCGCTCTTGACCCCGCCCGACGCCGCGGTGCTGGAAGGGCTGACCCGGGACTCGATCATCCAGCTGGGACGCGAGCTGGGACACGAGGTGGTGAAGCAGCCCATCTCCCGCGACCAGCTCTACGGAGCCGACGAGGTCTTCGTCTGCGGGACTGCGGCGGAGGTCGTCGCCCTCAGGGAGATCGACTTCCGGACCATCGGGACGGGGCGGATGGGGCCGGTGACGCGTGCGCTCCAGACGGCGTACCTCGCGGCAGCCCGGGGGCAGCGGCCGGGCTTCGAGCACTGGCTCACGCCCGTCGCCGGCGTCGAGGCGGTGAAGGTGGCCGCAGCGGGTTGAGTCGGTGGGAGGCGGTGCGCAGCGACTTGGTGCGCCCAGGGCTCCCTTGGAGCAGCTCGAGATCTGCCCGGGGTGCTCAAGAGGAGGGAGTGAGCTGGGCGCTGCGTCGCTGACCGGCGAGCGTCACCCCCCAGGCGATCATCGGCGCCTCCACCGCGTGGTAGAGCAGCACCGGCACGAGGACCGACAGCCCGATGCAGACGCCGATCCGGACTGCCAGCGGAGCGCTCGCCATCCGGATGAAGGCGATCCAGAAGACGATGAGGTGGGCCAGGTAGATGCCGTACGAGTACCGGGCGATCCACGCCGCGGATGTCCGGATCCACCGCACGTTCACCGGTCGGAAGCGGCCCACCGTCGTCCCCAGCAGGAGGCACCCCAGCCACCCGACCTCGAGCCCGAGTTGACGGAGCGCGAAGGCGAGGGCGATGACCACCGGCCATCCGAGCCAGTGAAACCGCGCGGTGCTCCTCCGCTCCCGCGCAAAGGCCACCACTCCGGCGACGAAGCACGGGGCGTAGCGGGCCAGGTCGAGCCGGGTGGCGGTGGTTCCTTCCTGGACGAGGGCCAGCACCACCGCCAGCAGCCAGAGGAGGATCGGCGCCGGCCCCCGAGGGTGAGTCACCCCCACGAAGAGCAGGGGGAGCAAGAGGTACATCTGGACCTCGTAGGGGAGGCTCCAGAGCGGGTCGAGCACCGAGGGGGTGAGGGTGAGGTTCTGCACCAGCGCCAGGTTGGAGATGACGTCCGACCAGCCGGGCCACTGGTACCCGCGCGTTGGAAACGCGGGGATGCCCACCAGCACCACCGTCGAGACGACGAGGATGCTGAGCGGGTAGATGCGAAACACCCGGCGGACGTAGAAGCGGAGCGCGCGGTCCTCCTCGGGGAGCCGCCCGAGCGTCCGCATCAGCACGTAGCTGGTGTGGACGAAGAAGATGGCCACGCCCCCTTGCGCCAGCAGCCGGAACGACAGTGGCCCGACCTGGTTCAGGTCGAAGAGCTGCGCCAGGTGCCCGACGTAGACAGCGAGGACCGCAGCGGCGCGCAGGAGGTCGAGGTTTGCGAGGTGTTCGGCGCGGTCCTGCAGGGCGGGGTCCCGAGGAGCCAGAGCGTACCCGGGCGAAGCCCAGCGTCGCCACTTGAGCCGCCCGCTCGGGCGGTTCGGCCGCAGGCGTACCTTCACCCCCACCAGCCCGGACGACGTGCCCGTGGTGAGAGGCCCCACACCCGCGACCACAACGTGCCGGTGAAGCGAGTGATCGCCACTTGCTCCTCGGGGGAGCATAGTGCCCGGCGATGCGGACGCCCCGCCGGCTGCACATCGCATACGCGGTCGACACCTTCGACGGCGTGAAGACCGGGGGCGTCATCTCCGCGCAGCGCTTCATCGCGGCGCTGCGGGAGCGGCACGAGGTGACGGTGATCGCCGGCGGCCCGAGCGGCGAGGGGCGGATCGGCCTCCCGCGCTTCACCATCCCCCCCTTCGGCCGGGTGATGCGCCAGATGGGCTTCGTCTTCGCCTGGCCCTCGCGCCGCGCGCTCGAGCCGGTGCTGCGCCGCGCCGACGTCCTCCACGTCCAGTTCCCCTTCTGGCTCGGCATCCGGGCCGCCTCCCTGGCGCGCCGGCTGGGGACACCGGTGGTGGCGGCCTCGCACCTTCTTCCGGAGAACATGTTCCTCAACATCGGCGTCCACTCCCGGTGGTGGGTGGACCGGACCTGGCGCTTCTTCATCTCCACCCTCTACGGCCGCGCCGACCACGTCGTGTGTCCCACTGCCTTCGGCGTGGAGCAGCTGCGGCGCCACGGCCTCACCGTCCCCGCGTCCATCATCTCCAACGGGATCCCGCCGCAGTTCAGTCCCGGGCCGGCGGAGCGCGAGTCGCGTCACCGCGACCGGTTCCTGGTGCTCTCGGTCTCGCGACTGGCGAGGGAGAAGCGGATCGAGGTGATCATCGAGGCGGTGCGCCGCTCGCGCCACGCCTCCCGGATCCAGCTGGTCCTGTGCGGACAGGGGCCGGAGGAGGACCGGCTCCGGCGGCTCTCGGCCACGCTGCCGCTCCCGGCGGAGATCCGCGTCGTCAATGAGGACGAGATGCCGGCGTTGATGCGCTCTGCGGATCTCCTGGTCCACGCCGCCGAGGTCGAGCTCGAGGGGATGGCCCTGCTCGAGGCGCTGGGCACCGGCCTTCCGGCGCTGATCGCCGATGCCCCGCTGAGCGCCGCGGGCCGGTTCGCAGTCGGCGACGCATTTCGTTTCCCCGCTGGCGATTCCGAGGCGCTGGCAAGCCGGATCGACACCCTCATCGAGCACCCGGACCAACTGGCCGCCGCGCGCCAGGCGAGCATCGTTGCCGCCCGCGGACTGACGCTCGAGGCCTCGGTCGCCCGGCTCGAGGCGATCTACCAGCTGGTGGCCCGTCCGGCGCCGGCTACCGGAGCGGCCGCTCGCCCCGCACCAGCCACAAAGCGCCCGGCAGCGCCGTGAAGTCGGCGAGCATCGCCAGCAGGAACGCGGCGGAGGTGACCAGGCCGAACTGACGGAGCGGCGGAAAGCTGGAGAAGGCCAGACCCAGGAATCCGGCGGCGTTGATCACCGTGGCGAAGACGATGGCCCGCCCGGAGACCCGCAGTGCGTGGCGCATCGCCCCGTCGAGCCCGCCCGCGCCCTCTCCCTCGTGCAGATGGTGGAAGAAGTGGATCTGGTCGTTCTCGGTCGTGCCGAGGACGGTCGTGGCGATGAGGATCGTGGCGACGTTGAGCGCGCCTCCCAGGAGCCGCATCCCCAGGAAGGTGACCAGGATGGCGAAGACCGACGGAATCATCGCCATCAACCGCGCCGAGGCGCTGCGGAAGACCACCAGGAAGGCGGTGAAGATCAGCGCCGCGGTGAGGGCAAAGCTCTCGGTCAGCGTCGGCACCAGGCTGGCGCCCACCTTGGCCTGGAGGATCGACTCGCCCACCACCTGCATGCTGGCGCCTTGGAAGGCCGGGTCGCGGCCCACCGATTGGTCCCAGACCAGGGCCAGGTCGCGGGCGAGCGCCTGGTAATCGGCCTCGGTGTTCCCGCGGGCGAGCAGCACCGTGAGCTGGACGTTGGAGAGCGTCCCCACGTCGACGAAGCCGCGCAGCTCGGGCTGGCTCAGGAGGAGCTGCTCCACATCAGAGGCCAGCCGGGCGAAGGTGGCCGGGTCCTGCGGCAGCCTGTCCCCCTGGCCCGCCAGGGCGCGCCGGATGCGCAGGAACGTGGTCGGCCCCACCGCCGAGGACACCGCGGGCAGCGCCTCCACCGCGGTGGTGAGCCGGTCCAGCCCGCGCAGCACCTCCGGGTCCACCGCCGCGCCGGGAGCGGTCTTGACCCAGATCCGGACCGCGTTCAGCCCGGAGACGTGCTCCCGGAAGAAGACCATGTCCTGGTGGATGGGCAGCCTCGGGTCGACGTAGTCGAGCGAGTCGACGCTCAGCTTCATCGGCGGCAGGCGCCCGGGAATTCCGAACAGCGCCACCAGGCCGGCCGCGGAGAGGCTCAGCGAGGCGACCAGGAGCGGCCACCGCCAGCGAAAGGTGAAGCCGGGGATCGCCTCGGCCACCCGGTCGTAGAGCGCGGAGCGGATGGGGACGGTGCGGCCGGTCGGTGTGCGCAAGAGCCGTTGCAGCGCCGGGAAGAGCGTGAAGGCCACCACCCAGGCGATGGCAAGACCGGCCGCGGTCCACAGCCCCATCTCGCGGATGGGGCGGATGCGCGACACCACCAGCGCGGCGAAGCCCAGCACCGCGGCCACGCTGGAGGCGGTCACCGGCAGGAACTTGTTGGCCAGCGCGTGGAGCTGGTGCGTGTCGACCGGCACGTCTGCCGGCTGGTCGACGAAGCGGGAGTGCAGGTAGACGAGCGAGGCCAGCGTGGTGACCATCACGGTGAGCGGCACCACCGCCGACACCACGGTGAAGGAGAAGCCGAGCAGCTGGCCCGCCCCCATCGCCAGCGCCACCGCCGCGCCCAGCGCCAGGAGGATGGCCAGCAGGGAGCGGCCCGACCGGTAGAGGAAGAGCGCGAGCCCCACCACCAGCAGGCCGAAGACCGGGAACCAGCGGACCGACGCCTGCCCGGACTCCCGCTCGATCCACGACTCCACGTAGGGGGCGCCCACCTTGCGGACATGGGTCACCGCCGAGAACCGCGTGGTGGTCACCGCCCGGTCGATCTCCGCGAGCCACCCGTCGCGCGCCCGGGCGCCCTTCGACGGGAAGCCGACGACCAGGCCCAGGAACCGGTCACCCACCAGCCCCTGCTTGCGGAGCAGCGAGGTGCCGGTGGCGAAGCGGCGCAGCGCCTCCGCTCCCTCGGGCGTCGGCTGGAAGCCGGGGTGGGCGCGGCGCCAGGTGTCCAGCGCGGAGACGACCGTCAGCTCGGGCACCCGGGTGAGCGATGCCGCCAGGGCGTCGGCGTCGGCCAGCGCCGCCGGCTGGAAGGGGTCGTTCGACTCGAGCAGCAGCAGCACGAACTGCCCCTCGGGGAAGACCTTCTGGAACTCGCGCGTGGCCAGCCAGTCGGGGTCGTCGCGCATGACCAGCCCGGAGATCGCTCCCTCCGAGGGGATGCGCAGGGCCAGGACGACGGTTGCCGGGACCAGCAGCGCGAAGACGACCACGATCGGGACGCGCAGCGCCACGACGTGGGCGAAGATGCGCACCAGGCGGGAGCCGGAAGTCACCCCAGCGCGCACGGTACCACGAGGTACAGTCGGTCCATGCGCATTGCGTTCCTCGCCCTGGCCGTCGCCCTCGCGGCCGCCCCGGTGAAGGCAGCCGCCGACCCGCCGGTGACCTTCGTCGCCTGCGCCCCCGGCTATCCAGGCACCACCGAGGAGGCACAGCCCTCGATGGACGCGTTGGCTGCCGCGGTGGCGACGCGGGCCGCCTGGGCCCCAGGCCAGGTCCTGGCGGTCTACGTACCGACCGAGAAGGAAGGGCTCACCCGCATTCGCGGGGCGGCGGTGGCGCTGGTGCCAATGCCTTTCTTCGTCCAGCACGGAGCCGCGCTCGGGCTAACGCCGCGGCTGGCGGTGGAACAGAAGGGGCTCGGCCCCGGCGAACGCTGGACGCTGGTGGCGAAGAAGGGGCGTGTCGCCAAAGCCGCAGACCTGGCGGGCATGACGGTGCTCTCCATCGCCGGGTACGCCCCCGGGTTCGTTCGCGGTGTGCTCGGCCCGGCGTGGCACCTGCCCGAGTCCACGAAGGTGGCCGAGTCGGCGCAGGTGCTCTCGGCGCTGCGCAAGGTCGTTAAGGGCGAGGACGTGGCGGTCCTCCTCGACGGCGCCCAGGGGGGCGCGCTGCCTACGCTGCCCTTCGCCGCTGAGCTCGAGGTGCTGGCCCGCTCGGAGCCGCTGCCGGCGGCGCTGGTGACGACGGTGGGCAAGCGGCTCGGGTCCGCTCGCTGGGCAACGATGGAGAAGGCGCTCCTCTCGCTCCCGGCCGACCCCGCCGGTGCCAGCGCCCTCGATGCCATCCGCATGGTGCGCTTCACGCCGGTCGACCCGGCCGTGCTCGCGGCGGTCCGCACGCTGTGAGAGGCGGCCCTCTCGTCGCGCTGCTCGGCGCCGCAGCCTGCGCTGCGCCGCTGCGCCCGTTGCCGCCGCCCGCCGCCGGGGCCGCGACCGAGGACCCGGGCGCGCTGGCGGCGCGGTCACGCGAGGCGACGCGCCGGAGCGAGCACGAGACCTCGGCGGACGCACGGCACCCCCTGGTCGAGCAGGCCCTCGAGGCAGGCCAGCGCTGCGTGCAGGTGGCGCCCGCCTCGGCGGAGTGCGACTACGCCCTGGCGCTGGCGCTGGGTGTCCAGGCGCGGGAGCACCCCTCCACCGCCACCCAGGGATTGAAGGCCATGGTCGAGCTGCTGCAGAAGGCCAACGGCCTCGACCCGCGGCTGGATCGCGGCGGACCGGCCCGGGTGCTGGCGCTGGTGCTGTTGCGCGCACCCGGCTGGCCGCTCGGCCCGGGAGACCCCGAGACCGGGCTCAAGGCCGCACGGCAGGCGGCAGAGCTCTTCCCCGGCCACGCCCCGAATCAGCTCGCGCTCTCCGAGGCGCTGCTCGCCGCCGACGACCCGGGCGGCTCGCGGGCTGCTGCGGCCCGGGGCCTCGAGCTGGCCCGCGCTGCAGCGGCGAGCGGCGAGCGCGACGCCGACGACTGGATACGCGACGGGGAGGCGCTGCTCGGGGGACAGACGCCGCGCTGAGCGAGGTACCGGCCACGCTTCGAAGCGCCACACCGAGAGCAGCTGGGTTCAGTCCTCGTACCGGTCATGGTGCCGCACCCAGGCCTGCGTGAACTCGAAGGCGTCCTCGTCTCGACCCTTCGGCACCAGATCGAGATAGTTGTAGGCGGTGTTCACCAGGTCGATGCCGCGGGCATAGGACGAGTAGGTGTGAAAGATGGTCCCCTCGCCGTCCTGGAAGAAGACGCTGACCCCTTCCCGGTCCTGCATGTTCTCGCCCATCTGCTCCTTGGAATAATTGTAGAGGACTGGCCCCTTCCGGAGCTGCTCGGGGGTGAAGGAGACGCCGTAGTCGTAGTTGAAATCCGTCTTCCCGGAGGACACCCACTTGAACTTCCACCCCATCCGCTTCTTGAAGGCCTCGATCTTGCTCAGAGGCGCACGGGAGATGGCGACTAGGGTCACGTCGCGGTGGTTCAGGTGCACACCGATCTCGTTGAAGTTGTCCGCCCAGAACGAGCAGTGAGGACACCCCTCGCTCCATCCCGGGGCGAACATGAAGTGGTAGACGATGAGCTGGCTGCGTCCCTCGAAGAGGTCCGCCAGGGTCTCCTGGCCCTTGGGCCCCTCGAAGAGGTAGCGCTGGTCGACCTTCACCCACGGAAGAGCCCGCCGTTGACGGCTCACCTCGTCCCGGAGGTGGGTGAACTCCTTTTCCTTGGCCAGAAGCTTCGTCCGCGCCGACAGCCACTCCTCTCGGGAGACGACTGGGTGGTTCTTGGTACCGCTGCCCGCGTTGCCCATGCGCTCACCTCGGGTTCGCCGGCCGCCTCACGGAAGCCCGGCCGGTGAGCGGACCTCTAGCGTCGGAGCATCCGTAAGCACAAGCTACAATTGACTCGATGCTGCCAGCAGAAGGACGGGTTGACTCGGTGTGTAAGCGGTTGCTACATCAAGGGCCGTGGAGGCCGTCCTGGACGCCATCGCCGAGCCGCGCCGACGGGAGATCCTCCGCCTGGTCCTCAGAAGGCAGCTCTCCTCGGGAGAGATCGCCTCCCGGTTCGACGTGACACGGTCGGCCATCTCCCAGCATCTCCGGATCCTCGAGCGCGTCGGACTGGTGTCCGTGGAGCGGGCCGGGACTCGACGGCTGTACCGCGCCCGGCCCGAGGGGCTGGCGGGGCTGAGGGAATACCTGGAGCAGTTCTGGGGCGACCACCTGGCCAATCTCAAGCAGGCGGTGGAGTCCGCGGAACGCGAGGAGGCACCGTGGCGGAGGACCCAGGGACACCGGTCGAGCTCTCGATCTGGATCGCGGCTCCGCCGGAAGCGGTCTTCCCGTTCCTGACGGAGCCCGAGAAGCTCGTCCAGTGGATCGGCCTGGTGGCCGAGCTGGAGCCGCGACCGGGTGGGCTGTTCCGGGTCGACATGAACCGCCGGACCATCGCGCGGGGCCAGTACCTGGAGGTGCAGCCTCCCGGTCGAGTGGTCTTCACCTGGGGGCACGAGGACGGGACGCTGCTTCCCGCCGGCTCGAGCACGGTGGAGATCATGCTGACCCCGGAGGGGGGCGGGACGCGGGTCCGGCTCCGCCACTCGGGCCTTCCCGAGTCCGAGCAGCAAGCCCACCGGCTTGGCTGGACGCACTACCTCGCTCGCCTCAAGACGCGGGAGGAGGGCGGGGATCCCGGGCCCGATCCCTACGCCGCTCCCGACGCGGTGCACGGCTCCCGTCGCCCCTGACCTGGGCGGTCTCCCCGATGCCCATCGGAGAGGAGGATTGCGCAGGGGATTGCACGACCTGTGCAGTCCACTGACGCAGGTGGATGGACCGACGGGTCCGCTGAACCGGCGCGACCCGGAACCCGGCTGTGGCCCTCATTGACCGCACCCGGACTGGGCCGTGGCTCGACCGATGCATCCGCTTGGTGGACCTCGAAGGGAGCTCCGCCATGCCCGTCCAGGAGGTCACGATCAGGCGCCTGGCGATGCACCGGTCCGAGCGGATGGACTCCGACTCCGCGACAGGCTCGAGTCGAAACGGGCGTACGGCCCATCGCCTCGCCTTCCTCGCGCTTGCACTCGGCGCGTGTGGCGGCCCAGCCGGCACCGAGGCCCCGTCGATGGACATCGAGGTGACCTGCGAGGTCGACGGACTGCGGCTTCAGCTCGAACGGGGGACCGCCTGGTCCTGGGACGCCGGCGCTCCAGTCACTGGCCGAGCCGCCTGCGAGAGGTTCGGGGCGGCGCTGATGGAGTATCGGTCGATCTACGAAGCCCGCTGGGGCGTCCTCTCCTTCGAGACCTCAGGCTGGGTGGTCCGTGTCCGGGCCAACACCACGCTGGAGAATGGGAAGGCGAATGCGCTGACGTATCCCGACAGCAGGGTGGTGGATCTCGTCCAGGGTGCCGTCTTCGCGTTCCCCCACGAGCTTCACCACGTGCAGCTGGGGTCCGGCTCTGGCGACCATCACGGCTGGTGCATCGACTTCGAACCCTGGGAGGAGTCAGTGCTTCACCTCAGCGAGCGCGACTACTTGCGTTGCAACGGAGAGGAGAGCACCCGCTGACGTCGCTGCGGTCGGGCGGTTACCATCGCCGCCATGGCTGGCACCGACTGGAAGCCGACGGCGTGCATCCTCTGTGAGTGCAACTGCGGGCTGGAGGTCCAGCTGGGCGGGGAGGGCGGACGGCATCTGGTGAAGATCCGCGGGGACGAACGGCACCCGGCGTCGCGAGGGTACGCGTGCGAGAAGCCACACCGGCTGGACCACTACCAGAACGGGCGCGATCGGCTGACCAGTCCCCTGCGGCGTCGCGAGGATGGCTCGTTCGAGGCGATCGACTGGGACACCGCGATCCGGGAGGTCGCGGCGCGGCTGGGGAAGGTGCGCGACACCTGGGGCGGCGACACCATCTTCTATTACGGCGGCGGAGGGCAGGGGAACCAC
Source organism: Myxococcaceae bacterium (assembly GCA_035543115.1). Classification (GTDB taxonomy): domain Bacteria; phylum Myxococcota; class Myxococcia; order Myxococcales; family Myxococcaceae; genus RPRB01. The sequence continues at coordinate 24,514 of DATKKF010000050.1, forward strand.
CTCCCTGGCGCCTACGCCACCGCGACCCGCCGTGCGCTCGGCTCGCGCTGGCGCTCGAGCGCGCTGGCGCAGGAGAAGACCGGAGAGTTCTGGGTGGGTGACCGGATGATGGGGGTGGCCACGACGCGGGCGGACTTCGAGCACTGCGACGTGGCGCTCTTCATCGGCAAGAACCCCTGGCACTCGCACTCGATCCCCCGCGCGCGGGTGACGCTGAAGGAGATCGCCCGGGACCCGGCCCGCACCCTGATCGTGATCGACCCGCGCCGCACCGAGACCGCGGAGCTGGCCGACATTCACCTCCAGGTCCGCCCGGGCGGAGACGCCTGGCTGCTCAGCGCTCTCCTCGGCGTGCTCTTCCAGGAAGAGCTCTTGGACCAGGCCTTCGTGGCCGCGCACACCGCCGGGGCCGACGAGGTGCTGGCGCTGCTGCGCGGCGTGCCGGTGGCCGAGTGCTCGGCCCGGGCCGGGGTGGACGAGGCGCTGGTCCGGAAGGCGGCGCGGGCCATCGGCAAGGCTCGGGCGCTGTCGAGCTTCGAGGACCTCGGTGTGCAGATGAACCACCACTCCACGCTGGTGAGCTACCTGCACCGGCTGGTGGTGTGCCTGACCGGGAGCCTCGGCAAGCCGGGCACCCACTACATCCCCACCACGATGATTCCATTCGCCACCGGCGCGTCGAAGCAGGTGAGCCCGGTGGTCGGTGCGCGGATCATCAGCGGGCTTGTTCCGTGCAACCTTATCGCCGAGGAGATTCTCACCGACCACCCCAAGCGCTACCGGGCGATGCTGGTGGAGGCGGCGAACCCGGCGCACTCGCTGGCCGACTCCCGGCGGATGCGCGAGGCGCTGGCCGCGCTCGACACGCTGGTGGTGATCGACGTGGCGATGAGCGAGACCGCACGGCTGGCGCACTACGTCTTGCCGGCGAGCAGCCAGTTCGAGAAGGCGGAGGCGACCTTCTTCAACTTCGACTTCCCGAGGAACACCTTTCACCTCCGGCCGCGGCTGCTCGAGCCGATCCCGGGGCCCCTCCCCGAGGCGGAGATTCACTCCCGGCTGTGCGAGGCGCTCGGCGCGGTGACCGAGGCCGACCTGGCCCCGCTGCGTGAGGCGGCCGAGCTGGGGCCCGAGGCCTACGGCCAGGCGGTGGCGGCCGCGGTGATGGGCGATCCGCGGCTGGGAGCACAGGCTCCGGTGCTCCTCTACCGGACGATGAAGCTGCCCGAGCCTCTCCGCGAAGGAGCGGTGATGCTCGGCCTGGCGCTGCGGCTGGCGATGAAGCACGGCCCGTCCCTGGCCCGGGCGGGCTTCGGGGGAGACGACCCTCTGGCCGTCGCCCAAGCACTGTTCGAGGCGATCCTCGGGTCTCCGTCGGGCGTGGTGTTCGCGGTCGACGAATGGTCGGAGGTGCTGGGCCGCATCGCGACGCCGGAGGGGAAGATTCACCTCGGGCTGCCGGATCTGCTCGAGGCCTGGAAGGGACTGCTGGGCGGAGCGGGAGACGTTCGGGACACGGCCTTCCCCTTCGTGCTCTCGGCCGGCGAGCGGCGCTCGTTCACCACCAACACGATCATCCGCGACCCGACCTGGCGGAAGAAGGACCCCGAGGGGGCGCTCCGCATCCACCCGGAGGACGCGAGGAGCCTCGGGGTCGGCCAGGGAGGTCAGGTGCGGCTCACCACGAAGCGGGGCTCGGCGGTGGTGCCGGTGGAGCTCTCGGACACCATGCAGCGCTGGCACGTGTCGCTGCCGAACGGGCTCGGGATCAGCTACCCGACCGGGTCGGGCGAGGCCGCGACCGGCGTGGCTCCGAACGAGCTCACCGCCGCGGAGGACCGCGATCCGTTCGTGGGCACGCCCTGGCACAAGCACGTCCCGGCGCGTCTCGAGCGGGTGGGGTGACCCTCGAGCGTCAGAGGTAGCGGCGAACCCGCGCCTTGTACTCCAGGTACGGCGCGCCGAACTTCGCCGTCAGGTAGCGCTCCTCGGGAAGGACCGCGAGCAGGTGCACGGCTCCGAGCGCGGCGAGAGCGAACGGCAGCGTCCACAGCGTGTCGGCCGCTGCGCCGAGCCCGATGGTCATCAGCGTCATGCCGACGTACATCGGGTTTCGCGTGAACCGATAGGGCCCTTCGAAGACCAGCTCCGGGGTCGGCTGCCACGGCTTCGGGTCCTGCCCGGTGCGGCGAAAGAGTCGGGCCGCGGCCCCGCCGATCCCGAGGCCCCCCCCGAGAGCGAGCACCGTCACCGCCACGCGGGCCGCCGCACCGCCCGGCACCGGCCAGCGCGCGACGAGGCGGTCCAGCGCCACGCCGGCAATCAGCGCCGCGAGGAAGATGAGCGGGGGCGGAACGGCGACCCGTGCTCCTCCCTGCCTGCTCTGGACGTCATCCATTCTCTGCTCCAGGCGAAGTGATGTCCTCCGGGCCGGGGCGACTGTACCCGTCGGCCGGTACGAGGTCGTGGCCCTGCTCGGGAGCGGGGGATGTCCGAGGTGTCCCTCAAGGTGATGCCTGAGCGCCGACGGCCCGCTCCGCGAGCGGGTTCGAGCGCGAGGGGATGATGGACGCCAGGGTGGGCCGCGTGCTGGAGGGGCTGGCTCCCGGGTCGCTGAGGCCAGTGTCCCGAAACCGAGTTGCAGGATGGCCCCCCGGGCGCACCTGCCCATCCGCGAGCGGCTAACGTCACGCGCCCCACGTGTTCGATCGCTGGATTGCCTTCTGCCTGCAGAATCGAGCCGCGGTGCTCGGTGCCTCCGCGGTCATCGCCCTTCTCGGCTGGGTGTCCTTTCGGCAGCTGACCGTCGAGGCGTTTCCCGATCCGACGGACACACAAGTCCAGGTCATCACCTTGTACCCCGGCCAGCCGGCCGAGGAGGTGGAACGGCAGATCGGACTTCCCCTCGAGCGGGCCCTCAACGGCACGCCGGGACTCGGGCGCCTGCGGAACCTGTCTCTGTTCGGGCTCTCCTTCCTCACCCTCACCTTCCTCGACGGGGTCGACGGCCTGGCCGCCCGGGCCCAGGTTCTCGAGCGGCTGCGCGCGGCCGAGCTTCCCGAAGGAGTCGTTCCACAACTCGGTCCGTTCGCCACGCCCATCGGCGAGGTGTACCGCTACACGCTGGAGGGCGCCGGCGGCGACCCGCGACTCCTCCGCACCCTTCAGGACTGGGTGGTGCGTCCGATGCTGCTCCGGGCAAACGGCGTGGCCGACGTCGTCAGCTACGGCGGGCTCGTTCGTGAGATTCACGTCCAGCCCGACTCGCTGCGCCTGGCGGCCTTCGGCCTCACCCTCGACGACCTCGAACAGAGCATCAGGGCCGGCTCACTGAACGCCAGCGGTGGTGTCCTGGAGAAGGGCGCCGAGCAGTTCGTCATCCGCAGCGACGGTCTGTTCCACGGTATCGAGGACGTGCGCTTCGTGAGCGTCGCGAGCCGCGAGGGAACGCCGGTCTTCGTCAAGGACGTGGCCGACGTCGCCGAGGGCTGGGCACCGCGGCAGGGGGTGGTGAGCCGGGGCGACAACCAGGACACCGTGGAAGGGATCGTGCTGATGCGCCGAGGCGAGAACCCCTCGGTGGTCCTGGCGCACGTCCGCGATGCAGTGAATGCCATCAACCGCCGGCTCAGGGCCGAGGGTGCCCACGTCGAGCCTTTCTACGACCGGACCGAGCTGGTGGGGACCACGCTCCGGACGGTCGGTCGCAACCTCCTCGAGGGCGCCGCGCTGGTGACGCTGGTGCTCTTCGTCTTCCTCCTCGACCTGCGCGCGGCCCTCATCGTCGCGGTCCTCATCCCGCTCTCGCTCCTGTCCTCCTTCATCTACCTGCGCTTGCGCGGGATGAGCGCCAACCTCCTCTCGATGGGGGCGGTGGACTTCGGGGTGATCGTCGACGGGGGCGTGGTGATCATCGAAGCCATCGTGGCGCGACTCGCCCTGTCGCACCTGGACGAGCCTCGAGACGCGTCCATTCAGGCCGCGACCCGGGTGGTGGTGCGGCCGACGGTGTTCGCGCTCCTGATCATCATCGCGGCCTACCTCCCCATCTTCCTGCTCGAGAGGGTCGAGGGCCGGATCTTCGCGCCGATGGCCAACACGGTGGTCGCCGCGCTCTCCAGCGCGCTGTTCTTCTCCGTGACGCTGGTGCCGGTGCTCGCGGCGATCGCCTACCGGGGAGCGTTCCGTCACCGCGAGTCGCCCGTGCTGCGGGTGGCGGCGCGCGCCTACGACGCCACGCTGCGCTTCTGCCTCGCTCGGCCCTGGCGTGTGCTCGGTGCGGCGACGTTCCTCCTCGCCGCCGCGGCCTTCACCTTGCCGCGCCTGGGAAGCGAGTTCCTCCCCGAGCTGAACGAGGGGGCGCTCTACATCACCTTCACCCTCCCATCGAACGTCTCGCTCGACCAGGGCCGGCGACTCGTTCCCCAGATCACCCAGCTCATCGCCCACAAGCCCGAGGTGGAGAGCGTGCTCTCGCAGCTCGGTCGGCCCGAGGACGGGACCGATGCGACGCTCACCAACAACCTCGAGTACTTCGTCCGGCTGAAGCCGCCCGAGCAGTGGCCGGCCGGCATCGACGACCTGTCCGATGTCATCGCCGATCTGGGGGAGGCGCTCGACTCGATTCCGGGGCTGGAGGCGAACTTCAGCCAGCCCATCCGGGACAACGTCAACGAGAACATCAGCGGCCAGTTCGGACAGATCGCGGTGAAGCTCTACGGAAGCGATCTGGTGGCGTTGCAGGCACAGGCGGAAAAGGCGAAGGCAGCAATGGCCAAGGTCCCGGGCGTCGCCGACCTGGGCATCGTGAAGAGCGGCGAGGTGCCGCAGATCCAGATCACTCCCGATCGCAAGGCCCTGGCGCGCTACGGGCTCCGTCTGGGAGATTTCCAGCGCGTCTTCCAGACCGCGGTGGGCGGACGGCCGGTGGCGGACTTCTGGGAAGGCGAGCGCCGATTCGACGTGGTGATGCGGCTCCCGCTCTCGGCGCGCGACGACCTGGAGAAGCTTCGCGGCCTTCGCGTGCCGGTGGAGGGGGGAAACCTGATCGCGCTCGGAGCTCTCGCGGACGTCGGGACGGGCGTCGGCCGCGCGAGCATCAATCGTGAGAACGGCCGCCGCTACATCGGCATCCGGATGAACGTCCGGGGCCGGGACATGGGCGGCTTCGTGTCCGAGGCAAGGGCGAGGCTCGAGCAGGAGGCGCCGCTCCCCGCGGGGATGAACATCGAATGGGGCGGCGAGTTCGAGAACAAGGAGCGGGCCATGGAGCGGCTGGCGACGGTCATTCCGGTCGCGCTCCTCATCACCCTGGTCCTCTTGTTCAAAGCCTTCGATTCGCTGACCCTGGCCGTGCTGACCCTCCTCAACGTCCCCCTGGCCCTGGTGGGAGGCGTCTTCGGCCTCGCCCTGGGTGGCTTTCCGCTGAGCGTCTCGGCCGCCGTGGGCTTCATCGCCCTCATCGGGCAAGCGGCGCTCAACGGGGTGCTGGTGATGTCGGCCATCGCCGATCGTCACCGCCGCGGCGACCCGGTGCGAGTGGCGATCCTCGAGGGAGCGCGGGAGCGGCTGCGCCCGGTGCTGATGACCGCGGCGCTGGCCGCGCTGGGCCTGGTACCGGCGGCGATGTCGAGGGCGACCGGGAGCGAGACGCAGCGGCCGCTCGCGGTGGTCATCGTGGCCGGCACCGTGTCGGCCTGCCTCCTCACCCTGCTGGTGCTTCCGGTGATGTACCAGCAGTGGATGCGGTGGATGGGCAAGCCCGCCGAGGAACCTGTGCCCGAGGCCCCTCCGGGCGCGGCGCCCGTGGAGGGCTGAGGAACAACACCGTCCGGGACGACCCCGGGTGGTGCGGAACGGCGCCTGGGGCATCCTGATCAACGACTACCCGGACCCGAGCCTCCCGTCGGTCCCGGCGTGGTGCCAGGGAGGCGACACCTTCTTCAATCCGCCGGCGCCGTTCGACCAGATCCTCGGACCGGTCATCCGCTGTTACAGGGCTCCGAGGCTCAGGCGGAGCCGGGGCGCGCAGGGCGGCCGGCTCTCCACTCCTCGGCCGTGATCTCCCAGACCTCCGAGGGGATGCGCCCACAGACTGCGTCCCGCTCCTCGGTCCGGACGAATCTCATGCCCTGCCGAATGGAGATCCGGCGCGAGGGCTCGTTCTCCACGGCCTTCGACGTCCGGAGGACCGGCATCCCGAGCACCTCGAACCAGAACCCGGTGACTGCGTCGCAAGCCTCGGTCATGAGACCCTGGCGCTGCCACTGGCGCCCGAGCCAGAAACCGCGCTGGTCCTGCTCGTGCTTCCACAGCGTGATGGCGCCGATGAGAAGCTCGGGCTCTGCCCGAGGTCGGAGCGACCAGGCCCAGGTGTCGCCCCGCGCCATGCCGGGGAGGACGACGTCCCGGTAATGCGTCAGCGCGCCGTCCGGAGGGTATGGCCAAGGCACGCGCGCCGATAGGAACCGCACGTTCTCCCAGGTGGCGAAGAGCGGTTGTGCCTGCGCCGCGTCGGCGAGCTCCAGCGGGCAGAGCAGCAGGCGTGGCGTCTCCAGGCGAGGGGTCACGCTGCGAGTCTACTGCGCGGGCGCGGCTGGCCCGGGGGCGCTCTGGGGCGCCGATCAGCCGCTCGAACACTGCCGGTCCCATCCCGTCCGCGCCGAGGACGCCCGGTCGCCTGGAATCCAGGCCCGAGGAATGAGAGGGTGCCCGGCTCCGATGTCCGGGCCGTCGCCGCTCCAGTCTCCTGACCAGCTCCTCGAGGACCTCAACCCGCCCCAGCGCGAGGCCGTGCTCCATGGAGACGGGCCGCTCCTGGTCCTCGCCGGCGCCGGCTCGGGGAAGACGCGGGTCATCACCCGGCGCGTGGCCCACCTGGTCCTCGCCCGCAGGGTGGCCCCCTGGCGCATCCTGGCCGTCACCTTCACCAACAAGGCCGCCCGCGAGATGCGCGAGCGGCTCGAGTCGCTGCTCGGCCCCTGGGCCAGCGACCTCAACGTGTCCACCTTCCACTCCGCCGCGGCCACCATCCTCAGGCGCGAGGCAGAGAAGGTCGGGCTCACCCGCTCCTTCGTCATCTACGACGACGCGGATCAGCTCCAGCTGGTGAAGCGGGCAATGCGCGAGGAGCGGGTGGACCCGGTGCTCAATCCCCGCGACGTGCTCCGGCGCATCGACGGGGAGAAGAACGCCGGCCGCGGCCCGGACGTGGAGCGCGTCTCACCCGACGACTACCGCGGCCTCGCCGTCCAGCGGGCCTACCGCGCCTACCAGAAGCTCCTCCGCGCGGCGAACGCGGTCGACTTCGGCGACCTGCTCCTGCTCCTGGTCGAGCTGTTCCGCAAGGACCCCGAGACGCTGGAGAAGTACCGGGCGCGTTTCCAGCACGTGCTGGTCGACGAGTTCCAGGACACCAACCCCGTCCAGTACGAGCTCCTGCAGCAGCTTGCCCCGCCGCCCCAGTCGAACCTGGTGGTGGTCGGCGACGACGACCAGTCCATCTACCGGTGGCGCGGCGCCGAGGTGAGCAACATCCTCGGGTTCCCCGATCTCTACCGCGGCGCCCGGGTGGTGAAGCTGGAGCAGAACTACCGGAGCGACGGGAACATCCTCGCCGCCGCCAACGCGGTCATTGCCCAGAATCCGCGCCGGATGCCGAAGCGGCTGTGGACGGACCGGCCGAAGGGCGAGCCGCTCCACCTCCTCATCTCGCGCGACGAGCGGGAGGAGGCGCACGAGGTCGCCCGGCGGATCCACGCCCTGCACCAGGAGGACCTCGTCTCCTACGACCAGATCGCGATCTTCTACCGGGTGAACGCCCAGAGCCGCGTGCTGGAAGAGGCGCTGCGGCTGTCGCGCGTGCCGTACACCCTGGTGAGCGGTCGCAGCTTCTACGAGCGGGCGGAGATCAAGGACGCGGCCTCCTACCTCCGGCTCATGGCCAACCCGCGCTCCGACGCCGACCTGCTCCGGGTGGTCAACGTGCCGGCGCGGGCCATCGGCGACACCACCCAGGAGCGGCTGAGCACCTGGTCCGCGGACCGGGGCATCTCGCTCTGGGAGGCGCTGGATCAGGTGGAGTCCATCCCCACCCTCCAGGCCGCGGCGCAGAAGCGACTGCGCGCCTTCCGCGCCCTCATGGAGCCCCTGGTCCAGTTCGCGGTCGAGGCGCCGTCGGCCGCCGCAGCGCTCGAGCGGATGCTCCAGGAGACGCGGCTGGTCGAGTCGCTGATGGAGGCCGGGGACGACGAGTCGCTCGCCCGCGCCGAGAACCTGCGAGAGTTCGTGGGTGCCGCCCAGGAGTTCGACCTGCAACGGGCGGCCCGCCCACCACCCGGCCCCGAGGCGCTCGAGGCCGAGGCGCCGCCCCTCCAGGCCTTCCTCGAGCAGATCAGCCTGGTAGCCGAGGCCGACGCCGAGGCCGGCGAGGGCCGCGTCTCGCTCATGACCCTGCACGCGGCGAAGGGACTGGAATTCGACGCGGTCTTCCTCCCGGGCATGGAGGACGGCGTCTTCCCGCATCAGCGGGCGCTCGACGAGTTCGGCGACGACGAGGAGATGGGAGAGGAGCGGCGCCTGTGCTACGTCGGCTTCACCCGCGCCCGGAAGCGTCTCTTGGTGTCGCTGGCTCAGGCCCGGTCGCTCTTCGGCGAGCTGCGCTTCAATCCGCCATCGCGGTTCCTCCGCGAGGTGCCAAAGGAGCTGTTCGACTTCCAGCCGGAGCTGCGCGCCCCGCCGGCAGAACCGTCGTACGGTCGCGCCGAGCGCCGCCCGCGCCAGGACGACACCGGCCCGCGCATCGACCGGAGCTACGCCCAGGACGCGGCGTACATGGAGGACGGCTCGGTCGTCGGGATGCGGGTGCGCCACGCCCAGTTCGGCGAGGGCGAGGTGATGGCCTGCGACGGATCGGGCCCGAACGCAAAGCTCACGGTGCGCTTCCGGACGGTGGGCCTGAAGCGGGTCATCGCCCGGTTCCTGCAGCCGGCCTGACCTCTCCCCGAGGTGAGGGCTCGATCGAGCCCCGCCGGCACTGGGTCCCCGCAGCCCGGGCAGAAGGGCCTCGCGTGGCCGAACTTCCCAGATGGCAGCGTGTCGATCGACCGCTCCCGGCCGGGCCAGCTGCCTGCCTTCCGCTGCCACTCGCTGCTCTCCACCAGGCACTCGACTATATGCCGGTCCCACCACGACTGCAGGAGACCTCGATGCCTTCGAACACACCCGTCATCGCAGTGGTCGGCGCCACCGGCGCGCAGGGGAGCGGCCTGGTCCGCGCCATCCTCGAGGATCCGGCGCGGCGGTTCACCGCGCGTGCCATCACCAGGAAGCCCGACTCGGAGAAGGCCCGCGCGCTCGCGGCGCAGGGCGCAGAGGTGGTGGGCGCCGATGCCGACGACCAGGCCAGCCTCGAGCGGGCATTCTCGGGCGCGGCGGGCGCGTTCTGCGTCACCAACTTCTGGGAGCACTTCTCGCCGGACCGCGAGGTGGCGCAGGCGCGGGCGATGGCGCGCGCCGCCGCCCGGGCCGACGTCCGGCACGTCATCTGGTCCACGCTCGAGGACACCCGGACGCTCGTCCCCGTCTCCGACCCGCGGATGCCCACCCTGATGGGCCGCTACAAGGTGCCGCACTTCGACGGCAAGGGAGAGGCGGACTCGGTCTTTGCCGAGGCGAAGGTGCCCACGACCTGGCTGCGCACCTCGTTCTACTGGGACAACCTGATCCATTTCGGGATGGGGCCCAGGAAGGAGCCCTCCGGGCAGCTGGTCTTCGCGCTGCCCATGGGGGACCGGAAGCTGCCGGGCATCGCGGCCGAGGACATTGGCCCGTGCGCCTACGGCGTCTATCTCCGCGGGGCGGAGATGGTCGGCCGCTCCGTCGGCATCGCGGGTGAGCACCTGACCGGCGCGCAGATGGCCGCCGAGCTTTCCACCGCGCTCGGGCAGCCGGTGCGCTACCAGGCGCTGCCCTTCGAGGCGTACCGGAAGCTGGGGTTCCCCGGCGCCGACGACCTGGGGAACATGTTCCAGTTCAAGCACGACTTCGAGCGCGAGTTCTGCGGTGCCCGACCGGTGGATCAGTCCCGCGCGCTCTACCCGGGGCTGCAGACCTTCCGGCAGTGGCTCGCGCGCCACGCCAGGCAGATCCCTCTGAGCTGATCCCTGGAACGGCACAGTTCGCACTCAGGACCCAGCGAACAGGGCCCCGCGGGGCGCAACCATCGCCCTCCGTCGCATCCCCCAGGTCAGATCCGATGGGCACTGACCTGGGAGAGGAAAAGATGAGTGGGCGCGAGTACTTGGGGAGCTGCTTCTGTGGTGCGGTGGAGCTGCGAGTTTCTGGCAGGCCTGCCGCGATGGGGTTCTGTCATTGCGCTTCATGCCGGCAATGGTCCGCGGCTCCAGTGAATGGCTTCATCCTGTGGGAGCCCACCGCGGTGACCATCGCCCGCGGGGCGAATCTGATCGGCTCGTACGCGAAGACCCAGCGCAGCGTCCGGAAGTGGTGCACCCGGTGTGGTGGGCACCTCTTCACCGAGCACCCGCACTGGGGCCTGGTGGACGTCTACGCGGCGATGCTCCCAGCATTCCCGTTCGATCCCCGGCTCCACGTGAACTACGCCGAGCACACGCTCCGCCTGGCCGACGGGCTTCCGAAGATGAACGATCTGCCGGCGGAGATGGGTGGCTCGGGCAGGACGATGGCCGAGTAGCCCGCTCGACGGCGGGGGTGGCCCTGGTCAAGCGCCAGGTTCGAGCAGCCCCCAGCCTGGAGGCGAGGCTGCGCCCCGGCCTCGGGCTGGTTAGAGCGGCCGGCCATGCACTGGGCCCCCTGGGAGCTGTTCGACGCGGCGACGTTCGGCACCTACCTGGGCGCCGCGGCGGCGCTGGTGGCTGCGCCAGGCCCGGGGCAGGCGCTGGTGATGGCCCGCACGCTCCAGGGCGGGGTGCGCGCCGGGCTGCTCACCAGCGTCGGGCTCAACCTGGGGACGCTCGCCCACACAGTCGCCGCAGCGCTCGGGCTCTCCGCGCTGCTGCTCGCCTCGGCGACGGCCTTCACGGTGGTGAAGCTGGCAGGTGCGGTGTACCTGATCGTGCTGGGGACGCGGATGATCGCCGGGACCCTCGGCGCACGCCCGGTGGCGGTGCCGGACCGGGCGACGGAGGGGACGCCACGCGTCCAGCGCTCGCGACTGCTGGCGCACGGCGCCTTGACCGGGGTCCTCAATCCCAAGGTGGCGGTGTTCTTCCTCGCCTTTCTGCCGCAGTTCGTGCGCCCCGAGCGCGGCGGCGTCTTCCTCCAGTTCGCGGTGCTCGGCGGGGTGCTGGCCACGCTCGGGGTGATCGGCGACGCGCTGGTGGCAGTGCTCGCCGCCCGGACCGGCCGGAGGCTGGCGGCCGGGGCCTGGCGCGAGCGGATCACCGGCGGCGTCCTGGTGGCGCTCGGCCTCCGGCTGGCCCTGGTCCGGCGCTAGAGCCGGCTCGCGGCGCCACGCTGACCGGGCTCAGGTTGTCCCCCGGGATGCGGTCGATCAGCTCGAGCGGGTCGACGCCGCCCGCGCCGGCAGCCGGTCGGTGACCAGGGTCAGTGTGTTTCGCCCGCCGTCGAGCTTCCGGGGCTCGAGCACACGCGCAGCGTCAGCGGAAGCGGAACCCGAGGACCCGGCCATCCGCGGCGAGGACCCAGGCCACGCTCCCTCGCACCAGCGGCCGGGTGCGCAGCGCGCTGTCCACCCGCGCCGCCGCCGGTGAGCCCGGCCGGACGAGGTCGATGGCCAGGAGCCGGCCCTCGCGGCCCGCGGTGGGAACGAGCACCCGGTCCTGCCACTCGGCCACTCCGCCCACCAGCGCCGCGGGCAGCGCCGCGCGCCAGGGTGGCTGCTCTCCGCGGGCGTCGATGCCCACCAGCGAGCGGTCCTCCAGTCCCACCCAGATGCGGCTGACCGCCGCGCTGGGAGGCGAGACCACGCGCTGACCGAGCGGGACCACGCGCCGCTGTGCCCCCGTCCGGCGGTCCAGCACCACCAGCCGGCCCGACTCCTCGGCGGTCCAGAGCTGGTCACCATCCAGCACTGCCCCGGTCGCGTCGCTGACCTTCGCCTTCCAGCGGAGCGCTCCGTCCTCGGCGGACAGGAAGAGCACCGCCGCGGGGCCGATGGCCAGGACGCCGCCTCCGAGCGTGAGCAGTGCCCGCGGCGGGGCCCGGGCGCGCACCCCGAGCGAGGCATTCCACCCGCGCCGCAGCGGCATCCCGCCGGCCCGCGCGGGGAACGACCGAAGCTCGCCCTCCCTCCCCAGGAGGAGGAGGCGGGTGCCCACCGCGCCCAGTGCCGCCACCGGAGGCTGCCCGCCGGCGCGCCAGCGCTCCTGACCGGTGTCGGCGTCGAGCGCGACCAGCGTGTCACCGCCGGCCACCGCGCCCACCACCCCGTCCTCGCTGACCACCAGCGGGAGCTCGATCTCCCCGCCGGTCTCCACCGTCCACAGCACGCGCCCCGTCGCGTCGAGGCGGATCACCCGCCCGGCGTCGTTCCCGAACACCGCACCCTCGCCGACCGGGGTGAGGCCGGTGCGGCTCGGCGCATCCCCCGACGCGGTGAACACCGGCACCAGCGGCGCGCTGCACGCGGTCGAGAGACAGGCGAGCAGCAACCAAGGTCGTCCGCGCCGGGCGAACGGCGGGCGGTCAGGCTCGGGCGGGGCGGCCGGCGCTGGCGGAGCCACTGCCGTCACGCTAGACCAGAACGGCTGTGAGCGACCGCGGTCCCGGACTGACGCTGATCATCCTCGGGGTGGGCCTGGCGGTGGCCGGTCTCCTCCTGTGGAGCGGCGGCCTGGCCTGGTTCGGGCAGCTCCCGGGCGCCGTGCGGTGGGAGAACGAGCGGGCGCGCGTGGTCATGCCCATCGCCTCGATGATCGTGGTCTCGATCGCGCTGTCGGTGCTGGCCTGGATCTTCCGGCGGCGCTCGCCCTGACTCCCCGCCCCCCGGGGGGGGCGCCCGGCGTCGAGGCTCAGGCGACCTTCATCCCCTTGGGGATCACCACCACGCCCCCGGGGGTGACGTGGAACCGGCGCCGGTCCTCCGCCTCGTCGTAGCCGATGGTCGTCCCCGCGGGAATCTCCACGTTCTTGTCCACGATGGCGCGGCGGATGCGGCAGCGCCGGCCCACGGTGACGTTCTCGAAGAGGATGCTCTCGCTGACCTCGGTGAAGGAGTTGACGCGCACCTTGGGGCTGAGGACGCTGCGGTGCACGTGGCCGCCGGAGATGATGCAGCCGTCGCAGACCAGGCTGTCGGTGGCATAGCCCACCCGCTCGTTCGCCACGTCGTTGAAGACGAACTTGGCCGGAGGCCAGGAGCGGTTCTGGGTGTAGATGGGCCAGCGGTCGTTGTAGAGGTTCAAGACCGGGTCCACCTCCACCAGGTCGAGGTTGGCCTGGTAGTAGACGTCGATGTTTCCCACGTCCCGCCAGTAGCCGCGCTCCTTGGGCTCCTGCCCGGGGTAGCTGTTCTCGGCGAAGTCGTACACGAAGACGCGGTAGTGCTTGTACAGCGCGCTGATGATGCTCTTGCCGAAGTCGTGCGCGCTCCGGTCGTTCGCCGCGTCGCGGACCACCTCCTGGACCAGGGTCTCGGTCTCGAAGAGATAGTTCCCCATCGACGCCAGGCACATCCTCGGGTTGCCAGGCATCGGGGGCGGGTTCTTCGGCTTCTCGAGGAAGCCCTGCATCCGCCCGTCCGGGCCCACGTCGATGATCCCGAAGTCGCGGCCCTCCTCGATGGGGACGGGGATGGCCGCCACGGTGCAATCGGCCTTCTGCTTCAGGTGGTACTCGAGCATCTTGGACACGTCCATCCGGTAGACGTGGTCCGCGCCGAAGACGAAGATCTGGTCCGGCTCCTCGTCGGTGATGAGGTTGAGGTTCTGGTAGATCGCGTCGGCGCTGCCCTTGTACCAGTCGAGTCCGGTCCGCATCTGCGCCGGCACCACGTCCACGAACTGGCCGAGGAAGCTGCTCAGCCGCCAGGCCCGCGAGAGGTGGTTGTTCAGCGAGTCGGACTTGTACTGGGTGAGCACCTTCATCTTCAGGACGCCGGAGTTGGCGAAGTTCGACAGGCAGAAGTCGATGATCCGGTAGCGCCCGCCGAAGGGTACGGCCGGCTTGGCCCGCTCGCGGGTGAGCGGCTCGAGCCGCGTTCCGGCGCCTCCGGCCAGGATCATCGCCAGTGTCTTGCCCATGGCTCCCGTCCATTTAGACACGGCAGCACACGGTGTCGAGAAGGGGGCCTGGCGTGACCATCCGGGTGTCCGTGGCAGTCCGGTAACGGCTTTGCCTAGAGTAGCCGGCTCCATGGACGTGCCCCATCCCGAACCTGCCCCGGCGAGCCTGAGCCGCCGCTCCCTCATCAAGCGGGGTCTGCTCGGAGGCGCGCTGCTCGCCGCCGGTGGAGCCGGCTTCCTCGCGCTCCGCGGTGGGGCTTCGGTGACGCTGCCGGCCGACGGGCTCCTGGTGTTCAGCCCGGCCCAGTTCGCGGTGCTCGACGCGGTGGCCCGGCGGATGGTGCGCCCCCGCCCGGGCTGGCCGACGGTGGACGAGGTGGGCGTCGCCCGGGCCGCGGACCGCATCGCCGCACGGGTGGAGCCGAGCGCGCAGAAGGAGCTCCGGCAGCTGCTGGGGCTGTTCGACAACGGGCTCGCCGGCTTCCTCTTCGGCGGCCGCACCCGGCCCTTCACCCGGCTGGACGAGGCGGAGCAGGACGCGGTGCTCGCCGAGTGGCGGGACAGCCGCCTCGCGGTGCGGCGCACCGGCTACGCCGCCCTCCGGACGCTGGTGCTCGCCGGGTACTACCAGTCTCCGAGCATCTGGCCAGCGGTGGGCTACTCGGGTCCACCCGACATCTTCAAGGACGGGCCCTCTCAGCCCGAGTGGCGGGGGGGCGACCAGCCCCGTCCCGACGACAACGGGGTGTGGCACGGGGAGGCGCTGCCATGAGCGGGGCGGGGCGCATCCTCACCGGCCGCGACCATACGGTGAACACCACCCTCCACTGCGACGTGGTGGTGGTGGGGTCGGGCGCGGGGGGCTCGGTGCTGGCCGAGCGGCTCACCGCGCGCGGGCTCGGGGTGGTGCTCCTGGAGGAGGGTGGGCACTGGACGAAGCGCAGCTTCGACGGGCGCGAGGACCACTCCTATCCGCGGCTGTACCAGGAGATGGGCAACCGGGCGACGGACGACCAATCGGTGCTCATCCTCCAGGGCCGGAGCGTGGGCGGCGGGACCACGGTGAACTGGTGCACCTCCTTCCGCACCCCGCGGGAGGTGCTCGAGCGCTGGCGGGACCAGCACGGGGTGAAGGGTCTGACCGAGGAGGCCCTGGTTCCCCACTGGGAGGCGATCGAGAAGCGGCTGCACATCGCCGAGTGGCCGCTGGAGCGGATGAACGACAACAACCGCGTGCTCTGGGACGGGTGCGGCAAGCTCGGGTACGCCCGCGGGCTGGTCCGGCGGAACGTGAACAACTGCGCCGGCCTCGGCTACTGCGGCCTGGGCTGCCCGCTCGACGCCAAGATGTCGATGCTGGTGACGCTGATTCCCGACGCGGTGGAGAAGGGGCTGACGGTGCAGGCCAACGCCTCGGTGCGCCGGCTCCTGGTCGGCAACCGGCGGGTCGGCGGGGTGGAGGCGGTGCTGCTCGACCCGGAGACGGACGCGCCCACCGGGGTGACTCTCACGGTGATGGCGAAGACGGTGGCGGTGTGCGGCGGGGCCATCAACTCGCCCGCGCTGCTGCTCCGCTCGGGGCTGGACGGGAACGGGAACGTCGGCAAGCGCTTCTTCCTGCACCCGGTGGTCATCATGAGCGCGCTGATGCCCGAGCCGGTGGTGCCCTGGAGCGGCGCCCCCCAGGCGGCTTACTCGCGGCACTTCATCGAGCGGGGGCCGGGGAAGGTGGGCTTCCTGCTCGAGGTCCCTCCCATCATGCCGCTCATCGCCGCCACGGTGTTTCCCGGCACCGGTGAGCAGCTCCAGACGCTGATGGAGCAGCTCCCCTACATCCAGAGCACCATCGCCATCTGCCACGACGGGTTGCTGCCGGACGACGTGGGCGGGACGGTGAAGCTCCGCGAGCCGACCGAGCGGCGGGTGTCGATCGACTACCCGCTCCGGCCCTTCCACTTCGAGGCCTTCCGTGCCGCGTGCAAGGAGATGGCGCGGATCCAGTTCGCCGCCGGGGCGCGCGAGGTGCGCTCGCTGCACGCCCGGCCGGTGCGGATCGAGCGGGCCTCGGACGTCGACGCGGCGCTGGACTCGGCGCCCTGGGAGGCGGGCCGGGTGCGGGTGGCCACCGCGCACCAGATGGGCGGCTGTGCCATGGGCGGCGACCCGCGCACCTCGGTTGTGGACAGCACCCTTCGCTACCACGGGATGGACAACCTCTTCGTGGTGGACGGCTCGGTGTTCCCCACCTCGCTGGGCGTCAATCCCCAGGAGACGATCTTCGGCGTCGCCCGCTGGGCGAGTCAGTTCGTCGCCGCGGCGACGGGCTGAACAGGTCGCGCGCTCGGAGGCTCGTTCCGTCCTCTCCGAGGCTGCCAGCTCGAGCGCGCGCAACGCCCGTCGGAGCGCGTTCAGAAGACGCCGAGGCCCGGGGACGGTCGCGGTCGCCCCCGGGCCTCGGGTGGCAGCCGTTGCCGGCCGCTTCTTGAAAAATGGGGTCCCGGAGTGCGGCGGTCTCCCCACCAATTCGAGCGCAGGAGGGGACAGGGGTCTGCGCTTCGTTCCGCCGCCTCCGGGGTTCCCCCCCGAGGTTCCCGCTCTCCGTTCAGGCCCTCGGACCGCCCACCTGGGCGGTGTGGTTGGTGTAGTTGTCGATCAGCACGGCGCTCGCACCCACATACCCGGCGACGAGCAGCACGCCACTGAGGAGGAAGGGGATCGGGCTCCAGCGGCGGGAGGAGCGGAACAGCTGGGGATTGGAGCTGGTGGTCTCGGGCTTCATGGCGTCCTCCGGTGTCTCTCGACGAGGGAGGGACACTGCAGCGGCGATGCCAGCCGGGACCGGTGGGGCAGCCCTGGCGTTTCGGGCAGTTGGGGGCCGCCGGCGTCGGCGCCGATTGCTCCTGATGTGACACTGCCGGTCTCGGATGTGGCACCCGATGCAACGGGGCGGAGGCGCGGTGTCCCCGGCTGCTGCCCGTGGGGCGCGCGCGCTGCCCCGAAGACACGACGGCCCGGGACGTGGGATGTCCCGGGCCGCGCACGTCTGGTCGTGTCTGCCACCAGCGGTGGCGTTCGGTCTAGGAGACCTGCACGGACGCCGACGGCGCCGCCGAGTAGTCGCGGATGAGCACCGCGGCGCTGCCGAAGTAGCCGAGCACCAGGAAGATTCCCAGCAGGAGCCCGTGCGAGCGACGGCGTGAGGTCTGGAAGAGGGGGGAAACGGACTCGGTCTGGGCGCTCATCGTCTTCTCTCCTGCGGGCGGCGGCATCGCCTGCCCCTGTCCGTGTGCAGCGCGCGTGCCGGCCTCGGGGGCGCGTGGTTGCAGGGTCTTCCGCGGGCGGCCCCCTGGGGCCGTTGCGGCGGCGGCGACGGCCGTGCCAGAAATGGAACGGTCCCGTGCAACGGGCTGCTCAGTCCCGGACGTGGTGCCGCTTGATGAGCCGGTAGAGGTGCACCCGGTCGATGTCCGCCGAGGCCGCGGCCTGGGACACCTTCCCCCCATGCAGCTGGAGCAGCGCCTCCACGTACTGCCGCTCGAAGGCGTCGAGCGCCCGTCGCCGGGCCTCGGGGTAGGGCACCCGCGCATCGATGGTGGTCGGAGCGTCCCCGGGCGGCCGGGAGGTCTCCTCGCCCTCGCCCGGGAGCAGGGTTTCCTGGAGCACCATGCACCGCTCGAGGTGATTCCGGAGCTCGCGGACGTTGCCTGGCCAGGCGGCCCGCTGGAGCTGGGCGACGAAGGCGGGGTCGAGCAGGGTGGCCTTCACCCGCGCGTCCGCGCCGAGGCCGCTGATCAGCTTCTCGACGATGAGCGGCATGTCCTCCGAGCGCTGGCGGAGGGGCGGGAGCGGGATCTTCACCACTGCCAGGCGGAAGTAGAGGTCCGAGCGAAAGCGGCCTGCGTTCACCTCGGCGCGGAGATCGCGGTTGGTGGCGGTGATGATCCGGACGTCCACCGGGGTATAGGTGTTGGTCCCCAGCCGGCGGATCTCCCGGGCCTCGAGCACGCGGAGCAGCTTCGGCTGGAGCTCGAGCGGCAGCTCGCCGATCTCGTCGAGGAAGACGGTGCCGCCCCGGGCCTCCTCGAACACACCCACCCGGCGGGTCATCGCCCCGGTGAAGGCGCCCTTCTCGTGCCCGAAGAGCTCCGACTCGAGGAGGTTGGGCGGCATCGCCCCGCAGTCCACCACCAGGAAGGCGTGGTCTCGCCGGCTCGACTGGCGGTGGATGGACTCCGCCGCCTGGCTCTTGCCGGTCCCGGTCTCGCCCTCGAGGAGCACGGTGACGTCCGAGGCCGACGCCCGCTCCATCAGGGCGAAGCTCATCCGCGCCGCCACCGAGCTGCCCACCAGCGAGCCGAACCGCGGGTGCTCCGACATCTGGAGCCGGGTCTTCTCCCCCGACAGCTCGAACCTCAGGCCCACCCGGCCGAGCTGCAGGAGGCTCCCGTTGCGGACTGCCGCTTCCTTCACCAGCACGCCGTCGAGGACGGTGCCGTTGCGGCTCCCGAGGTCCTTGGCCCAGACGCCCTTGTCATCCACCAGGAGCTCGCAGTGGAAGCGGGACACCGTGCGCTCGTCGAGGAGCACGTCGTTCAGCGGGTGGCTCCCGATGGAGGTGCGCTCGCCCGTGGACTCGAAGCTCTGTCCCGCGCCGGGCCCATCCACCACGCGGAGCCGGAAGCGGCGGACGTCCGGCACCAGGCTCGGGCGGCTGACACCAAAGGTGGCAGTGGCGTGCGCGTCCCGTTCGGGCGGCGGCGCCGGTTCTCCGCTGCCCACCTCGTCAGGAACGTCTCGCTCTCTGTCGCGACCCGGCATCCGCATCCGTGAACCTACCTGGACCACACACCCAAGGCGACGCCGTGACCCGCTGCGCAACGCCGATCTTGCTGGTGTGGCCCCGGGCGCAACGCGGGCAAGGCGAGAGCTTAGTAAAATCGAGGCCTTGGGACGTTTTGGCGCTGGCCTCGGGGGTGCACTGCGGTCTTGGCGTGGCCGGCGATCGACCGTCGGCCGACCCTTCGACCGGAGAACGTCATGAAGACCTCGGAGACCTCGCAGACCTCGTTGAAGTCCTTCGAGCGGATCGCTCGCGCGCGTGGACTGGGCTCGCTTGCCGTGGGCGGGCTGATCGTCGCCATCTGGCTGGGTGGGCACGGCGCGCTCTACAGCGCCTACCGCGTCACCAGCACGCACGCGCCGGCGGTGGTCGCCGAGGCCAACTAGGGACAAGGGAGGGGCGTCGGCCGGGACCCGGTCACCCCTCATCGACCCATGCGCGCCGGACCTACCTCGCGCGCACCAGGATGGTGGTCTCACCCGCGAGCGGCGGCGGCCCCGACCGGGCGAAGTCCTGCATCAACGCCGCGGACAGCAGGAAGTACGCGAGGATCAGCGTCGCGCCGAGCAGCAGCCCGGGCTCGCCGAACGCCACCGCGCGGGGTGCAACGAAGAGCTGTGCCTGCATGGTGGACTCCGTTCCGGCGCGACCTCGGTCGGTGAGCCGCGTCGAGACTGCACCGGCAGTGCCAGGGCCGCCCGGTCGGCAGGACAACCCCGCGCGCCCCGCGCCCGTGGCCCCTCGAGGCAGGCGCCCTCGCTCCAGGTCGTCCGTGGTCGCTGGGTCCGCGCCGGCGGATCACCCGCCTGCGGCTCAGCTCCTTCTCAGCGCTGCCAGCCGGCCCTTGGTCCCGGGCCAGTGCTTCTCCGGCATCCGCGCGAGGAGATCCAGCACCGTGTCCCGCAGCGTTTCTTGAGGATCGCGCGCGACGAAGCCCAGCTCGTGCTCGGCCTTCCGCGCATCCACCCAGAACCAGTGCTCGGCGATGTCCACGCTGGCCGCGTCGAGCGCCGGCGCTCGCCCGCGCGCCTCGGCCAGCTTCTCCAGCAGCTTCGCCCCGGCCACCTTGACCTTCGAGGGGAGCCGGAGTCGCGGCGCAGGGACGCCGGAGAGGCGCTCCAGCCGGCCGAAGAACTCGGACATCGACATGTTGACGCCGAGGAGGTGCTTGCCGCCGACCTCGCCCTGGTCCAGCGCGGCCACGAACGCCTCCGCCGCATCGCGCACGTCGACGAAGCTGATGCCGCCGCCGGGCATCGCCGGGAGGTCGCGCTGGAGGAACTTCATCACCGTCCAGGTGGACGACAGCCGCTCGTCCCCGGGCCCCAGCAGCAGGCTGGGGTTGAGCACCACCACCGGGAGCCGGTGCTTGCTGCCGTGCTCGAGGACCAGCTTCTCCTCGTAGATCTTCGAGAGGTAGTAGGGCCAGCGGCCGACGACCTCGACGGGCGGAAGGTCCTCCTCGGTCGCCACCCGCTCGGTGCGCGACACCGCGATGGTCCCGCTGGTCGAGGCGAGCACCATCCGCTCGAGGCGCCCGCGCGCCCGCGCCTCCTCCAGGAGCCCGCGCGTCCCCGCCACGTGCAGCCGGTACATCGCCGGGCCGTCCGCGGGATCGAACGAGACCATCCCCGCCAGGTGGTACAGGACCTCCACGCCGTCGAGCGCCCGCTTCAGCGCCGCCCGGTCCCCGAGGTCTCCCTGGACGAACTCGCCGTGGTCCAGCAGCTCCGCTCCCGGCGCGCTCCGGCCCAGCATCCGCACCCGGTGCCCCGCCGCCGCCAGCCGCGGGACCAGCGCCTTCCCGAGGAAGCCGGTGGCGCCGGTGACCAGGATGCTCCGGCCGCCGCTCACCTCGGTCCCCCGCCCGAGCTCTTGCGCGGACGGACCGGCGCCGGCGCCAGCTCCACGTCGGGCTCGAGCCAGAACACGCCGCCCTCCCGGAGCCGCTTCACCGCCTCCTCGGCGATGCGGGTCACCAGACGGTAGCTCTCGCTCCGGGCGAGTCCCTGCGCCCGCCGCCGCAGCTCACCGATGCCGAGCGCGGGCCCGATGCGCACCGAGATCTCCTTCTGCTTCGGGAGCACGCTCCCCTTCGGCAGCGCCTCGTACGCTCCCAGGATGTGGATGGGGAGGATGTCCACCCCGTAGGTCAGCGCGAGGTAGCCCAGCGTGGGGTAGAAGGCCCGCATCTGCCCGTCCGGCGAGCGCGTCCCCTCGGGGAAGAGGAGCAGATGGTAGCCGTTCTGGAGCGCCTCGCCCGCCAGCCGCAGCGACTCTCGCAGGCTCCCGTGGCGGTCCATGGGGATGAGGTTGGTGAAGTTCTCGAACCAGGCCCGCTTGAGCGGGGTGTCGAAGAAGTAGTCGCGTGCCGCCAGCGAGGCCATCCGCCCGCCCTGCTCGCCGAGCGCGTACTTCACCAGCCCCATGTCCAGGTGCGAGCTGTGGTTGGCGATGACCAGGAAGTTCCCGCTCTGTGGCACGTAGGCCTGGCCTGTCACCTTCACCTCGAACACCCCGCCGAACATCGCCTTCTGCCAGAGGCCCAGCATGGTGCGGCCGAGTGCGGCGACCGGGGCGGGAACGGGGATCTCGCGGCTGCCCGGCTCGGGCTCGGACTGCGCAGGCTGCAGGCCTTCGGCCGGCTCGGCCAGTCGCCGCGCGGCGCTTCCCAGCAGGCGCGCCAGGTCCCTCACCGTCTCCACGCCGGAGAGGTCCCCCGCCTCGGGCAGCGCGATGCCCGCGGCCTCGAGCGCCACCGACAGCTCGGTCAGCATCAGCGAGTCGAATCCGAGATCTGCCGCCAGCCGTGACTCGGGCCGGACCTCGCTGGGCGGCTTGCCGATGACCTCGGCCACGAGCCGCTGAAGCCAGTCGGTCGAGCTGCCGTGCGCCGCGGGCCGCGCCTTCTCTCCGGAGGCGGCCAGCTTCTCCAGCTTCCGCAGCTCGTCCACCACCAGCTTGCGCTTCACCTTCCGGGTGCTGGTCTTCGGCAGGTCTCCGTCCCAGAAGCGGAGCACCTTGATCCGCCGGTGGAAGGGCAGCTCGGAGGAGACGCGGCGGAAGTGCTCCTCCAGCTCCGCCCGTACGTCCTCGCGGCGGCGCTCCCCGTACTCCGGCACGCAGAGGCAGGCCACCGTCTCGCCGCCCGAGTCGTCGGGAAGGCCGACCACCGAGAGCTCCTTGATGGACGGGTGGTCCCCGTAGAGCTCCTCCAGCTCGTCCGGGTACACGTTCTTCCCGTTGGCGTCGATGATCACGTCCTTCCTGCGCCCCACCAGGTACAGCTGCCCGTCGGTCTCCAGCCGTCCCAGGTCGCCGGTGTGGAGCCAGCCGTCGACCAGCGTGGCGTCGGTGGCCTCGCGATCGGCGAAGTAGCCGGCCATCACGTTGGGGCCGCGCGCGCAGACCTCGCCGATGCCCTCGTTGTCCGGCTGGTCGATGCGCAGCTCGATGCCGGGCAGCGCCTTGCCCACGCTCCCCGGAACCCGCTTGTTCCCCGGGGTCTGCACGCTGAGCACCGGCGCCGCCTCGGTCAGGCCGTAGCCCTCGGCGAGGTCGAAGCCGAGGTCGTGGAAGGCCTTGTGCACCTCGTCCGGCAAGGCCGAGCCACCGGAGACCAGGAACTTGATGCGGCCGCCGAATTTTCTGTGCACCGGCCAGAACAGCAGCTTGCCGAGGTTCACGTTCTTGCGGTTCCGCAGCGAGCCGTGGGCGGACATCAGGGCCCGCATCGCTTGCTCGACGATCGCCGGCTTCGCCGCCAGCTCCTGGGTCACCTTCCGGTGGAACAGAGTCCAGAGAGCAGGCACGCCGATCATCGCCGTGACGTGCCCCGACTCGAGTACCTCGCCCAACCGATCGGTGGTGAGCTCGTCGAGGTAGGTCACCTCCGCGCCGCGGCTGAACGGGGTGAGCAGTCCCGCCGAGAACTCGAAGGTGTGGTGAAGGGGGAGCACCGAGAGCAGCCCGTCGCCCACGCCGAAGTCGAACGAGGCCGCGAGCTTCGGCACCAGCGAGGCGAAGTTCCGGTGGGTGAGCATCACGCCCTTGGGCGTGCCGGTGGTCCCGGAGGTGAAGATGAGCGAGGCCACGTCGTCCGGAGCGGCGCTCTTGCGCACCGGGCCAATGCGCCCGGGCTGCCCCGGGTCGCCCTCCATCGCCTGGGCCAGGGTGGCGAGGCCGGCCTCCAGCGACTGCCCGGACAGCGTGTGCCGGAGGCCGGCCAAGTCCTGCGCCGCGTCCTCGGAGAGCAGCACCATCCGGGCCGCGCTCCGGCGGACGATGGCCACGACCTCCGATTCCATCGACGCCGGGTCCACCGGGACGACGGTGGCACCGGCCCGGAGGATGCCGAAGTAGGCGATGGGCCACTCGGGGCGGTTCTCGGCGATGAGCAGCACCCGGTCGCCGTGCTTCACTCCGCTCCGGAGGAGAAAGCTCCCCACCCGCGCCGCCCAGCGGTGCACCTCGCCGTAGGTGAAGCGCTCCTCGCGCTCGTCCTCCACCCGGCGGAAGGCCACCCGGTGCCGGTAGGCGTGGACCGCGGCGTCGAAGAGCTGGAGCAGGTCGCGGTGGGCGTGAATGGCCTTGCGCCGCTCGCGCTCCTCCTCGAGGCCGGGGAAGACCCACTTCTCGAGACCCGGGAGGTGCACCTCGAGGAAGTACCGCCGCCAGTCGATGCCGTGCGGGTCCCAGGGGATCTTCGCCGCGTCCTCCGGGTCCATGGCTGCGTAGAGCGCCCGGGTGTTGTCGCAACGGAAGACGTACCGGTTCTCCCAGAGGAAGGGCAGGAAGAGCTCGATGAGCGAGGAGAGCGACGAGGCCTGCTCCTCCACCCGCTCCAGCTGCTCCTTCGCCCGCTGGAGCATCGCCGAGACGCGTGGCGCGCCCCACCTGGGCCCGTGGTCGTCGATGCCCTGGCGGAGCAGCCGGGCGCCGGTGGCGAAGAGGGGAGCGGAGCGCGCGAGGAAGGTACGCTTGGAGACCGGCTGCGGCTCGAGGCGGGCCTTCACGTCATTGAGCAGCGCGCTCCCGGTCTCGCGGTCGCGGAAGTGCTTGCGGCGGTAGAGGCCCACCAGCTCCACCGAGCGCGGGGCGTAGAAGGGGTTCGAGTCGCCGGAGGCCTGCTGGTAGACCCGCCGCTCGGGGTGGCCGATGGCCCGGGCGGTGATGGCGATCAGCGAGCCGGCCACCAGGTCGACGGGGATGATGTCCAGGATCGCGCGCTCGGCGGCGGGGATGAGCGGGTGGCCCTTCAGGCCGGCGAAGGCGAGCGGCGCCGAGGTGGTGAAGCCCTCGTTCCAGCCCGGGAAGGGGTAGCGGAGCGCGCTCTCCACGATGCTCGGGCGAACGATGGCGTAGCGGAGATCCTGGGTGCCGGCGATGACTTGCTCGCCGAGCGACTTGGTGTAGGTGTAGGTGTTGGGCCAGCCCCAGCTCCGGGCGCGCTCCATGCCCGCGTCGGTGAGCTTCTGGGTCAGCCACAGCTTGCGCTCCCGGCCGACCGCCAGCCGGAGCGTCCTGTCGTCGCGGCCGTCGCGGCCCTCCTCCTCGAGCCGCTCCAGCGCCCGGGCGCGGAACTCCGAGGTGAGCGCGTGGTCCTCGGCCTGCTCCCGAAGCCGCTTCACCAGACGGGCCGCGTCGTCCAGCTCGTCCTGGAGCGAGAAGTCTCGCCCGTCCAGCTCGCCCTTCCGCGGGAAGTAGCCGGCGATCTCCTCGTCCTCGAAGACCAGCCCGCTCCGGTTGCCGACCACGAAGGCGGTGGAGACGTGGACCAGGGGAACCCCCAGCCGCTGGCACAGCTCGACCGCGTTGCGGACCCCATAGGTGTTGATCTTCAGCCCCACCTCGAGCGGCGGGTTGAACGAGACCAGTCCCGCGCAGTTGACGACCACGTCCACCTGCCCGGCGAGCCCCTGCACCTGCTCCGCGGACAGCCCGAGGAGCGGGTCGGTGATGTCGCCGTCGAGCACGCTGCAGCGGTCGCGGATGAAGGCCTCGGCCTTCTGGTCCCCGTGGTGGTCGCGGACTGGCTGGAACGGCTCGCTCCGGACGACCTTCTCCACGAACCGGGCCTCGGCGCTGCTGGCCGAGCCGCGCCGCACCAGGGCCCAGACGCGCCCCAGCCGCTCTCCGTACCGGTGGAGGAGCATGGAGAGGGTGACCTTCCCCAGAAATCCGGTGCTCCCCGTCAGGAGGATGCGCTTGCCGGCGAGGGCGTCGGACACCGAGAGCACGGGAGATTCCATGGGGTTCTGGTAGACCGTCACTATCACCAGCGGCGCCCCCGGGGTGAGGCCCGGAGCGCCGCGGCGCGTCGGCGCCGCCGAGGGGGCGTTCAGCCGCCCACATCCGGTCGAGCTGAACACCCGGACGTCCTGGCCGAGTGGGGCGGGCACCTCAGCCGGTCGCGGCTTCCCCGGCCCCGGTGACCGCCTCCGGGGCGCGGCGCTGGCGCATCCAGACCAGCGCGGCGGGGAGCACCAGCACCGCTGCGAGGATGCACGCCGCCTCCCCGATGACCGCGGTGAGGCCCAGGCTCCGCACCCCGTAGTTGAGCGAGCGGGCCAGCGCCAGGTACCCGAGCAGGGTGGTGAAGCTGCAGAGGACGACCGCTCCGCCGGTGCGCCGCAGCACCTCGAGCGGGTCGCGCAGCTCGAGGTCTCGCTGGACGATGTTCACCGCGTAGTCCACGCCAATCCCGAAGGTGACCGGCAGGGCGATGAAGTTGAGGAAGTTCAGCTTGAACCTCAGGAGGGCGAGCATTCCCACTGTCCAGAAGACGCCCACCAGCAGCGAGAGGATGACCCGGGTCATCGCCCGGCGATCCCGGAAGCTCAAGGCGACGATGAAGATGGTGGCGAGGATGGACAGCGCCACCGCACGGGGCACGTCCTTGAGGATCGCGCTCCACATGTCGGCGTAGATGACCGCGCGCCCCGAGCCGCGGATCTCGCTCCCGTCCGGGAGCACGGTGCTCCGGTACCCATCCGCCCAGCGGAGGAGGTAGTGCGCGTCGGACGTGTCGTCCCGGTCGCTCGGGCTGATGTAGACGATGCGGCCGCGGGTGCCGTCCTTCTCGGTGAACGGACGGGCGATGGCGTCGGGCAGCTCGGCGATTCCGAAGGGCTTCAGATCTTCGGGCGGGAGGTACGGCTCCACCTTCGCCCAGTCCGCCACCAGGCCGCGCTGGTGCGCCTTGAGGATGCGCCGCCGCAGCTGCATCAGGACCGGAATCTTCGCCTCCTGGTCCCTGGGGACGAAGTCGTCGAGCGTGTGCACCGCCTTGAAGGGCTTCGCCTCCGCGGGCGCGACGTCCCGGCGGGCCTCGAGCGCAGCCTTCAGTGGCGCGACCTGGTCGAGGCGGTCAGCCATCACCGCCATGCCGTCCACGCTGACGAAGCCCGTCAGACCCATCGCCGCGTGGAAGAGACGGTGCACCTCGGCGACCGCGGAGCGATCGCTCTGGATCTTGTTGGTGTCGTACTCCATCGGATCCGAGCGGACGTAGAAGACGGTGAGCACGGCACCGGCGAGAGCCAGCACCGCCCCGACCACCGTGATCGCCCGCGGCGCGCCGGCCACGATGCGCGCGAAGGGCAAGCCGAACGGAAGCCCCTCGCCCTTGAGCCCCAGCGCCCGGCGCCACCAGGACTCGCGCTCCAGCGGGACCATCCGCTCCATCAGCAGGAGAATCGACGGGAGCGAGAGGAAGGCCGCCGCCCAGCAGACCAGCATCCCGAATCCACCGATCCAGCCGAACTCCCGGAAGCCCTTGAACTCGGTGACCACCAGCGCGCCGTATGCGGCGGAGGCGGTCGCGGCGGCGGTGAGCGTGGGCCGCCAGGTGCAGCGCATTGCCTCCACGATGGCCGCCTCGGTCGGTGTCCCCCTCCGGCGTTCCTCGAGGTAGCGGGCCATCAGGAGGATGGAGAAGTTGATCCCGTTGCCGGCGATGATGGTGAAGAGGAACCCGGTGGCGAGGTTGAGCCGGCCAACCAGCAGCTCGGTCAGGGCGAAGGTCCAGGCCACGCCGATCCCGATCGCCAGGGCCATCGAGATGACGGTCCGGATGCGGAGGTAATAGAGGAAGACGATGCCGAGGATGAGCACCGTCCCGGCGAGGCCCACCTCGGTGAGGTCCCGGTTGATGAGCCGGAACTCCGCCAGCCCGATGAGAAGGTCGCCGCTCAGGTCCCAGTGCGCCGCGGGATCGAACGAGGCGGGGTTCACCGTCCGGACCACCTCGGAGACCCGCGCCACCGCCTCCTCGGCCTTCTGGAAGTCGGCGCCCACGACGCCGCTGCGGATGACCACCACCGCCGTCTTGCCGTCACCGCTCTGGTAGCGACCGTCGGCCGGAAACCGCCGCTCGTCCTCGGCCTTCACCCCCAGGCGGGACTTCACGGTGTCCGGAGCGATGGGTGGCGGCGGCGCCTCGTCCAGGCCGAGCTGGAGCCCGGTCTGCTTCTCGACCTCGTAGGCGTAGCGGGCCTCGACATCGTCGCGGAGGCTCTTCAGCACCTCCAGATCCGTGTAGAGCCCGGTGCGCGGCCGGAGGAAGGCGAGCGCGTCCTGCACGCCGTTCTCCACGCTCCCCACCCACGGCGGCCCGAGCGCCCTCAGCGCCGGGACCAGCGCGTCGGAGGCCCGCCGGAGCCCGGCCGGGTCTTGCCCCTCCAGGACCACGAAGATGGTGGACTGGCTCGCGGTGCGTTCCGAGACCCGGTGGAGCTCGACCACGCTGGGCCGCGTCTCGGGCAGCAGGCTCTCGAACGCCGTCTCGACCCGGAGCCGGGTGGCGAGGGCGATGGCGAGCGCGGTCACCACCCCCACGACCGACAGCACCCGCACCGGGTGGCGGAGCTGCCAGTGAATCAACCGGTCCAGGCCGCGCCGGAGCGCGGAGGAAGGAGCGACGGGGTCCATGCTCACCGTCGTCCGCCCGGCGAGCACGCCCACAGGTGGTAGGCCTGCATCACCACCCCCCCGCGCTCGACGGACAGGGTCCGGAGCGGTCTGCACTCACGGCCAGGGAGCAGGGTCGCGGGCGCCTCGTGGTAGTGGTCGTCCTGGACGTACAGCACCGGGGCGCTTGCCGGCGGCTCACCGCGGCCGATGAAGTCGAACTCGGTTCTCCGCTGCCCCGGGCAGTAGACGGCCGGGCGGTCGTCGAGCGCGGCGAGGATGTGCGCGCAGAGCGCGTACTGGCAGCTGGCGACCACGGTTGCCGGGCCGAGCGCCGCGGCATCCTCGCCGACCGCGGCCCGGAGCTCGGCCCAGCCGACCATCTCGTTGAAGAAGTCACGGTTGGGCTCGTAGGCCCCCGCGGGCAGGAACCGGCGCAGGGCGGGGGCTCGGGAGTACGCATAGAACACGGCGGTGCCGACGAGGGTGATGGTCAGACAGGCCGCGATGTACCACCGGAGCGCCAGCGACAGGCGGCCGGCCCGCTCGTCCAGAAGGCCGCCCGCCGCCACCGCGAGGGGGATGTAGCCCACCATCGTCCAGTGGGACTCCGCGTCGCGGACCCGCATCATCATCAGGAAGAAGAAGAGCAGGACCGGCCAGCTCGCGAGGGCGAGGAAGCGGAAGCGGTCGTCCGCGGCCGACCGCCGGATGCAGAGGGCCAGGACCACCATCAGCCCGGGGAACATGAGCGGGTGGAAGGGGGCGAGCTGGCCCACCAGCGCGTGCCAGCCGTTCAGGGCGAGGGTGGCGGCGTCGTCGGGGGCCCGGCGCTCGACGAAGTGGAGCACCACGGAGGGCCACCCCCGCTGCTGGTTCCACACGAGGACCGGGGCCGCCACCGCCAGCGCCACCAGGCTCCCGAGGTAGAGCGACGGTCGCCGGAGCCAGCGCCGTCCCTGCGGCGAGAGCAGCAGGTAGAGGAGGCCTACCCCGAGCAGCAGCATGCCCGAGTACTTGGCGAGGAAGGCGAGCCCGGCCACCGCCCCGGCGGCGAGCGGTCGCCACGCCTCGTCGTGCTCGCGCATCCGCTCGAGCATCAGGAGTCCGAGCACCCAGAGCGGTGCGAGCGGGGCTTCGGGGTTCAGCGCGTAGCTCGAGGCGAAGAAGACCGGAATGACCGTGACCACCGCCACGGCGAGGAACCCGGCACGCGGGGAGAAGAGGCGGCGGCCCAGGGTGTACACCAGCGCGCCGAAGAGCGCCGCGCAGACCAGCGGGCCGGAGCGGATGGCAAAGGACCCGTGCGACACCCGGGTGGTGAGCCAGGTCATCCAGGCCACCAGTGGCGGGTGGTCGTAATAGCTGAGCGAGGGGAAGCGGGACCAGACGTAGTAGTAGGCCTCGCCGTTGGCGATGTCGGTGGTCGAGACGAACAGCAGGCGCACCAGCGTCACCCCGGCGATCAGCACCGCCGTCCGCCTGCTCCACGGCCGCACGCCCTCCGGCACGCGGACGCCCAGCCCCGCCTCGGTCATGCCGGCGCCTACCACCCGACCACGAAGTCCGCGTCGTCGGCGTCGGCCGGCGTCTGCGAGTTGTCGCCGTCGGTCATCATGCCGATGGCCACGAAGTCGGGCATGTCCTCGAGCTTTCCGCCGTGGTCATGGTCGTGGGGTGCACTTGACGGCACTCGGTGTGCGCGTGTCAAAACCGCCGGGATGGAAGCCTCTTCCCTCGCCAGCACCACGCCGCGGCCGCTCGCCGAGGGCGTGGACCGCGCCATGCTCGCGCTGGCCGAGGCCATCATCCCCGGCACGAGCGCCATCCCCGCGGCCGACGACACCACGGTGCGCGAGGTCTCGGGGCTGGTGGCCAGGCTGTCACCGAGGCTGGCCACCGCCTGGACCGCAGCACACCGTGCGCTCGACGCCGCCGCCCGACTGCGTACCGGCCGGGCCTTTCACGCGCTCTCCGCGGCGCGGCAGCAGGCGCTGCTCCTCCAGTGGGAGCACGATCCGCTGTTCAAGACGCCGCTCTCGCTCATCTCCAGCGTCTACAAGATCGTGCACTTCGATGCGCCGCACGTGCAGCGGGCGCTGGGCGCGCGGCCGAAGCCGCCCCTGCCGGTGACCGAGCCGCGCTGGGCACGGCAGGCCCAGGCCGCCGAGTCATGGACCGGCGGCGACGTCGAGTGCGACGTGGTGGTCATCGGCACCGGGGCGGGTGGGGCGGTGGTCGGGCACGAGCTTGCCGCGCGCGGCCACGCGGTGGTGTTCGTCGAGGAGGGCCAGCTCTACCACCGCCACAGCTTCGACGGCAGCATCGTGCGGGCCTACGAGCGCTTCTACCGGCCGGTGTTCGCGCTGGGGACCGTGAGCTTCCCGGTGTTCGTGGGGAGAATGGTCGGCGGGTCGACGGCGGTGAACGGCGGGACGGCGTTCCGCACCCCGCCGTGGGTGCTCGACCGCTGGTGCGAGGAGACGGGCAGCGATGCGCTCGAGCCCTCGCGGATGGCGCCGTGGTTCGCGCGGGTGGAGGCCCACCTCGGCGTGGGGCCCTCCTCGCGGCGATACGTGGGGCCGATCGCCGACGTCATGCAGCGCGGCTGCGACGCGCTCGGGTGGAAGCACGGACAGCTGCTCCGGAACGCGCCCGGATGCGAGGCCTCGGGCTTCTGCCACCTCGGCTGCCGGAGCGACGCCAGGAAGAGCACCAACCTCTCCTACCTGCCGCCCGCCCTGGAACGGGGGGCGATGCTCTTCACCGGGCTGAAGGCCGAGCGGGTGGTGGTGGAGAACGGGCGCGCCACCGGCATCGAGGGCACCGCGCCGAACGGGGTGCGGATCCGCGTCCGGGCCCGGGCGGTGGTCCTGGCCGGCGGGACCATCTCCACGCCGCTGTTCTTGCTCCGGCAGGGGCTCGCCAACTCCAGCGGACAGGTAGGGCGGAACCTCACCCTGCACCCGAGCGTGGTGGCAATGGCGCTGTTCGACGAGGAGATCTGCGCGTTCGACCACATCCCCCAGGGCTACGGCTCGGAGGAGTTCCTGGAGGAGGGGCTCCTGCTGGTGGCGGCGCAGGCCAGCCACAACGCGATGCCCAGCATGTTCCCCGCCATCGGGCGGCGGCTGATGGAGCCCCTGGCCCAGCTCCGGCACGTGGCCGGGGTGGGGCCGCTCGCCGCCGACACCACCCGCAACGGCCGGGTCTGGGGCGAGTTCCGCGGGCTGCCGGTCATCCACTACTCGGTCACCCCGGCGGACGTGGCGCGGCTGAAGCGCGGGCTCGAGCTGTCGATGCAGATGCTGGTCGCCGCCGGCGCCCGCCGCCTGTACCCGGGCGTGCTCGGGCTCGGGGGACTCGAGCCGGGCCGGCTGGACGAGTTCCGGAGAATGGACATCCACGCCTCGGATCTGGCGCTGGCCAGCTACCACCCGCTGGGCACCTGCCAGATGGGGACCGACCGGCGGACCAGCGTGGTGGGCCTCGACCACCAGGCGCACGACCTGCCCGGGCTGTTCATCGTGGACGGAAGCACCGTGCGTGGGCCGCTCGGGGTGAACCCCCAGCTCACCATCATGGCCATCGCCGCGCGCGCAGCCGAGCAGATCTCACCGCAGCTCGGGTGAACGCCTCTTCCGGAAGAACTCCCGGAGCCTCCGCATCCGGCGCCGCATGAGGGCCGGTAGCTTCCAGGCGCGGTCGAGCCGGCTGGTCTGGAGATCAGCCAGGACCTCCCCGAGCTCGACCAGGGTCTCGTCGTACGGCATCCAGTAGAGCTCCGGATCCCGCCGGCGGTCGACCACCAGCGTGCGGGGCCGGACGAAGGTGGCCAGCGCCAGTGCGCTGTTGGCCACGCCGAAGCCGGTGGCCCGCGTCCCGGACCAGGGGAGGCTCGGTACCGCCCCGGAGAAGGAGTGGTTGTTGACGCTCACCACGCCGTAGTCGAGTCGCTCCGCCAGGCGCTGTCCCCGGGCCAGGTCCCGGGTCCAGATGGACGCGCCGAGCCCGTAGCGCAGCTGGTTCGCCGCGCGGATGGCCTTGTCCGGACTCTCCACCCGGACCACCGCCAGCACCGGGCCGAAGGTCTCGTCGCGCACCACCGACATCGCCTCGGTGCAGTGGTCGAGCACGGTGGGCAGGAACCACAGCCCCTCGCCGAGCGGAGCGCCGCCGCACACCACGGTCGCTCCGCGCGCCTTCGCGTCCTCGACGTGCTGCCTCACCACCTCGAGCTGCCGCGCGTTGGCCAGCGGCGCGACGTCGGCCGAGGCGCCTCGAGCCGGCCCGACGCGCAGCTCCGTCCAGACCTCGCGCAGCCGCTCCACCAGTGCGTCGGCGATCGCCCGCTCGGCGTAGACGATCTCGATCGCCCCGCACGCCTGACCGGCGTTGCACAGCGCCCAGTGGGTGATGCCGGCCACGGTGCGCCCGAGCTCGCAGTCGGCCAGGACGATGGCCGGGTCCTTGCCCCCCATCTCGGCGCTGCAGGGGATGCCCAGCTCGGCGCACCGGATCGCCACCCGCCGGCCGGTGGTGGTCGACCCCGTGAAGACGCAGGCGTCGGGGCGGGCGTCGAGCAGCGCGGCACCCACCGAGCCGTCCCCGGACGCCACCTGCATCACCCCGGCAGGGAGGTGCGCGGCGAGCCGCTCGGCGAACCAGCCGCTGGAGTGCGGCGAGTACTCGCTCGGCTTGAGCACCACCGCGTTGCCGGTCATCAGCGCCGGGAAGACCGAGCGGTAGAGCCCCGCCACCGGGAAGTTCCAGGGGGCGATGACGGCGACCACTCCCCGGGGCACGGTGTCCACGTAGGCGCGCTTGCCCGGGAACCCGAGTGGGTTGAGCGGCACTCTGCGCCGCGCGAGCGCTGGCCCGAGCACGCTCGCCCAGCCCTTCACCGCGTCCAGCGGACCGAGCGCCTCGTTGAAGAGCGCCTCGGCGTGCACCTTGCCGATCTCCTGCTCCACCAGCGCCATCGCCTCCTGGCGCCGGGCGAGCATGTCCTTCGCCGCACGGAGCAGGCACCGGGCCCGCTCCTCGAAGGGCGTGTGCCCCCAGGCCTCCTGGGCGTCGCGGGCCCGCGCCACCTTCGCGGCGAGCGGCTCGGGGGGCGTGCGAGAGGCCGCCTCTGTCAGGGGTGGTTCGGACGACGCCATCGAGCGAGGCCCACCATGGGGGGAGGTGGGGCGACTCTCTTAACACGCTCGGGGTTGGCCCTTGGGAGTACCCTGCCGGGCCCGCTTGCCCGTTGCCAGAGCAGTCTCGGGGTGTTACGAGCCCCCCCGTCGATTCATGAGAGCTCGTCGCGGCGGAGGGGTCATCGGCCCGCTGGCCTGGACGGCGGCGACGGCACGGGTCATGGCCTGGGACCGGCTTGCCGGCGACCGCAACCGTCTACGAGAGGTCCAGCTCGGAGCACTGAGGCAGAACTGTCGGGCGGCCGCCCGGACGGAATTCGGCCGCGCCCACCGGCTCGCCGAGGTGTCGACCCACGCCGACCTCCGGGAGAGGGTGCCTCTGAGGACCTACGCCGAGTTCGAGCCGTTCCTGGAGCGGATGCGCAGGGGCGCCCGGGACGTGCTCTGGCCGGGCCTGATCCGCTACTACGGTCAGTCCTCGGGGAGCTCGCAGACGCTCTCCCAGCACAAGTTCCTGCCCATCTCCGAGCAGCAGATCCGGTGGCAGCAGAAGGCGGCGTTCGACGTCGTCGCCCGCTATGTGACCCACGTCGGTCACGCCCGCTTCCTCGGCGGCTACACCTTGGGGCTGTTCCCGCCCTCGACGCTCAGGCCGGACGGGCCGGTGAGCAACACCAACAACCCCGGGCTGATGCAACGCCACGTCCCCTGGCCGGTCAGGGACCGGGTGCTCCCGAGACCAGACCTTCGTGACATTCCGGACTACGATGAGAAGCTGGAAAAGATGGCCGCGGCGTATCTCGAATTCGACGTCCGGGCCCTCTCCGGCACCACCTGCTGGTTCTCGGTGTTCTTCGACAAGGTGCTCCGCGCGGCCGCCGCGCGCGGGCGGGCGGTGGGCACCGTGTCCGACCTCTGGCCCAACCTCCAGGTGCTCTTCGGGGGTGGGATCAACGGCGAGCCCTACCGGCCTGTCATCGAGAAGCGGGTGGGGCGTCCGATGGTCCTCATGGACAACTACAACGCCACCGAGGGCGGCATCTTCGCGGCGACCGACCGCATCGGCGAGCCGGGGATGCTGATGATCCCCGACCGGGGGGTGTTCTTCGAGTTCGTCCCGGCGACCGAGCACGGCAGGCCGGGCGCGCGCCGCCTTCCCCTCTGGGAGGTGGAGCCGGGAGTCGACTACTCGATCGCGGTGAGCACCTCCTCGGGCCTCTTCGGCTACCTGATCGGCGACCTGGTGCAGTTCCAGAGCGTCTTCCCGCACCGCGTGGAGTTCGTGGGGCGGACCTCCGGCGTGCTCTCGCTCACCCAGGAGCTGACCTCCTTCGTGGAGATCGAGCGCGCCATGGAGGCTGCGGTCCGGGCGGCCTCGTGCTCGGTGGTCGAGTTCTCGGCC
Source organism: Myxococcaceae bacterium (assembly GCA_035543115.1). GTDB lineage: Bacteria > Myxococcota > Myxococcia > Myxococcales > Myxococcaceae > RPRB01. Next base: position 59,035 of record DATKKF010000050.1, read on the forward strand.
GGAGCAGAGGTCGGCGTCGGGGGAACGGGGAAGGGCCGGTACCAGATCTTCGTCGAGTTCGACCAGCCGCCGGCCGATCCGCGCCACTTCGCCCGCGCCTTCGACGAGAGCCTCTGTGCACAGAATCGCGTCTACCGGGAGCACCGGACGGCTGACGTGGCCATCCTGCCCCCGGCCCTCTTCGCGCTGCCACCTGGCGGCGCCAGGCGCTTCATGGAAGACATTGGCCGGCGGAGCCCGCAGCAGAAGTTCCCGAGGGTTGTCGAGAATTCTAAGCGGGACATCCTCGTAAAATATGCGACATTGATGGAGTTGCCCTGGGAGCGTGCATGAGCCGGTTGGGAGTCTGCTTCGTCGGCGCGGGTGGTGCCGTGGCCAGCACGGTGATCGCGGGCGTCGCCCTGATGAAGCGAGGGCTGGCTCCACGCATCGGGATGGTCACGGAGACCGGAGGTCTGCCGCAGACCCTGGGCTGCGCCCCCCTCGACAGCATGGTCTTCGGCGGCTGGGACATCCGGGACGCCAACCTCTTCGAGGTGGCGCTGCGCGAGCGCATCGTTCCGGAGCAGCTCCTCCGGAAGGTCGAGCCGGAGCTCCGGGCCATCAAGCCGTGGCCGGGGGTGGTGTCCCCGAGGTTCCTCGGCGCCCCCGACGCGAACCACGTGGTCACCGCCAAGAGCCACCGCGAGGAGCTGGAGATCCTCACCCGCAACGTCAAGGACTTCAAGGCGGCCAACAAGCTCGACCGGCTGATCATCGTCAACCTCGGCTCGACCGAGCGGCACGCCGAGGTCTCCGACGTGCACCGCACGCTGGGGGCATTCGAGGCGGGCCTGTCGCGCAACGACGAGCGCATCAGCCCGGCGATGAAGTACCTGTACCTGGCGTGCAAGCTCGGGGCGGGGCACGTGAACTTCACCCCCAGCCTGACCAAGGTCCCGGCGCTGGAGTCGCTCGCCGAGACCGCGGGCATCCCGATCGCCGGTGAGGACGGGAAGACGGGGCAGACGCTGCTCAAGACCGCGCTCGCCCCGGCGTTTGCGGTGCGGCAACTCAAGGTATCGGGCTGGTTCTCCACCAACATCCTGGGGAACAACGACGGGCGGGTGCTCGACGATCCGGAGAGCAACAAGACCAAGGTCGCGAGCAAGCTCTCGGTGCTCGACGAGATCCTCGGCTACGAGGTGGCGGACCACCAGGTCCACATCAACTACTACCGCCCGCGCGGGGACGAGAAGGAGGCCTGGGACAACATCGACGTCCTGGGGTTCCTCGGCGAGCGGATGCAGATCAAGATCAACTTCCTCTGCAAGGACTCGATCCTCGCCGCCCCGCTGGTGGTCGATCTGGTGCGGCTGATGGACGTGGCCCAGCGCTGCGGGGAGCGCGGCATCCAGCGCCAGTTCTCGCTCTTCTTCAAGGCGCCCTACCACCGGGAGGGAGAACGCGCGGTGAACGACCTGTTCAAGCAGGCCGCGCTCCTCCAGGAGTGGGTGGAGAAGGTCGCCCGCCGCGTTCGCGCCGCGGTGTAGCGTGCAGCGCCTGGCGATCCATGGCGGCACTCCGGCCGTCCCGGCTGGGACGCACGTCCGCTGGCCGGTGCTCGGCGAGGACGAGCGGCGAGCGGTGCTCGGGGTGCTCGACCGCGGCGTCCTCTCCGGTCAGCTGGCCCCCGAGGTGCGCGGGCTGGAGCGCGAGTTCGCCGCCTTCGTCGGCTCGCGATACTGCCTGGCGACCAACAGCGGCACCTCCGCGCTCCACCTGGCGCTGCTCGGCGCCGGGGTCCGGCCCGGCGACGAGGTCGTCGTCCCCGCATTCACCTTCGTGGCCACCGCCATGGCCGTCCTGCACCAGGGCGCGGTGCCGGTGTTCGTCGACGTGGAGCCGCAGACTCTTGGCATGGACCCGGCCCGGGCGGAGGCGGCCATCACCCCGCGCACCAGGGCCATCGTCCCGGTCCACCTGCACGGGATTCCCTGCGAGCTGCAGCCCATCGCGGACATCGCGGCGCGCCGCGGGCTGCTGCTGATCGAGGACTCGGCCCAGGCGATCGGCGCGCGGTACCGCGGCCGGATGGCCGGAACGCTCGGGCTCGCCGGTTGCTACAGCCTGCAGTCGTCGAAGAGCATGGCCTGCGGCGAGGGCGGGCTCCTGGTCACCGACGACGAGGCGCTCTACCGGCGCGCCCACGCCGCCCGCATGTTCGGCGAGGACAGCCGCCCCGAGGACGAGGCCAGCTACGACCTCGCGCACGCGCTCGACGGGAACCGCGCCTACGACTCGGCGGCGGTGGGCTGGAACTACCGGACCAGCGAGCTGCCGGCTGCAGTCGCCCGCGTACAGCTCCGGCGGCTCGAGCACTGGAACGCCAGCGCGCTGGCCAACGCCCAGCTCCTCACCCGGCGGCTGGGCGAGCTGCCGGGGGTGACGCCACCCGAGGTGCCGGCGGATCGCGCCCCGGCGTTCCACAAGTACCGGGTGCAGCTCGACGCCTCGAGGCTCGGGGTGGACGCCGAGCCGGTGGTGGTGCGCGACTCCGTGCTCCGTGCGCTGCGAGCCGAGGGCTGCGAGGTGGTGCTCTGGCAGACGCTCCCGGTTCCCGGCCAGACGCTGTTCCGGCGGACGGCAACACCCGCCGACGACCTCGCCCAGTACCCGGTGACGCGCGCCATCCTCGACCGGTCCCTCTGCCTCTTCTCCCAGACCTACCCCATCGCCCCGCAGCCACGGGCGCTGGTCGAGGCGTACGCCGAGGCCTTCGCCCGGGTGTGGATGCGCCTGCCCGAGGTGCTCTCGCGGGCGAGGGCGGGATGAGCGAGGGAGGACCGGGGCTGTTCGCGCGACCGCTGGTCCGGATCGCCTGCGCGGTGGTGGGGACCAGCGTCCTGGTCCTGGCCGTCTGGGCAGCGGGGGCGCGCGCGGTGCTCGCCTCGCTGGGAGCGAGCGTCCACGCGTTGCCCGCGCTCGCCCTGCTCGAGGGGGTGATGGTCGCCTGCAGCACTCTGGCCCTCCATGCGCTCTACGCCGCGGCCGGCCGGCGCGTCCCCCTGCGCCAGTGGGTGCGGGCCGGGGCAGTGGGCTACGCGCTCGGTCTGGTTCTGCCCATGGGCCGGGGTGCAGGCGAGGCGGCGCGGGCGGTGCTCCTGAGCCGGAACGCAGGCGGCGCGCGCTCCGCGGTGGCGGCGGTTCAGATGCAGGGCGTGGTGCTCCTCTCGACCGCGGTCATCACCGTGCCGGTGCTGATGGCGACGCTGGTGGTGCTCGGCGCGGGCGCCGCCGCCGGGCTCATCCTGGCCAACGGCGTCATCGCCGCGGTGCTCGGGACCAGCATCCTGTTGGTCCGGGAGCGGGCGAAGCCGGGCCGACTCCTCGGCGGGCTGATCAAGCGCCTCGAGCAGTTCGGGCTCGCCTTCGACGCGGTGGCGGGTGCATCCCCCGCCGACGTCGCGCGCTCGCTGGCCTGGGAGTCTGCGGGAAGGGTGGCGCAGGTGGTGCAGTGCGGCGTGGCCCTCGCCGCACTCGGCCAGTCCGCGGGACTCGCCAGGGTGCTGGTCACCCGGGGCGTGCTGATCCTCGGCAGCGCCGTCGGGGACTTCATCCCCGGACAGCTCGGGGCCACGGAGGCCACCCTGGTCGTGGGGGCGAACGTCCTGGCGCTGACGGCGGCGAGCGCCGCCACCCTCGCCCTGCTCATCCATGCGGCGCAGATCATCCTCGGCCTCGCGTGCGCCGGGATCGGCCTCGCGGTCCCCGGGCAGCGGGAGACGTCACCCGGCCGAGTGGAGGTCGCCCCGTGACGTCCGCAGCATGGGATTGATCCCCCGCGTCGTCGCCGGGGGTGCGCGCCTGGGCTCCGTCCTGCCTGACCGGCTCGCGCGGCACTCCCGGCGCGAGCAGCAGCTCCGGACGCTCGACGCCCTGGTGGACGTCGGCTGCACCGCCTTCGACCTCGCGGCCTCGTACCAGCTCGGCGGGACCGAGCGTCTCTTCGGTCAGTGGATGGCCTCGCCTGGTCTCCGGGAGCGCCTGTTCCTCATCGGCAAGGGCGGACACCCGTATCCGGGTCTGCGTCTGAACCGGCTCACCCGGGCGGCGCTCTCGTCGGATCTCCACGCCAGCCTGCGACGGCTCCGCATCCAGCACCTCGACCTCTACCTGCTCCACCGCGACTTCCCTGGGGCGCCGCTGGAGCCCATGGTGCAGGCGCTGGGGGAGGCCCACCGCGCGGGGAAGATTCGTCACTGGGGCGTCTCGAACTGGGCCTGCGCCCGCATCGAGGCGATCCAGGCCGCGGCGCGCCAGGAGGGTCTTCCTCCGATGGCCGCGAGCAGCCCACACTTCTCGCTCGTGGACTGGGTGCGACCTCCCTGGACCGGTTCGGTGAGCATCGCTGGGCCGGCGAACCGCGAGGCGCGTGCCTTCCACGCCCGGACGCAGCTCCCGGTGCTTGCCTGGTCCCCCCTGGGTTCGGGGTTCCTCACCTCGAAGGGTTCCGGGGGGTGCTACGGCAGCTCCGCGAATGACACCCGGCGAGAGCGGGTGCGGGCACTGGCCCGGGAGAAGGGCTGGACCGTGGCGCAGGTGGCGCTGGCCTATCTCTTCTCCCAGCCGTTCCCGGTGTCCGCGGTGGTGGCGGCGAGCACGGCGGAGAAGATGCGCGAGAACCTCGCCGCGGCCGGGCTGCGCTTGTCGCCCGGCGAGGTCCAGGCGCTCGAAGCATAGAAGGGGCCGATGGAGGTCATCCGCAGAGGCGAGGAGTGGGACGCGGTCGTCGTCGGGTCGGGCGCGACCGGTGGCGCCGCGGCGTGGAGGCTCACCCGGGCGGGACTACGGGTCCTGGTGCTGGAGGCCGGCACGCCGGTCACCCGCCGGCGCGACCACGGCTCGTTCCTCACCAACGGCGTGAAGCAGCTCTACCGTCATCTGGTCTCGCACCGGCAGGAGGTGCAGAAGAGCCATCCCACGTACTGGGCCACCAACCCCGACTTCTTCGTCGACGACGTCGACAACCCCTACTCCACGCCGCCCGGCAAGCCGTTCCGGTGGATCCGCTCGCGCCGGGTGGGTGGCCGCTCGCTGGTGTGGGACGCGGTGACGCCCCGCTTCTCGGACTTCGACTTCAAGGCGGCGAGCCGGGACGGCTTCGGGCCGGACTGGCCCATCTCCCACGCCGACCTCGCGCCGCACTACGCCGAGCTGGAGCGGCTGCTGGGGGTGCACGGCTCGCGCGAGGGGCTCCCCCAGCTGCCCGACGGCGAGTTCCTCGAGCCACGCCCGATGACCCCGGCAGAGCGGCTGTTCAAGGGGCGGGTGGAGCGGGTGTTCCCCGAGCGACGGGTCATCATCTCCCGCGGGCTGTTCGCACGGCGGCCGCCCGAGAAGGGCGAGACGCTCTCCCGCATCTCCAGCACCGCCACCACACTCCGCGCGGCCCAGGAGACCGGACGGCTCACCCTGAGGAGCGGCGCGGTCGTCGCCCGGATCCTGGTGGCCCCGGACGGTACCCGCGCCACCGGGGTCGAGTTCGTGGACGTGGAGACTGGGCGCACCGAGGAGGCACGGGGCAAGCTGGTCCTCCTCTGCGCCTCGACCCTGGAGAGCGTGCGGATCCTCCTGAACTCGCGGAGCGCCGCGCACCCCGGGGGCATCGGCGCCTCGTCCGGCGTGCTGGGGCGCCACGTGATGGACCACAGCGCGGGCAACGTCTACTTCTACCTCCCGGACGTGCCGGACACCGGCGGCCCGTTCGAGCTGCTGGGGAGCGACAGCATCATGATTCCGCGCTACCAGAACCTCGGGGCGACGCGGGAGCCGTACCTGCGCGGGTTCGGCCTGTGGGGCGGGATCCAGCGGCTCCCGGTGCCGAACTTCCTCCGCCGTCACAAGGACATGGCCTTCGGCTTCCTCTGTGCCCGCTCGGAGACGCTGCCCCACCGCGACAACCGCATCGAGATCGACCCTTCGCTGAAGGACGCCTGGGGAATTCCCGCGGCACACATCGTCTGCGAGTGGAAGGCCGAGGACCTGGCCCTCGCCCGTGCGGCCCGGGCGGCGGCCAAAGAGATCGTCGAGGCGGGCGGTGGGGTGTGTGCCGAGGTGACCGAGCTGTTCCACACGCCGCTGGTCACCGGCCACATCCGGAAGATGCAGACGGAGTGGACGCTCTCCACCCCGGGCATGTTCGTCCACGAGGTGGGCGGCGCCCGGATGGGGACGGATCCGAGCGCGTCGGTGCTCGACCCGTCGTGCCGCAGCTGGGATGTCCGGAACCTCTTCGTCACCGACGGGGCGTGCTGGCCGACGTCCGGGTGGCAGAATCCGACGCTCACCGAGATGGCGGTCACCGCGCGTGCCTGCGACCACGCCGTCGAGCAGCTCCGGCGGGGAGCGCTCTAGCGAGCGCCGAGCAGCGTCGCAGGTGCCTCGACGCCGGATCCCGATGGGCCGCGCATCGGGCGCTCCCCGCCTTCCGCGGCCGCGCGCGCAGCCGGGCCCGCCATCAGGATCCACACCGCCCAGGCCATCACCAGGGCGTTCCTGGCCAGGATCAGCACCCCCATCAGCGGCTGCGGCCCGCGGCCCAGCAGCCCGAAGAAGAGGTGCTGGTTGAGCTGGGTCAGCAGCATCGCCCCGGCCAGAAGAGCGATGGCCGTGCGCCGCCGGCGGCCACCATCGAGGACCGACACCAGCGCGCCTGCCGGCAAGAGCCACACCAGGTACTGCGCGCTGAACACCTTCCCCAGCGTCATGCTCGCCGCCAAGGTCGCGCACGCCGCCCGCACCAGCACCTCGCCCGAGACCCGCTGGGGGTCCGCTCCCCGCATCGCGGCCCGCGTCTGCACCATGCTCCAGGCGGCAATTCCGGCCGTGGCCACCAGCGGCGCGAGGTCCGCCAGGGGCAGCAGGAAGCGGTCGGCCGGCCCCACCACGTTCTGGAAGCCGTAGGCCTCCACCCCCCAGGCCGACGCCGGATCGAAGAAGCGCCCGATGGTGAGCAACGCCGCGCCGGTGCTCTCCACCTCGAGCGGGCGCTGGCCGTGGTAGCGGATCAGGTCGAGGAGGTGTCCGCCCGCCGCCGGGAGGAACGGCACACACACCACCAGCCCGACGAGGCAGGTCACGAGCGCCGCCACCGCCAGCTCCCGCCGGCGCCTCAGGGCGCCCCAGTGAATGAGGGCCACCGGGACGACGAGCACCGGAACGAGCTTGGTCACCAGCCCCATCCCGAGCGCGAGCCCGGAGAGCACCGGCCTGCGCCGCAGGCAGCCATCGAGGAACAGGCACAGCGACAGGGACACGATGGCGTCGAACCGCCGCACGGCGACGGTCCCGAGCAGCAGCGCCAGGAGCGTCGCCACCATCACCGGCGAGGGAGTGGCCAGCGGCCGGAGCACGCGTCCGATGCGGATCACCGCCAGCAGCGCCGCGGTGAGGAGCAGCGCCATCCAGCACGAGAACAGCAGGCGGTACCCGTCGAGGTCGAGCCCCGGCAGCGTCGGCGGCAGCACCAGGAGGAAGAAGCCCGGCGGGTACTCGACGAAGAAGTCCCGATAGGGCACGAGCGGCCGGTCGGGACGTCGCGGCGGCGTCTCCCGCGGATCGTCGGGATCGGGCCCGGCGGCCCTCTCGGGCTGAGGGCCGGTCCAGCCGTCGAGCGAGCGCACGTAGAAGGGCTGGTAGGGGCGCCCCAGGGCGGCGTTGGCGTAGGCCAGGTAGCGGCTGACGTCGCCATCGTCGGTGCCTGCACCTCGCAGGGCCGCCAGCGCGAAGGCGGGCGTCAGGCGATGGTCGCCGCGGGCGAGCTGCCCCTCGCTCCACCGGGCGCCGGCGTGCGAAGCGCAGCTGTTCCAGGCGACGAAGGTGAGGAGGAACCAGCCGAGCCAGGGCCACACCCGTCTCGCGGTCGCTGCGGCTGGCCGGCCAGCGCCGTCGTCCTCGGAGGGAGGGGCCCTCGGCCCGGGTGGGCGCTCCGGAGAGGGCAGGCTCATCGATTGATCATCGGGCCACGGTGGGGCGCATCGACACGGGCCTCCGCGCGTGCGCGCTGCGGTGGAGTACCCGCTCGGGGAGCGGTCGCGCAAGCGCGCTTTCGCCGACGCAGCGTTGACCGTGGCCCGCGAGCAGGGTCAGGATCGCGCGATGCGCCAGGTCCCCTGGAGACTCGACGGATGAACCGCAGGCCCGAGCGGCCCGGGCGCAGCGCAGCACCTCCTCCGCCTCCACCCCATTCAGCTCCCGCTCCCGTTGCCCCGCCGGAGGCAGGTGCGAAGCCGATCGAGCCTCGAAGGGCCGTTCCCCGTCACGGGCGGCGCGCGGCGCTGGTCATCGTCGTCGCTGGCGTCCTCTACGCGCTCCTGGCCCGGGTCGCCCTGCAGGGCTACCCCTACGCTGGCGACGAGTACTCCATGCTGCTCCAGGCCGAAGGGTTCGCGCGCGGCGCGCTCAAGGCCCGGGCGCCCCCCTACGCCGACTGGGCGGCCGTGGACCACGTGGTCATCGACGAGTTCGTCCGCAGCAAGTACCCGCCGGGCACGGCCGCGCTCCTGTCCCTGGGCGTTCGGGCCGGAGTCCCCTGGCTGGTGACGCCGCTCGAGGGCGTGCTGGCGCTGATGGCGTTCTGGTTCGCGGCCCGGGTGGTGCTCGACGCTCGGCGCGCCTTCTTGGCGGTGGCGTTCCTGGCGGCGGCGCCGCTCTTCGCCTACCAGGCGGCCACCTTCCTCTCTCACATCCCGACCCTGCTGTTCGGCGCGCTGGCCACGCTGGCAGTGGCCCGGTGGGCGCGGTCCCGGCGCGACGGATACCTGGTCCTGTGCGGGGTGTGCGCCGGCTGCGCGTTTCTGATCCGGCCGGTGGACGGCGCACTTCTCGGGCTGTCACTGATCGCCCTTGGCAGCGTGCGGTCGCTGCTGGTTGCCGGCGCGAGCTCGATGCCCTTCGTGGCGCTCGACCTCTGGTACAACAAGCTCCAGTTCGGATCCCCCTTCACCGACGGGTACAAGGCCGACATCCCCGGCTTCGTGGCCATCTACGGAGAGAGCGGGGCGGTCAGCAACATCCACCCGCTCCACGTGGTCTCGCCCATCCAGATCTTCCACCACCTGGCCGAGCTGGAAACCCTCTTCACCCAGTGGACGGTCCCCGGCTCGGCGCTCCTGGCCTGCCTGGGATGGGTGGCGCTCCGGCGAGAGCAGGCAGCCGGCGAGACGCGGACGGCGCCGCTGCAGCGCTTCTTCGGAGTGCTGATGGTCCTGTTCCTGGCGGCGCTCTTGCTGACCTTCAACGAACCCGACGACAGCCCGCGCCCCCGCTATCTCTCGATGGTGCTCCTGCCGCTGGCGTTCCTCGCGGCGGCCGGGTGGAGCCCTGCAGTGGCCTTCGTCCAGCGGCAGCTGGGACGGTCCAGGAGCTGGATCGTGGCGGTGGCGATCTGGATCGCACCGCTGTTCCTGATGGCCTCGTACCTCGAGCGGCGCATCCCCGAGGTGAAGGTGCACACCGGGCTGTCCGAGGAGCTGACCCGGCAGGGCGTCCGTTCCGGAGTGGTGATCCTGCGCGCCGAGTGGCCCACGCGCTATGCACGCAACGGCATGTTCTTCGACCGTTCGCCGTTGCTGCTGTCGGTGCCGGCGAGGGTGTCGGCCGCCGAGGTGGCGGCGCGCTTCCCGGGGCAGGCGGTGCACGAGGCCTTCGAGCCCCATGGGGCCAATCCCTGGAAGCACCCCTGGGTCATCCGCCGCGTGCGATGAGCTCCGAGCCGCCGATGCAAGCCGTGGTGCTCGCGGGTGGAATGGCCACCCGGATGCGTCCGCACACCGAGCGAGTCCCCAAGTCGATGCTCGAGGTCGCCGGGCGCCCCT
>DATKKF010000051.1:0-48838 GCA_035543115.1 Myxococcaceae bacterium
GCAGCGCCTTCGCGGCGGCAACCGGCATCGGCCCCGGGCTCCTCTCGCGCGACCTGCCCGGCGCGGTGCCGGCCCCCCTCCCGTTCGAGTGGCGCGTCCACCGCCGCTACAACCCCGAGGGAATCACCGCCTACAACATCGTGCCCGGGCTCATCGGCACGCTGCTCACCTTCACCCTGGTGGTCATCACCGCCCTCGCCGTCACCCGGGAGCGCGAGCGCGGCACGATGGAGAACCTCCTGGCGATGCCGGTGCGTCCGCTCGAGGTGATGCTCGGGAAGATCGTCCCCTACATCTTGCTCGGCTACGTGCAGGTGGCGCTCATCCTCGCCGCGTCGGTGGGCGTCTTCCGGGTGCCGGTGCGCGGCTCGGTCCTGCTGCTGCTGCTCGGCCTCGGGCTGTTCATCGCCGCGAACCTCTCGGTCGGCTTCACCTTCTCCACCATCGCCCGGAACCAGCTTCAGGCGATGCAGATGGCGGTGTTCTTCATCCTCCCGTCCATCCTGCTCTCCGGCTTCATGTTCCCCTTCGCCGGCATGCCCCGCTGGGCACGGGTCATCGGGGAGGCGCTCCCGCTCACCCACGCGCTCCGGCTCATCCGGGGCATCCTCCTCAAGGGCAACGGGCTGCTGGAGGTCCTGCCGCACCTCTACCCACTGGTCATCTTCTCCCTGGTGGTGGGGACCTTGGCCATTCGCGGCTACCGGCAGACCCTCGACTAGACTCTCCGGGCGGAGCCCACTCCGGTGCCCACTCCCGGCCCAGACGACACCTCGCTGACCCGGCTCTCGGTCCTGGACTGGATCGGCGTGCTCGTCGTGGGCGGGTCCGGCCTCCTGTCCCTCCTCGTGCCGCTGCTCGTGGTGCCCATCTTCCGGCGGCTCTCCGAGTCGCTCGGAGCCACCGCGCCGTCCCTGGCCAGCTCGGTGCTACAGGGCTGGACGCCGGTGGCGCTTGGCCTGTTCCCGGTCGCCCTCGTCGCCTACGCGCTCGGGGTTCGCCAGCCGCTGATCCGACGCCGGCTGCTGCTCGTGCTCGCCTTCGCCGTCACCGTCCTGGCGAGCGCGGTGCTCCTGATCGCGCTCTACGGCACGCTGTTCAACATGGCCGGAGCCCCGATGGGCCCCTGAGAACAGCATGTTGTCAGCGGCGATGAAAATTTCCGTCCTGCGGCCGTGAGGGGCGCGTCACCCCGTTGTCACCCGTTGTCAAAGGATGGAGGATCCGTTATCTGCCGATCCGGGTTCGTTTCGGCTCTCTGAAGAGGTTCCCCCCCACCGCTTCAGACGAGAGAGCGAGCTCGTCGTAGAAGGCCTGTGGCCCGGCGTCCGTCGCGGATTGCCGGGCTGCTTCTTTTCCGGCGAGAGGGGCGCGCCCGGCTCACTGCGCGGTGGGCCGCCACGCGGGTGGGCCGCCACGACCCCCATGTCGAACGAGACGCAGCGTCCGGCGGGACCAGCAAATCGGGAATTCACCGGACCCACCTGGTGGGTCGGCACAAAAGGTCCCGCGGGCCCCGGTGGGTCGCGCCCCCGGGGACCGCGGTGACTCGCTTGTGGCGCGCGGCGCGCCCGAGGGACTGTTGTCGATGGAGCGGGGAATGGAGTCTGACGTGGTGGTGAAGTGGATCCGGTCACGAGCCTCGAAGCGCGCCGAGCGGGGCGGCAAGCAATGCACGGGCTGCCGAACCCTCGTCGCCGGCGAGACCGAGGAGCAGCTCCACGCCTCGGGCGGCGTGCTCCTCGCCGGCGTGGGCTGGTTCTGCGGTGCCCGCTGCGAGAGACAGTACCGGCTCCGCTTCCGCATCCAGTCGGCGGCGACGCCGCCCGACGGGAGCCCGCGCCCGACCCCCACGCCGGCTCCGCGGAGCGCCACCCCGCCCGCGGACATCGTCGAGGCGAGCGAGCCCTCCACGCCACGGCGCCCACCGGCGGCCGACGAGCTGGCCGCGGTGCTCCGGGAGCGCCGGCGCCGGCTGATGAACGGCCAGTGACCGTGCGCTGACTGCGAGACCAGGCCCGCCCAGCCGCGGGTGACGGGCGGGTCCGCGGCCGGGCGTGAGATGCCTCGCACGGCCCTGGTCCTGGTCAGCGCGCTCGGCGGCGGCGTGGGAGCTGCTGCCCGCCCAGCGTCCGTCCATCGCGGGCTGGCGACCGTGCCTCGTTCGCGACGAGCGCGAGTGGTTCCCCGGCCATGCTCGCCCTCAGTCCCGTCCGAGTCCTCGCGCCGCGGCGCGACGGACCTCGCTGTCGCTGTCGCCGAGCGCAGCACGGAGGGCCGCACGCGCCTCGGGTGACTCGAGGTTCACCAGCGACTCCGCCGCCGCTCGCCGGACGGAACGGTCATCGTCGCGCACCATCGCCGCGAGCCGACGTGCCGCCGCCTCGTCCCGCGAGAAGCCCCGCAGTGCCTCCGCCGCTGCGGTGCGGACCTCGGCCACCGGGTCACGGGACGCGTCGAGCAGGGCCGGGGGAGCGCTCCCCAGCCCCTCCAGCTCGCCGAGCGCCTCCACCGCCGTCGCCCGCACCTCCGGAATGGCGTCCCTGACCGCGCGCGCGAGCGCCGGCGCGGCCTTCGGGTCCTCGAGCCGTCCCAGGGCGCTCGCCGCCTCCGCCCGGATCTCCGGTTCGGCGTCGCCCAGCGCCGAGGAGAGCGCGGGGAGGGTGCGCGCATCCTCGAGCGAGGCCAGCGTCCGGAGCGCCGCCTGACGGACGTCGGGGAGGGGGTCGGTGAGCGCGCCGCGAGCGACCTCCAGGGCCGTCGGGTCCTCGAGGCGGGCCAGTGCCTGCAGCGCGGCAGTCCGCACCTCGGGGCCCCGGTCCATGGCGAGCCCGAGGAGCGCCGGGACCGCCCTCCGGTCCTCGAGCTCACCGAGCGCCGAGGCGACCGCAGCGCGCACGGCGGCGTCCGGGTCCTGGCGCCGCGCGAGCAGCGGCTCCACCGCGGCCGCATCCTCCGACGCCCCGAGCGACCCGGCCGCGGCCCGGCGCACCCCTGCATCGGGGTGCTGGAGCGCGCTCTTGAGGGCAGGCGTGTTCCGCGGGTCCTCCGAGCGGCCCAGCGCCCAGGCCGCGGCGACGGCCGGCGCCGGCGTCGGGTCCCGCAGCGCGGCCACCAGCGCCTCGCGCCCCGCGCCGCCGCCGTGCACCCCCAGGCCGTATGCCGCCGCCTCGCGTACGGTGGGAGCCGTCGCGCGCAGCGCCGTCGTGAGCCGGGCCAGCGCCTCGGGGGCCGGACTGTCGCCCAGCCAGACCGCTGCCGCGCGCCGCACGCATGCGCGCGGGTCGCCGAGCGCATCCGTCAGCAGGGCCAGCACCTCCGGCGCCTTCACCGGTCCTCGCTCGAGCGCAGGGAGCCCGTCCTCTCCGGCGAGCCGCTGCTGGCGCCAGTCCCGGCCGCCCTGCTCCAGCCGGTCCACCGTCAAGGTGCACAGCCGGGCATCGCCCCCGCGCAGCGCGTCGAGGGCTGCCCGGATCTCCTGCTCGCCGGGGCCGGGATGGGTCAGCCCGTGGAGCCCCCGGCCAACGTGGCGCCCGTGCGATCGCGCGTGCGCCGGCCCGGCGCCGGCCAGCACGGCCAGCACCGACGTCACCAAGAGGCCGCGCATCACTCCCTCTGGCCGAGTGCCTGGGCCGCGGCGCGCCGGACGGTGACGTCCTTGCTCTGCATGGCGGTGATGAGAGCCTGGAGCGCTGCGCCGTCGCGAATGTCGGAGAGCGCCTCCACCGCTGCGCCGCGAACGTCGGCGTCGGAGTCGTCGAGCAGGGCCTGGAGCTGGGGGACCGCCTTCGGGTCGTGGATCTGCCCCAGCGCCTCGGCCGCCTGCTGCCGCACGTCCGCGCTTGGGTCGCGGGTGGCGTCGAGCAGCCCCTGGGGAGCCGCCTTGAGCTCCAGCTCGCCGAGCCCTGCCGCGGCGGCGGTTCGGACCTCGGCGTTCTCGTCCTTCAGCGCCGCGACCAGCCCCTCCTGGGCGGACGGGTCGCGGAACCGGGAAAGCGCGCGCACGGCCCGGGCCCGGATCTCCACGTTGGGGTCCTTCACCAGCTTCGAGAGCGGGGCCAGCGCACGCCGGTCGCCCCGCTCCGAGAGGCCCTCCATGGCGGTGAGCCGCACGCGCGGGTCGGAGTCGGCGAGGAGCTTGATCAGCGGCTCGCCGGCGGCCGGCTCGTCGAAGGAGAGCAGCGCCTCGGCGGCCTCGCGGCGCACGGCGGGGTTCGCGTCGCCAGCGGCGCGGGTGAGGGCGGGGATGGCCTTCGGGTCCTCGATGTTCCCCAGCGCCTCGACCGCGGCCCGGCGCACCTCGACGTTGCCGTCGCCGAGCAGGCCGGACAGCCCATCCACCGCGCGCGGCTCACCGATGCGCCCGAGCGACTCGGCCGCAGCCTGGCGCACGCCCGGGTCGCCGTCCTTCAGCGCGCCGATCAGCGCATCCACCGTCTTCGGATCCGCCGGGGTGCGGCCACCGCCGTGCCGGCCGCGGTGTCCCATCGACCGGGCATGTGCCCGGTGGACGGCCTCGCGGGCCTGGCGCTGCGCATCGCGGGCCATGCGCTGGGCGTCGCTGCGGATCCGCTCGACGTCCACTGCGGTGGGTGGAGCGGGGGGCTTGGGCGGGGTCGGAGCCCGCGGAGCAGTAGGCGGCACGGGGTCGGTGAGCGCCAGGAGCGGGGCGGCGACGGGCGCCATGTCGAGCAGCGCGTGGTCGCCGGGCTGGTCCGAGGTGCGCGTCCGCGGTTCGGGCGCGGTGCCCTTGGTGGACGCCGGGGGCGCCCCGTCGGGCGCAGGGGCGGGGGCACGCGTTCTCGCCCGGTCCGGCTGCGGCGCTGGAGCGGCACGGGCGCCGCTGGCAGCCGTCTCGCCTCCCGGCGCGGCGTTGTCGCTCGGCCCGTCGAGGACCTCCCGGTCCAGCGACTGGACGGCGATCACGCTTCGGGTCTGCTCCAGCGACGCCTCGGGCGCCGACGCCCCCGCCCGTTTGGTCCCCGGCGCCATCCGCTCGGGCGCAGCGCGCACGCCGGGGGCGATGAACACCGTCAGGAGGAGCAGCAGCGCCATCCCGCCCACGTGCCAGGGCCGAAGGCGGTCGACCTCGTCGGCACCCCGCGCGAGGAGCCGCGTCACACGGGCCAGGAGCTGGCTGGGGTGCTCGGCCATGCCGGCGAGCGGCACGCTCGGTGCGCGCCCGTCGAGCCAGGCCGCGACGGAGGCCAGCCCCCGGGCGACGTCGAGCCCCGAGCCGTTGCGGGCCGCCGCCCAGTCGTCGCAGAGGAACTCGGCCACCTCCTGCATCCGGGCCCGGGCGACGCGGTTCAGCGGCTGGAAGAAGAAGAGCTGCTCCAGCACCGACCCGAGCACGAGCCACACCGGGTCGAGCCGCCGGAGGTGGGCCAGCTCGTGCGCGAGCACGCTGCGCTGCTGGGCGGCGTCGAGCTCGAGCAGCGCCTCGGCGGGCAGGCAGATCTCCGCCCAGCCCAGGGCCACCGGACTGCGGAGCCCCGCGGCCGTGGTGAGCCGCACCGGGCGGGAGTGGCCCACGTCGCGACAGAGCCCTTCGAGCCGGGCCCGGACCAGCGGGTCCACCACCGGCGCCCGCTCGCCCAGGGCGGTGAGCACCCGCGCGCGGAGCACGGCGAGCCTGAGGAGGAACGCGCTCGCCACCATGGCCCAGCCGAGGAAGGCGAGACCGACCGGGGAGAGCCGGGGCACGACGACCGAGTGCGACGGGGCAGAAAGCGCCGGAGACGGCGCCGCCGCGTCCTGACGCCCGGCCCAGGACGGGACCGCCGGCACGGCGGGCACGGAGCCGGCGCTCGCGCGCCGAGGCCCCATCTCCTCGACGGCGGCCGGCGCGGGACGCTTCCTGACCCTGACCACGGCCATCCGGGGAGGCTCCGCCTCCGGGGACGCCTGGGTCAGGGCCGGGAGGGCCGGCGCTGTGAGCTCGGCCGCGCCGCCGAACGGGGTCAGGCCGGCGGCGAGCTGGAGGGTCGCGGTGAGGAGCGCTCCCATCAGCGCGGTGCGCCAGGCGAGGTCGCGAAGCCGGAGCGAGCGCAGCAGACCCGCCCGCTCGGCGAGCCACACGCTCCCGATCAGCGCGGTGCTGTGGACGGCATAGGTGAGCAGCCAGGCAGCACCGAAGGTCATGGCCAGGGACAGGAGCGTCCCGAGGAACCCAGCGTTCATCGGCCCCCTCGCTTTCCCTTGCGGCCCTCGGCCTCGGCGATCAGGGCGCGCACCTTCTCCAGGTCGCCCGGCCGGACGCTGCCCACGTCGAGCAGGTGACTCATGAGCGCTGCCACGTCACCCCCGAACATCAGATTTGTGAGCCCGCTCACCATCGAACGGCGGACCTCGCCCTCCGAGACGCGCGCCCGGTAGACGTATTGCCTTCCCTGGACGGTGTGGCTCACAACTCCTCGTCTTTCCAGGCGACTGAGGAGCGTCGCAATGGTGGTGGGGGCGAGGTCGCGGACGGGGCGGAGCACCTCGGCGATCTCTGCAACGGTGGCCTCCCGACGGTCCCAGAGCACGCGCAACAGCGCGATCTGGAGGTCGGTGAGCTGAGTGGCGTCGGGCATGCGGGATCCTCTCGGCTTCGTCAACAGATGTAATACTACGTCTGTAGACGAGTCAAGCCGCCCTCGATTGCACCGGGTGCTTCAGCGCCAACTCTCGGAGCTGATCCAGCCCGTCCCACTCCAGGTGCGTTCCCGAGGGCGGACGCCTCTCCCGTTTCGCAAGGGGCGCTGGAGGATCAACACGGAACGGTCTCCGCGGGAGGGGGTCTGCCGCCTCTCCGGAGCGTTCCAAGATGCTTCCCGAACGCGCTGCGCGTCACCCGATGGGACGCTTGCGACGGCCGCAGCACCCCCCTCCGACCTGACCGTTCCTAGCTGATCCTGGAGCCGCGTTGGCGAAACCTGCGCTGCAGGGCGCCTCTCTCGCGCGGTCGATCTTGGATCAGCGTGGCTCCCCGGAGCGTGGGAAGTCGTGGAGGCCGGCCCCACTTGGCACGCCGATACGACCGGCACTGGTGTTCCCGGTCGCTGCTCCGCATCCATGCGGGTCCCCCGTGGTTCGCCACGCTCCGAGCCTACGGGCTCCGTCCTGCCGCTGCAGACGAATCGTGCGGCGAAGTGCCTCGGAGTGGCGCTACCTCCCGAGGAACACCGACCCGCCGCGCGACAGCCAGCCGGAGGCCAGCCCGGGGAGCACGCCCAGCACCACCACCGCGGCGGTGGACAGGAGCAGCGCCAGCTCGGTGGCGAAGCTGCGCTCGGGCAGCGCGCCGGCCTCGGGCGCCGGACGCATGTACATGTAAACGACGACCCGCAGGTAGTAGTACGCGCCCACCGCGCTGGTGAGCACGCCCACGATGGCCAGGCCCACCAGGCCGGCGTCCACCGCGGCTCTGAAGATGAGCAGCTTGCCCATGAACCCGGCCATCGGCGGGATGCCGCCCAGCGAGAGCATGAACACCGCCATCGCCACCGCCCAGGCCGGCTTCCGCTGCGCCAGGCCCGCCAGCCGGTCCAGGTCCCAGGCGAAGCCGCGCACCTCGTCGTCCTTCTGCTCCAGGGCCCCCAGCACCCCGAAGGAGCCCACCGTCGTGACGGTGTAGGCCAGCAGGTAGAAGAGGATGCCCCGCAGCGCCGCGGCGGTGTCCGGCGTGGCGCCGGCCGCGAGCGTGGTCACGCCCAGCACGCCGCCCTTGCCGCTCCCGCTCCGCACGAACAGCGAGGCCACCCCCACCAGGAGGTAGCCGGCATGGGAGATCGACGAGTACGCCAGCATCCGCTTCACGTTCCGCTGCGGGAGGGCGAGCAAGTTCCCGCCGATCATCGTCAGGAAGGCGAGCATCGAGAAGCCGGTGAGCAGCGCGTCGCCGGGGATGCCACGCCCGAGCACCAGGAACACCCGCACCATCGCCGCGAACGCCGCCGCCTTCACCGCCGCGCTCATCATCGCGGTGACCGGGGTGGGCGCACCCTCGTACACGTCCGGCGTCCACATGTGGAACGGCACCGCGGCGATCTTGAAGCCGAACCCCGCTCCGATGAGCGCCAGGCCGGTGTAGGCCAGCGGACGCCGGTCGGCCAGGCTCGGCTCGGAGAAGATGCGCGCCAGCTCTCCGGCCATCTGCGGGAGGAGCGTGCTCCGGGTCGCCCCGAAGAGGAGCGCCGTCCCGTAGAGCAGCACCGCCGAGCTGAACGCGCCGAGGATGAAGTACTTGAACCCCGCCTCCGACGGACGCGGGCCCCGGCGCAGGTAGGCGGTCAGGGCGTAGGTGGCGACGCTCAGGATCTCGAGGTTGATGAACAGGAGAATGAGCTCGTTGGAGAGCCCGAGCAGGCTCATCCCCGCCCCGCCGAAGAGCAGCAGCGCGTAGAACTCGCCCCGCTCGGCGTGCCGGCCACGGAGGAACGCCGGGGCGAGCAGCGCCGACAGCCCGACGCCGATGCAGACCACCACCGTCACCAGGCTCCCGAACGGGTCGAGCACCGCGAACCCGCGGAACACCTCGGCCGGGGCCGAGAGCGCGGTCGTCGCGGCCACCACCCCCGCCAGCACCGTGCAGGAGACGGTGAGCGGCGCCTGGAAGGTGCGCGAGCCCGAGGAGAGGAACACCTCGGACAGGAGCACCAGGCACGCGCCGGCGCTGAGGATCAGCGCGGGCCAGAGCGGCAGGAAGTCGGCAGTGGTCAGGGTGGGCAGAGGGAGCATGGGGGCCTAGCGCCTCGCGGAGGCGCCGGGCAGCGCCGCCGCCGGCGAGGGGAGGGGAAGCGGGAGCACCGTCACCCGGGTGTCCTCGTCGCGCATCTGCACGTCGAGGCCCACCTGCGCCCGGGACACGTACCGCTGGCTGGAGGTCTGGAGCCGATCGAGGAAGAAGCCGGGGAGCACACCCATCACCAGCACCATCACCACGAAGGGCAGGGCGGTCGCCAGCTCCCGGCCGTTCACGTCGCTGAGCCGGGCGTTCTCCACCTGCACCAGGGGGCCGAAGAAGACCCGCTGCACCATCCACAGCATGTAGGCCGCTCCGAGGATGACGCCGGTGGCCGCGAAGACGCCCGCCCACATCGAGAGCAGGGTCGACTTGAAGGTCCCCAGCAGCACCAGGAACTCGCCGACGAACCCGTTGGTCCCCGGGACCGCGATGCTGGAGAAGGTGATGATCAGGAACAGCGCGGCGAAGACCGGCATGCTCCGGGCAATGCCCCCGTACTCGATGATCGCCCGGGTGTGGCGCCGCTCGTAGAGGAAGCCGAAGAGGCAGAACAGGGCCCCGGTCGACACCCCGTGGTTCAGCATCTGGTAGGCGCTTCCGGTCGCCCCCTCGACGGTCAGGGCGAAGATCCCCAGCATGCAGAACCCCAAGTGGCTCACCGAGCTGTAGGCGATGAGCTTCTTCACGTCCCGCTGGGCGAGGCACATCATCGCCCCGTAGACGATGCCCACCACCGCCAGCGCGGCGAACGCTCCCCGCATCTGCTGCGCGGCCACCGGGAACAGCGGGATGGCGTACCGCCAGAACCCGAAGGTCCCCATCTTCAGCATCACCCCGGCGAGGATGATCGACCCGGCCACCGGCGCCTGCACGTGCGCGTCCGGTAACCAGGTGTGCACCGGGAACATCGGCACCTTGATCGCGAAGGCCACCGCGAAGGCCAGGAACATCCACGGGCCGTAGGCGCGCAGGGACAGGGCCATCGGCGAGAGCGAGGCGCAGCTCACGGCCTTGCCGGCGAAGCAGGCTGCCAGCTCGCGGTTGGCCGGGGCGAGCGAGTTGTAGAACTCGGCGTAGTCGAAGCTGCGCGCGCCGGCGGGCTGGCCGAGGAAGTACACCGCGAGGATCGCCACCAGCATCACCAGCGACCCGGCGAGGGTGTAGAGGAAGAACTTCATCGCCGCCTTCGTCCGCTCCTCCGAGCCCCACACCCCGATGATCAGGTACATCGGGACGAGCATCGCCTCGAAGAAGACGTAGAAGAGGATCACGTCCAGCGAGGCCAGCGCCCCGAGCATCGCGGTCTGGATGAGGAGCAGCGCCAGGTGGAAGCTCTTCACCCGGGTCTCGATGAAGCTCCAGCTGGCCAGCACCACCAGCGGCCCGAGGAAGCCGGTGAGCAGCATCAGCGAGACGGCCAGGCCGTCCACGCCCACGTGGTAGCTGATGCCCAGATCGGCGATCCACTGGATCCGCTGCTGCAGCTGGAACTCGGGGCCCTTTGGCTCGAAGAGCGCGTAGAGGAGCAGCGTCAGCCCGAAGTTCAGGAACAGCGCGAGGAAGGTCCAGGCCCGGACCAGCCGCTTCTCGTTCTGCGGGAGCAGCGCCACCAGCAGCGCGGACAGGAGGGGCTGGAACACCACCAGGGTGACGAGCCAGGGGGTGAGCGCGCTCATCATCGGAGCACCCAGGTCAGCACCACGCCGATGGAGACCAGGAGACCCACCGCCATCACCGTGGCGTAGTTCTGAGCGTTGCCGGTCTGGGTGTAGCGGAGCCAGCCCCCGACTCTCCGCAGCGCCCCCGCCGTCCCGCCCACTGCGACCCCGTCGATGAGCCCGGCGTCCACCACCTTGTAGAGAACGCTGGAGAGCGCGGCGAACGGCCAGATGACCAGGAAGTTGTACACCTCGTCCACGTAGAACTTGTGCCGGGCCCAGCGCCAGGGCACCGAGATGAACGCCGGGAGCGGCTGCCCGGCTCGCGACGGGAGCCAGCGGCGGTAGACGAACCACGCCCCGGCGCCGCCGATCAGCGCCACGGCCCAGGCGACGAGATAGCCCGGCAACAGCGACGAATGCTCGTGCTTCACCAGCCCGTAGCGCGAGGCGAGGCCATCGGCGAGCTGGGTGGCCGGGGCGAAGTAGCCCTCGAGCAGCGCGACCCTCTCGCCCCCCGGTCCGGGGACGGTGCCCGGCCAGCCCCAGGCGACTCCCAGCACGGACAGCGCGGCGAGCACCACCAGGACCGACACCATCCGGAAGCCGCTCTCGTGGGCGTGGGGAACGCGGGCATCCGCGGCGCGCTTGCCCTCGAAGGTCAGCAGGTACAGCCGGGTCATGTAGAACGCGGTGCACAGCGCCCCGAAGAGGCCCATCCCGTAGACGAGGTGACCGAGATGGGGGAAGCCTTCCAGCTCCAGGGTGTGCGCGCCGTGCAGGATGGCGTCCTTGGAGAAGAACCCGCTCAGCGGGACGATGCCGGTGATCGCCAGCGTGGCGATGCCGAAGGTCGCCCAGGTCCAGGGCATCTCCTTCCGCAGGCCGCCCAGTCGCTTGATGTCGGTCTCGTCGGCGTTCCCGTGCATCACCGAGCCCGCCCCGAGGAAGAGGCAGGCCTTGAAGCAGGCGTGGGTGATGAGGTGCAGCGCCGCCGCCCAGAACACGCCCATCCCCACGCCCATGAACATGAAGCCGAGCTGGGACACGGTGGAGTAGGCGAGCACCTTCTTGATGTCGTCCTGGGCGAAGGCGATCAGCGCCGCCCAGACCGCGGTGAGCGCGCCGATCATCGCCACCCAGGCCATCGCCGTCGGGGACAGGACCAGCAGGAAGCTCAGCCGGCAGAAGAGGTACACCCCGGCGGTGACCATCGTCGCCGCGTGGATCAGGGCCGACACCGGGGTGGGACCGGCCATCGCGTCGGGGAGCCAGACGTAAAGCGGGATCTGCGCGCTCTTCCCCGCCGCCCCGAGCAGCATCAGGAGGAGAGCCGCGGTCAGCACGTGCCCGTAGGTCTTCCCCTTCAGCGAGCCCTCGGTGATGGGGGTCTCGAGGGTCATCACCCCGCGGGTCTTCTCGCCCAGGTCGGGCGGGATCCGCGCCGCCCAGCCACGGAGGACCTCGACGTTGAGCGGCCCCTGCTCGTGCATCGCGCTGACCCACGCCCGCGCCGGCCCGATGTCGGTGAAGTTGCCGCGGCCCGGTCCGGACCGCCCCATCGCCTCGGTCGCCTGGAGCATGAGGATCAGGAAGATCATCCCGATGATGAAGGCGAAGTCGCCGATGCGGTTGGTGATGAACGCCTTCCGGCCGGCGAAGGCCTTCTCGGTGTCCTGGTACCAGAAGCCGATCAGGAGATAGCTGCAGAGCCCCACGCCCTCCCAGCCGACGAAGAGGAGGACCAGGTTGTCCGCCATGACCAGGGTCAGCATCATGGCCACGAAGAGGTTGAGGTACGCGAAGTAGCGCCAGTAGCCCTCGTCGTGCTCCATGTACTCGGTGGAGTACAGATGGATGAGGAACCCGATGCCGGTGATGACCAGGAGCAGCGCCCCGCTGAGCCGGTCCACCATGAAGCCGTAGTGCGCGCTGAAGTCTCCGGCGGCGAACCACCGGCCCAGGTCCAGCCAGAGGGCCCAGTAGACGGGGGTCCCGCTGGCCGGGGAGACGAACTCCGTGCTGCGGGTGCCCACCGCGAAGACCGCGATGGCCGAGAGGAGGAACGAGCCGGCCACCGTGGCACAGGCGAGGAAGTTGGTGTTGGCCCGGCCCATGAACTTGCCGAGCACCCCGCAGAGGAACGCTCCGACCAGCGGCAGGGCGACGATCACCCAGAGCAGATTGGCGATGGCCTGAGGACTCCAGGGGTACTGAGCGTTGAGGAAGTCGAGCATGAGCGCGAGCATCGGTCGGTCAGAGCCTCATCGTCCGGATGTCGTCCACGTTCACCGTCCCGCGGCTACGGAACACGGCGATGACGATCGCCAGGCCGATGGACGCCTCGGCCGCCGCGACGGCGATGACGAAGAGCGCCGGGAGGTGACCCAGGTCCGTGCCCGAGTCGCGGGCGAAGGCGAGGAAGGTCAGGTTGGAGGCGTTGAGCATCAGCTCGACGCACATGAAGACCACCAGCGCGTTGCGGCGGACGAGCACGCCGAACACGCCGAGGCTGAAGAGGAGCGCGGCGAGGAAGAGGTAGTGCTGAAGGGTGATGCCGTCCACCGTTTGCCCCCGTGTCAGACGCGGGACTTGGCGACCACGACTGCACCGACCATGGCCACCAGGAGGAGCAGTGACACCGCCTCGAAGGGGGCGAGCCACTGTGTGTAGAGCTGCGCTCCGATCGACTGGAGCGTGCCGAAGCTGGGGGGCGGCTGCGCGCCCACCGGGACGAAGGGCCGGGCGGCGATCACCAGCGCCGCGAAGAGACCTGCCGAGGCGAAGCCCCCCACCAACCGCGGGAAGGTGACCTTCGACGGGGCCACCGAATCGCCGAGCGACAGGAGCATGATCACGAAGAGGAACAGCACCATGATCGCCCCGGCGTAGACCAACACTTGCAGCACCGCGATGGTGTGCGCGAGCAGCAGGACGTAGATGCCGGCCAGGCAGAAGAAGGTCCCCACCAGCGACATCGCCGAGTAGATGGGGCTCCGCGCGGCGATGACCCCCGCCGCGGCCACCACCGTGAGGATCGCGAAGAGATAGAAGAGGAAGGTGGTCACGCGGTCATCGCTCCGTAGTGGCCCCAGGGTCGCTCACCGTACGGGCACTTGCCGAGCCGGATGTGCTCCTCGAACTCCTGCCGGAACTTCACCACGAAGCTGTGCACCGGGAGCGCGGCGGCGTCGCCCAGCGCGCAGATGGTCTGCCCGAGCCCCATCGGCGGGTAGGGGGCGATGCTCTGGGCCACGTTGAGCAGCGTCTCGATGTCCCCCGGCTCCCCGCGGCCCTCCTCGATCTTCCGGAGGATGCGGGTCATCCACGGCGTTCCCTCGCGGCAGGGCGTGCACTGGCCGCACGACTCCTCGGCGTAGAAGCGCGACACCCGCCACAGGCTCCGCACCAGGCAGGTCGCGTCGTCCATGACGATGACCCCGCCCGACCCGGCCATGTTCTGCAGCGCCTTGAGCGCCTCGAACTCCAGCGCCACGTCGAGCTCGTCCGCCGAGAGGACCGGGGCCGACGAGCCGCCGGGAATGACCGCCTTCACCTTCCGGCCGGGGGGCATGCCCTGGCCTAAGTCCGGGCTCTCGATGAGCTCGCGCACCGTGGTGCTGAGCATCACCTCGAAGACACCCGGGCGGTTCACCGAGCCGGAGAGACAGACCATCCGCGTGCCGCCCGACTTCTCCGGCCCCAGCCTGGCGAACCAGTCAGCGCCCTTCTGGAAGATGGCCGGCACCGCGGCCAGCGTCTCGACGTTGTTCACCACGGTGGGGCAGCCGAACAGCCCCACCACCGCGGGGAAGGGGGGCTTCAGGCGCGGCCAGCCCTTCTTCCCCTCGAGGGACTCGAGCATCCCGGTCTCCTCGCCGCAGATGTACGCGCCCGCCCCACGGACCACCCAGCAGTCCAGCGGGAAGTCCCGGCCGAGCAGCGTCTTGCCGAAGATTCCGGCGCGGTACGCCTCGTCCACCGCCTTCTGCAGCCGGTCGGCCTGGAAGCGGAACTCGCCCCGCACGTAGATGTAGACGGTGTGCACGCCGAGCCCGAAGGAGGCGATGGCGATGCCCTCGAGCAGCAGGTGCGGGTCGTTCTCGAGGATGTAGCGGTCCTTGAACGTCCCCGGCTCGGATTCGTCGGCGTTCACCGCGAGGTACTTGGGCTTCGGGCTGTCCTTGGGGACGAAGCTCCACTTCATCCCGGTGGGGAAGCCGGCGCCGCCGCGGCCCCGGAGGTTGCTGCGCTTCACCTCGTCGATGACCTGGGCAGGCTGCATGCCCAGCACCTTCTCCAGCGTCGTGTAGCCGCCGGTGCTCCGGTAGCCGTCCAGGGTCCAGGAGTTCGGACGTCCCCAGTTGCGGGTGATGACCTTCTCTGCGGCCAGCGGCATCGGGCGACTCCTACAGGCTTTACGAAGCGGGCTTGAGCTGGGCGAAGACTGCGTCGACCGCCGCGCGCGACCGGAGGTTCTCGTGGTGGACCTCGTTGATCTGCAGGCACGGCGCGGTGCCACACGAGGCGAGGCACTCGGCCTCGCGCAGGGTCCAGGTTCCGTTGCTCGCGCCAGCCTTCACCCC
Source organism: Myxococcaceae bacterium (assembly GCA_035543115.1). Taxonomy (GTDB): domain Bacteria; phylum Myxococcota; class Myxococcia; order Myxococcales; family Myxococcaceae; genus RPRB01. The sequence continues at coordinate 14,976 of DATKKF010000051.1, forward strand.
GAGCTTCGCCTCCAGATACGCCAGGAGGTCTTCCGCCCCCCACAAGCTACAAGAAAGGTTGGTGCAGACGTCCACCACGAACTTGCCCGGCTTGCTGGTGTGGAACATCACGTAGAAGGTCGCGACCTCGTAGACGCGCTCCGGGGAGACCTCGAGCTTCCGGGCCACCATCTCCATGCCGTCGGGTGGGAGCCATCCCTTCATCGACTGCAAGAGGTGCAGCGCAGGAAGCATCGCCGCGCTCTTCCGGTCCGCCGGGTAGTGAGAGAGAATTTCCGCGAGCTGGTCGTCGAAGACCCGCTGCTCTTCGGCCGTCAGAAGGGGCGAGGCCATGGGGCCCGCGCTTCGTAAGGGACGACCGAACCGCTTGTCAACGATAGGGATTCTTCATGGCCAGGGAAGACAAGCGCGCCGATGCACGCGCGCCGTTCGTGCTGAGGGTGAACTTCCGCGATCGCGCCGATTGCCTCGATGCGACCGAGAATCTCTCCCGCGGCGGCCTGTTCGTGCAGACCTCGGAGCGCTTCCCGGTGGGACAGAAGGTCCACCTCTCGCTGGGCTTCCCCGGCCTGCTCGAGCCGGTGGCGCTCCAGGGTGAGGTGGTGTGGATCCGGCCGCCCCGCGAGGACACCGCGGGCGGCGTGGGCATCCGGGTCGCCGACGAGGCTGATCGCCGCCGGCTCGACGAGGTGCTCGGTGGGCGGGCGAGCCGCGCGCTCCAGGCGCCCGAGGGTGGCTACAAGGTGCTGCTGGTCGAGGACAACCCCCTGGTGGTCGAGATGTACAGCTACGTCCTGAAGAAGCTCGCCACCGCCGAGCTCCGGGGGAAGGTTCCGATGGAGGTCCACTTCGCGGCGGACGGGCACGCGGCCCTGCGGGCCCTCGCCGACGGCGGCTTCCATCTGGTGCTCACCGACCTGTACATGCCGGTCATGGACGGCTTCGTGCTGGTGCAGAACATGAGGTCGGATCCGAAGCTGCGCCACATCCCTGTGGTGGCGATCAGCGGGGGTGGGCGCGAGGCGGAGTCCCGCGCCAGAGCACAAGGTGTGGAGGTGTACCTCCGAAAGCCGGTGAAGTTCGCCGAGGTCCTGGAGACGGTGAAGCGCCTTCTGCGGATCAGCTAGAGTCTCACTCTCGTCTCAACCTTGGGTAACGAATGACCACGGCCACACGAGCGAGCCTCAACCGTGACACGGTCAGCGGAGAGGCCCTCTTCATCCTCAAGAACCTGCGAGAGAACTCCAAGCAGGGCCGCTCCAACAAGCTGGCCGAGGTGAAGACCGCGCTGGAACCAGCGGTGAGCCTCGAGTTCGACGCGTACTTCTTCTTCCTCCGCAAGTTCCATTACATCGCCATGGACCGCGAGGCGCAGCTCAAGCTGACCGACTCCGGCGAGCGGGTGGTGGACGGCGCGGACCTCGACCGGTTCTCGGGCGAGGTGGGCGAGTTCTTCAGCGAGCAGCTGGCACCGGTGGACGAGCCGATCAGCGACGGCCCTCTCCCCTTCGATACCGACAACGTGACCGACGACCTCTCCGTGGAGACCGCCGACTTGACCCCTCCTCCCGCCGCTGCCCCCCGTCCGATCCGCCGTGCCCCCGCTGCTCCTGCCGAGGCCACCCCGGACCTCGACGGCCGCTTCTCCAGGGGCGAGGCGATCGGCGGCGGCCCGCTCGGCGCGGTGCACCGGGGCAAGCACCTGGCCCTGGGGACGGACGTCTGCATCAAGGAGCTGAAGGACATCTTCGGGTACTTCTCGTTCCTCCAGCGGGGCGACGTCCTGAAGCGGCTGAAGCGCGAGCTGTGCGCGCAGGCCCAGGTGCGGCACCCGGCGGTGGTGAGCATCGTCGACCAGGCCATCGAGAGCCCCCGGCCGTACGTGGTGATGGAGCTCCTGAATGGCTCGCTCCGCGACCGGCTCGAGCGCGCCGGGGGCAAGAGCCTCCCGGTGGGCGAATCGATCCGGACCTTCCTCCAGCTGTCGTACGCGCTGCGGGCGGCGCACGCCTCGGGATTGACCCACCACAACCTCAAGCCGGAGAACGTGCTCTACGACGGCTACGGAAACGCAAAGCTCGGCGACTTCGGGCTCAGCCGGGTCATCGAGGTCGAGCCGGGCAAGGGGATGCCCCAGGTCTTCGTGGGCACCGGCTCACTCAGCTACCTCGCCCCGGAGCTCATCACCCGGAAGGACGCCGGCCCGGCGGCGGACGTCTACGGGCTCGGCATCCTCCTCTACGAGATGCTGACCGGTGGCATCCCCGGCCGGCGCTCACCGCTGCCCTCGGAGATCAATCCCGAGGTCCCCAGCAAGCTCGACCCGATCTTCGACAAGATGACCCAGGACCGGCGCGAGTCGCGCTACCCGGACTTCGACGCGATGCTGGACGAGTTCTACGGCGCGTTCAGCGACGGTGAGTTCCTGCACCGCGGCGACCTGGTGCTCTCCTCCGAGCTTCCAGGGGCCTGAGCGGCGAGGCCATGGCCGGGGTGGACCCCGAGCTCCTGGCCGGTGCGCGGCTCCTGGGCTCCGGGGCGTGGCGTGCCTCGCACGAGGCCTTCGAGGTCGCCTGGCGCCGCAGCGAAGGCGACGGCCGTGACCTCCTCCAGGCGCTGGCCCAGCTCGCCGCGGCGATGCTGAAATGGAGCGAGGGGCGCCTCGACCCGGCGGCGACCCTCCTTGGACGGGTCCGTCGCCGGCTGGAGGGCCTCCCATCGCGCGTCTCGCGGGTGGATGTGGAGACGCTCGAGTCGACGGTGCTCGGGCTCCAGGAAGGGCTGGCCCGGCGGGCGCCGGCACCGGCCCAGCTCCGGCTTCCGCTCGAGGGGCGAGCCCACGCGCCCGCGGACCGAGTGGCCGCCGGCGCCGTGTGCCCGTACTGCGGCGAGCGGGTCACGGTGCAGGTCGAGCCGACCGGGATGTCCGTCGAGCAGTACGTGGAGGATTGCCCCGTCTGCTGCCGTCCGTGGGTGGTCCGGGTGGAGCGTGGCCCCTCCGGGCCGGGGGTCAGCCTCGCCCGCGAGGACGAGTGAAGTTCACCCCGACTGGACGGCAGGTTCTCGATTCCGCCCCCAGCGAAACCCGCGGGCCCGCTGCGCGCGGACGAAATCGGTGCGCGAGTGCAGCGTCTCCGGAGGGGCTCCCCCCAGGAGGTCGCCCGTGGTCCGCCCGCTGCTGGTGTCCCTCGCCGTGCTCCTCGCCACCCCGGCACTCGCCGAGGACTGCGTGGTCACCATCGGTCCGCACGATCGGGTGAGCCGCGGGAAGACGGTGGTGGTCGAGGCCGGAGAGTCGCTGGAGAACGCGGTGGCGTTCGACGGCGACGTCGTCCTCCGGCGCGGCGCGCGGGTGAAGTCCGCGGTGGCGGTGAACGGCAACCTCATCCTCGAGCCGGGGGCGAAGGTGACCGGCACCGCCGCCACCTTCGGAGGGCAGATCCGCGTCTCGCCCGGCGCCAAGATCTCGGGGAGCCGGCTGCAGCTGTCCGACGGCCTCCAGCTCCGGGGCGAGAACGGCAAGGACATCGGCCTGGTGCTGTCCATCGCCGGCCAGGACGTCTCCACCCTGCTGGCGGCGAAGCTGGTGGAGAAGGCACGCGCCTGCCGCATCGAGCCCGGGAGCGGCGAGATCCGGCTCTGACATGTGAGGGTGGAGCCGCGGCGCCCCTGAGCCGCTCAGCCCGTGGCCTTCTTCCCCAGCGCCAGCGGGACGCGGAACAGCTCCAGCAGCGTCTCCACCTCGACCGGTTTCGGCAGGCAGGCCACCGCGCCCGCCTTGAGCGACTGCTCCACCAGCTCGGGGCTGTGCCGCCCGGTCATGGTGATGAGCCGCACGCCCTCCAGCGGCTTCCGGGCCCGGATGCGCCGGCAGACCTCGAAGCCGTCCATGTCCGGCATGTTCAGATCGATCAGCATGCCGTGCGGCTTGAGCTCCGAGACCAGGAGCAGCGCCTCCACTCCGTTCGAGGTGGTGGTCAGCTCCACCTCCGCGGCGTGCGACTTGAACGCCCGGCGCATGGCATCGAGCACCGGCTTCTCGTCGTCCACCACCAGGATCTTCACCGAGCCGCTGCCCAGCTCCTCGGGGAGCGGCATCTGGTGGGCGATCAGGAAGCTCCGCAGATCCCCGCCCCGCACGCGCCGATGCCCGCCGGGGGTCCGGAAGGCGAGCAGGATGCCGCGGTCGATCCACTTGCTGACGGTGGACGGGTCGACCTGCAGCAGCCTGCTGATGTCGTGGGTCGTGTAGAGCTGGTCCATGCGGCCCTTCCCCCGGATCACCGCGGAATCCGATACACGTCAGGAAGTCGCATCGCCGTCAAGCGGCGCAACGGAACGCCCCCCCATCTCGGCCCTCCTGCTCGGGCGGACTGCGGGTCGGGCCACGAATTTCAGCACTCTCCGCTTTGTGAACGACGGGTGCTTCCGGAAGGCTGAAGCTTGGGTCAGGCTTGACCGAGGGCGCGGCGGATCCTGACCAGCTGTCCGAGCAGTGCGTCGGCCATGGCTGGCGTGAGGGAGGAGGGCCCGTCGCACGGGGCAAGCTCTGGATTCTCGTGCACTTCCATGAAGACCGCGTCCACCCCCGCGGCCACCGCCGCCCGGGCCAGGACCGGAACGAACTGCCGCTCGCCCCCGCTGGCGTCGCCGGAGGCCGATGGGAGCTGCACCGAGTGGGTGGCATCGAAGCAGACCGCGAGGGCGGCGCCGCGCATCAGGGCCAGGCCGCGCATGTCCACCACCAGGTTGTGATAGCCGAAGGAGGTGCCTCGCTCGGTGACCAGGACGTTGGGGTTGCCCGCGTCGATGGCCTTCCGCGCCGCCTGCACCATGTCCAGCGGGGCCACGAACTGGCCCTTCTTGAGGTTCACCCCCCGGCCGGTCCGGGCGACCGCCACCACCAGATCCGTCTGCCGGCAGAGGAATGCCGGGACTTGAAGGATGTCCACCACCTCGGCGACGGGTCCGACCTGTGCCACCTCGTGGACGTCGGTCAGAACCGGGACCTCTGCCTGCGCCTTCACCCGGGCCAGCACCCGGAGCCCCTCGCCCAGCCCCGGTCCGCGGAAGGCGTTCCCGCTGGTCCGGTTGGCCTTGTCGTAGCTGCACTTGAAGACGTACCGGACGCCGTGCCGCGCGGCCAGGTCCCGGAGCAGCACCGCGTGCCGGAGCGCGTGCTCCTCGCTCTCGATGACGTCCGGACCGGCGATGAGGAGGAGCGGCTGCCCCTCCCCGACCTTCATCCCGGCGAGCTCGATCATCTGCGCGGGCCGTCCCGGCGCTCGAGCGCGGCGCGGATGAAGCCGCTGAACAGCGGATGCGGGGCGAAGGGCTTGCTCTTGAACTCCGGGTGGAATTGACAGCCGATGAAGTACGGGTGGTCCGGCAGCTCGATCATCTCCACCAGGTTCAGCTCGGCGTTGTGCCCGCTCACCACCAGCCCGCCGTCCGACAGCCGGCTCCGGTAGGCGTTGTTGACCTCGTAGCGGTGGCGGTGGCGCTCGCTGATCTCGTCCTTCCCGTACAGCCGGGCGGCGAGCGTCCCGCTCTTGAGCACGCAGCCGTACGCACCGAGCCGCATCGTCCCGCCCTTGTCCTGGACCTGGGCCTGCGACTCGAGGAGCGAGATGACCGGAGGGGGCGTCCGCTCGTCGAACTCGACCGAGTTGGCGTTGGCCAGCCCGAGCACGTCCCGGGCGAACTCCACCACCGCCATCTGCAGCCCGAGGCAGATGCCGAAGAACGGCACCTTCTGCTCGCGGGCGTAGCGCACCGCCGCGATCTTGCCCTCGGTCCCTCGCACCCCGAAGCCGCCGGGGACCAGCACCGCGTCCACGTCGCCGAGCAGCGCCACTGCGCCCTGGGCCTCGACCTCCTGGCTGTCCACGTACTTGAGAGTGACCCGGACGTCGTTGGCGATGCCCCCGTGCATCAGGGCCTCGTTGAGGCTCTTGTAGCTCTCCTTGAGGTCCGTGTACTTGCCGACGATGCCAATGCGCACCTCGCCCTTTCCGGGCGAGTAGACCTTCTCGAGGATTCGCTCCCAGCGCTCGAGCCGCGGCGCGCGCGACCAGATGTTCAGCACCTCGGAGAGCCGCTCGTCGAGCCCCTGCCGGTGGAGCTCCAGCGGCAGCTCGTAGATGCTCTTCACGTCCGGGCTCCAGAAGACGCTGCCCGGGTCGACGTTGCAGAACATGGCGATCTTCTGCCGCATCTCGGCGGGGATCTCCCGGTCGGTTCGGCAGACGAGGATGTCCGGCTGGACGCCGATCTCCCGCAGCTTCATCACCGAGTGCTGGGTGGGCTTGGTCTTCACCTCGCCCGCCGCCGCGATGTACGGGAGCAGCGTCAGGTGGATGTAGACCACGTTCTGCGGCCCGGCGTCGTAGCGCATCTGCCGGACGGCCTCGAGGAAGGGCAGCGACTCGATGTCGCCCACCGTGCCGCCCACCTCGACGATGATCGCGTCGTGGCCCTCGGCCGCGGCGCGGATGACCGACTTGATCTCGTCGGTGATGTGCGGAATCACCTGGACCGTCTTCCCCAGGTATTCGCCCCGGCGCTCCTTCTGGATGACCGAGTTGTAGATCCGGCCGGTGGTGAAGTTGTTCGACCGGCTCATGCTCGCCGAGGTGAAGCGCTCGTAGTGGCCGAGGTCCATGTCCGTCTCGCCACCATCGTCGGTGACGAACACCTCACCGTGCTGGAAGGGACTCATCGTCCCCGGGTCGACGTTGATGTACGGGTCGAGCTTGAGGAAGGTGATGTCCAGGCCGCGGTTCTCGAGGAGGGCCCCGATGCTCGCCGAGGCCAGCCCTTTCCCCAGCGAGCTGACCACCCCACCCGTCACGAAGAGGTACTTCGTCTTCTTGGAGCGCATGGGGAGATCCCATGTGCCAAGAACCGGGCGCGGCGTCAATGCGATGGTGCCGACCCGGGGGCTCAGCGGAGGGCGATGCTCGCCGAGGCGCTCGCGGTGCTCAGCCGACACGTCCCGAGCGGCGCCCGCTGCGCCTCATCCGACCTCACCGAGACCATCACCGACACCCGGATTCTCCATCGAGACGATGACCCCCATGGCCTGGATCCTGGCCTTCTCCCGCTACCAAGAGGTGTAAACGGCCCAGATTGCGGCCGCCGTGAATGCGACTGCCTGGACCGCGTCGTTGATCCACGAGAACCGGAGCGCCCGGATCCGGAGCCTTCGCTCCAGGCCGGGTGTCGTCATGTCGGTCGGCAATGGAGAATCCGGAGTGCGCACGGGTGAGGGGCGAGCAGCAGGGGTGGCGAGCAGAAGACACACCGACGAGACGGAGAGACCTCCGGGCCGCTCCCGTGCCATGCTGCCGCGGATGCTGGCGTTCCCTGCCGCGCTTCTCGCCTGGTCGGCGGCCACCACCGTCGCCGCGGCGCCGGTGACCACGACCGACTTCGTCAAGCAGGCGATGGACCAGGAGCGCGCCATCTCCCGCTGCACCGCCTGGGTGGAGTCCCAGTACGCGAGGGAGTTCGACGGGGACGGGCGCGTCAAGCCAGGGCGCGAGCTGTTCGTGGTGCGGCGCTTCCTCGGGCTGGTGCCCGCGCAGCGCATCGACATCGTCTCGGCCCGCCGCTCGGGTGAGGACGTGGCCGAGGAGATGCGGAAGCAGCAGAAGTTCGCCTCCGAGACCCAGAGGTTCCGGTCGCCGTTCCACCCCGACTCGCGCCCGCTCTACATGTTCTTCCGGGTGGACGGCGCGGCGAACGAGCCGATGCGGCTCAGCTTCCACCCCACCTACCCGCGCCGGGGCGACCCGGGGCTGTTCGAGGGCACGGCGGTCTTCGACCGCGCCACCGGGAGGCTCCTGGAGTGGACCGCCGACCTGGTCAACCCGCCCACGTTCGTCACCAAGGTCGAGGTGCAGGCGAAGTACGCCGCCCGGGTCGGGCTGCTCGACGCGCGCTCCGAGGTGAGCGTGGCCATCGAGGGCGGGCTGCTCTTCTACAAGCGCCGCGGCCGGATGGACTTCCGGTACAGCGACTACAGCTGCCCCGAGTCGATGCCGCCCCCGTCCGCTCCCGCCATCGCCGAGCCGCGCGGCGCGCCCCCGGTTCCTCCCTCGGCTCCGCACGCCGAGCGGGGCTCCTGAGCGCACGGCCTCGGGGTGACCCCGGGCTGCCCGCCGTGCGCGTGCCCAGTGTGGCGCTCGCTCAATGCGGCAGCGCAGCCACCAGCGTGGGTGTCGAGTACTCCTGCACCAGGACTGCTGGCCCCACCAGGAAGGCGAGCACGAACCCGCCGATGGTGAGCACCAGATGACGCTCCTCTCCTCCCGTCTGACCCATTGGCATCCAATGCACCGAGCCCACGGTTGACGGCCGAGACGAGTCGGTGAAATGGAGATCGCACGGAGGCGACGTGGCGGAGACGAACGGCAATCCGGCGAGCGATGGTCGTGAGGCGGACTGGCTGGACGTGGCGCTGGCCCGCGCGGCCGGCGCTGCGCCGGTGTCCGGCAATCGCCTCGAGCTGCTCCGCGACGGTCCGGAGAACTTCCCCGCCTGGCTCGAGGCCATCGCCTCCGCCCGCCGCTACGTCTACTTCGAGACCTACATCTTCAAGGCCGACCGGACCGGGCAGCAGTTCGTCGACGTGCTCTGCGAGCGTGCACGCTCCGGAGTGCGGGTCCGGTTCCTCTACGACTGGGCCGGCTGCCTCGGCACCCGGTCGCGGGTGTGGCGCACGCTCCGCGAGGCGGGGGTCGAGGTCCGCTGCTTCAACCCCTTCGACTGGTCCAGCCCGCTCGGCTGGGTGCACCGCGATCACCGCAAGACGGTGAGCGTGGACGGCCGGGTCGCCTTCGTCTCCGGGCTCTGCGTGGGGGACGCCTGGTCGGGAGACCCGGCGAAGGGCATCCCTCCCTGGCGGGACACCGGGGTGAGGATCGACGGTCCGGCGGTGGCGGACGTCGAGCAGGCCTTCGCCCGCGCCTGGGCGACGGTGGGGGCGCCGCTGCCCGAGGGCGAGCGGCGGCCGCGCTCCGAGATGGACGTCGCCGGGGACACCCGCCTCCGGGTCATCAGCGACGAGCCGGGGACCGCAGGCCTGCTCCGGCTGGACCAGTTCATCGCCAGCGCCGCGCGCCAGTCGCTGTGGATCACCGACGCGTACTTCGCGGGCACCCCGGCGTACGTCCAGGCGCTGCGGGCCGCGGCGCTCGATGGGGTGGACATCCGGCTGCTGGTGCCCGGTTCGAGCGACATCCCGACGCTCCAGCCATTCTCCCGGGCCGGCTTCCGCGCCTTGCTCGAGGCCGGCATCCGGGTCTTCGAGTGGAAGGGGCCGATGCTCCACGCCAAGACCGCGGTCTGCGATGGACAGTGGGCCCGCGTGGGCTCGACCAACCTGAACGTCGCGAGCTGGCTCACCAACTACGAGCTCGACGTGGCGCTGGAGGACGAGAGTTTCGCCGGCGAGATGGAGGACATGTTCCTCGCCGACCTCGAGAACTCCACCGAGCTCGTGCTCGCCGGAAAGCGCATGCGGAGCGCCGAGCCCCGGCCGCGTCCGCGGCGGCTCCCGCGCAAGGTGCGCGGCAGCGCGGGGCGGGCGGCGGCCGGAGCGCTGCGCGTCGGCAACACGGTCAGCGCCGCCATCAGCGCGCGGAGGACGCTCGAGGGCGGTGAGCGGAGGATGGTGTTCTTCGGCGGCCTCGCGCTGCTGGTGCTCGCCGCGCTCTGGGCGGTCTTCCCCCGCATCCTCGCGGTCCCGGTGGCCCTCGTCCTGGCCTGGCTGGGCCTGTCACTGGTGTTGAAGGCGTGGCGCCTCCGGACGCCTCCGCAGACCGCGGCACCCGCGTTGCTCCCCATCGCGCACGACGCGGCGCCCGCGGTTGCACAGACGGGCTCCGGCCGTCCCGCCGCTGGGCTCCCCGGCGACGCTCCCGGCGGAGCGTGACTGCCGGTGCGGGATGCCCTGGGCGTCCGCGGCTCCGCCTCCCGCCGATGCCCGGCCGGAGCGTGAGCCCGGAGGAATCGCCCCGCCCCCCCGCAGCGCCCCTTCGCGTCGAGGCGGCGCCCTGGCCAGCGCTGCGTTGCCGCTGGTGCCTGGCGGGCGATCCGGGGCAGCCTCACCGCCTCGACCCGCCGACCCACCGGAGGTTCCCCCATGCAACTCTCGCGTCGCCTGCCGCTGCTCGTGGCTCTCCCTGCCGCGCTCGCCCTGGCCGCCGATTCCAAGCCCCCCACCATGGACGAGCAGCTGGTCGTTCATGTCAAGGACGCCAGGTGGACAGCGCCCAAGGCGCCGGAGATTCCGCCGGGCGCGATGGTCTCGCCGATCGCCAGCGATCCGGGAGGAGCCAACATCGGGTACGCGAAGTTTCCCGCGGGCTACACCTTCCCGATGCACTGGCACTCGGCCACCGAGTCCACCAGCCTGGTCAGCGGAAGAATCGAGTTCACCGTGGCCGGCAAGAGCTACGACCTCGAGCCAGGGAGCTACATCGTCATCCCGCCCAAGGCGCACCACCAGGCGAAGTGCGCGCCCGGCGCCGAGTGCATCCTCCTCACCCGCCGCCCGGGCCCGGTCGACTACAACTGGGTCAAGTGAGCCGAGCGCCCGAGCGGTGACCTCCGCCGTCCGGGCGCGCTCCGGCGAGGAGGTACGCCGGGGCTCACCCGCTCGGAGCGCGAGCCCCGAGGAGCGCCTCCGCGCGGGCGAGGTCCTCGGGCGTGTCCACGCCGATGCTGGTGTGCGTGGTCCGGATGCAGCGGATGCGGATGCCGTTCTCGAGCGCCCTGAGCTGCTCCAGCGACTCGGCCCGCTCGAGGGGGGTGGGCTGGAGTGAGGCGAGCCGGAGCAGCGTCGCCCGCCGGTACCCGTAGAGCCCCTGGTGGGCCCAGCGCACGATGGAAGCCCCCTCACGCGCGAAGGGTACGTCGGCGCGACTGAAGACCAGCGCGTCCGAGCACAGGTCGACCAGCGCCTTCACCACGTTGGGGTTGCTGCGCTCGCCCTCGCCGAGCGGCCGGATGAGCGTGGCCATCTCCACCGCCGGATCGTCGAAGGCGCCGGCGAGCGCCCGGAGCGTCTCGGGGTGGACCAGCGGCTCGTCTCCCTGCACGTTCACCACCACGTCCACCGTGGACGGAAGCCGCGCGGCGACCTCGGCCACCCGGTCGGTGCCGGAAGAATGATGGGCTCCGGTGCGCTCGACCGAGCCGCCCGCCTCCACCACCGCGGCAGCGATGCGCTCGTCGTCGGTCGCCACGCGGACGTCCGAGAAGGCATCCGAGAGGCGACAGGCCTCGACCACGTGGACCACCAGCGGGCGTCCGGCGAGCAGGACCAGCGGCTTGCCGGGGAACCGGGTCGAGCCCCACCGGGCCGGGATGACGGCGACGGGCTTCACGCGTGTCGTCCAGAGACTATCCATCGCCCATGCCCCGCTTGCCACCAGATCCAGGCTGAATCGCTCCCGGGCCCGGGTTATGGCGCCCGCATGGCACTCGTTCGAGGAGGCAGCGACATGCGTGTCGGGATCATCGGGTCAGGGACGGTGGGGCAGCACCTCGGGGCAGGCTTCGTGAAGCACGGTCACGAGGTGTGGATCGGCACCCGCGATCCCGCCAAGCTCGCGGACTGGGCGAAGAAGGCCGGACCGAAGGTGCACGTGGTCAGCACCGCCGAGGCGGCGAAGCAGGGCGAGCTGCTGGTGGTCGCCAGCCGCTGGGACGGCACCGAAGCGGCGCTCCGGGCAGCCGGTCCCGAGAACTTCCGGGGCAAGGTCGTCATGGACGCGACCAACCCGCTCCGCTCCTCGGAGAACGGCCCACCCACGCTCGCGCTGGGCTTCGACACCTCCGCGGGCGAGAAGGTGCAGGGGTGGCTGCCCGGCGCGAAGGTGGTGAAGGTCTACAACACGGTGGGTGCGCCGCTGATGGTGGACCCCACTTTCCAGGGTGGGCTCAAGGGCGACATGTTCATCGCCGGCGACGACGCCCAGGCCAAGGCCACCGTGGCAGACGTGGTCCGGGATTTCGGCTGGGAGGTGGTGGACGCGGGGGACATCCGGATGTCCCGCGTGCTCGAGCCGCTGTGCATCCTCTGGGTCCACGTGGGCCTCAGCACCGGGAAGTGGAACCACGCCTACAAGCTGATCCGCACCTGACCCCGGGCCCATCAAGACGTCGAGCGCACGCGATCGCCTGCCAGGTCTGGCGGCGGCGGGCGGGCGTGTACACCTGGGGATCGAGACCTCCATGACGCGTCCTGATCTCGACCGCGCGCCCCTGGCGATCAGCCGGCGCGAGTTCCGCACCGTGATGGCCGGGCTCTTGCTGGTGCTCACCCTCGCGTCGCTGGACCAGAACATCGTCGCCACCGCGCTCCCCGGAATCGTGAGCGAGCTCGGCGGTCTCGCGCACCTCTCCTGGGTGGTGACCGCCTTCCTGGTCGCCTCGACCGCCACCACCCCGCTGTACGGCAAGCTGAGCGACAGCTTCGGGCGGCGGCCACTCTTCTTCGTCGCGGTGCTGGTGTTCCTCGCCGGCTCGGCGCTGTGCGGTCTGGCGCAGGACATGGGCCAGCTCATCGCCTTCCGCGCGGTGCAGGGGCTCGGCGCCGGTGGCCTCATCACCCTCGCCCAGACGACGGTGGGCGACCTGCTCGCGCCCCGGGAGCGCGGCCGGTACCAGGGACTGTTCACCGCGGTGTTCGCCGCCTGCAGCGTGGCCGGCCCGCTGCTCGGCGGGTTCATCACCGACGCGCTGTCCTGGCGGTGGATCTTCTACATCAACCTTCCGGTCGGGGTGCTGGCGCTGGTCCTCATCGCGGTGGCCCTCGGCCACCCCAACCGGGTGGTCCGGCACCGGATCGACTTCGCCGGCGCCGCGCTGATGGTGGGCGGGACGGTGTTCACCATCCTGGTGCTGACCCTGGACACCTCGCGCGAGGCATGGAGCCGGCCCGGAACCTGGCTGGAGGCCGCGGCGGCGGCGGTGTGCTTCGGGCTGCTGGTGCTGTGCGAGCGGCAGGCGGCCGAGCCGATCCTCCCGCCGCGCCTCTTTCGCGACCGGGTGTTCGTCGTCGGAGCGACCGTGGTGGGCCTGACCGCCGTCGCGCTCTTCGGCGCGGTCGTCTTCCTCCCGCTCTTCTTCCAGCTGGTGCTCGGCGCGGCCGCCTCGCGCGCGGGGCTGATGCTCTCTCCGCTGATGGGCGGGGTCATCGTGGCCTCGGTCGTCGGGGGACGGCTGGTCACCCGGACCGGCCGGTACAAGTTCTTGCCGGTCACCGGGCTGAGCGTGGCCTGCGCCGCCTTCCTGCTCTTGGCCTGGCTCGCGCAGTCGCGCGCCTCGCTGCTCCCCCTGGAGCTCTCCCTGGTGGGCCTCGGGCTCGGACTCGGGCTGGTGATGCCGAACCTGACCACCGCCATCCAGAACGCGGTGGCGCCGGAGGACCTGGGGGTGGCGACCTCGGCAGCGTCGTACTTCCGCTCGCTCGGTGGTGCGCTGGGGGTGGCGCTGTCCGGCGCGTGGATGACGGCGCGGCTCCACCGGCTGCTTCCCCCTGGGCCTGGAGGCTTCGGCGAGGGCGCGGTGGACCGCAGCATGGCCGCCATCTCCGCCCTTCCCGAGGCGCAGCGGGCGCTGGTGGTCCAGGCCTACCGCCAGGCGATCGGCTCGACCTTCCTCCTCGGCGCGGCAGTGGCCGCGTTGGGTCTGTTCATCGTGCTGGCCATGCCCGAGCGGCCGCTCCGGAGCGCAACAGACCATCGCGCCCAGGGCGTGGAGGCCGAACCCGCCTGAACGCTCGAGGTGTCCGGAGACCACCGGGGTCGAACCCCGGGCGATTGATCGAGCGTCCCCCCCTGGGCTTAGGTGACACGGACACCCTGGCGTGGAGCGAGCGATGAGAGCTGCGGTGCTGACTCGGTATGGAGACGTGGACGCACTGGAGCTCCGCGAGGTCGACGAGCCGCGCCCCAAACCTGGCGAGGTGAAGCTCCGGATCACCGCGTCCAGCCTCAACGCCATCGACCTGAAGCTCATGAGTGGGGCGTTGAAGGATTGGTTCCCGCTGAAGCTCCCGGCCATCCTCGGCTTCGACGCCTCGGGCGTGGTGACGGAGCTGGGGGGCGGTGTCTCGAGCCTGGCAATCGGAGACCAGGTCTTCGGGCAGGTGCGTCACGGGGAGGCGGAGGTCGCCACGGCTCCGGCTGCCGCGCTCGCCCGGGTCCCGGAGCGGCTGCCCCTGGTCGATGCAGCGGCCATCCCGGTCGTAGGCCTCACCGGAGCGCAGCTCATCGAGGAGGCGGTGAGACCGAAGCCCGGCGCCCGCGTCCTGGTGACCGGCGCCGTCGGTAGCGTGGGCCGGGTCGCCGTTCACGTCGCCCGGACGCTGGGGGTGCGGGTCATCGCCGGGGTGCGGGCGCGTCAGCTTCAGGAGGCCCGCGCGCTCGAGGTCGAAGACGTCGTCGCCCTGGACGATGCGGCTGCAGTGGAGCGGCTCCCGGTGCTCGACGGCATCGCCGACACCGTGGGGGGCGAGACGGTGGTGCGCCTCTTCCCGAAGCTCGCTCCCGGTGGGGTGCTGGGGAGCGTGCTGGGCGAGCCACCCGGAGCGAAGGAGCGCGGCATCACCGTGGTGGCGATCAGCGCGCATCCGGATGCACCCCGCCTGGTCGCGCTGGCCGAGGAAGTGGTGCGAGGAAGCCTCGTCCTCCCCATCGCCGGGCGCTTCCCGCTCTCGCAGATCCGAGAGGCCTTCCGGCGGGCCCAGCAGGGCGGGGGCAAGGTGCTCGTCACGGCCGGTCTGCCTGCCTGATCTGACGTCGCCGAGATCGACGAGCGGTCCCGGGCCCCGACGATCGTCGCCGTGCCGGCCGCTCCGTGACGTGCGTCCTTCGGGGTGAGACCTAGGTCCCATCGGCGCGTTCCGGAGGCGGAGTTACGGTGCTTCCCGATCGCCGCAGAACCGGAGGCGGCGGACTCCGCGGGAGGAGCGCGCCATGGAACCGTCGCACGAGAAGTACGACCGGCTGATCGCCCGCTGCAAGTCGATCCCCCCCACGCCCACCGCGGTCGTTCACCCCTGCGACGAGTCGTCGCTCAGGGGCGCGATCGACGCCGCGCGGGTGGGCCTCATCACCCCGATCCTCGTCGGCCCCACCGCCCGGATCCGCGAGGTGGCAGCCAAGGCGCGGCTCGACATCACCAAGTTCCGCATCGTCGACGCCGGGTACAGCCAGGACTCGGCGGCCAAGGCGGTCGAGCTGGTCCGGAACGCCGAGGCCGAGGCCTTGATGAAGGGCAGCCTCCACACCGACGAGCTGATGGGGGCGGTGGTGAAGCGCGAGACGGGGCTGCGCACCTCGCGCCGCATCAGCCACTGCTTCGTCATGGACGTGCCCGGTCACCCCGACCCACTGATCATCACCGATGCCGCGGTGAACATCACCCCCAGCCTCAAGGACAAGGTGGACATCGTCCAGAACGCGATCGACCTCGCTCACGACCTCGGGACCGCCGAGGTGCGGGTGGCGATCCTCTCGGCGATGGAGACGGTCAACCCCGACGTCCCCTCGACACTGGAGGCCGCCGCGCTGTGCAAGATGGCCGACCGCGGACAGATCACCGGCGCGCTGGTGGACGGCCCGCTGGCGCTGGACAACGCCATCAGCCCCGAGGCGGCGAAGATCAAGAAGATCGACTCCCCGGTCGCCGGCCGGGCCAACGTGCTGGTGGTGCCGGACCTCGAGGCGGGCAACATGCTCGCCAAGAGCCTCACCTTCCTCGCCGGCGCGGACGCCGCGGGCATCGTGCTCGGGGCGCGGGTGCCGATCATCCTCACCAGCCGGGCGGACTCGCTGACCGCCCGGCTCGCTTCCTGCGCCGTGGCGACGCTGGTCGCCGAGGCGCGACGGGCCAGCACCGCTCGAGCGGTGAGGTGACGCCATGGCCCAGGCCATCCTCGTCCTCAACGCCGGCTCGTCGAGCCTGAAGTTTTCCGTCTACCTCGCCAGGGGCGCCGAGCTGGAGCTGTGGCTCCGCGGCCAGGCCGAGGGGCTCTACACCGCCGCGACGTTCGTGGCCAAGGACGCCGCGGGAGATCCCGTCTCCGAGTACCGGTGGGAGGAGGGCGAGACGATCGGCCACGAAGGAGCGATCTCGCACCTGTTCGAGTTCCTCCGGAGCCGCCGCGGCGACCACCGGCTGATCGCCGTGGGGCACCGGGTGGTCCACGGAGGCATGGAGTTCTCCCAGCCCACCCGGGTCACCCCCGAGATGGTGCAGAAGCTCGAGAAGCTCGTCCCGCTCGCGCCGCTCCACCAGCCGCACAACCTCGGGCCGATCCGCTTCCTCCTGGAGCAGATGCCTGCGCTGCCCCAGGTGGCCTGCTTCGACACCGCATTCCACCGGGTCCAGCCCGAGCTGGCACAGGCCTTCGCCCTGCCCAAGGAGATCACCGACCGCGGGGTGCGGCGGTACGGCTTCCACGGGCTCTCCTACGAGTACATCGCCAGCGCGCTCCCGGCGGTCGATCCGCGGGCCGCAAGGGGCCGGGTGGTCGTCGCGCACCTGGGCAACGGCGCCAGCATGTGCGCGATGCACGCCGGGAAGAGCGTGGCCAGCACCATGGGCTTCACCGCGGTGGACGGCCTTCCGATGGGCACCCGGTGCGGGGCGCTCGATCCCGGGGTGATGCTCTACCTGATGGACGAGCTGAGGATGGACGCCCGGGCCATCGAGAAGCTCATCTACCAGCAGTCGGGGCTGCTCGGAGTGTCGGGGATCTCCAGCGACATGCGAGCGCTGCTCTCGAGCGACGCTCCCCGCGCCCGTCTTGCCGTGGACCTGTTCGTCTATCGGGTGGGGCGCGAGCTCGGCTCGCTCGCCGCCGCGCTCGGCGGGCTGGACGCGCTGGTCTTCACCGGAGGAATCGGCGAGCACGCGGTGCCGGTCCGCGAGCGGGTGGTCCAGGGCGCCGCCTGGCTCGGCCTCACCCTGGATCCGGCGGCCAACGGGGCAGACGGTCCGCGCATCAGCACCGCGGGCAGCCGCGTCCCCGCCTACGTCATTCGCACCAACGAGGAGCTGATGATCGCCCGCCACACCCGGCACCTGATCGTCGACTCCTGAGGAACACCCCCAGGGGAACCCGACACCGGTGAGCCTCGCCCGTTCCCCTCCACGGGAAGATCCGCCGGCCTGGACGACAGTCCTCTGGAAGAGACCCCGAGGAGTCGGCCATGCAGTCCCTGCTGTCCCGCCAGGACACCTTGCTCCGCACCCCGCCCGGCCCGCCGGCGCAGCTGCTGGCGGAGGGGACCGTGCTGGCCGGACGCTTCGAGCTGCGGCGGTTCATCGCCCGGGGGGGCATGGGGGTGGTCTACGAGGCGGAGGACCGCATGCTCCGCGCCCGGGTCGCGGTGAAGGCCCTCCTCGGGGCGGTGCCCGACGCCGAGGAGCGCATCCGCCGCGAGGTGCTGCTGGCCCGCGCCGTGGCCCACCCGAACGTCTGCCGCGTCTACGAGCTGTTCGCTCACCAGTGCGAGCTGGGCCAGGTGCTCTTCCTGGTCATGGAGCTGCTCGCGGGGGAGACGCTCACCGCGGCCATCGCCCGTCGCGGGCGCTTCCCACCGGACGAGGCCGAGCCGCTCCTCCGGCAGATGGCGTCAGCGCTCGGGGCGGCGCACGCCCATGGCGTGCTCCACCGCGACTTCAAGAGCAGCAACGTGCTGCTCGTGCCCCAGCCGGATGGGCGGACCCGGGTGGTGGTCACCGACTTCGGCGTCGCCCGCGCCGTCCGCGAGGGCCAGCGCGCGCTGACTTGTAGTGGAGCGTACGTGGGCACCCCGGCGTACATGCCGCCGGAGCAGGCGGCGGGATCGCCGCTCGGGCCGGCCGCCGATGTCTACGCGCTCGGGGTGGTCGCCTACGAGATGCTCACCGGCGAGCTCCCCTTCGCCGACACGCCGCTCGGCCCGGAGGGGGCGCGCGCCCGCAGCGTCCCCCCGGACCTGACCCGGCGCTCCCCCGGGATCCCCGAGACCTGGCGAAGGGCGCTCGCCCGGGCGCTCGCGCCGTCGGTGAAGGAGCGGTGCCCCACCCCCGACGACTTCGTGCGCCTGGTCGCGGGCGAGCGCATCCGCGCGCTGCGCGCGCGCCGCCAGGGCCTTCGCGCGCTCGGGTACGCCCTGGGCTGCGCCTTGGCGCTCGCCCTCGGGGGCAACGCGGCGCTCATCGTCCGCCACTCCCTCTGGGCGCCGCGAGCCCTCGCTGCGTCCTCCCCGTCGAGCTGGGCGCCGGTGAATCCCGCCGCGGCACGTGCCTGGCGGAGCGCGCTCCTCCGCCTGGACGCCAGCGACAACATCGGAGCGGCGGCCGAGCTCCGGCGGGTCACGGCGCTCGCCCCCGAGTTCGTTCTCGCCCGGAGCGAGCTGGCCAACGCGCTCGACCGGGCCGGCTTCTCCGCCGAGGCGCGCGACACCGCTCGGTTCGCCTTCGAGTCCGCCGGCCGCCTCCCGGAGCAGCAGCGGATGGCGGTGGAGGCCGAGCACCGCGCCCTCTCCGGCGAGCAGGAGCGCGCCGCGGGACTCTGGGGAACGCTCTTCGACCTCTACCCCGGGGACGTCCGGCTCGGGGTGAGGCTGGCCTCGGTGCAGTCGGGTGACGCGCGGAAGGCCACGCTGGCGCGGCTGCAGCGGCTGCCGATCTCGCCCCTCGAGGCCGCGGCCATCGACTGGGTGGCCTACGCCATCGCCTTCGACGACGGTCAGCTCGCGCTCGCCGACGCCGCGCTCGCCCGGGTGGCGGACCGGGCGCGGGCGCTCGGGCTGTCCACCCTGGAGGCGAGCGCCGCCTTCGAGCGGGCGGCGGTGGCGCTGGAGCGCGAGGACACGGACGCCGCGGACCGGTTCCATGCCGAGGCGATGCGCGCCGGCGCGGGCTCGGAGTGGGCCTGGCGGGCGGCGAAGGACCGGGCCATCACCCTGCGCTACGACCGGCCCCTCGCCGAGGTGAGCGCCTGGCTCCAGGAGGCGGTGGACGGTGCGAGGCGGGCCGGCGACACGCGGCTGCTGGCCGACGTGCTCTGGGACGTGGCGTCCCTCCAGCTCGCCCGCGGGCACCTGACCGAGGCCGAGGCCGCGGCGCAGGAGGCCGAGGCGCTGGATCGCCCGCGCCCAGACGAGGCCCGCTCGCGCGGCGCGCTCTCCCGGATGTACCAGTGGCGCGAGCAGTCGCGGCTCCGGCTCGCCCGGGGTGCGCTGGCCGACGCGGCACGCCTCGCCGAGCAGGCGCAGGAGGAGAACGTCCGCGTCGAGGACAAGGGCATCCGCGTCCTGCCCTACCTCGCGGAGGTGCTGCGGGCGCAGGGTAAGAGCGCGCGCGCGGCAGACCTCCTGGCCGGGGCGATCAACGAGAAGGGCCTCCCTACCTTCATCCAGGGGCGGGTGCTGGTGCAGCGGGCGAACCTCCTGGCCGACCTCGGACGGGTCACCGAGGCGCGCCGCCTCTTCGAGCAGTCCCGGCCGGCGCACCACACCCGGTACGACGAGGCCTGCGCGGCGCTGGTCCAGGCCCGCCTGCTCCGTCTCGAGGGCCGGCCCCGGGCGGCGCGGCTTCAGGCCACACGGGCGAGCGAGGTCGCGGAGTCGAACGGGTTCTTCGAGCCAGCAGTGCTCGCCCAGCTCGAGCTGGCGCGCATCGAGCTCCAGCTCGGGCTCGATCCCCGGGCGCGCGTGCTCGCCGCCCGCGCCCGCGCCGCAGCCGCGGGCATGGTGCCGCTCCGGCTCGAGGCGGAGCTGGCCCTGGGCGAGGTGCTCTCCCGATGGGCGGATCCGGCTTCCCGCCTGCTCCAGGACCTTGCCCGCGACGCGCAGAGGCGCGGCTTCCTTCGCATCGCCTCCGAGGCGCGCCGGGCCATCCAGGAGCCGGGCTCGCGCCGACTGGCAGCACGGCCGTCCACCCCTCCGCGCATCTGAAGCGCCCGTCGTCCCGCCCCCGGGACCCTGGCCTGCGAGGGGCGAGGGGACGGCCGCTCGCGCTGCGCCCGTGGCCTTGGGGCAGCGTCCTCCGCGGGACAATCGAGCCCGGGGTGGGAGGTGAATCCGGCGGCAACGGATGCAGAGTCGAAGCGGCGAACGATGCCCACCACCGACCCCCGCGCCACTCCATTCATCGGAACGGGCGAGATGGCCACGCGCATGCGCGCGCTGGACTGGACCGCCACCCCGCTGGGCGACCCGCGCAGCTGGCCGGAGGGGCTCCGGGCCACCGTCCGGATTCTATTGACCTCGCGCTACGCGATGTGGATGTGCTGGGGGCCGGAGCTGACCTTCTTCTGCAACGACGCCTACCTCCCGACGGTGGGGGTGAAGCGCGATTGGGTACTCGGCGCTCGCGCCGACCACGTCTGGCGGGAGATCTGGCCGGAGATCGGCCCCCGCATCCAGACGGTGCTCGAGACCGGGGAGGCGACCTGGGACGAGGCGCTGCAGCTCTTCCTGGAGCGGAGCGGCTTCCCCGAGGAGACCTACCACACGTTCTCCTACAGCCCGGTGTTCGACGACCTCGGGCGTGTGGGCGGGATGCTCTGCGTGGTGACCGAGGACACCGAGCGCATCCTCGGCGAGCGACGGCTGGCGACGCTCGGGTCTCTCGCCGCCTCGATGCGCGGCCTGCGGGCGGCGGAGGAGGTGTGTGACCGCGCGGCCCGCACCCTGGCCAACGACCGGAACGACGTTCCCTTCGCCCTGGTCTACCTGCTGGACGAGGACGGCCGGGCGCGGCTCGCCGGGACGGCGGGGGTCGAGCCGGGCTCCCCCGTCGCCGTCCCCCGATTCGACCCCACGCAGCCCCGGGCGCCCTGGCCCCTGCCGCCAATGGGCCCGGCGCCCGAGCCATCGCTGGTGGATCTGCGGAAGCGTCCCGACGAGGTCCACGCCGGTCCGTGGCCCGAGCCGCTGACCCACGCCGCGGTGCTCCCCATGGCGGTGTCTGGCGCGGACCGGCTCGCCGGCTTCCTGGTGCTCGGACTCTCCACCCGCGCGCTCTGGAACGCCGGGTACCGGGGCTTCCTCTCGCTGGTGGCAGGTCAGGTGGCGAGCGCGATCGCCGACGGGCGCGCCTTCGAGGCCGAGCGCGGCCGCCTGGAGGAGCTGGCCGAGCTGGACCGCGCCAAGACCACCTTCTTCAACAACATCAGCCACGAGTTCCGGACTCCGCTGACCCTCCTGCTGGGACCGGTGGAGGAGTCCCTGCTGTCGGGGACGCCCCCCTCGCAGGACACGCTCGACCTGGTCCGCCGGAACGCGCTCCGGCTCCAGCGGCTGGTCAACTCGCTGCTCGAGTTCTCCCGGCTCGAGGCGGGTCGCGCCGACGCCACCTTCCGGCCCACCGATCTCGCCCAGCTCACCCGGGACCTCGCCGGGAGCTTCCGCTCGGCATTCGAGCGGGCGGGTCTCTCGTTCGAGGTCGAGGCCCCGGCCCTGGCCGAGCCGGTCTACGTGGACCGCGACATGTGGGAACGGGTGGTGCTCAACCTCCTGTCCAACGCGCTGAAGTTCACGCTCCAGGGCTCCGTCCGGGTCGGGCTGGCCGCGGACCGGGACTCGGCCCGCCTCCGGGTGCGGGACACCGGCGGCGGCATCCCTCCGGACGAGCTGCCCCGCCTCTTCCAGCGCTTCCACCGGGTCCAGGGCGCGCGGGCGAGGACCCAGGAGGGCTCGGGCATCGGGCTGGCGCTGGTCAACGACATCGTGCGGCTGCACGGTGGGGAGATCACGGTCCAGAGCCGCCCCGGCGAGGGCACGGAGTTCGAGGTCCGGGTCCCGCTCGGCCGCGCCCACCTTCCCGGCGACCGGGTGCGCGACGAGGCCGGTCGCGCGCAGCCCCGGGCCGCGCAGTCCTACGTCGAGGAAGCGCTCCGCTGGCTCCCCGCGAGCGACGGCGCGGAGGAGGGCGCCTTTGGCCAGGGGCAGCTCGAGGGCCGGATCCTCGTCGCCGACGACAACGCCGACATGCGGGAGTACGTGGGCCGGGTGCTCCAGCCCCGCTACCGGGTGGAGCTGGTGGAGAACGGCGCCCAGGCCCTCGCCGCGCTCCGGCGCCGCAGGCCGGACCTCCTCCTCACCGACGTGATGATGCCCGAGATGGACGGCTTCCAGCTGCTCGCCGCCGTGCGGGCGGACCCGGCGCTGCGCCGGTTGCCGGTCCTGATGCTCTCGGCGCGCGCCGGTGAGGAGTCCCGGAGCGAGGGGCTCGAGGCAGGCGCCGACGACTACCTGGTGAAGCCCTTCAGCGCCCGTGAGCTGATGGCCCGGGTGGACGCGCGGCTCGTCCGGGCGAAGCTCCGGGTGGTCGAGGAGCGCCAGACCGAGCGCATGCGCTCCATCTTCCGCGACGCCCCGGTGGGCATCGCGATCATGACCGGGCCCGAGCACTGCTTCGAGTTCGTCAACCAGCGCTTTCTGGAGATGATGGGTGAGCGCCCACTCCTCGGTCGCACCCTCCGGGAGGCCTTCCCCGAGCTCGAGGGGCAGGGGACGATCGAGATCGTCGACCGGGTCCACCAGACGGGAGAGCCCTTCGCCTCGCCGGCTTACCGTGCGGTGCTGAACCGCGGCCCGGCCGGAGCGCCCGAGGAGGCCTTCTTCCACCTGGTGACCGAGCCGCTCCGCGAGGATGACCGGCGAGTCGAGGGCATCGTGGTGGTTGCCACCGAGGTCACCGAGCTGGTGGCGAGCAGGCGTCAGGCGGAGGAGGCCAGCCGGGCCAAGGACGAGTTCCTCGCCATGCTGGGTCACGAGCTGCGCAACCCGCTCGCGCCCCTGGTCACCGTGCTTCACCTCATGAAGCTGCGCGCCCCGTCGCTGCTCGAGCGCGAGCGGGCGGTCATCGAGCGGCAGGTGAGGAACCTCTCGCGGCTGGTGGACGACCTGCTCGACGTCTCGCGCATTGCCCGGGGCAAGGTGGAGCTGAGGCGAGAGCCGGTGGAGCTGGGCGCGGTGGTGGCCCAGGCCATCGAGACGGCCGGCCCGCTGATCGAGGAGCGGCGTCACCGCCTGACCGTGGACGTGCCCGGCCGGGGGATGCGGATTCTCGCCGACCCCACCCGGCTCTCGCAGGTGGTCGCCAACCTCCTCACCAACGCCGCCAAGTACACCGATCCGGGCGGGAACCTGCGCGTGCACGCCCGGACCGAGGCCGGAGAGGTGGTGCTGCGGGTGAGCGACAACGGCATCGGTCTCGCCCCGGAGCTGCTCCCCCGCCTGTTCGACCGGTTCTTCCAGGGCCGCCAGGGCAGTGACCGCGCGCTCGGCGGTCTCGGGCTGGGGCTCGCGCTGGTGAAGAGCCTGGTCGAGCTGCACGGGGGCACCGTCACCGCGGAGAGCGCCGGGCCTGGGCAGGGGAGCACCTTCCTGGTGAGGCTTCCGCTGCTCGCCCTCCGCGAGGGCCGCGACGGGGGTGAGCAGAGGAGCGAGGACCCGCCGGTGCGGCGACCGCGGGCCCGGCTCCGCGTCCTGGTGGTGGACGACAACGTGGACGCGGCGGAGAGCCTGCGAGAGCTCTTCACCCTGCTCGGCCACGAGGTGCAGGTGGCGCACGACGGGCCCGCGGGCCTGTACCTGGCCGAGCAGCGGCTGCCGGACCTCGCGCTCCTGGACCTCGGGCTCCCGGGAATGGACGGGTACGAGCTGGCGCGCCGGCTCCGGGCAATGGCCCCTGGGGCCTGCGTGGTCGCGGCCACCGGCTACGGGCAGGAGGTGGACCGCCGGGCCTCGCGCGAGGCGGGATTCGACCGCCACCTGGTCAAGCCGCTGCGGGTCGACGAGCTCGAGTCACTGGTGCACGAGCAGGAGGTGTCCCGCGCCGCCGAGCGGGCCCGTGAGTCACTCGCCGGAGCACCGCTGCGCCGCGCCGGCGGGCCGACCGGAGATGACGGGTGAGCGGAGCCAGGGACGCGCGGGCTTCTCCCGCCGCGGCCTCAAGCCGGTCAACACCGACCAGCTCCTGGCCACGCTCAGCAGGACCTCGACCCCGGCCGCTTTCGGGATGGGGTCCTTGACCTGCGGGTCCGCCTTCCCGCTAAGGAGGAGGGGCTCCCGATGTCCACGCCCCCGCTTCCCGAGGTCACCGGCTTCGTCGACGTGACCTTCACCGTCGAGCCCAACTACGCTGGCTGGCGGCTGGACCGCTATCTCTGCGAGAAGATCCGCCGGCTCTCGCGCACCCGGGTCCAGCGCATTCTGGAACGGAGCTTGGTCGCCGACCGGCCCCTGAAGCCGAGCACCCGGGTGCACCCGGGCCTCACCTTCACCCTCCGCCGGCGCGCTCAGGCCGAGCCGGAGGTGCCCGAGGACATCGTCGAGCTGCACCTCGACGCGAGTCTGCTGGTGCTGGACAAGCCCGCGGGGCTGCCGATCCACCCCACCGCCCGCTACCACCACAACACCCTGGTGAAGCTGCTCGAGCGGAGGCACGGGCCTCTGCTCAGGGCGGACCCGGCGCACCGGCTGGACCGCGAGACCTCCGGGCTCCTGGTCTGTGGCCGCGGCGCCGAGGCCTCGAGGGCCCTGATGCGCGCGTTCCAGTCCGGAGAGGTCCACAAGGAGTACCTCGCCGTGGTCGAGGGCCATCCGCCCGACGCCTTCGCCGTCGACGCTCCCATCGCCGAGGGCACCGCCGAGGTGCGCATCGCGGTCCGCATCGACGCCCGCGCCGGGAAGCCCGCCCGCACCCGCTTCCTGGTCGAGCGCCGCTTCGTCCGTGACGGCGCTCGGTTCGCGCTCCTCCGCTGCTTCCCCGAGACGGGTCGGCAGCACCAGATCCGGATCCATGCCCGCGAGGCGGGTTTCCCCCTGGTGGGGGACAAGATCTACGGCCCCGACCCGGGCTACTTCGATCGCTTCAGCAAGCGGTGCCTCGAGCCCGAGGCCTGGGCGCACCTGCGCCTGCCCCGGCACGCGCTCCACGCCGCCCGGCTCGGGTTCCCGCACCCCGCCACCGGGGCGCCGCTGCAATTCGAGTCCCCGCTCCCGCCCGACCTGTTCGATTTCTGCCTCCCCACCCGGAGGTCGGGTGAGGTGGGCGAAGTGGCGACGTCCCCTCTGCCGACCGCCGCCTGAGCACCGGCCCCACCACTTGCAGTGATGGCGTTCAGGACGCGATCCTCTCCCCAATGCTGAAGGGGCGTTACGACGAGGGCCCACACCGGGACCAGCAGCCGCCGCAAGTCCTGGTGGTCGACGACGAGCCGGCGAACGTCCGGCTCGTCCAGGCCTACCTGAAGGCGGAGGGCTTCCGCGTGCTCGGGGCGTTCAGCGGCGCCGAGGCGCTGGAGCAGGTGGAGAAGGGCGGCGTCGATCTCGTGTTGCTCGACATCCGCATGCCCCACATGGACGGGTTCGAGGTCTGCCGGCGGATCCGCCAGAACCCGGCCTGCGCCCGCATGCCGGTGGTGTTCCTCACCGCCGAGTTCAACGACGCCGACAGCGAGCTGCAGGGCCTCGAGGCCGGCGCGGACGAGTACCTCCACAAGCCCATCCAGCGTCGCGCGCTGGTGGCCCGGGTGAGGAACCTCATCCGCCTCGCCGACGCCGAGCGCGACCGCCGCATGGCCACCCAGCTGGCCCAGAGCGAGAAGCTGGCCGCCATCGGGCAGATCGCCGCGGGCGTGGCGCACGAGATCAACAACCCGCTGGCCTTCATCCTCAGCAACCTCACCTCGCTGAAGAGCTACGTGGACGACGTGAAGCAGGTCATCGACGCCTACCGCATCTCGCCCCAGTCGGGCCGCTCGCTGGAGGAGAGCATCGGATTCCAGCAGACGCTGGACGACATCGACGCGCTGCTGGGCGAGACCAGCGAGGGCGGACAGCGGGTGCGGACCATCGTCCAGGAGCTGAAGACCTTCAGCCGGGCGGACGAGAACCAGGTGCTCGAGCCGGTGGACCTGGCGGACATTGCCGCCTCCACCCTGCTCCTGACCGAGCGCGAGCTGGCCAGCCGGGCCCGCGTGGTGAAGGACCTCCGGGCCGCTCCGGTGGCCCGCGCGCCGCGGGGGAAGCTGCACCAGGTGGTGATGAACCTCCTGGTGAATGCGATGCAGGCGCTCGGGGACAAGGACCCGCGGGACAACGAGATCCGGGTGAACACCGGGACCGACGGCAGGGAGTCGATCCTCAGCGTCTCGGACACCGGCTGCGGCATCCCGGAGGAGGCGCAGGGTCGCATCTTCGAGCCGTTCTTCACCACCAAGCCGGTGGGCATCGGCACCGGAATCGGGCTGAGCGTCTGCCAGGCGGTGGTGCAGAAGCTCGGCGGGAAGATCTCCGTCCGGAGCACCGTGGGCCAGGGCACCACGTTCGAGGTCCGCGTCCCGACCGAGCAGGCCCAGGTGGCCGAGGAGCCGCCGGCGCAGAAGCAAGCCTCGGCCTGAGCAGCCGGGCTGCGAGGCGGTCCATCGAAGGCGCCGCGTGTTCCAGCGCGATGCAGCGGGCTGGGTCAGCGGATCCGCCCCAGCGATGAGAGTCCGTCGACCGGGCGCGTGGTGGCTCGGAGGCGTCACCCCCCCGTGGTACCTCGCTCGGCCAGGAGAGGCGTCACGGTTCCCCAATCCGAGGTCCGCGTACACCGCCGGCGCGCGTCCCGTGGCCGCCCGGCGCCGGCCCGGAGCCACTGATGGGAGAGGATCATCGCCCCGGACCGGATCCGCTGCCCGCTCCCTCCCGGGCGCCGCGAGCGCCCGAGCTCTGGGTGGTGATCGAGGTGCCCGAGCCGGTGCGCAGCGAGGTGCTCGCCGTCCGCCGCATCGTCAGCCGGACCAGCCAGAAGGTCCCGGTGGGCATCGGCTCGGTGGGCCCGCTCCCCCCGCAGGACCTGGCCGAGGTGCGCCGCGTGCTCGAGGCGGTGGGCGAGGAGACCGGCCCGATCATCGGCCGCTTCGTCGGTCTCCGCCGCTTCCCCCAGACCCGCTATGTCTACCTCGCGCCCGACGACGAGATGGCGACCTCGCTCCTGATCCTCCAGGACCGGCTGGTCGAGTTCGGGCTCAAGCTCGCGCCTGACGTGTACCAGGCCACGCCGCACGCGGTGATCGGCAAGGTGCCGCCCGAGGCCGAGATCGAGGTCGCCGCCGGCGCGCGCGCGCTGGTGCCCTCGCCGACGTTCCGGATGACCACCATGGCGCTGTGGAGCCTCGGGGAGCAGGACGCGAGCTGCGTCCACCGCGTGCTGCTCAGCGGGGTTCTGTAGATCCAGCGAGCAGGTGGGCGCGCTCGTGGTGTCGGGCGTGCGGCCGTCGCCTGGCCGCTCGGGAGGGACCCTGCCCGTGTCTAGCAGCAGAGGACGTGGTTCGGGACGTCTTGACCTCGCCGTCGGGCCCCGGGGTGGCGTCGTTTCCGCTGGCGGCGGAGTCGACCCGAGGGTCGGCCGCGACCGCCCCGGCGAACCGGGGGGATGCAGGGTTACCCAGCGACGAAAGTGCTGCGCTTTCGGTGTGGAGCGACGGGTGCAGCACATGCTACGACCCGGACCGCTTTTCTCGGTTTGCAACGCATTGGGGGTGAGCCGGTGAAGCAGGACGTGGTGCTGGTTGCATCCGAGGACGGGAAGACGCGCCAGGAGCTCGCGGAGCGCCTGGACTGGGACGACGTTCCCTTCCATCTCGCGTCGACGGCGCACGAGGCGGTGGAGATCCTCGGGCTGCTCCAGGCCGGCACCCGGCTCTTCGTGGTGCTCGACTTCGAGCGTCGCCCGCGCGCCCGGGTGATGGACGCGCTCCGCGCCCGCGGCGACCTGGACGTCCAGCTGCTCCTGCTCCACGACGCGCAGGAGGACGGGCTCACCGACGAGACGGTGGTGGAGCACGTCCGCCGTCCCGCAGTGCCGGGGTACCTGTACAGCCTCGTCGAGCGGCACGCGAACGGCGCGGTCACCTGAGCGGCCACCGGCGTCCGGGAAACTCGGGCCTACTCGTTCCAGAGCCGGCGGTACCAGGGGCGCGGGTTCTTCACCTCCGCGCCGTCGGGGCCCATCTTCGTCCGGATGTCCTTCATCGACCAGCCGGTGAGCGAGGCCAGCGTCTCGGCCTCCTTGCTCCGCCGATCTCGCAGCCGCTCGCGGTAGTCGTCCATCGCGCTGCACTCGGACGCCCCCTGGAAGGGATGCTGGAGGATGTACCGCGCCTGGAAGTTGCTCCGGTCGGACGTCTCCTGGAACACCAGGTCCTCGGGGAAGTGTGCGCCGTCGTAGCGGACGTGGAGCCGGGTGAGCAGCACGTTGGTCGGCCCGCCGGACGGGCCGCGGCGGAACGTCGGCGCGAGCGAGCCGGACTGGCCGTCCTCCAGCCAGAACACGCCCAGCTGCCGCAGCTCCTCGCGGCTCAGCGGCTGCGCGGCGCAGGGGTCGCACCACCCCATGTCCCAGACGTACTCGGTGAAGACTGCCCGCCGGTCCTCCCGGTCCACCGAGTGGGCGAAGGCGTCCTGGTAGAACTTCCCGAAGTCGCTCTTCACGAAGAGCGGGATGTTCACGTCCGAGGGGACGCGGGCGGTGCGGTAGTTGGTGGACTCCACCCGGCCGCGGCGGGTCAGCGCGTAGACGATGAGGTCCTGGGGCCCGGCGGCATTGGCCATGCCCAGCCGGATGGGGAGCATGAACTTCTTCGACTCGTAGGCGATCTGCAGGGGGCGCAGGTACTGCACCCCGCTGTCCCGCTGGGCCTCGAGGTTCACCTTGGCCACGAAGAACTTCATGTCCTGGCGGATGTACGGCTGCAGCGCGGCAGCGGCCTTCCCCGGGACGCGGTAGCCGTTTTCGCGGAGCCAGATCTCGAGCCCCTCGGATTGCTTCGCCCCGAGGATGAGGATGTCGTACTCGCCCACGCTGTACCTCGCCTCGACCCTGACCCCCAGCGCCTCGTCACGCTTCTTCTCCGCGACGGAGCGCGCCATGTCGGCGGAGGGAGCTCCCGCCGCGGCCTTGGCCATCGGGTAGTAACGCATGCACGGGTCGGGGTCGAAGTACTCCACCAGTCGCGGCGCGGAGTACGCGTCGAGGTGCTCGAGCAGCTTCCGGTCGCCCACGTGGATCTGCTCGCGCTCGAGCACGGTGGGCACTGGCACCACCAGGGCGAACTCGGTCAGCGGGCCGCGGTAGTCGTTGCTCATGGTGAGCACCGTGCGGTCGCCGTCGCGCACCAGCGCCACCTGCGACGACTCGTTGAACAGCTGGGTGTCGGCCTTGCCCACGTAGAACCCGCAGAACGCCGAGGCAGGCAGGGGGTGCAGCAGCACCAGGAGGGGCAGGACGAGCAGCGGGGCGACACGACGGACGGCGGGGGCAGGCACGGCGAGGACTCCTTGTGGTGGCTGGCCGGAGGGCCAGGTGAAGCGGGAGGCGGGGAAGAGCCGGTCGAGCAGCGGTACCGCCGGCGAGAGAGCGAGCAGCGCCCAGACCGGCGCGTTCATCACCCAGGCCTGGTGCTGCAGCACGAAGGCGAGCACGGCCACCGCGACGCCGAAGCCGATCCGCGCCGACCGGCGGTCGGGGGTGGTCTTCGGGTCGGAGATCATGAAGAAGGTGAAGAGGATGAGGCTCCCCACCAGCAACTGGTGGCCGAGCACCGCCGGACGCTGCCCGAGCCACAGCACCCGCCCCAGCTTCAAGAGCACCCAGCTGCCCAGGAAGGCGAGGCTCACGTCGGCGCGGAAGCTCCTTGAAACCACCGCGAGCCCGAGCACCGCGAACCAGGCCAGGAGCACCATGCCCTCGCCCCACTGGCTCGGCGAGCACCACGCATGCCCGGTGAGGAGGATGCAGCTGGTCAGCCCCAGCATCCCGGGATTGAAGACGTGCTTGCCGCGCACCCGGACGAGGTACTTGGCCCCGATGCCGATGGCCGCGGCGAGCGGCGGCACCCAGATCGCGTCGGTGCGCAGGAGCAAGGACAGCCCGAGCCCGGTGATGAGGGGAGAGCGGAACCCGCTCGAGGGCAGCCGGAGCAGACGCTCGCAGGCCCACTGCACCGCACAGGTCGAGGCCAGGAGCAGCGGCGGCATCCACGGCTCGATCTGCAGACCGAGGAATGCCACCCCGAGCACCAGGAAGCTGGCGAGGAACGCGATCTGCAGCAGGCGGGGATCGCGCGGGAGCAGGCGATGGAACGGACGCATCGTCCGCCTTGAACGGGACCGCCCGGAAAAGGATCTCCCGGGCGCTCCCCGGCCACCAGTCAGGTGGTACCCTCCCCCACCATGCCCACGCCCGACTACGCCGCCATCCGCCTCGGGGATCAGGTCTACACCGCCGAGGGCACAGATCCGGTCGGCGCGGTCCGCGAGCTGCGAAGCGGGCCCAACCCCGCGCTGATCATCTACATCGAGAACGCCGGCGACATCGCCGTCCCGGTGCCCGCCATCCGGGCGGTGCACGACGGCAAGGTGGTGCTCGATCCGGAGAAGCTCGAGGCCCCCGTGCGCAGGGCGCTCGGCCACGTGCGCGACGGCGAGGTCCCGGGCTGGTAGCAAAAAAAACCGGCGAGCCGCGGCCCGGAGGCCGACGGCTCAGACCGGCGGGCGCTGAACCGGGGGGAAGATCCAGCAGCCCGGCCTCTGAAACTGCGAGGCGGCGCGAATCATTCCCCCCATTCCCCCGTTCCTCCTAGTTTTTTCCAGCCGCGGGCGGCCGGGCAGCGCCCTTCGCCTCTCCCTGTAGCTCGGCCAGGCGACCGGCGAGCGCAGGGCGAAGGTACGGGCGGCGGGCGAGCTGGTCCCCGAGCCACGCCGCGACATCTGCCACCGGCGTCTTCCGCTCCAGCAGGGCCTCCACGTGCGAGCGCGCGGCCAGCACCGCCACCTCGCGGAGATGCGGGTCGTCCGGCTCGTGCGAGAGCCGGAGGTCGGCCTCCTCGAGGGCCTGGGCGAAGTTGCCGGCGCGGATCATCGCCACCGCCCGCGACTGCACCACCCGGGCGGCGAGGAGCCCGCGGACGCCGAACGCCAGCAGCGCGGCCAGGGCGAGCACGCCCACCACCACCCACCGGGTGGCCGGGTTCGGAGCGGCGGGAATCTCGGTCGAGGCGTCCACGACTGCCGTCCTAACGCGGAGCGCCGAGCGATGCGAACACCGGATGCAGCGGCGGGACGCCGGTGACCGCCGGTCCCAGCAGCTGCAGGAAGCGCCGGCGCGAGATGTCGGCCGCCCCGAATCGCGCCAGGTGCTCGGTCTCCACCTGGCAGTCGATGAGCATGCATCCGGCGTCGAACAGCGCCCGGGCCGCGGTGGCGAACGCCACCTTCGAGGCATCGGGGCTCGTCGCGAACATGCTCTCGCCGAAGAAGACCCGCCCCAGCGCCACGCCGTACAGCCCGCCCACCAGCGCCCCGTCCTTCCAGGCCTCGACCGAGTGCGCGTGCCCCAGCCGGTGCAGCGCGATGTAGGCGGCGTGCATCTCGGGGGTGATCCAGGTCCCGTCCTGCCCGCGCCTGGGCGCCTCGGCGCAGGCGCGCAGCACCTCCTCGAAGGCGGTGTCGGCGCGGATCTCGTAGGTTCCCCGGCGCAAGGTCTTGTGGAGGCTCCGGGCCACGTGCAGCTGCCCGGGAAGCAGCACGAAGCGCGGGTCCGGCGAGTGCCAGAGGATGGGCTGTCCCTCCGAGTACCAGGGGAAGATGCCGCGCCGGTACCCCGCGAGCAGGCGCACGGGCGTGAGGTCTCCCCCGATGGCCAGGAGCCCCGAGCGGTCCGCCCGCTCGGGTGGCGGAAAGGCCTCAGGGTCCTGTCCGAGGAGGAACACCGTCACGCACCATCACCTGGGGGACTTCTTGTAGCATCCACGCTGCGGCGTGCCCCCCTCGTCGAGGCCCCTCAATCTCAACCGCGCCATCCGCGCCCTGATGCGCGACCTCGCGGTGCGCTCGCCCGAGTTCGCCCACCTCGTGCCGGCGAAGGTGCTGGTGGTGGCCGGCGAGGCGCGCCGGGCCTCCCGCGGCTCGGTGAAGCCGCTGGCCTTCGCGCGGAGCAAGAGCCACGACCACGCCGGGGCGCGCAAGCCGGTGGTGCGGGTCGACGGGCGGCGGATGCTCTACTGCGTGACCCTGCGCCCGCTCTTCTTCCGCGACGCGCGGCCCGAGCAGCGCATCGAGACCCTGCTTCACGAGCTGTACCACGTGAGCCCGGACTTCGACGGCACGCTGGACCCGTCGCGTCGCCACGCCCGGCTGGGCGGCAGGTTCTCTCGCTCGTTCCGCCCGGTGCTGCGGCGCTACCTGCGACAGTGTCCGCCCGAGGTGATGGCCCCCTTCGCCCACCACGGCCCGGTGCGCGTCCTCGCCTGGCTCGAGCGCCCGCCGGCCACCCACGCCCAGGGCCGTTCACGCCGCGTCTACACCGAGGAGCAGCTCTACACCGCCACCATCCAGATGTTGACGCGGCGGAAGCACCGGAGGCCACCGGACGATGGCGGCAAGGGCGGGCGAGACTGAGGGACTCGCCCCGGGTTAACGTGAAGAGTCTCCCCCGTGTCCCTCGCGCCTGGCACCCCGGTCGGCCGGTACGTCATCCGAAGGAAGCTCGCCGAGGGCGGGATGGCGGAGATCTTCCTCGCGCAGTCCCACGGGCCCGAGGGCTTCGAGAAGCAGGTGGTCATCAAGCGGATCCGCGCCGCGCTGGCGGACGATCCGAGCTTCGTCCAGATGTTCATCGCCGAGGCCCGCGTCGCCTCGAAGCTGAACCACGCCAACATCGTCCACATCTTCGACTTCGACCGGCACGAGGACAGCTACTACCTGGCGATGGAGTACGTGCGGGGGAAGTCCCTGGCCGAGCTCCACCGGCGGACGCGCCTCCTCGGCCGCGCCTTCCCCCCGGTGCTGGCCGCGCAGATCTCCCTCGAGGTGGCACGTGGGCTGGCCTACGCCCACCGGCTCAGCGAGCACGGCCAGTCGCTCGGCCTCGTGCACCGCGACGTCACCCCGCACAACGTCCTCGTCTCCTACGAGGGCGCGGTGAAGCTGACCGACTTCGGCATCGCCAAGGCCAGCAACCGCGCCAGCACCGCGGGGATGCTCAAGGGAAAGTTCGCCTACATGGCGCCGGAGCAGGCCCGCGGCGACCCGGTGGACGCCCGGACCGACCTCTTCGCCCTGGGAATCACGCTGTGGGAGCTGCTCACCGGGGCCCGGCTGTTCGACGGCGACAGCGACGTGGCGGTGCTCCGGGCGGTGCAGGAGCGGGAGATCGCCCCTCCGGCATCACTGAACCCGGCCGTGGAGCCGGCGCTCTCCGACGCGGTGATGACCGCGCTCCAGCGCGACGCGGCACGCCGCTTCCAGAACGCCGCCGAGCTCGAGCGGCGGCTGCTCACCTACGTCATCGGCGCGACGCGCACGCCCGAGGACACCGACGTCGGTCTGTTCATCCGCTCGCTCTTCCCGGAAGACGCCGCGGCGGAGGAGGACACCGAGCCGATGGCCCCGCTCCAGCTGGTGTCCGCGGTGGGCCCCACCAGCACGCGCCCCGAGGCCACGGCCCGGAGCGCCGGCAGACAACAGACCCGGGCCGATGGGCCCGGCCGGCTCCTGCAGCAGACCCTGCCCTCGGGCAGAGGCGCCCCGCTCGTGCCCGAGGACGAGGCGTTCGCTCCGACCCGGACCCCGGCCAACCGCCAGTCCTCCTCCGCCACCGCGCCTGGAGCCCGGCAGAGCGTGGTGACCCAGGCCCCGGCCGAGGAGATGCAGGCCCTGGCGGCCGCGATCGGTGCCCGCCGCCGGGTGGTGCTGGCGCTGGTGGGGGTGGCGGTCGTCGCTGGCGTGGGGGGCATCGCGTTCCTGGCCGGTCGGACGGGGTCCCGGTCCGACGTGGGCTCTCCGGCCCCG